>DAOUEQ010000101.1:0-44171 GCA_034430395.1 Anaerolineales bacterium | reverse complement strand
AATTGGTGGCCTGGCCCAGGGCCCGCAATGGTTCAGATGATGAACCGCAGCATTGACATCCTTGAAGATCTGGCCGACGAGAGCGGTAACCGCTTCAATCTCAACCGGCGCGGCTACCTCTTTGCTACAGCAGACCCGTCGCGTATTGAGGATTACAAAACCCGCGCACATGAAGCAGAGTCTCTGGGCGCAGGCGCGCTGCGGATTCATGATGGTCAAACTGTGGGGCCAGCCTATCAAGTTCTTCAACTGGAGGGGTACCGGGATCAACCCGATGGCGCCGACCTGATCACGGATCAGGCATTAATCCGCGAATACTTCCCCTACTTGAGTGAGGATACTGTCGCCGTCATCCATCCTCGTCGTGCTGGCTGGTTCTCAGCCCAACAGTTGGGGATATATATGCTCGAGCAAGCTCGCCAACATGGGACGCAGTTAGTTGAGGGACATGTCGACCGCGTTGAACATCGAGGGGGACGCGTGCAAGCAGTCCAGGCTCGGACGAAGCAGGGTGTTATCCAAATCGACACTCCCAATTTCGTCAATGCCGCTGGACCCTTTATTAAACCGGTGGGAGTCCTTCTCAACGAGCATCTGCCAGTGTTCTCAGAACTGCATATCAAGGCTTCAATCAACGATCGTCTCGGGGTCTTCCCACGAAACGCCCCGCTGCTAATCTGGTCAGATGAACTCCAGCTGCCATGGCGGGAGGAGGAACGAGTGATCCTGGCGGAGGATGATGAAACACGCTATCTACTCGAAACTTTCCCCGAAGGTGTCCATGCAAGACCGGAAGGTCATCAGGACAGCTCCATTGTGCTGATCTTATGGACTTATGATATCGAACCGGTTAAGCCAACATTTCCGATTACATATGATCCTAATTATCCTGAGATCGCTTTACGAGGCCTGGCACGCATGCTGCCGGCATTGGAGACCTACTTTGATCGTCCTCCCAAACCCTGGTTAGATGGTGGCTACTACACCAAGACTGAAGAAAACCGCCCCCTTGTGGGCCCCCTCAGCCTGGATGGCGCCTGGATTATCGGTGCACTTTCCGGCTTCGGCCTGATGGCTTCCCCTGCTTGTGGGGAGCTGCTCAGCAAACACATCGCCGGCACAGATCTGCCACAATACGCGCCGTGGTTCCAGCTCTCTCGCTATGAGGATCCTGAATATCAAGTTCTGCTCAAATCCTGGGAACAGACGGGGCAGCTTTAGTTGTCTGGAGAGGGTTAACCCGAATTAATCGTTTTCGGAGAGGAGACCGGCACGTTCAAGAATGCTTCTTAGTTCTTCCCTTTCTTCAACCATGAGCGGCTGCAGCGGAGAGCGGACCGGTCCACCATAGAAACCCAAGAGATCAAGCGCTGCCTTAAGTCCCGCCACTCCGAAACGCGAGGTGACCGCGTTGTTTGCTTCGATCAGATTTAGCTGTAGATTTCGGGCGTCGCCGATCTGCCCGTCTTTGTATAGCGCATGAATTCGGGCAAGATCACCTGCGGCGATATTCACCAGCGCAGCGATGAGCCCAACGGCGCCGATGGCAAGGGCAGGTAGAAAGAAACTCCCCGAACCAGCTAACACCTGGAAACCCTCCGGGGCTGCATGAACCACCGATCCCATCTTTGACAGGTCGCCTGAGCTGTCTTTAATGCCGACGATATTCGGGTGCTGCGCCAGCTCGAGGATCGTCCCCGCGGCCATGTCCACACCGGTGTTTGCGGGCACATTATAGAGAAGCACCGGCACACTGGATGCCTCTGCCACTTCACGATAATGACCGCGCAGAGCGCGCAGGTCCATCTTTAATTTATAGTAACTCGGCGTCACAATCAACACTGCGTCCGCACCGACAGCCGCCATCGCCTGCGCGAGTTCCACTGTCTCCCGGGTCGAATGCATCCCCGCGCCGGCGATCAAAAGATGGTTAGAGGACATCTGCTCGCGGACCGCCTTGACCACAGCCACGCGCTCCTCAAACGACTGGGACACGAATTCACCGTTCGACCCTCCCACGACATATCCGTCCAACGGCAATTCGTTCCAGCGCGATAGATTGGTGGACAGGTGATCGAAGGCTATCTCGCCTTGTCCTGTAAACGGTGTTGAGATCGGAGGGTAGATCCCGGCCAGGTTTAGTTCTTTTCGCGCGGGCATCTTATACGGTTCTCCAAGTCGACTAGGGGTTAAATTCCTTCACTGCTTCTGCAATTGCTTCGCGCACGCGTGCATCCGGTATATCATCAACACTTACGTACCGCTTGTCGGCGATCCAGATCTCAAGCGATCCATCTGCCGCTGAGCCGAAGTCAACCATTTGCTCTGCCAGGTCAGGGTATTTAGCAAGCCGTTTTCGAACCATCCCCTCAATCTGTTCGCTGATCGGAGAAGCTTGCTCCTCGCCTTTATCCAGATGCGCGTCGGGGAGCAACGGCTCTAAGCGCTCCAAAGGTGAAGCCTCTGAAGATCGAGTGCGAAAACCGGATGCTCTCCTGATTCCGAGCAAGAGCACAATCCCCAAGAGAAAGATCCCAAGAATTAGAATGAGCGTTGACCCTGTAAACATCTCTTCCTCACTTTCCGCCGCCTGGCGTCCTACGCCTCTTGAAGGAGCACCGCCCGCGCCGGGGCACCATCACTTCCGACGAGTTTCAATGGAAGACAATACAGACTGTACCATCCGGCATCAACACCGGACAGGTTCAAACCCTCGATGATCACTACCCCTGCTTCCAGAAGAATAGTGTGTGTGGGGACACTATCACCGAAGGGCGCAACCGACAAGTAATCCACCCCTACCGTATGAACCCCGCGATCGGTAAGCCATTGTGCACCACGGGCATCGATGGCGATGAAATCCTCATGGAACGAATGCGGACTTTCCGACCAAAAGGCTGAATTCTGCGTTTTGAAGAGCAGCCGGCTCACCTCGGCAGGTATATTTACGGAATCGAGGGTTTCGTCGTCGATGACGTCGATTTCGCCAAACTCGGCGACGTAAGCCCGACCGAGCAATCTATCCAGAGGTAGCGATTCAATACTCGCCGCTCCCTCAACGAAATGCACCGGGGCGTCGACATGTGTGCCAACGTGAACGCCACAGGCCAGACGGGAGACGTTTGCGTTGGCCCCTTCCGCAATATTGGCAATTCGCTCCAGCTCAACCGCCGGATCCCCCGGCCATACCGGTAGATCCGGACTAATAGGAACAGAGATATCAAATACTCGCATTATTTCCTCCATGAGCAGGATTATAGAACCCTTTCTCGAATCAAGGAACAATCGATTGGCAGGTTTTTGCACACGGATATAATCCTAGAAACGAAAAGGGGTAAGGGATTCGATGGCTGATTTTAAAACGCTCGATGACAAAATCCAGAACAATCTGCAGACTAGCCTGGACGATCTGAAGCGGCTATGCGCCCAGCCCAGCATTGCCGCGCAAAATATCGGCATGATGCAATGCGCTGAATTGACCGCAGAGCTGCTGCTTGCCCGAGGTTTTAACGTGCAGATCATGCCGACGAAGGGATTCCCAGTGGTTTACGCAGAGCGGAAGGGTCGGGCGGATCGAACGCTTATCTTCTACAACCACTATGATGTCCAACCGCCAGAGCCACTCGAACTCTGGGATTCACCGCCCTTCGAGCCGACCGAACGGGATGGAAAGATATTCGCTCGCGGTGTGAGCGACGATAAGGGTCATATCCTCTGCCGTCTAGCGGCGATTGACGCCTTTCTAGGAAGTGAGGGCGACCTTCCCTGCAACGTTAAGTTCTTGATTGAAGGCGAGGAGGAAATCGGCAGCACAAACCTCCCCGAATTCATCAACGACAACCTCGATCTTCTTGCTGCGGACGCGTGTATTTGGGAATTCGGAGGGGTTGACCATGAGGGCACACCGCAGCAAGTAGCCGGGCTGCGCGGCATCTGCTATGTGGAACTCAATATAAGATCTGCCAGCCGGGATGCCCATTCCGGGTTAGGCGGCTCGATTTTCCCTAATGCCGCCTGGAGATTGATATGGGCGCTGAACTCACTTAAAGGACCCAACGAACATATCCGCCTGCCAGGCTTTTATGACCGTGTCCTACCACCGAGCAAACGTGATCTTGAACTTCTAGTTCAATTTCCCGATAGGGCTGAGGAGTATCGCAGCACTTACGGTTTGAGCGGTTTTCTAAAGGATATCGAAGGCGGCGTCGATCTGCTACGGGAGGAGATATTCAGTCCAACATGCACCATATGTGGACTTACAGCAGGCTACCAGGGCCCCAGATCGAAGACGGTCTTGCCCGCCCTGGCGAGCGCGAAGGTTGATTTCCGCCTTGTACCCGACCAAGATCCCGAAGAGGTCGTTTTGCAATTGCAGAACCATCTAGATAACGAAGGCTTCCACGATGTGGAGGTCACGTACCTGGCGGGTGAAAACCCCGCGCGGACCGACCTCGACGATCTTTTCCTCCATCTAGTCGTCGAAACGGCAGAAGATGTCTATGGTGTACCCCAGAGAATCCTGCCGATGTCACCCGGCTCCGGACCCAACCACCCCTTCATACACGATTTAAAAGTCCCTGTAGCAACCGCGGGGATCAGCTACCCAAAGGCAAACATCCACGCGCCGAACGAGAACATCGTCATCGACCACTTCTTATCCGGAGTCCGTCATACCGTGCGCATCATGGCTGAATTCAGTAAACCTTAAAAACCGCACAGGATCCCCCTGCCAGTGTCAATCATGTCGTGATTCGTTGGATGAGCGCCACGAGGGAGCCTACTATCCGTACCTTGAAGGAACCCCCTCAGCGCGCTATAATCGGATGTGTTCGGGGCGTAGCGCAGCCCGGTAGCGCACTTGCATGGGGTGCAAGGGGTCGGCGGTTCAAATCCGCCCGCCCCGACCAAAAACTGCCAGGGTTTCCTGGCGGTTTTTTTACAATCGTCTGATCTAACTTCCCAATTTTTTTGGACTGGATTGGAATTCTTGTGTGGATGTTCCTCGCGCCCATATACTTATACGATGTTCTCCATCCATCTCGATGCATAATCCCTGAGTTCAACTGCAGCTACAGCGATTTATTAGCAAGCACGAGGCTTCCTCGCCGGGCACAGAGTCTCCTGTCGAATTGACGAGTAGAAATCTCTGAGTAATAAACAACTCTACATCGGCCTCACTTCGTATACTCGAATGCTCGCAATAAATGGATTGCTTTGGGCAAGTTTCTCCGCAGCATCAAGACTCTCCGCCTCGATGATGTTGTAACCAGTAATGGATTCCATATTCCATAGTAGGTCCCTGGTTCCACTTTTCGAGATTTCTCGACCACCACTGAAACCGCCCCGGTCAACCTGCTTGTCGGAGATCGATTCAAACCAAGCCTCCCAAGCCTCCATGATTTCTGGGGTGGGTTTTTCAAATCCGAAATGCAGAAACATAAACTTTTTCACTTCTCTCTCCGTGTTTATGGGTATTCTCAAAGGTTTAACAGCGGGTAGGGCTGGCTAACAACGGAATAGAACCATTCCCACTGCATCAAAACCCAAAGAGGGATTGACCGCTACCAAGTTTCGGTGATTTTTGTCAAACCCCTCGGGTTGTCGGGATCCAATCCGCGTGCACGTGCCAGACCAAGGCTGAAGAGTTGTCCCGGCAGTACAGTAAGTAACGGGGAAATCCACTCCGGCGCTTCAGATGGAATGGGCATGGCGAGGTGAGCCTCAGCCAATAATTCCTCATTGTTGCTAATGATGAGCAACTCCCCTTCAAGCGATTTCAGCCGCTCTACCAGTTCTCCAAGGTTCTCGAAAACCGATCCATGCGGGGAGATGATGATTATCGGAAAACCGGGATGGATTAAAGCAATCGGACCGTGAAGAAAATCAGCAGAGGAGTATGGCTCGGCAAGGGTCTGTGTAAGTTCCTTTATCTTCAAGGAGATTTCGAATGCCGTCGCATAGTTATATCCACGCCCTATCACAACATAATGGTCCTTGGTCCGGAACCGGGATGCCTGCTCCAAGATCACGCTATTACTATCGAGGGTTCTCTCAAGAAGCACCGGCAGCTCCTGTAATTGCCGCAGCCTGACTTTGTCTTCAGTCATGTGGGATGAGAGTAATCCCAGAGCCATTAATGACGTGGTATAGGTCTTCGTTGCAGCGATAGCTTTCTCTGGACCCGCATTCAGCAGGATGACATCATCCGCAGACATCGCCAACGGTGAATCCGGGTCGTTGGTGATAGCAAGCGTGGGTTGACCTTGATCATGGGCTTCGCGGATTACTGATAGGATGTCCGGTGAACGACCAGATTGCGAAATGCCAAGGACCAATGCACCGTCCATCACAGGTGGTTGTCGATATAGCGTAAACAAAGAGGGAGTGGCCAGTGAGATCGGCATTTGATTATGGGCGCCAAAAATATACTTTGCATACCTTGCTGCGTTATCGGAAGTCCCACGTGCTGCGATGACCATATAGTGGAATCTCCCACGCAATCGCTGGGCGATATTTTCTATATGGTCATGCTCGCAAGCCAAAAAGCGTGCAACCACATCCGGCTGTTCATAGATCTCGCGTTGAAGAATCTCTCCGCTCATGATAGGTATGCCTTCTCTTGGACCTGTGGGAGTGATTTGCTCCCGACGGACTGGTTCAACCGTTGCATAGGATCAACTGGCAATAATTATTTGTCGTAAAACCCATGCGAGCCCTTCTTCGTCGTTTGAGGGTGCGACGAAGTCAGCATGCTTAGCGACCCCTTCGTGTGAATTTCCCATGGCCACTGCATAACCCACGACATTGAACATACTTATGTCGTTCTGTGAATCGCCGACCGCGAGGACCGCATCCAAGGGAATGTTTAAATACCCTTCAAGCCTTTTAAGTGCAGAGCCCTTACTCACATCAGGGTGATTGATCTCCAGGAATGTAGCTCCAGAATATGTCAGATTGGGAGGCTGTTGAAGCGCTCTCAAAGCATCTTCCGACTTCCTCAACACATCTGGCTCTCCAACTAAAGTGATTTTCCCTGGTCGAAGATCCGAATCCCGGAGAATGTCATCAGTATGGTGAAGATATGCCCGAGCAACGGATGGCGTATGATCAAGGATTACAGGATCAGCTTCATAGAAAATCCTCTCCGAGGATCCAAGGAAGATCGCCGCACCGCTTCTCCGCGCAATCTCGACCACGGAGCGCGTTGTTTCAGGCTGAAGGGTAGTGTAAGCGATAACATGATCCCTATGAGGATCGTAAATGAAAGCGCCTCCAGATGTAATGTCTGGAGCATTCAAGTTGAGCTGCTCCAATAGCTCAAGGACACCACACCTCGGTCGCCCAGATACGAGAGCGACTAAGAGATCTTTGTTCATCACATCTTTGATGGCTTTACGAACCTCTTCCCGAAGCTGAAGCTGAGAATCAAGGAGCGTTCCATCGACATCAATCGCGATTAGCTTTAGTGACAATTCGCGAATATTCTCGTATAGCGACGGGTAAGGTCCTGCTTTATTAGCGATCATATATAACAATCACCTCAATTATTTTCCTTTACAGATCGGGAGTCTTCAATTTGACGTTCCGAAGCCCAGCAAGATCACAAACCAATCTAGGAGGAATGTCGATGAGGAAAGATACGAATCCTTTCAAAGGATTCTCTCACTCCAAATATCAGGGAAATCGTAATCCACCTCATATCTCGCCAATGAAAAACGTATAATAACGCATATATGGAGAATGTGGGAATGATCCATGCGGTCATCTTCGATCTCGATGGATTGATGATCGATAGTGAGCAGATAAGCCTACGTGTTTGGCGTGATTTCTTGGCGGAGTACGGAACCAGCATCTCCGAATCTCAATACAAGAGTATGATCGGCATGGATGCGCAAGCTTCTGCAGCGTACGTCAAAGGACAAAGTGATCTACCCTTGAATACCGATGAGATCATGCGAGTTCACAGTACACGCCTGATGGAAGTCATTGGACGTGAGGAGATTACTATGCCCGGACTTCTCCGCCTGATCAGAGAACTTTGCGAACGAGATAAGCTCCTTGGAGTAGCTTCGAATAGCCCAAAAAACTATGTTACACGTGCACTTGGTGCAATCGAAGGTGCTGACTTGTTTGATGTCGTCGTCACCGCTGACCAAGTCCAGAGAGGGAAACCCGCCCCAGATATTTATCTGGCTGCAGCAGCAGGACTTTCTTGCGAGCCAACGCATTGCCTCGCCATTGAGGATTCACCACTCGGATTACAGGCTGCTCTAAGTGCAGGGATGCGGGCCGTCGCCGTCCCTAATACAGCTCTGGAGGGTGCGACTTTCGAAGGGGCTTACGCTTCCTATGCGAGCCTCAAGGACCTTCGAGAGGATTTGGGCTTCATCCTTCTTTAAGTGGCTGAACATCAAAGTCAGGACTCTTAAAGTAAGCCCTCGGCGTAAATCCTCTTTCACGATCTCAGTGGCTTTCTTTAGCCCTTCTCCAGTTCTCAATCTAACGAGCGGACATGAAATCGGGTGTAGTGGAGCATTAATGATTGACAACGGCTTAGGAGAAGCGTAGACTGTTTTTAAATCACTTCATCTATCATTAACCTATTGAGATGATGTGTTTATGTAGAACTTTGGTACTATTTGAGCGCCTTAGGTCACCTGACACCTTATCCTAAACTATAGGAAAACAAAGGTGGTAACCATCTTCACGAATGGAGGTACGCAAGATGGTTACCCCAATCGAAAATCGCGCACGACGCTGCAGGGAACTCATCAATTGCTGATTCGAAACGCCATACAGATATTGAGCAGATTGCTCATGCGCACCGATTTGATCTGTTAGGGGTTTTAATACTGCAACGAGTGATTGACTGCTCAAATTAGGTTTGAGATCACGGTTCCACTCTTCACCTTTCTTTGGCGTGATCGTCCCTCGACCTCACCAAGATGTTAGATTGGCTTCGTTGTAGGTCAGGGGGCGTAGGGAATCCAGACAGTTGAAAGCAATGAGAGGAGGTGAATAGACAAGAAGAAAAGCGTAATGTTCTACTTGAGTATCCGATGATTCATCTCTACTAATAGGTAAATCTTAGGAGGGAGCACATAATGCTTACAGCCTTACTTCTGGCGCTTTGGGCCTACTTGTGCATATACGACATCCTAGGCCCGGTGTTCTTCCTGGGATTCCGACCACTCATCGCTGGCTTTGGTGCTGGCTTGATCGTGGGTGATGTCCAAACCGGCATGCTTATCGGTGGCACCCTAGAGCTCATGGCTCTGGGTGTCTACACGTATGGCGGCGCCACAATCCCGGACTTCACCGTTGGTGCGATCCTTGGCACCTTCTTTGGCAAGGAAGGTGGTTTTGAGGTCGGAATTTCACTAGCAATACCTGCGGCGCTCTTACTCACACAAGTGGATATCCTCCAGCGCTTCTTGAACTTCTTCTTCGTTCACCGCGCCGATGCCTATGCAGAGGCAGGGGACGAAAAAGGCTTCATGCGTATGATGGTGTGGACTAGCCACTTGATCTGGGGACTCTCGCGCGCGATTCCCGTTTTCCTGGCAGTCGCATATGGTCAACCGGCCGTAGTCGCGGTCTCCAATTTCTTCGAGAACAATCCCTGGTTTAACCAAGGCATCTCCGTAGCCGGCGGCATCCTTCCGGCGCTCGGTTTTGCCATGTTGCTGAAGATCCTACCCGTGAGCACATACCCTGCCTTCCTTTTGATTGGCTTTGTGCTGTTCGCCTACCTGAAGATGCCTCTCGTCGGCATCGCAATAGCAGGTGTGGCAATTGGTTTGGTCTACCAGCAGCTTAAGTATCGCGGACAGGAGGCCTGAAATGGACACTGCTATGGAGAAGAAGCTCACTCGTAGCGACCTCATGAAGGCATTCTGGCGCTACATATTCCTCAATCAGCTCGGCTGGAACTATGAGCGTATGCAGTCTGTTGGCTACTGCGCCTCGATCCTGCCGATCCTTCGCAAGACACGACCCGATCCGGAGGAGTTCAAGGAAGCTTTCATCACTAACCTTAACTTCTTCAACACCAACCCCGTGGTCGGCTTTCCTTTGATCCTCGGTGCACATGCGGCGCTGGAGGAAGCAGGGGCTTCGCTAGAGACCACCGAGGGTTTGAAGGTTGGTTTGATGGGTCCTCTGGCTGGTGTTGGCGACACCATTGTATGGGCGCTTTACAACAGCATCATCATGAGCATCGGCTCAGTGATGGCCCTTAGTGGCAATGTTATGGGGCCAATCTTGGTGATTCTGCTCGTGCTCATCCCATACTTTGCGGTGCGCTACTGGCAGTTCTTCTGGGCTTACAACCAGGGTTCGAACCTGATCGCTCAGCTCGGAAGCGGGATGATCTCTCGCGTCACCGAACTCGCTACGATCGTTGGTTTGATCGTGATCGGCGGCTTCGCGCCCTCCATCGTTAAGATGTCCACATCGTGGGAGTGGGCTCGGGATGTTGAGGTGCGGGGCGAGATGACGACACAGGTGGTCAACATCCAAGCGCAATTGGACGCCATCTTACCCTTCATGCTGCCGCTGCTCATCACCTGGTTAGCCTATTGGCTGCTCAAACGCAACTGGAGCCCAATCCAGGTTATCCTCCTTCTCACCGCAGTTGGCTTCATCGGCGGTGCGCTAGGAATCCTGGGCTAACCAAGAGCCATTGGACATCTGGATCCCATACGCAAAAGGGTAATTGGGAGTATTTATTCTCCCAATTACCCTTTCTAATAGAACCCCAATTTCCCATCGAGAGAGAGAAGAACATGTACAAAACATATTTAGATGTCGCACTCGAGCGAATGCGGTTAATGAAAGAAAATCAAGGAGAAGCGATTCAGGCTGCGGCCCGCATCGTGGGAGATGTTATTGCGCAAGGAAAGCATGTTTACACTTTTGGCAGTGGCCATTCTCAGCTCCTCGCACGCGAGATTAGCGAGCGCGCGGGGGGGCTGGCTCCTGTATTCCATCTACCCGATCCCACATGGGGCATGATAGAGCGTCTAGAGGGATACGGCGAGACTCTTCTCCAACAATATCCGATCCAACGGGACGAGGCGATCTTCGTAATCTCAAACTCTGGACGCAACCCCGAACCTATAGAGGTGGCGATAGGAGCAAAAGATAGAGGGTTAGCGGTGATCGTGGTTACTTCGCTCGAGCACTCGAAGAGTGTCGATTCCCGCCATTCCAGTGGAAAGAAACTGTATGAGGTGGGAGATGTGGTCCTCGATACAGGTACTCCCGAAGGTGATGCCGCCCTCAGCTTTGAAGGGCTGCCCGTGAAAGCCGGGGCCCTCTCGACTGTCCTTGGTGCAACGATCATGAACGCAGTGATGGTCGAGGCCATCCAGTATCTTCTCGATAAAGGCGCAACGCCTCCGATTTTCATAAGCGCTAATGTTGACGGTTCAGATGAGCACAACGCGGAATTGATGGAGCGCTATAAAGATATGGCATGGGCGCCGAGGTTTTTCTTTTAGAATCAAGGAGGAATCACACATCCATTGAAACTGTGAGTGAACCGACATTCTCACAAGTGGACTTCGGTGTATTGGACATTCCTGCCTTTGGTCTCTGGCTCAAGCGACTTAAAAGAGGCCGGAAGGATATAATAGGGCTATACCAGGAGGAATTGTGGTTGGGATTGTAATCGTCACCCACGGTAGAATGGCAACTGGCCTCATCGAAGCTGCAGAGATGATTGTAGGTGAGCAAGAGGCGCTTGTGCCGGTCCATCTTCAAGAAATGGATGATGTAGAAGGTCTGATGGAGCGTGTAACGAAAGCCGTCTCTCAGGTGGATTCAGGTCAGGGTGCACTTATCATGGTAGATTTGCCCGGGGCCAGCCCTTTCAACGCCAGCGCGCGGATCGCCATGCAGCAGGATAATATAGGTGTGGTTACTGGAGTTAGTCTCCCCATGCTTGCCGAGACACTTGTTCAGCGAGATGGGAGTTCAATTCAAGAACTAATCGATATCGCTAAAAATGCAGGTATGATAGGCATCAAAGATCTAACGGAGATCCTCAACCCGTAAGATCCATCGAATCCCCTACTTGGCTGTAACAGGAGGTTTCCGTATGCATTTTCGACACCTACGCATGGATAATCGCCTAATCCATGGTCAAATCCTGGTCTCGTGGAACGCGCGGTATAAAATTGATCGCATTATCGTCACCAATGATAAAGTAGCATCAGATCCCATCCAGGTTACTTTGCTGAAAGCCGTCGCTCCGATCGGGGCAGAAGTCTCTGTCTTTTCGCTCGACGAGACTGTTGAATACTGTAATAGCCCTGAGGCACAGGACGAGGGCATCTTTATTATCGCTAAATTCCCTGAAGATGGTGTTGCCCTTCTTGAACGTGGGCTCGAGATGGATGAGATCAACCTGGGCAACCAAGCCTTTGTGCGCGGCTCGAAGAAGTTGTCCAATTCTGTATTCCTAACTGACACAAGTGTGCGCGCCATGCAAAAAGCGCATGAAATGGGTGTGAAAATCACCTGTCGTATGATGCCAGACGATCCCACGAAGGAATTCTGGCCTACGATCGAGAAATCTTTTCCTGAATGGCTTGAAGACAAATAATCACTAGCTCCCCTCGAATTGAACCGATACAATCGTCTGCCGGGAGTCTAAGCACTACGGTGTTTCGTGTGTTTCACACTTGGTCGCTTGCCTCGTAACCAGCAAAGTCATCCTATCGATCCAATTCGACTCCGTTTATTAGCTCGATAATTACATACAGAATCATGGCTCGTTAACTCTCAAAGGAGACGACAATGACCAATCAAGCTTTGGCATACGCCGACAAGGTTCAAGGTACCCTGTTGGGTATTATAGATTCACAGATGGATGCTATCTTGAAGGCGGCCGATATTGTTGCGGAGACGGTGGCGAGGGACGGCATCCTCTATACCTTTGGAACGGGGCACAGCCATATGATTGCTGAAGACGTTGCGGCACGAGCGGGTGGTCTTGCGCCTGTCGATGCAATCCTTGAGCCGAGCCTCACGGGCAATCAGCACGTGGTGAAAAGCGAGTACATGGAGCGCATCGAGGGGATGGCTGAGATCATTCTGAATTACTACCGCCTCTCACCCAAGGACGCGCTTATCATTGTATCGAACTCCGGGCGGAACGCTGCCCCTATCGAAATGGCTGACATCGCCCAACAGCGTGGGATAAAAGTGATCGCGATTACCTCCCTGGAACACTCCAGGGGTACGACCTCACGCCATTCTAGCGGCAAGAAACTGTACGAACTGGCTGACGTGATTATCGACAACGGTTGTCCAAAAGGAGACTGCCTGCTGAGCCTCGACGGTTTAGCTCAACCGGTCGGCCCAGGATCAGGAGTGGCAGGAATGTTCATCATCCACGCGATCATCGTCCAGTCCATCCAGAATTTGCTCGAACGGGGAATCGCTCCACCTGTCTTCATGAGCGGCAACCTCGATGGACATGAGGATGTTAATGTACCTCTCATGGATCGCTACTGGGGGCGGATTAAAATCTGGTGAGGGGTTATGAAAATCGAAGACCTTCGTGCTAGTGTTATTCGAGTCGATATTACCCCTTCCATAGGTTCACCCATGGAGGGGTACGGGGAGCGGAAAGGGGTCAGCCAGGGTATACACGACTCCCTTTTCGCACACCTTCTCCTGCTCGAAGCGAGGAACGAGCGTGCTGCGCTCATCACACTGGATTTGTTGGGAGTCCGTCTATCTATCACCGATCGTATCCGTGCAAGTATCGGGAGGGCGATCAACCTATCACCCAGCGGTGTTATGCTCGCTTGTTCCCACACACACTCAGGACCCGCGGGTTTCTTACCCGACGTACCCGGATTGCGAACCCACTCTGATCCAGAATTCCAACGGACCGTTGAACGAAAACTAATCCAGGCGGCGGAACAGGCTGAGCTCCATCTCGAACCCGCCAGCCTAGGTGTTGCCTGCGGTCATGTTAACGGCGTAGGGAGCAACAGGAATGACCCTGAAGGAGGTCCCTTCGATGATGAGGTCATCGTTTTGCGGCTAGATAATCAAGATGGTGAACCCCTCGCTGTTGTCATGAACTTTGGATGCCATCCTACGGTAATGGGGCATGAGAATTTGTTGCTCTCAGCCGACTTCCCGGGTGTGACTGCGGATACGTTGAGGATGATCTACCCCGAAACGGCATTTTTATTTACCAATGGTTCATCAGGGGACGTAAGCACCCGCTTCACCCGACGGGAGCAAACGTTCTCTGAGATGGAACGGCTTGGCCGGATACTCGCTGGCGAGGTGCTCAAGGTTATGCACGAGATCGAAACACAAAGGAATGTTTTGATCGCTCATCGACTCGAAGAAATGAAGCTCCCTCTGCGCCAATTCCCCGATGTAAAAGAGATGCAAACAAAGATACAGCTCCTGGCGGAGGAACTTGAAATATTGAAATCATCCGGAGCAAGCCATGGGGATATCCGCCGAGTTTTCACACAATGGCAAGGTGCTGTCGGCCAAGCAGAGATGGCGAAAGCCCTTGGAGGGAAGGATGAAATCCGCACCCAACTTCATCTCCTGAAGATCGATGGTCTATCCCTCATTGGACTGCCTGGTGAGCCATTCACTAGCACCGTTCTCGAGATCAAAGCGAAAAGCCCCTTTGCCCACACTGCCGTGGTCAGTTATGCTAACGATGAAGTGGGATACTTCCCTGATATGGAGGCCTTTGAGTCGGAGACTTATGAGGCGCTGATCAGCCCCTATCGCAAAGATGTGGCGGCGATGATTACGGAACGAACCTTAGCATTGCTGCAGGAGGCCTGAGATGTTCAACTTTGACACAAATCTGGTGTTGAAATTCATTGGCATTGGTTTCGCGATCGCCTGGGTATTCGTCCGCTTGGGGTATTGGAAGGGTTGGTATTGGCGGACACGCGGCGGTGTTTACGCTTACCTTCCTCTCGGCATCGTTTTCTTCCTCTATCCTTATCAAAACCTCGCCCAAGAACAACTAGGGTCAAACTACTACCTGTATTTCGGAGGGATGATCCTGCTTGCCCTGGTTTGCGTGTGGTGGTCAGTGAAACCACCCGCCATCGTCCAGCCAACATGGATTCGATGGGTAGAAAAACACCCTCGGCGAGTGCGTACTGCAATGGCCGCGGAAGTACAAGCCGGCGAGGAATGGGAAGAACATGTGCAAAGCAAAGAAAGCGTGGACGCGTGGGCACGCAAGTTGCGACAAAAAATGCCGAAGTCTACCTAGGAGTCCAGCAACGGATGGAGCTTATTAAAGATGAGGACATTGCCATCCTATGTGACTTTGATGGCACCATTACCACCGTTCAAACGATGGAATTCCTTTATGAGCGTTTCGCCGCGTGTGGGATGGAGTATGCGTATCGCTGGGAGACAGGCGAGATCACAACATCTGAGGAGATCCGCTCCACGTTTGCTACAGTAAAAAGCAGCAAGGAGGAAATGGAACGGGCACTAGGAGAGATCGGAATTGATGAGGGCTTTCACCGCTTTTTAGATTTTACCGAGCAGAATGGGTTCCATGTCGCAATTGTGAGCGACGGATTGGAATGGTACATCGATTATCTTCTAAAGCGACACGGGATCTCGGGGATTCCGATCTTTGCTAACAGGATACGATTTGAAGGGGATGGATTTCGCTTCGAATTCCCTTGGTTCCACAAGGAAACTCCGACGCGCGGCGTCAGCAAACCCAATATCATAAAACAATATTATGATCGAGGCGCGAGGGTTATTTACGTTGGAGACGGTAGAAGTGACACCGATGTGATCGGGCGAGTTGATCTCCTCTATGCAAAAGATTGGCTAGCAAAGTATTGCAAAGAGCAGAATATCGACGCTATTGAATTCACCACTTGGATGGATTTACTCTCAAAGTGGCGAGAGCCCTAATGTCCATGCCTCATCAACGAGAATCTTATCGGCAGCCCTAAAAGGGGCTGCCGATTTTCTTTTTATAGCTCGCGTACGTCTCTTGGCAGAAAGTGGAAGGTGCTTCCTAGGCATCTCTTGTACCTCAATGCCTGATCCAATCGATGGTAATCGCATATGTGGGGTAGAACTGTATGAATTGAAAAACCAATACAACTACCTAGCTCGACTCAGGATTGATCGATATCCCCTACACCCTTCCGCTTCTGCAATCCTTCCTCCCTTCCCTTTGCCCTGCTCTCGAGTATAAGCCGGATCGGAAGGCGTGATATCGCGCCGAGCACATACGTCCCTAGAGATGCCAGGAGGGTACCGACGACAATCCATAGGATGGAATACCCCATGCGATAGAGAAGATACCCGAAAGCGATGTAGGCGGGGTAGGTTAACCAAACCAAGGTGCTAAGTGGACGATACAGCTTTCGATTAAATGTAAATTGGAACACACTCTCCAGCAGGACCAATATAGCAATGCAGGCGATGACGGCGGTCTGTAAATCAGTGATTGCAGTGAGCAAGACCAGAACCAAGACTGCGATATCATGCGGGATGGCTTGCCAACCAACCCGTTCTTGATGAACCTGCTTGGCTTCGACAACTTGACGAAGGACATCCTCAATCTGTGCTTTAGATAAGCGGGGATATTTCCCTGTTAATTGTTCCCGTTCTGTCGGATCAGGATTTTCGAGTTCGCGAATGCTCCAATCATAGAGCTCGCGGGCGAGCTTCTTCCCATCATCCAATTGGGTTTTTGATAATGCTCTCTTCTTGGTCATAGTCACCTATCTTCGTTGTCACCCCTCCAGTCCAGGATGATACACTGAGCCTCACAAGCTAATTAAGGCGCAGATTCCACCTTTGATTTGAAGATAACTCGACACAGCACTACACAGATGTGTCAATCCAATAAGCAAGATTCTGGGGTTGATCCGGGTTCAAACCGAGCGAAAGCGATCGATAACATGCAAGAAATTGTATTGGCGGTAGATAAAGTGGACCCACTGAGAGATCGTCCCCGCCGGTTCGGAATTCAAGCAGGTAATCTGCATGAGCTCGAAGTTCATTGCTGGCTTGGTCGCAGAGCACACAAGTCACTGCGCCCTTATCCTGCATATCATGGATCAAGCTCTCTTCCTGATCCTGACCCCGTCTGGAGGCGCACGCTACAATGAGCATATCAGAGGATACCGTTGCCTGCGGTCCATGTCGGAAGTCGAGCATGGGGTAGGCGTCTGCGGGCAGGCAAGTTGTCTCTTTAATTTTCAGCTGCGCTTCGTGCGCCACACCTATGTTTGGACCGTTCGCCATGAAGGCATACTTTACAAGATCAGTCCTACTTCCAATTTCCCTTCCAATTGCCTCCGCTTGCCCCAGGAGGGACCCGCACAGCTCGGGCAGCCGGCGTAAATATGCCAAATATGCCTGATCATCCGAGATCAACGCGGCAATTAATTGAAGCACTATTAACATCCCCGTCAACGATCGAGTGGTCGTCACCGCCTTTTCTTGGACAGAATCGAGAATCAGAGTGTAATCAGCGCCCTCCGCTAAGGGACTTCCCCCCATGCAAGTGATGGCGAGCACCGGGATACCCCTTACATGCATCGCATCAAGCGCTTGGAGAACTTCCGTAGTTCGGCCGGAGCGAGAAAGGAGAATGACCACGGCATCCTCCCTCTGGCGGAGGACTGTTTCAGGAAAAATCGTTAAATCGATTGCGGGCGCGAACTGAGCCATGACCTCACACTTCATCTGCAGGAGAGGCGCCCCATAACGTGCTGCGTTTAACCCTGAACCACAACCCCCCAAGACGATGTGGGACACGCCATTAAAAAAGGCCCGTATCTCACTGGATTGAGCGAGTATAGTCGGAATCAATTCACCCCATGCATGGGGCTGTGAACAAATCTCTCGGTAAATCTCTGTACCCAGGGCAACGTCATTCAAATCCATAACGTACCAATGTGTGAGGATCTAAGGATCGCGACAGGTCAATGAATTATAGCGTTGTAGAAATATGAAGGGCAAGTAACGATAGTGATTCAACAAACACATCTTCCCGTTTCATGAGCGATCATCCTCCCTCGGATTCCTGCATGCAAAATGTGCCCCGGGCGATTTGTTGTGAGAAATGAAACATCGAACGACCCTTGCGACCTCAGATTCTTGACATGGCTCGAAAGCGAGGAGTAAGATACTTACAGCTTTGATAAGGTACATCTCTCCCATAGGCGGGATAATCTCAAGGGAACCCAGACCCAAATTTCTCATTGGAAGGATCTTTCCAAGAGTCTCCTGCTCACTCACCAAGGAAAAGAGGCTTAATCATGTCGATTACATTAAATTACGCGACCATCTTCACCCCTACAGAGACACTCAGACGAAACGCTATCGTGGTCTCAAACGAAGGAAAGATCACCTACATCGGACCTATGGAAGATTCGCCCCGGACTGAAGGACTCCAGTTTGACATGCGCGGCCGCATAGTCGTGCCTGGATTCATCGACGTGCATGTACACGGTGGACATGGGGTCGCTTTCGGTGTACTCGATAGTCTTGCTGAGGATTTAGCAGAATACTCAAACTGGGTCGCTCAAAATGGTGTCACTGGATTCTTGCCCTCCATCGCGGCTCCAGATGCAGATTCACTAGTGAAGATCATCAAGGCATATGCTGATCTATTCGAAAAAGGTGTGTCCGGCGCTGAACCATTGGGCATGCATCTTGAGGGTCCCTTCCTCAGCCGCGAGAAAAAGGGCGCGTTTAATCCAACGTGGCTCCGTGACCCGGTCATCGAAGAGGCGCGTTCTTTTCTAGCGGCAGGACGGGGGTGGGTCCGCCAGATGACCCTTGCGCCTGAATTGCCCGGCGCGAACGAGGTTGCTGGCATGTTTCGAAAAGAGGGTGTCGTGGTTGCCATGGGCCACACGAACGCTGAATTCGACGTAGCGACTGCTGCACTACACTCTGATTTTACGCACGTGACGCACACCTTCAATGCCCAACGAGGTTTCCACCACCGTGAACCAGGGGTATTCGGGGCGATCATGAGCTCTGATGAAATAACGGCTGAGTTGATCGCGGATACGATACACGTCCATCCTGGCGCGATGAAAGCGCTTACCCGCTGCGTGGGGACCGATCGCGTGGTGCTGATAACCGATGCAATTATGGGAGCCGGTCTACCAGACGGCACCTATGAGTCCGTCGAATTCACCGTGTATATCAAAGATGGTCGGGTTACTCTTGAAGACGGGACGCTCGCCGGCAGTTCAGTGTTACTCAATCAGTGCGTGAAGAATATGTATGCAGAAGTTGGTATCTCGCTCCCGAATGCAGTGAAAATGGCTTCTCTCAATCCCGCTCGTGCAATGGGTTTTGCCCATCGCCTGGGAAGCCTTGCCGAAGGGAAGGATGCCAGTCTCACTGTTATCGATGAAGATGTTAACATATACCTAACCATGGTTAAAGGAGAGATCGTCTATAACAATCTCTAACATAAGTGGAACGTCATCAGACCTGACTCCAAAGGAGACACAAATCCTCCCCTGCTAACTGTGAAGATGGAAAGGACTGCTACAAGTTTAACTTCCACGTTCCTCTCCCAATCTTCGCGCTCCTTTTAACAGGCACGGAACTAAGAAACCTGGAACGGGAAAGTATAAGAATGGACAAATCGTCATAAAAAACGAGAGAGCGATGCTCGTTTCAATAAACGGGAGTTTAGGAACATGCCTGATGAGTTGAAGGTTGGATTAATCGGTCTCGGATACATTGGCAAGATCCACGCGACAGCCTATCGAAACATCCCATTGTGTTTTAGCAAACCGAGGACTACGGCCAAATTGATGGCTGTCCTCCGCTCACGCCTGGATACCGAAGTGGCATTTATGGATGAAGTGGGTTTCGAAGTCTGCAGTCAAGATCCCGCTGAATTCTTCGCTCAACAACTCGACCTTGTGGACGTATGCACGCCCAATGTCCTACACCACGAACAAGTCGCAGCGGCGTTGATTAAAAATTGTCACGTGTACTGTGAGAAACCTCTGGCGATGAGCCTTGACGAGGCGAGGGCTATGGTTGATGCGGCTGAAAAGGCCGGTGTGCTGACCCATGTAGCTTTCGTTCTACGCTACCTTCCAGCAGTCCGTCAGATGAAGGCTTTACTTGAAGCAGGGGCCATAGGTGAGGTGCTTAATTTTCGTGCGCACATGTTCCACAGCAGCTACCTGGATCCGCTGCGTCCCATGTCGTGGCGCTTACGAAACGAAGATTCAGGAGGAGGCGCATTCGCAGATTTAGGCGCGCACCTCATCGACCTTACGCACTATCTACTGGGTGAAGTGACAAGCGTATCTGCCCTTATGAAGACATTTATCCGTGAACGCCCTGCATCGAAAGGTTCCGATGTGCGCGAAAGCGTAGATGTGGACGATTGGACTCATTGCAGATTGGAGCTAGGTTCTGGCGCGATAGGACACATTGAGGTTACCCGCATGGCCGCTGGCGCAGCTGAGGCGACATCCTTCGAAATCTTTGGTAGCCAAGGGACACTGAACTTCCACATCGCTCGACCTTACGCCGTTCGTTTCCACGATCTTAGAAAAGGGTATTGGTCCGATGGCGCGATTGAGGCACCGACTCCTGAAGGTGAACGCCCCATTCAGGCACTCTGGCCTAGCGGTAAATATTCGCAAGGTTTGATGAGTGATGCCCATCTAGCTTCAATCTACGATTTCATGCAGTGCATTCAGGAAGGGAAACCCTCTGCTATTGATTTCCGTGCGGGCATGGCGGTGCAGGAGGTCTTGGAAGCAGCCTATACTTCAGCAGATCGAGAAGGGGTCCCGGTAAGACTACCTCTCTAACCTATCGCCGCAGCGATGCTGCCATGCGATGCCAAGTGTGGCGCCTCCCCCTTAGGGCTAGTGAGAAGGCGTAGATATTTTCGGGCACGGCAATGCCGATAGTGCCCGCATCTCCGATATGATGCATATCTGCACCGGTCATCTTGCTCATCAAGGCGATTTGTTCGATGGTTGATTGGCTTGCTCCTTCTTGTGAAGTGCCGATCGCAGATAGGACAATAGCATCGAGACTGTGAGCGAATTGCACCAAGGCACGACTGGCTTCAACTGTCATTCCGGGGACGGTCCCGGGCGCAGGCAGCACAACACCGTTCGCACCTGAATCCATGTACATCTTCAAGTCATCTTGCGTGACGACAGGCTCGTAGCTGCCTGCTGCGTGAATTTTCCCGCCGAGGATAAGCGTTTCGTCTTGAATCTCTCGGCGGATGGAGGCGATGCTCCGAGCAATCCCTTCTGACGTCACACCGGTTGCAGGATTGCCGGTGATGACCATGAAATCCGCGCCTTGATCCACCGCAAGCCGCGCGTTCTCCGGCGTCGCTAATCGCCCTTGCCCATCTATCACCTCGGGATTTTCTATGGGCTCCAGGTTTAAACCTACGGGGCGACCAGTCCAATCTTTTACATCCCCCAGCGTACGCCCTTCCCCACTTTGGAAGGCACCAAATATATGTCCCCCCTGCGTATCTTTCTGCGAATCATTGGGGAAACCCATGATTTGGGGATGTGTGACATCGTAGAAATTCATCACGATGAAGTCAGCACCGAAAGCAGTCGCCAATTCCACATTTGAGACTTTGTCAAGAAGCGGAGGCGCTACTGCGATCACTTCTGCTACTACAACGCGACCCTCCGAAAGACGGATGGCTTGAATTAGATCACCTGCTGTGAATCGCTCGAAGTCGCTCCGATTGGCATCGATTGCGCGTTTCATCCATTCATCTCCCTTGGGTTTGGGGTGATGCGCAATTCTTCACCCGCGCAGACCACCATTCCCTCAACCAATTCCTGCGTGCGTGTGGCATCGTACCCATCACTGAGAGGCCGCGTTCGCCTTTGTACACAATCAAAGAAATGCTCAATTGCGCCGTGGAAGCCACGTTCCTGCAGATCCGGGATCCAGCGACCAGGTCGATCATGGCCAATGACCTCCACACTATCCTCCCGCGTGATCCACAACTCTCGAAAAGCGACGACCTTCACAGTAAGACTTTCCCCGTGGAGTGTGGCTCCTTCCTGCCACGAACCAGCTTGCAGACTGGTGAACACCATTCCCATCCCACCCCCCTCGATATGGGCAATGCTGATCGCGCCGAGAAGATGATCTTCCTGCTGTTCGAATGCTGTATATAATGGCTGAGCCTCTCCACAGAAAAAGCGAAGAAGGTCGATCTGATGGATCGTATCTTCCAGGTAGTTGTTGTAAAGGCTTGTGTGAAAAGCTGATGGCCGGTGCTTTTCAACAATACAGGATTGAATGCGCTTTCCCTTGAAAAGCGATTTCGCCTTTTGGTACAGGAGTGCATAGCGACGGTTGAATCCGAACATGAGAATTCGATCCCGCTCCTCCGCCAAATCCGCCAAAGCTCGTGTATCAGCACTAGATTCTGTTGGCGGCTTTTCGACGAAAACATCAATCCCTGCCTCCAGCAGAGCGGTAGCCAACGCAGCGTGGCTTGCGCGCGGCGTGAGCACAAATGCGACATCGGGTTGACGTTCGATGATGGCATCGAGTTCTGTGGTACCAAAATCGATCTCCCACTCCGAACAGACGCGATTAACTGTCGCCGAGGATCGACTACAAAGCCCAACCAACCTTGTATCTCTCCATGTCCGCAGCAATGGCAAATATGCCTTTATTGCCACCCGCCCTGCACCGATAATGGCGATGTTCATACCTTTGTCCTGTGATCGCATAATTGCCTCATTTCTGCAGGGTGGGAAAAAATATAATCAGGTCGGAAGGCTAAGATATCGTCCCTCTCTAACGAACCCCATAAAGCCGCGCCGGTTCGAACTCCAGCGGCTCTACCCGCATTCATGTCTTTGATTGAATCACCTATCATAACGCTTTGACCCGCTTCGAGACCAAGTTGCTCTAAGGCAAGGAAAAGAGGTTCAGGATGGGGTTTGGGGTGTGTCGTATCGTCTAATGCAACCCACGAACAAATCAGGTGGTCAAGCTGTACGCACTGACGGGTGATATTCATTTCCGAGCGCGTTTGAAGCGTGACCACACCAAGCTGTAATCCTGATGCATGGAGCTCATGAAGAGCAGACTCAACTCCCGGGAATATGTGAAGACCTTCAGCCGCTTCTTGCTGGTAATGAACCGCCCAGCGAGCTATCAGACGATCCGCTTCAGCGGCGGCAATCTGTTCTGCAGTCTCCCGGCTGGAGATGCCGAAAAATCGATCTAGAGATTCTAAGGGGATCTCCTCCCCTATGATCTCTCGAACAGCCTTTGATAAAGCGCGGAGATCCGCCTCTCGGCTATCAACCAGCGTACCATCTAGATCGAAGATCACACCTTGAATGTCCATATCAAATATGTGGGAGGAAATCGGGATATTGGTTATCTTCACCGGCAGCAACGTGATCCCAACCCGATATCCTGATATTATTATACGGGGTAGTCCACGTATACCCAATGACAGATTGACAAGCCCATAGTTTAGTACGGCAAGCGAGGAGGAGCACAGCATACTACAAAAACGATCCATCTTTAATGAAAGTATCGGCATGATTTTATTCGTACTCAGGGATTGTATATCAGTGACCCTCATCGCCGATTTGTACCATCAGCGTGACCCCTCCGCATTCGATAAGTTCATGTATCGTTTGGAGGCATCAGAATGTCGAACAAACCATACACTTACGACGTTTCACTGACAGAGCTGAACATCAGTCATTATGACCACCACCTCATACGAAGACTCTCCGCGATGGAAGGTCAATTTCTTGACCAATCCGCGCATGAAGTACTGTCGGACGAAGAAGATCAAATCATATATGAAGTCTATCAACATCGACACCCAGAAGTGCCGGGAGAACTCCTCCATGGTGTCTCTATCATTCACCCTGGCGTGGTAGGTGAAGAATATTTCATGACCAAGGGGCACTTCCATGCAGAACTCGATACGGCTGAGCTTTATTATTGCCTCCAAGGTGAGGGTATGATGGTGATGGAGACTCCCGAAGGTGAGTGGGCTATTGAGCGGCTTATCCCAAACCGGGCCCTATACGTACCTCCCCGCTGGGCACACCGATCTGTCAACACAAGTCTCACGGAAGACTTGATAACGTTATTCGTCTACACCGGGCATGCTGGGCATGATTATCGCACCATTGAGCAACTCGGCTTCCGTAAGCTTGTTCTTCACCGTGAGGGGAAACCGGTAATCGTGGATAACCCTCGCCAGTTACAATTGGATGGCTGATGACGAGATCATTAAAAGATGCTCGCGTGTTAATCACACCTACCTCCTATGCCAAATTCGACCCATCGCTGCGGACTCGTATCGAAGAAACGGTCGGGTATGTCCTTTACAACACACATGGACGACCGCTCACTGCGTATGAACTCAGACAATTGATCCCTGACATCGATGGCTATATAGCAGGTTTGGACGAAATCGATAAATCTGTTATCGAAGCCGCCGAACACCTGAAAGTGATTTCACGCTATGGCGTCGGGGTGGATAACATTGATTTAACAGTTGCGGGAGAGAAGGGCATTACCGTGACCAATACACCCGGTGCCAATTCCGCATCGGTGGCTGAATTGGCAGTGGCAATGATGATCAGTCTTGCCCGCTCCATCCCCAAAGCGAATGAAGCTACAAAATCAGGTGAGTGGCCACGACTATCTGGAATCACCCTTGAGAACAAGGTCATTGGATTGCTGGGATTCGGATCCATCGCTAAACACTTGGCACGCCGATTACAGGGTTTTAATTGTCAAATCCTCGCTTACGATCCCGCCCCGGATATTGAACATGCAACGGATTTAGACGTTGAGCTCCGTTCACAGGGCGAGGTTATCCAGCAAGCTGATTTCTTATCCCTACATTTACCCCTGACCCCCGAAACACAGGGCTTGGTTGATGGAGCTTTTCTCGCTCAATTAAAACCGGGAGCTTTCTTCATTAACACTGCTCGCGGCGAGTTGGTGAAGGAGATGGCGTTGGTTGATGCATTAGAACGAGGGCATATCGCAGGAGCAGCGCTGGACGTTTTTCCCAAACAACCCCCCGCCGCGGATAACCCTCTGTTCTCCTTTCCCCAAGTGATCGTTACCCCTCATATGGGGGCACATACGGATGGCGCGATGAATTCAATGGGCTGGACCGCGATGCGCGACTGCCTGGCTGTTCTGAGGGGTGAAGAACCAGAATATCGAGTTTTATAACGGAGAGGATCATATGATGACAAAAGCCGACACACTGGCACGCATCTACGAACTTGGACTGCTAGCTGTGGTCCGTGGTCCCACGCAAAAGCTCACACTTGATATGGTCCATGCACTTGTCGAGGGGGGAGTTACTGGAATCGAAATCACCTTCACAACGCCGAATGCCACCCAAGTTGTCCAGTCGTTGAAAGACCACTACGGCGGGGACATTCTGCTCGGTATGGGGACGTTGACCGATATGGATGATGTAGCGCAGGCGAAAGCTGCGGGTGCAACCTTCATCGTCAGCCCACATGTTGAGAATCATCTGGCTGCTAGCATGGTAGATTCCGGGTTAGTCGTCATGATCGGCAGCTACACACCTTCGGAAATATTGCATGCTTCCCGGCTTGGATCCGACATCGTTAAACTGTTCCCGGGTTCTTTAGGGGGACCAAGCTATCTGAAAAGCCTGCGAGGTCCTTTTCCGAATATCCGCATTATGCCCACTGGCGGGGTGGACCTGGATAACATCCCCGATTGGTTTGAAGCTGGCGCTGTTGCAGTGGGTGCGGGATCCGCGCTCTGTCCCCGTAAATGGGCGGAAGAAGGATGGTTTGATGACATCACAAGTCGCGCCAGGGCATTTACACAAGCCGTGCAGGATGCTCGGTCCTGACAGGAATGGATCGTGACGTATCTGGTGGATCTAACACTTGGCATGCCATGGAGGCAGCTTCCTTGTCTGAGACGGGAATCAAGAATACATACAAGATAATTAAAAAAAAGGTACCCACCTTCTACTTCATCGGTGTAACGACAGGTCAGTCGTCTATCATGAAAGTTTTCCCGCGCTGGATGGAAGCTCTTGGTGAACCGACCACCATCATAGAAGGGATCGACCACAAACTCCACGATGTCCACGAGAAGTACCGCCAGACTGTGGCTCAGATTAAATATGATCCCCTTTCGATTGGCGCTCTCATCACGTCTCACAAGATCGATGTGCTTGAGGCTGCAGAAGACATGTTCGACGTTCTGGATATCTCCTCGCGTTTGACGGATGAAATTTCCTGTATTTCAAAACATGATGGCCAATTGGTTGGTCACGCGCTGGACCCATTGACCGGCGGGATGAGCTTGGATGCCATATTGGGCCGAGAGTATTTTGCCCGGACAGGAGGGTACGTCCTCTGTTTTGGCGCTGGTGGAGCGGGTAAGGCAGTCGCGCTACACCTAATCCAGAAGGATCGACCTGGTGATCAACCCAAACGCATGATTGTCGTCAACCGCTCCCAACCTCGTCTAACAAAATTGCGGAGAATGGTCGATGATTTAGGGACCGATATCAACTTTGAATATATTCGAAATGAGAACCCAACGAGGAATGACGAGATCATGATCAATTTGCCGGACGGAAGCATCGTGATCAACGCAACCGGCCTGGGCAAAGATCGTCCCGGGTCTCCCATTACGGATAAAGGACTCTTCCCTATTCATGGGATCGCTTGGGAAATGAACTATCGCGGCGCGTTGGACTTCTGGCATCAGGCTAAGGCGCAGGAGTACAGTCAAAACGTGACTGTAGAAGATGGATGGTTGTACTTCCTGCACGGTTGGAGCGAACACATTTCCGAGGTCCTACATACCGATATGGACAATGCCACATTTATTGAATTGTCAGAGATCGCAGAGGAGCTACGCCCACCCTTGCAATACAAACCTCGAAGGTATCCACACCCATAACTGTACGGCTTCCACTCAGGACATTTTGCGATTCGACAAGCAACACGTCGACACCTTTTCGCGCAGCGGAAATGGCCGCGAGTGTCCCTGCGGATCCGCCTCCAATCACCGCCAGGTCTGCTTCGTAGAGCAACTCGAATCCATCACGCATCGTTGAGATTTTCTGCCTTATCGAAAATCGAATAAACCTCCTCCACGCTCCTGGCCTTCAAGAGTTTATCAACAAGGTGATCATTGGAGAGAACTTTAGCGAGCGTTTGAAGTGCGCGAACATGGATGTGCTTATCAATTGCCGCCAGCCCAAAGACCAGGGTAACTGGATCATGATCAGAATGGCCAAAGTCGGTGGGAGTTTTCAATCTCACAAAACTCATCCCCGTATCCAGAACCCCATCTTCCGGTCGGGCATGGGGCAGGGCAATCTGGGGAGCGATCACAACATAGGAGCCAAGTTCCTCGGCGGTTTTAATCATCGCCTCAATGTATCGAGGTTCAACAATCTGCGTATCGACGAGATACTTACCCGAAATGCGGATCGCCTCTCGCCAGTCTGATGCTTCCACATCAAGAGCAATCCGCTCAGCGGGGATCAGCTCTTTTAGAGACGGTAGTGATTTTTCAGGCTCAAGCATGTGCGTACGCAGCTCCTTTACAGTTGCTATCCATGAATACAGCCTTGATCATGCCTATTCTAACCGCTGTAACCCATTTTCCTCAAAATCTCCACCCCTGCCTCTTGGATCCAGTCGATGAGCGTTTAACTTTGACTAATCGGGGATAGCCTCTCTGAAAGTCCGCTTATGATAATAGCGGCAACGACGCTCTTGCTAAAATCAAAGATCGGGATTGCAACACAATGCACACCATTATCGTGTTCTCCATCATCTATGGAATAACCTTGAACGCTAATTTGATCAAGATGATCCATAAGCACGGACTACCAGTGAATGAGAACACGTCATCTCTGATGTCAGGGGGTGTCAAATTCCTTGCGTGACCAATTAAATAAATTCGAAGATCTTTGAAAACCCAACAGTCTCCAGATTGTTCTCGTGGTTGGACATTGAGTTCTTCGATAGAGGGGGCACGATCTCCAGGTCGTGCGCTCTAGTCCTGTACAAGGGATCAAGAGGAAATTAAGTAGTCAGGGTGGTTATTTCCTGGATTGAACGCAATGATTCGCTGCCTTATATCCAGACACGAGTCAAGTCAATCCCTTTATTGACCCTGAAGAAGATCGATCACGCGACTAAAAATCACCTTAGATGTCGCACCCGGGATTGGTGAAGACAAGCATGCAACCTTTGGGGAAGCTCAGTCCAGACATCTTAAAAACTGAGAGCCACGAAATCAGTCAGAATCTAATGGTATGATGCTTGGCAGTGATGGGTTCGAGGTGTTTGATTTGGGAATGGATGACCCCAACGAAAAGTTCATCGAAGCAATCCGGTGTGGTATTGACATCGTGGGGAAGAGTAAGCTATTGATGACGATCCCAACCATGCCAGAAGTCTATTAATGCGCTTTAAGACGCTGGTTTGCGCAATCAGTGAAAATCATTATCGGGGGCAAACAAGGAACGGAGATTTACATACAGTAGACCTGTTCTGGCAGTTGCCCCCCGGATGCTGCCAGTTTAGTCAATCTGGCGAAAGAGCTACCTGGCTGATATCCAGTTTTCCGCTGCTCCATTAATAAAGAATGAGCCAAAGAGAAGTCACTCCACTTGCATCACTTGGTCTCGAATTGGGCGAAAGCCCAATCTGGCACCCCCTCGAAGGGCGCTTGTATTGCGTCGACATCGAGGGCAAATCAATTTGGCGCTTCGATCCCGAAAGTTTACAAGCTCAAGAATATCCTCTGGATATAAAGGTCGGATGTCTTGGCCTCCGCAGCCAAGGTGGATTCATCGTAGCTGGCGAGTACGGCTTGGCTATATTTGACCAAGCCACAGGGGAGCTTACGCCAATAACCGATCCTGAGGCCGATAGACCGAATGCCCGCTTCAACGATGGGGCTGTCGGCCCCAGTGGGCACTTTTGGGCGGGCACGATGTCGACCAATAATTTCGAAAGCAAGCTGTACCGTCTCGATCCTGATCACAAGCTCCAAACCATGGAAACCGGAATCGGCATCTCAAACGGCATCGGCTGGAGCCCGGATCGCTCAACGATGTACTTCACCGATTCGCCCCGTAAAGTGATCTACGCCTATGAGTACGACCAGGAGGCTGGAGAGATTGCCAATCGCCGTGTCTGGGTCGATTCTAGCGAAGAAACCGGTGTCCCCGACGGTCTGTGTGTCGATCAAGAAGGTTGCGTCTGGAGCGCCCGCTGGGATGGCTGGCGCATTTCGTGCTACGACCCTCTTGGTCAGCTCATGCAAGAGATCCCCATGCTTGTTCAGCGACCCACAAGCTGTACATTCGGCGGATCGGACCTGAAAACACTTTTCATCACTTCAGCCTGGACCGGCTTGACTCAGACCGAACGTCACCAGCAGCCCATGGCTGGCGATCTCTTCTTCGTCGAGGGCGATACCCCTGGTCAGGAGACCAACCTCTTCCTAGGTTGATCCTTCGTCCTCCACCCAACCCGCTGGGGACACTCCCCCCCTCTCCATGCAATGACAAAGTACAGCAAGGCAGATTATGCAGCTTACCCACCCAATTAAATCTGATAGTCATCCACTTTCTTCTGGATTCTCGCTTTCTGAACGATAAATGCATGGCACTTGAAGAACCTGAAAGCGTGATACTATATTTTTTACGACCAGCGCAACACAAAATGATCGAATAAGGAGCCCTCAAACAATAATCCATCGGGAGCCTAATCGGATGCAAAAGCTAAATGGAATTCCAGCCTCCCCCGGAATCGCCAGTGGTCCAGCGTATATCTTCCAAGAGACTGGACTTAAGATCGACAAAAAGACCATTTCAGATACGTCCGCTGAGCTTACGCGCTTCGAGGAGGCGATACGAATTGCCCAAGACCAGCTAAAAGCTATTCGGGCAAAGGCAGAATCTGAGACATCCTCTGAAGAAGCAGCTATCTTCGATGCGCACGCGATGTTCCTCGAAGATCCCACGCTAATCGATGCTGTACGGCAGGCGATCGAAAAGGGGGCTATTAATGCCGAGTTTGCGATTAACGAAGCCGTGGAGGCTCACGCGCAGACCCTTGAGAATATGGATGACGAGTATTTCCGCGCCCGTGCTGGGGATATACGCGATGTCGGTCGTCGGGTAGTTTACATCCTGCTCGGTATCGACGAGGTGGACCTATCCAATCTTGGGCAACCCTCCATTATTGTCGCTCGCGACCTTACGCCTTCTGATACTGTCCGCCTGGATAAAGATCTCGTCCTCGGTTTTTGCACTGCGGAAGGCGGACCAACGTCGCATACGGCGATCCTCGCCAAAGCACTCGACCTCCCAGCAGTTGTCGGAGCGGGTTCTGATGTGCTTGAAGTCCACCCAGGTTGTTTAATTCTTGTTGACGGCCAAAAAGGAGAGATCGTTACGGACCCTGACCCAGCTATCCAGGAAGAATTCGCCAGGCGCAAGCGAGAGTATGAGACTCGCTCCAGTGAGGAGCTAGATAACGCCTTCAACGCCGCAGTCACCCTTGACGGGTATGAAATCGAAGTCGTCGCAAACGTTGGCACCCTACAAGACACCCAAATGGCTCTCGAGCGCGGGGCGGAGGGCATCGGTCTTCTGAGGACCGAGTTCCTTTATCTTGATCGAGCGACTGCACCGGACGAAGAGGAACAGCTTACCGCATATGATCAGATCCTTGATCTCATGGGACAACGACCGGTGGTCGTTCGGACACTTGATGTTGGCGGCGACAAGGAGCTTCCCTACCTGGACCTGGGCCATGAGGCCAATCCTTTCTTGGGTTGGCGGGCGATTCGGATGTGTCTAGACCAGCCAGAATTCTTTAAAAACCAGCTTCGAGCTCTGCTTCGATCCAGTCCAGGTCACGACTTGAGGATCATGTTCCCCATGATCGCCACATTGGAGGAGGTTAGACAAGCTAAAGCCCTTCTCGATGAAGCTCGTTCTGAAGTCCTCGCAAGCGGGCGCCTCGTTGCCAAGAAAATCGAGCAAGGAATTATGGTGGAGATCCCATCTGTTGCCGTTCTTGCGGATTTGTTTGCGAAAGAAGTGGATTTCTTCTCGATCGGGACAAACGATCTGACGCAGTACACGATGGCCGCCGAACGGACAAATGAGAAAGTAGCTCACCTCGGAGACGCTTGCCATCCCGCTGTTCTCCGACAGATTAATTCCATTCTTCGGGCGGCACACAACGAGGGAATCTGGGTCGGTCTATGCGGTGAACTCGCGGGAGATCCTGAAGCGATACCTATTCTCCTTGGATTGGGACTGGATGAGTTCAGCATGGCGCCAGCCTCAATTCCACGAGCGAAAGCGACCCTACGGCGCTGGTCAAAGGATGAAGCTAAAAAACTCGCTTCTGAGGTTTTGGATTACGACTCGGCTGAAGATGTGCGTGAGCATGTCCGGAAAGCGCTACCAAAATAAGAATCCCCGCCGCGCTCTGACTCCATTCGACTCAGTAAAAACGAATCGTGGCTTCTTTAAGTTATACGCTGGACAGCGTACGATTCTCTCTATTACCTAACAGGGAGCGCCTTTATTCTTTGAACGTGCTGCACATGGCGATCAGATCCTCATGTGGTATGTCCTCCTGGATATTGTGGACGGGAGTGATGATTTGCTCTCTCCGTTTGAGTATTGTTGCGCGAAAAAACCCCGTCGATACAGGCTTATTCATCATGCAATAATCCTATCCTTCTACCTCCTGCCCCTCACCCTTCCAGGATCCGCGGGATGCGGGCGACCTACTCAAAAAGAACTCGCGCTGAAACCCTCTTCTGATGCAAATCACACCACTCGTGTTCATTAACGTTAACTAATGACCTTAAATCCAATTAGCACATTTGCCTCAATCGTTTTTTTCGCATCGAAAGACAATTACAGGTGTTGAATCTAATAGTGCGGGTTGAAAAGTTGCTTATTGGCCATCATGATCTGGTGAAAAATAGAAAGAAAGACCTGCAACTCCATCCTTATGCCAGAATATTGTCTGAAAATCATCTTATTACCGAAACTAATGTTCGATTCTGATCGTTTTGTTGACAAATAAACACTTACGAACAATAATTAAAGCAGCATAGTACTCCAGACCTAAGAGAAGGGTATGTACAAAGAGCAACGCGTCGAGGCGATCCTGGAAATGCTTGAAAACAACGGCAACGTCACTGTCCAGGAACTTAAGGCAAAATTCCAAGTTTCTGATATGACAATTCGTCGTGACCTTAAACTGCTGGAGGAGCGTTCAGGTATCGAACGAATCTATGGAGGCGCCCTGCGCTCTAAGAAGTCGGCGAAACATAAAGAGCCCCCGATCATCGAGCGCATGAACTCCATGGCTGATGAGAAAAAGAAAATCGCCGAGTACGTAGCAAAGATTATTGGACCAAATGAAACAATTTTCTTAAGTTCCGGAACGACAACATTGTATGTGGCAAGAGAACTGATTATTCGGGATGACCTCACCACAGTGACAAACTCCGTGCCCATCTTGCATGAACTCGCCAACAACTCCAACATGAGCATTATTAATGTCGGGGGGTTCTTAAGAAGAAGTGAACTCTCGTTAATTGGACCCTTTGCTGATGCAGTACTGGAAGGCATCCGGGTTAACAAAGTCATCATCGGTATGCGCGGGATCCATCCCATCTACGGATTCACGTGTGAACATCCCCAGGAATTGATGACGGATCGCAGGATTTTAGAGATTTCGGATCATGTCATCGTTGTTGCTGACCATACAAAGATGGGACAGGTTGCCACAAGCATCGTTGCTCCCATTACCAGCGCAAGCTCAATTGTCACATCAGAACAAGCTGATCCTCACCTTGTTGAACAAATCCGTGATCTTGGCGTTGAAGTGACCCTCGTATAACCAACACAGCCCTAGGAGCATGCCAGGATGAAGAGTGCGGGGACAAATACTTACAATGAAATAAATTCCCAAACATCCATATGGGAACAGTGCCTGGGCAGGATCAGCAAAATCGATTTAGGATCATTCCCGAGAGGGAGTGATTTTGATCAGGTCATCTTCATCGGCTGCGGATCAACGTATTACCTCTCGCTGTGGGCAGCTCGAGCCACTCAATTGAGAACAGGCTGGAGTTGTCACGGTGTGCCTTCATCAGAATTGTGGCTCAGTCCAGAAGCATGGCTAGTACCCTCTCACAAGACCTTGATCATCGCTATTTCGCGATCTGGAAGCACAACCGAGACAATCGAAGCACTTAAGATTTGCAGCAAACGCGAAAACGTCGCGTCGATTGTTGTGACATGTTACCCCGATTCCGAATTGGCAGGTTTATCGAATGCAGTAGTCGAGCTCCCTCTCGCTCAAGAGGAAAGTATCGCTCAGACACGTTCCTTCACAAGTATGATGCTGGGCGTCGCTCATCTTATGGAAAAATCCTATCCTAAAACCCTGCCCCAGCGGCTTTCTGAACAATTATCTTCCCTGGTTCGACGAGACAAGGGCACCACCTCCACATACGGAAAGGATACAGAGATTAAGCGATTTTTCTTCTTGGGATCGGGCCCTAGATATGGGTTGGCGTGTGAAGCCATGTTGAAGATGAAGGAGATGTCTCTTTCTTATGCAGAAGCCTATCACTTCTTAGAATTCCGGCACGGTCCGATGTCGATGGTAGATGCGAACAGCCTGATAATCGGACTTATGGGTCCTGAACCGAATCCTTATGAGCTTAGCGTACTTCAGGACATGAAGGGTCTCGGCAGTAAAGTGATGGCCATTGGTCCTGTTGAATTTGAAGAAACCTATAAAGAGCTAGATCACTTTATCGCTATTGATTTTGATGATTTTGCCATGCTGGGTGACGTGTTGTATTTGCCGATCCTGCAATTACTTGCCTATGAGCGCGCTCTAGCGAACGGACACGATCCCGACAATCCACAAAACCTATCCGCAGTTGTGGTAATCGATGACTAGCATGAGTACTCAAGTGCAGTTGCGCTTAAAGGATGCTCTCAACGAGCAGACCATCAAAGCGAAAGTAACTGTTGCTTCATGGGAACAAGCCGTGGAAGCAGCAGGCATGGTAATGGTACAAGCTAACCTTGTCGAACCGCGATACATCGATGCAATGAAAAAGACGTTGCGCGACTTAGGACCTTACAGCGTGATCGCCCCGGGGATTGCCATGCCTCACGCTCGACCAGAGGATGGTGTCATCCAAACTGGTTTTTCACTGGTAACCCTTGAGAAGCCAGTCGCATTTGGTAGCGCGGAAAATGACCCTGTCGATATCTTGCTTGCTTTCTCGGCTTCTGACAAAGACCGCCACATTACTGCCCTGAAGGAGATATCAGTTTTTCTCAGCGATGATGACCTGGTGAAAAAGGTGCGTTCGGCCAATAGCAACGACCAGTTACTCGATGCCATCCAGGATTTCGAAATAAACAACACAGAATGAAGGAGTGGAAATGATCATAGCGACTCTTTGCGGGATGGGTTTTGGAACCAGCATGCTGTTAAAGCTGACCATCGACGAAATCCTCAAACAGGAAGAGATCATTGGGTATAAGGTAGTGCCCTGGGATCTAGGTTCGTTTAAAGGTCAGAATGCGGATATTGTTGTTGCTCCAACGGATATGGAATCTCATCTCAAGAACACATCTGCCAAAGTTATCTTGGTTAAGAACCTGGTAGATAAGGCAGAGATACGAGAGAAGATACTTGCGGCCATAAATTCGCTGGAGGAATAAACCAGGTTCAAAGGAGGAGACCAGGAAAAAAACGACATCCAGTTACTGCTGATTCGATTCAAGCTTGAATATAAAGGAGAACACAGAGATGGAATTCTTTAAGATACTTCTAGAGCTAATCACCCTGCCAGCTGTGATCCTGGGATTAATCGCCCTCGTAGGTTTACTCATCCAACGTAAACCTGCTGGTGAAGTCATCGCAGGGACCATCAAAACGGTGTTAGGGTTGCTGATCATGAGCGTGGGTATTGGTGCTCTGATTAATGCACTTGTCCCCATCCAGGCAATGTTTGAAGCCGGGGTACCAGCGGGGGGGTTCACCACCTTTGTGACCTTTGATGAAGCTGTGGTGAGTGCGGTCCAGGATGCAAATCTAGCCAATATCGGCGCAGCCATTGCTTGGACCATGTTGTTTGGATATGTCATCCATCTTTTACTGGCCAGATTTACTAAGTTTAAATTCATCTATCTGACCGGTCATATGATCTGGATCCACGCAGGCGCATTTGCCATTCTGTTCCAATCCTTTGGGCTTTCCCTGTTCTGGACCGTGGCTTTAGCCTCAATCACTGATGGCCTCTACATGACACTGGCGCCAGCATTGGCTCAACCCGTGATGCGTAAAATCGTCGGCAATGACGATATTGCGTTTGGCCATGGACAGACCTTACTGAATATGGTTGCAGCCTGGGTCGGGAAGCTGATTGGCAATCCCGAGGATTCGGCTGAAGACACAGAGATGTCGGGCAGCCTGAGTTTCTTCCGAGACATGGCGGTCTCCATCTCACTCATCATGCTCATCGTGGCCTACATCGCTGTAGTCCTTGCGATCCTCCAGATCGGCACCGGGGGAGTTGAAGAGACTATCAGTGGTGGTCAGAATTGGTTCGTCTTTACAATGTTGCAGGCTCTTGGCTTCACTGCCGGCGTTCTTGTACTGCTTCAAGGTGTACGCATGCTGATTGCCGAGATCGTCCCTGCATTCAAGGGTGTCGCTGATACACTAATCCCTGGTGCAAAGCCAGCCTTGGATTGTCCGGTGATCTACCCGTTCGCTCCAAACTCACTCATCATCGGGTTGATCTCGGGAACCATCGGGCAAGTTCTCGGCATGATTGTGCTTGCACTTATGAGATGGCCAGTACCCCTTCCAAGCATGATCGTCGCTTTCTTCGCTAGTGGCTCTGGCGCCATTTTCGGAAATGCTACAGGCGGCAAACGCGGCGCTTGGGCCGGAGGTTTTCTCTGGGGATTTGTAGGCTGGTTTATGATTAGCTTTGCCTATAAGTTCATGGTATTTGGTGACCTCACTGCGATGGGAGCTGTTGATCTTGGCTTCACCGTTCCCGATGCGATCCTTCCCGGCATCGGAATTTGGTTGATTGCCAAGATTTTCGGCGCCTAAATCTAGCTACACACAACGAAGGGGAGGGGATTCATCTCACCCTCCCCTTCTCTTATCAACTTAAACTCATGGGCTTCAAGATTGTTGGTGGAACGATTCTCACCCCATTCGAACTAATCCAAGGACACTCCTTGATCATCGAGGAAGATAGGATTGCGGCCATTGCCCCTGACGATGAACCAAGTGATAGGCCGGATCTTACGCAAATCGATACATCTGGGATGTGGATCACCCCTGGACTGATCGATATTCATACCCACGGCGCGGATGGTCACGACACCATGGACGCCACGAAGGAGGCGATGGAAGGGTTTAGCACTTTCTTGGCTCAACATGGTGTCACTAGTTTCCTCCCGACAACCATCACTGCGACTAAACATGATATTCAAGCTGCCATTGACAATGTCACTCAAGTTGCTGCGGATGTCTCCGGTGCAAAGATCATGGGTATCCATCTGGAAGGTCCATACCTAAATACTGCCCATAAAGGTGCACAACCAGAGGCATTAATCCGTAAAGCTGACCCGGATGAATATAAAGCCTGGGTTGATCATGATCTTGTGAAGTTGATGACCGTCGCTCCAGAAATCGACGGCGTACTGGATATGATTGATGCTGGGCAACAGAATGGTCTTGAGTTCGCCGTCGGCCATAGCGGTGCGACTTACGAGGTCATGCAAGAGGCGGCAGACCGAGGCTTGCGGCAGGCGACCCATACTTTCAACGGTATGTTGGGCCTCCATCATCGCCGCCCCGGAACTGTTGGCAGCGTACTTGTCGATGATCGAATCTATGCTCAGGTTATCGCTGACGGAGTTCACCTTCACCCCGCCATCATTCAATTGATCGTTAAAGCAAAGGGCATCAGCAAAACGATATTGATATCCGATTCCATACGTGCAGCAGGTTTAGCCGACGGGGAATATGATCTTGGAGGACAAAGAGTTCGCGTCGAACAATCCATCGCACGCATCTCATCTGGGAGCTTAGCTGGCAGCACTCTCACCCTTGACGCAGCAATACGGAACACTATGGACTTCACCTCACTTTCATTCCAGGATGTTCTCCCAATGGCTACTTCTGTCCCAGCAGAAGCAATGGGATGGAAGGACCAAGTAGGTGTTTTAAGACCCGGCGCACGAGCTGACGTGGTGTGCTTCGATACCGAGATTGTGCCGCGCTTGGTCTTTATAGCCGGAGAACTCATTTACAAAAACAACTAAGACAAGGAGACGAATAACATGAAAAACTTCTTTAAAGAATACTTGGATGGCGTCATAGGACTCTTACAGAAGATCCAAGAAGAAGAGGGGCCAGCGATACATGAAGCAGCAAAGATTCTGACCGATGCGATTGTAAACGGGAAGCGAATTTTCGGTTTTGGTTGCACCCATTCATCCCTGCCTATACAGGATTTGGTTTACAGGGCTGGAGGGTTAATGCTGATTAATCCGATCTTTGGGCCGGGGATTGGCTCTCTTGAACCTCAACCAGCTACAATCACATCCGCCATGGAACGCCTGCCCGGTTTCGCCGACGTAATTCTTGATAATACCCCTATTGAAGAGGGCGATGTACTCATCCTCGTCTCGGTTTCCGGTCGTAATGCTGTTCCGATCGAGATGGCCCAATCCGCAAAAAATCGGGGGGTAGCCGTGATCGGCGTTACTTCCCGGGAATATTCAACCAACGTTGAATCACGCCATCCCTCAGGGAAAAAGATGTATGAATTTGCAGATGTGATTCTCGATAATAAAGTAGCAAAGGGCGACGCACTTCTTGAGTCGGATAAAATGCCTCAAAAGTTTTCCCCTGCATCCGGTGTCACGAGTAATGCCCTGCTCCATGCACTCATTTCTGCAACAATTGAGGAATGCCTCGCCCGAGGTGTGACGCCCCCAATATTACTTGCAGCTAATGTCGACGGGGGCGCAGAGTACAATCAAAAGCTATGGGATGAGTATGGCGATCGCATTTTCTATCTATGAGGCTGCACGCAATGCTTGAAGTTGTCGTCGAAACGGTTGAAGATGCCGTGGCTGCATATAAAGGAGGCGTTGACCAGGTTGAAGTAAAGTGTGACTACCTCGAATTCGGCCTGACGCCGACAGCAGGGATGTTAACCGAGATCTGCTCTCGCGTTCCCTGCAGAGTTCTTTCAATGATCCGTCCTCATGCCAGGTCTTTCGTCTACTCAAAGACAGATGTAGCCGCTATGATTTCCGATATCCGTAGAGCCAAAGCCCTGGGCGTTGATGGTTTCTTGATTGGCTGCCTCACACCAGAAAATGAACTCGACATCGACACCATACACGCACTGAAGGAAGCTGCTGGAGAGCTTGACTTGCATTTCCATTTAGCGTGGGAGTCAACACCTGACCCCATCTCTACACTGGAACATCTCATCGAATTGGGAATAAGAAGCGCACGAACATCTGGTGGTCAGGGGACACAAGGAATAGCATCTCAAAATCAGGCAAATCTAAGATCGTACGTCGAGTGCGCAGCGGGACGCATCGAATTGTTCCTGGCCGGTGGAATCCGAATCGGCAACCTGGCGGAAGTTGTGACTTCAACAGGGATCTGTAATATACACACCGGCTCAGGAGTGAGAAATCCCGAGACAAGGACGGGCGTGGTTTCTGAGGAAAAAGTTCGCCGATTGCACGAAGAACTGAAATCAGTTTGCCAATAGCTTCAAGGCGATAACTCATATGGACAACGGGGAATTCCTCAAACGCAAGATCAAAGCTGTATTTTTCGATCTGGATGGCACTTTACTCTTTAGCAAGGAAACAGGACACCTTACTCTTGACTGTCTATTGCGAAGACACAATCGAGAAGCATTTTCGGACGAGATCTTCCAAAACTTCCGAGGAATGCCAACGCGCCAGGTCCTCGCCTATATTGACCCTGAGCAGGTCGATAGCTTATTGCAAGAAGTGATTGAGATAGAAAATAATTTTCGAGATCGATCTTACCTATACCCGGGTATACTCGAAACCCTTCGAACCCTTGATAGGGCGCAGATCCAGCTTGCCGTGGTTACCTCTCGGACCACCCCTGAAGTAGAACAAGTACGAGCTCATTTCCATCTCGATGACTTGATCCAAGTATGGATATCGGCAGATGATATTTTGCATCCGAAACCACATCCAGAATCGATTGAGAAAGCTATGGGCATAATACAAGTCGCCAAAGAGCACACGCTGTTTATAGGAGATACTCATTACGATATTACTGCAGGGAAACGTTCAAGGGTTCTATCAGGGGCAGCATTGTGGGGAAGGAATGATGTCAAAGAACTCCTAGCGCATGATCCAGATTATATCTTCTACCATCCGGTGGAGATACAGGAATTGTGTCTTTCATGAGCCCTATCCACATCGGGATTATCGGAAATGGTTCTATCGCTTGGAAATCTTATCCGCCGTTTCTCATATGCTGGCCAACCTCCTCTTCATCGCGAATATCGGAAGGCTGCCCTGAAATTCAAACAATCACGAGCCAAGAGGCTTTAGGTGATGACTAATGTCCATACCTTCGTCGAAGAAACAACGACTACCTCATCCAACGATACCATCAAGTTGGCTATGCTTGCTGATGAACAAAGATGGGTCTTCATGGTTCGCTACAACCGCAGATATGCTCCTCTGGTGGAAAAAGTCAAAGCATTGATAAGTGCCCCGTATATTCGGACGTGCGTTATTGAAAAATGCTGGTCGCTGGTTCATCCAAGTGGATATGATGAGACATTCTTCGATGATTGGAATCATCAAATTGACCTACTCCGCAATCTCTGTGGTTAGCTCCAATCAGTTCATACATCAGTCCATACATGGAAAGACGAATCTCCACGCGCGGCAAGTTGTCTCAGGACAGAATCCCATAGACCTGCTATACTGCTCGCCAGCCGCGAATAAGGAAGATGGCTAAAGAGCGTATCCATCCATGGCGGGGATACCAGCGTAGAAACAAAGCTGTTTCAAGAGCAGCGGATTACTCAGGGGTACGGGGAGTCATTGGAGCTCCCATCTGTTAGATCGAGGGTTCCAAGTAGAGGTCCAGCACTTATTGGATTGAATAAATCAGAATCACGCTCCAATGACAAACGGTTTTATACCGCCAAGAGTCAGGAGTTGTTGGTATCTTTGGTTAAGTAAGAGCGGAAATGAGATTTTATAGGTGAATAATAAGCGAAAACTCACGATAGGGAAGAGACGGGGTCTGGCATCTACATCAACACCGGAAGGCCTTTTTACAATTTTGGCTTTCGACCATCGACAATCTTTTGCAAAGATGCTCGGTTCAACCCCTGCTATGCCAATTCCATTTGGCGAAATTGTCAGCGCAAAGCTAGATGTGATTTCACAGCTCGCCAACCATGCAAGTGCTATCTTGCTTGATCCCCTATATGGCGCGGTGCAAGCGATTACGAACGATGTCTTACCAGCACAGACGGGTCTTCTGGTCGCCGTAGAAGAGACAGGTTATTCGGGTAAGCCCTCCGCCAGGATCTCCTCACTCCTTCCAGATTGGGGGGTTGAAAAGATCAAACGGATGGGTGCAGATGCTGTTAAGCTCCTGATCTATTACCATCCGGATGCAGGCCAGGTAACGAAAGTACAAGAACGTCTGATAAATGAGGTCGTACAGGCGTGTCGTTTGCACGATATTGCCCTCTTTCTTGAGGTTATCTCCTATAGTATTAACCCTTCCATCGACAAGACATCTAGAGACTTTACCAAGCAGAAGCCAGAGCTCATCACCCGGATTGCCGCGAAGCTTAGTGATTTCGAGGCAGATGTCTTGAAGCTCGAATTCCCTATTGATGTCCAACACGATAATAATGAAGACCATTGGCATGCCGCATGCCAGGCCATTACCAAAGCAGCTAAATGTCCATGGACCCTTCTAAGTGCAGGCGTCGAGTTTTCCGTGTTTACCAAACAAGTCCGCGTCGCTTGCATGGCGGGTGCTACTGGATATATTGCAGGAAGAACAGTCTGGCAAGAGGGAATATCCATGAATCCTGATGATCGAAAGAAATTTCTGAAGCTTACGGCAAGTAAGCGTCTAATGGAACTTCAGCAAATAGCCCTTGAATATGGTCGACCTTGGCAGATTTGTTACCCACGGAACATAGATCATTCTTATAAGAACTGGTATCTAGAGTATTAATAAGGATCATCGATTTTGATCATCGAGTGAGTTTTATGGGAAACCAAGAAGAATGCACATTTCTGGATATCCTCTCAGAAAATAAGCAGGGAAAACCTCACGGGATATTCGCGGTATGTTCTGCGCATCCTGTTGTCTTGGAGACAGCAATCAAACATGCTTCGATGGTGGGATATCCACTGCTCATCGAATCTACTTCCAACCAGGTCAATCAATATGGTGGATATATGGGATTGACGCCCTCCCAGTTTTCAAGATCCGTAATGGATCTTTGCCAGACGTACAAATTCCAAGAACATCGCCTGCTCATGGGAGGCGATCACCTGGGTCCCTATCCATGGCGTGAACTCCCAGCATCTAATGCCATGCAGAAAGCCAGTGAGATGGTCAAATATTATGTTGAAGCCGGGTATGGGAAGATCCATCTGGATTGCAGCATGCACTGTGGGGATGACGATCCTACCAAGCCACTTCATAAGATGCTTATTGCCGAGCGTGCTGCCTCGCTGTGCTTGGTCGCCGAACAAGCAGCAGCTAATGTCTCCGAGCCAAAACACAAACCAATATATGTCATCGGCTCGGAAGTTCCCTCCCCTGGCGGCTTACCTGAATTCGAGGAAGAACTTGCTGTCACTACCGTATCAGATGTTAAAGAAACAATTCAGCTCACTCGAAACGCATTTCTCAAAAAGGGATTGGAATCAGCTTGGGATCGTGTTATAGCCATCGTCGTACAAGCAGGCGTGGATTTTGGAGATCAAACCATCCACAGCTATGATCAATCTAAAACCACAGACCTCCGTCAATTTATTGAGAGAGAAAGTCGATTCATCTTCGAAGCCCATTCTACAGATTACCAGTCGTTGGATTCACTAAAGAAGATGGTTGCTGATCACTTCGCAATTCTTAAAGTTGGCCCCGAACTCACATTTGCATACCGTGAAGCCATTTATGCCCTTGAACTGATTGAACGACAAATCGCCAGCACCTTGGCAATCACTAATCCTTCAGAAATTAGTGGTGTTGTCGATCGCATCATGCGTAAAAATCCCAACAATTGGCAGGGGTACTACTTCGGCTCCGCCTCTGCAGTAGAATTTTCCAGGCGCTTCAGCATGAGTGATCGTATTCGCTACTATTGGTCTGATCCGGAAGCGATCGGCGCGGTGAGAAGATTATTTGATAATCTGAAATCAGTCGAGATCCCTTTAACTCTTGTTAGCCAATACATGCCAGTTCAGTATAAGAAAGTACGCAACGGCACCTTACCCGCCTCTCCTCAAGCCTGGGTCGAAGATCATATCTGTCGCGTGCTCACCAAATACGCATCCGCAATGAGCTGGATAGATTAAGAGTAACCTGAGCTCAAGCAGGCATGCCAAGTATCTAGTGATATATTTAAACCTATCTTCATCGAATGCAATCGGGAAGATACAAGAAAATAAATCTCCTGTTAGTACAGATAGGATCGTAGTGCAGTAAATTTCCATGAAATCTTTGCAGAACTACATCCCTACGTCATCACGATTCATAATTCTGGACCAAGTCCTCAGAGATTTCACGGGGAAAGATGCTGAGTCAGATATATGTCGTGATAACCGCGAGGACTTGTTAGAGGTCTGCTTGATATACTTGGAATATGTGCTTTGAGGCGATTGTGATAGTTAAAGATTTTCAAAATATCGCCGAATGGGGTATTGAACGTTTTTATTCACACTGGGATTCAAGAAGAGACAAACTCCACAATCAACCGGAGTTTACAACAATCAATCTCTGACATACATATCACGAAATTAACACGCTTTTGAGCAAGCATCCAGGATCTTGTGCTTAGCGAACTCATGGATGAAATCTCAAAGATCGGTTGTCAGTAGATATTTACAAGGACGTTTCAGCTATGAAAAAAAATGGTGTTTTTGTGAAATGGACCGGGAACCGTCAATTCATCGGCACGGATAGTGGAAAGCATTCCATCGTGATCTCCTCCCACGATGAAGCAAACAATACCGGAATGAGCCCCTCTCAATTGCTACTCCTCTCGTTGGCATCCTGCAGTGCCTATGACGTCGTGAGCATCCTGCAGAAGAAACGCCTTCAGCTCGATGATTTAGATATCACGGTTCACGGTGTGCAAGAGCCCGATCCACCATGGACTTACCGTCAAATTCACCTCAAATTTATAGTCAAAGGTCCCGATTTAACGGACAAAGCAGTCGAGCAAGCCATCGAATTATCCATCAACAAGTATTGCTCGGTTGCTGCAACAGTTTCCGGAAAAGCCGATATCACGCATGAATTCGAGATCCTCGGATCCTAACCCGCTGTCCCAGCTCCCGCTTCACTGCGCTGGATGATAAAATTCCTTCGGTGCAACACGCTTGCGTAGTGCACGGTCAGATCATTGCTCTAAGGAGAATCATTCATGCAGACTATCCGGATCCCTGTTAACCATTCTGTGGGCCTACATGCTCGACCCGCGGCGCAATTCGTGCAGACCGCCAATAAGTACGAGGCCGAGGTCACCATCGCAAACATAACGAAGGAATCCGCAGCAGTAAATGCCAAAAGTATGATACTCGTACTCACGCTTGGGGTTTCCCAGGGGCATGAGATCGAAATCACCGCCGATGGGGTAGATGAGCAGGAGGTGATTACAGCTTTAGAAGATCTGGTTGAAAGCAATTTCGGAGAGAATGTGGCAAGCGCAGCTTCGTGAACTTAACCCTGTTCGCCACCTCGATG
>DAOUEQ010000100.1:0-2898 GCA_034430395.1 Anaerolineales bacterium | reverse complement strand
CCCGGCAACCACCGAATTTTCTGGTTGTCGGGCGTATTGTTCGTCCTCATGGGGTTCGAGGTGGGCTCATTGTCGAGCAGTTCTCTAAACTGATCCAATCTATTCGTCCAGGGATGGAGATCTTCCTCGGTGACACAACTACGCCTTCGATGGTTAAATCCATGCGTTTGCATCGCAGTCGCTACCTTCTTGTCATTGAAGGTTGTGAGGATCGAGATACGGCTGAACAGTGGCGGGGGGTGGAGATCCGACTGGAATCCGATGGGGTTGAGTCCTTACAAGAGGGGGAATATTACCACTGGCAGTTGCTGGGATTGCGTGTTTCCTGCGAGGACGGAAGAGTGCTGGGTGAAATCGTAGAGATCCTTGAGACCGGAACGAACGATGTCTTCGTTATACGTGACGAAACTGGTGATGAGGTACTTCTTCCGGCAATCAAATCTGTTGTTCTTGATGTCGACCTAGAGGAGGGGAGGGTTATCGTCCATCTGCTCCCGGGGCTGTTCCCTGACAGATAAGGCAAGTAACACCGCGATCCCCCCTTTTTTCATTTAAAACGATTATTCAATCTTCTCAGGAAAGAACGAGATGCTTCATTCCGATCAGCATGGCAAGCTCCTGCATACCGGTTGTTCTCAGGCATGCAGAGCCGAAGAATCTCGCATCTGGTAGAACCGGGCATCGGCCAAAGCAGGAGATTGCTTTGCTTAGCTTGCAACGACGTCCGTAATCAGGCATGGGAGCCCACTCTTCTTGCTCAGCATCCTCGGCTATGGTAGACTGTCGAAGTTCATCAAATTGTCTGGGGAAAATACGGATGGAAAAAACAGCCCACGAAGCCATGGTCGATCGATTGCATGATTTGCAGGGTAGAACGCCCGACGTAGAAGCATCTGCTGTTGTGAGTGTTGATGGTCTTACGATCGCCGCCGCACTGCCTTCTTCTGTGGAAGAGGATCGGGTGGCGGCGATGTCCGCTGCTATGCTTAGTCTGGGCGAGCGGATCGCCGGCGAGCTCGGGCGGGGCGGTCTGGATGAGGTTTACATCCATGGTGATGATGGCTACGTACTCCTTACTTCGATTGGCAATGGCGCAGTTCTGACCGTCCTGGCACGTAAACAAGCGAAGCTCGGACTGGTTTTTCTCGAGATGAGGCGCGCTGCTGATGACTTGGAGAAACTGGTCTAGTGAGAAGGAAAACAACCATCAATTCGAGCGAAAGTCTCGAAATCAGGTGGGGAGGGGCACTAACATGACCCTCCCCACTTCTCTTTTAACCATATATAGACGGGGGAGGTGAGCTGATATGGAGAAGTATATCTTCCTGACTGGTGGTGTAGTGAGCTCCGTGGGCAAAGGGGTCACCGCAGCAGCCTTGGGCAAGGTGCTGAAAGAACGAGGCTTTGCGGTTTCCATCCAAAAACTCGATCCTTATATTAACGTTGATCCGGGCACGATGAGCCCTTATCAGCATGGCGAGGTTTATGTTTTGGATGATGGCACTGAGACAGATCTGGATCTTGGACATTACGAGCGTTTCATCGATACCAGCCTCAGCTCGGTTTGCAACATCACCACGGGTCAGATTTATTCTGAAGTAATCGCTCGTGAGCGGAGGGGAGATTTTCTAGGGGGCACAATCCAGGTGATCCCACATATCACGAATGAAATCAAACGAACGATCAGCCTTGTACCGAAAGCCACAAATGCAGAGATCGTCCTTGTAGAAGTCGGCGGTACGGTTGGGGACATCGAATCACTGCCGTTCCTCGAGGCATTACGTCAGATGCACACGGATGTGGGTCGCGAGAATTCCATCTACATCCATGTCACTTGGTTGCCACATATTGGAGCGACGGGTGAGTTGAAGACTAAGCCAACCCAGCATTCGGTTCGTGAATTGCGATCGATTGGTATTCAGCCAGATGTAATCATCACCCGGTCGGATTACTCCATGGCACAAGAACTGCGCGAGAAGATTGCACTGTTCTGCGATGTCGAGGAGCGAGCCGTGATCCCGCTATCCACAACATCAATTCTGTATGAGATACCGCTCCTGCTAGAACAGGAAGGGGTTGGGAAGTACATCCTGTCTCGCCTGGGCCTCGAAAGCCGCAAGAAACCAGATTGGACTGAGTGGGAGTCCCTGATCGCGGAGCAACGCAAACCTCGACCGAAGATCAGAATTGCCCTTGTCGGGAAATATGTTGAGTTAAAAGATGCTTATATGAGTGTTCGTGAGGCGGTGCGCCACGCGTCTTTAACCGTAGGAGTGGATGCGGAGATCCTTTGGCTGCATTCTGCGGACTTGGAACGCGGGAAACGTTGGGATGTGCTTGAACAGGCGGATGGGATCATCGTCCCCGGTGGATTCGGTTCACGTGGGATCGAGGGGAAAATCACAGCTGCTCGTTATGCCCGTGAGAACCGCGTACCTTACCTGGGGTTATGCCTTGGAATGCAGGTGATGGTTATCGAATTTGGACGTTATGTTTTTGATACTGAGGATGCTAACTCTACGGAGTTCAACCGAAACACTCCACATCCTGTCATCGATCTTCTCCCAGAGCAGCGTGGCATTGGTGAATTAGGTGGGACGATGAGGTTGGGATTGTATCCGTGCCAGCTTCTTGATAATACAATCGCTGCGGACGCCTACGGACAATCTTTGGTGCAAGAGAGGCATCGCCATCGATTTGAGTTCAATAACAACTACCGAGAGATTTTCAACTCAAAGGGTATGGTCTTCTCCGGGGAATCACCGGATGGAAGGCTTGTTGAAATCGCTGAGTTAACTGACCATCCCTTCATGATTGGAAGTCAATTCCATCCTGAGTTCCTCTCACGCCCCAACCGTCCTCACCCACTTTTTAAGCGTTTCATTGAAGTAGTTGCCC
>DAOUEQ010000099.1:0-4340 GCA_034430395.1 Anaerolineales bacterium | reverse complement strand
TCCTGCTCGTCGAACAGAACGCCCATATGGCACTTCAGGTTGCCACCCGTGGGTATGTTCTACAAACGGGCGAGATCGTCATCAAGGACACAGCTGATGGGCTGCGGTCCAATTCCATGGTTCAAAAAGCCTATCTGGGTATGGATTAACAAAACGTTATCCCCTCATGCTAACGACGGATCGTGATTGCCGATCCGTCGTCATGCTATCGACCACCCCCCTCTACACCATGGATTGTAGTAATTCGCATATAATTGGGAGGCGATTAGATTCATCCGTATCGCCTCTGCATTAAAGTCACGATGAGAGGAAAACAATGGTTTCTGAACTCCCGAAAACCGCAAATATGGTTGTCATCGGCGGCGGTGTTATGGGCGCGAGCACCGCGTATCACCTTGCAGCCGCCGGGGCTGGTAATGTCATCCTGCTTGAGAAAGAACCATATTTCGGGCAAGGTGCCACAGGCCGCTGTGCTGGAGGAGTACGTTATCAATTTGCCACTGGAATAAATGTTCAATTATCCATCGTCAGCCTTGCCATGCTTGACCGGTTCGAAGAGGACACCGGTCAGAATCCCCTTTACCGCAAATGCGGATACCTCTTCGTGCTGACGAATGAAGCAGAGGTTGAGCAGTTCAAAAGCAACATCGCCATGCAGAAACTGCTTGGTGTGGAAACAGAATGGCTTAGCGCGGACGAGGTCCAAGCTCGGTTGCCGATGATGCGATTCAACGACGCGCTGGCTGGTACGATCCATCCCAATGACGGTCTTGCAGATCCAAATAGCGTAGTCATGGGCTATATTCAACGTGCCCGGCAGCTAGGTGTAACCGCGCTCACCGAAGTCGAAGTACTCGATATCAACACAATCGGCAACGGAGTCAGAGGTGTAGTGACGAGCGCTGGGACGATCGAGACTCGAATCATCGTTAACGCAGCAGGACCTTGGGTGAGCCTTATCGGTAGTATGGTCGGTTTAGAGATTCCAATCACTCCGATGCGCCGGCAGATGTTAACTACAACGCCCCTCCCCGATCTCGCACCCGACTTCCCATTTGTGATAGATTTCGCACAATCACTCTATTTCCATCGAGAAGGGGATGGGATTCTCACCGGAATGTCAAACCCTAACGAGAGCCCCGGCTTCGATCAATCAATTGACAGAGAGTGGGAATTAGTCGCCATGCAAGCCGCAGCTGAGCGGATGCCCATGTTAGAAAATGCGGGTCGCCAATCAGGTTGGGCTGGGTTATACGAAGTGACTCCCGACGCTCACCCGATTTTCGGTGCGACTCCTGTGGATGGTTTTTATCTGGTCGGCGGTTTTTCTGGGCATGGGTTCATGCACGGACCGATTGCTGGACTGTTAATGACCGAAATTATCCTTGAGGGAAAATCGCAGACAGTGGATGTCTCATCCCTGGATCTAGCCCGGTTCGATGAGAACCGTCTAATATTCGAATATAACGTAGTGTAAAGATATGGAAGCTGAGATTATTACAATCGGAACAGAATTGCTGCTGGGTGAAATTGTTGATACGAATACGCGCTATATTGCCAGCGCTTTGCGCGAAATCGGGCTCGACCTGTATCGGACGAGCACCGTTGGTGACAACATCGATAGGATCGCCGCAGAAGTGCAAGCAAGCATGGAGCGCGCAGACGCTGTGATTACAACCGGCGGCCTAGGTCCAACAGTTGACGATCCAACGCGTGAAGGAATTGCGAAGGCTTGTGGCGTTGAGACAATCTTCATGCCCGAATTATGGCAGCAGATCGAGGAGCGTTTCTCGGGTTTCGGGAGTACTCCTACAGAGAATAACCGTCGTCAAGCGCATATCCCCGCGGGTGCCATCCCAATAGAAAACCCCGTAGGCACTGCACCGGGTTTCATCGTGGAAACAGATCGTTCCGTGGTCATTTCATTGCCCGGCGTCCCCGCCGAGATGCAGTACCTGCTTATCAGCGACGTAATCCCCTATCTTAAACAGCGTCTCGGGTTACAAAGCATCATCAAGAGCCGCATTGTCCGTACCGCAGGCATCGGCGAGTCGATGCTAGACCAAATAATCGAAGACTTGGAGAGGCTTCAAAATCCGACTGTCGGCCTCTCTGCTCATCCCGGGCGTGTGGATATCCGTATCACTGCAAAGGCAAAAACAGATCAAGAAGCCGAGAAGATGATCTCTAGTGTCGAGGCGACGCTTGAGCAACGGATTGGAAGAGCGATCTATGGGAAAGACGATCAGTCACTCGAATCCGTTGTCGTCGATTTACTGAACGAAAAAGGAATGCATCTCGCGCTACTTGAAGCAGGAACGGATGGAGCCCTCGCGGCTTCATTTTCAGAATTCCCGGAGTTAATCACCAGCGAACAGTATCTCTCAGAAGCCGGGTCGGAAGAAGAGCTTTCTGCGGTTTTGCATGAAGACATGCGCACTGCTCCCGCCCAAGCAGGTTTGCTACTAGCGATGCAACCTTCTCAGGAAGGAAGCTCGGTTATGATCCAAGTCTTTCTTCCAGGAAACGAACATATAGAACACAAATCCTACGAAGCGCATTTCGTAAATATGAAATCCCGCGCAGTAAGTTACGCACTTCACTGGCTCCGTCGTTTACTTCTATCAGAGCCATAGCGCCCCCTGTTGATCCTTTTTCTATTTTGAAAGTATATTCCTTGACAGACGGTGTGAGCACTTCTATAATCCGCAACGGTGATGCGGGCATGGCTCAGTGGTAGAGCGTCTGCTTCCCAAGCAGAATGTCGCGGGTTCGAATCCCGCTGCCCGCTCTATATGCAAAAACCTCCAAGACTACTATGGAGGTTTTTCCCTTCTTAAAACCCATGTCAAGATTTATCTTAATTCAACAATTTAAACGGCTTTTTTATCACACTGCTTTTGTAAGTGGATTGAAAGGTTCATCCTCCACAATTTATGCTAGGCTGAGATTGCACAGAGCACCTTACAGTGGTATCGGAGACAACAGGATATAAATATTAAAAGGGTGTCTAGAGTACCGGCGCCAATGAGCAACCGGCCTGCGCCCTAACATTTTACCGACAGCCTCCAGATATCTATTGTAGCCCAGCTCTTTGCTCTCCTCCTCAAGAGCCCTCGCTGTGACGACGAGGGCTCTGCTGGCAAATGAGCATTCCATTGACTATAATCCCTCTTGGTAGTTAGGAGGGTTGATTACAATCTGATCTTTTATGGCTGATGAAGCGCGAACCATTCTATATGTCGAAGACAATCTTGATAACCGCAACCTTGTAAAACGTATCCTCGAAGCAGAGGGGTATCAATTTCTTGGCGCAGACAACGCTGCAGATGGTCTTGCGCTAGCGCGGTTGCACCACCCTGACCTGATCCTTGTGGATATTAATATGCCAGAAGTTGACGGTTTAACCATGACCCAAGAATTAAAAGCAGAGCCACAGTTTGAGACAATCCCCTTTATTGCTATAACGGCAAACGTGATGCGCGGTGATCGTGAAAGAACATTAATGTCGGGGTGTGATGACTATATTCAAAAACCAATCGATGTAGATCTTCTTCCGAGACAAATTGCACAGTTCTTGCACCAGTGAGACGTAGTTCATTGCCACCGGCATGGAGTAGAATAAAGTGACCAGTGATTCAAAGGAAACAACAGTCCTGATCGTCGAAGACAATGTCTCGAATTTTGTTTTAATTGCCCGTATGCTTGACCATATGGGAATTCAATGCGAATGGAAAACCTCCGGCTACGAAGTTGTTGAGTATGCAGATACAATCCCTGAGGTTAATCTCATTCTGATGGACATTCGACTACCATACGAAGACGGATATGAAGCCCTTCGCAAATTACGCGCCTCGGACGCGCTTCACGCCATTCCAGTCGTTGCCGTCACCGCATACGCAAGTGAAGAACAAATACAGCGTTCCCGAGCCGCAGGATTTGACGGCTTTCTCGGTAAACCACTCGACCCTGACCGTTTCCCTGGCCAGATACGGCGCATCCTGAATGGTGATCCTGTGTGGGAGATTGAGTAGCTGTGGTCAGTCCGGTAACCCGTTCACAACCCACTGATCAACGCGAGGTGCGTGGAAGTCTCGCCCGTCGGCTTCCATTCATCATCTTACCTCTCATCCTTGCGCCTTTGATTTCCCTGGGTATTGGTGCGTTCCTTAGCTCTAGAACTCTTATGGAGGACCAGGCCGCCAGCCAGATGATCTCGGCCGCGCAGGCGCAGGTCCAGGTCCTGCAGGAATGGGTCGACATCAACGAGCAGCGCCTCCAACTTGGTGGCCAGCGCACCGCTCTTCAAGAGGCTGCATCTGAATTGCTGCGCCTGCCCG
>DAOUEQ010000098.1:0-9418 GCA_034430395.1 Anaerolineales bacterium | reverse complement strand
TGTGCAAAACCCGATTGGCGAGTGCCAAGGAAATCGCCTGGACCGCGTTGTTCGAGATCTAAATCGGCGAGTTCGAAGCCGTCATTGGTTGCTTGCATGGCGGTCAAACGGGCATTCTCGGTGTCATCTTCGCGGTCGGGAATTAGTAGACAATAGGACTGAGAATCTCCCCGTCCCACGCGGCCTCTGAATTGGTGAAGCTGCGCTAGACCAAAGTGATTTGCCCCCTCGACGAGCATCACTGTGGCATTCGGGATATCCATGCCCACTTCAACGACCGAAGTGGACACCAAGACCTCATGCTCGCCTTTTCGGAAAGCATCCATGACCTGCTCTTTTTCTTCCTGCCGCATGCGTCCATGAAGCAAGCCAACCTTGTAAGATGGGAAGACATTCTCTTGTAATGTCTGATGTTCATCGACTGCAGCCTTCGCCTGAACCTTCTCTGAGCCCTCGACAAGTGGATAGATGATGAAAGCTTGTTTTCCTTTTTCTATTTGGCTGTCAACGAATACATGGGCGCGTGAACGCTCACGCGGCGATAATACCCGGGTTTCCACGGGCTGGCGACCAGGGGGCATTTCATCCAGAAGGGTCAAATCCAGATCACCGAAAACCGTCAGCGCGAGCGATCGTGGGATCGGTGTTGCTGTCATAACCAACAGATTCGGGTTCTGCCCTTTGTCGCGAAGGGCTGCCCGCTGCTCTACACCGAAGCGATGTTGCTCGTCGATGATCACCAGACCGAGGCGGTTGAAGTTCACCGGATCTTCTATCAGAGCATGGGTGCCGATGATGACTTGAATCGCGCCATCTTCTAGCCCTTGGCGGATCTCATTTTTCTCTGCCTCGGGAGTCGCACCGATAAGCAGCCGGATGGAGTCTTCAGGAATCTGTGCTGAAATGGGGAGCAGTTCGCGCAAGGTATGAAAGTGTTGTTCGGCGAGGATGCTTGTGGGCGCCATAAAAGCCGATTGCGCCTTGTTCGCGGCGCTGATGCCAATGGCGGCCGCAGCAACCACAGTTTTCCCAGATCCAACATCTCCCTGAAGCAGGCGATTCATTGGTTTCGAGGAGGCCATGTCTTTACGGATATCTTCCAGCGAACCTTTCTGGGCGGTTGTGAGTGTGTAAGGCAGGTTATTGGTGAAATGTTCGAGCCATAGATCTTCGACATCAAGCGGTTCAGAGACCAGTTGTTCCCAATCCTTTTTTTGCCTCAACACGCCCAGTTGGAGCAAGAACATCTCACCAAAGGCCAGCCTGTGCTGCGCCTTATGAAGTTGATCCTGGTCGTCAGGGAAATGAATTTGCTGCAGGGCGACGCTTAAGGGAACGAGATCTGCGGATTGACGGATCCCGGCAGGGATCGGGTCCGGGATTCGGGGTGCCAGGCGCTGGACGATTGAGTGGATCACACGCCGCAGCCACTTACCAGACACGCCAGCTGTCAGAGGGTATACCGGCACGATCCGATTTGTATGTAGTTGATGCCGTTCAAGCGGCTCCCACTCCGGGCTGTTCATTGTGAGGCGACCGAGGTATTGATCGACTTTCCCTGATAGGACGATACCCCGGCCGGGTTTTAATTTGTTCGCAATCCATGGCTGATTAAACCAAGTGACCCGCAGGGACCCGGTTCCGTCACTCACCACGGCTTCGGTGAGCTTCATGCGACCACCGCGAACGGCACGCATCTCGATTTTCTCGATCGTTCCGATAACGGTAACGTCCTGGCCATACCAAAGACGATTGATCGTTTCGAGTTGGGAGTAATCATCGTAACGCCGTGGAAGATGCCAGAGTAAGTCGCCGAGATTCTGGAGGCCCAGCTTTGAAAGCGTCTTCGCCGATTTGGGGCCGATCCCTTGCACAGTGGTTAAGGGTGCAGTGAGTGCGACAGGGGGCGAAAGCGGCGTGGATTGTTTCTTTTCCAAGTCCGATGCGATTGGAGATACCTTCTCCTCAGCGTTTTCCTGCACCGGGGTTGAGGGTAGGTCCTCTTGAGTTTCAGTGGTTTCCAGGGTGTCTGATTCGATGATCGCCGCATCTGTAGAGGGGGGAGAGTCTTCGGTCGGTGGTGTAATCAAAATGTTGGCAGGGAGCTCGGGATGAGTCTCGCGAAGCCGGTTCCATAGACCTCGGAGCGATTCGTACCGGGAGTTCGGGGAGAGCCGGCCGTAGTCACGTAGCCGGGAGACGACAAGCTCGATGGACGGTGCTGTCAAGTTTGATGTTTTTGCGCCTTCCGCCCAGGGCTCAAGCATCTGCTGGAGCCCGCCTACAACCGCCCGGTTATCATAGGCGCGCTCGGCTTCAAGTCGAAGGAATTTTGAGAGTTTGTCCAATGCTGGGTTCATAATCGTAAATATACGCGGGAAGGTGTAAAAGTGCCAGATATTAATCCTGAGTTATTACGGCAAGTCCGACGGATCCTGGCCCAACGTGGGCACCGATTACCGTGGTTACATCGACGATCAACAGAGGGTTCGGGCACAGGTTGGCCACCTGCTCGGTGAGCTCCTTAGCTTTTTCTGGGGCTCCTGAATGGAGCACGGCGAGACGTTTGATGTTTTTCCAGGTAAGGGCAATCGAGATTAATCGCTCGAATGCTTTCGCGTACGTACGAGTACGTATAAGCGCATTAACAAGACCATCTTTAACTTCCACTAATTGCTTGATTTCAAGAAGATCACCCAGGTTGGCACGAAGCCAGTTCACTCGCCCGCTTCGGCGCATAAATTCGAGACGATCGATCAACGCAACGACATACGCGTTTTCTCGAAACCGCCTTGTTGCGCTTACAACTTGGTTGAACTCGAATCCTTCCATTGCCAACCGGGCAGCCTCGATGGCTTGGAAGCCAGTACCCAGGGTGAGTTGGCTGCTGTCGAACACTTTCACGTGGTCGCCAAAGTTGCGGGCTGCTTGCATCGCAGTATTAACCATACCGCTGAGCTTGGAAGATAAGTGAATGGAAAGGATGTGGACGACGCCGCTCTCAAGCAGGCGTTGGTATGTCTCCTCGAACACGATTGTGGATGGCACCGCCGTCGTGGGAGGTGTCCGCAGGGAAGGCATTCGCTGGTAGAACTCAGCCCTTGATATATCACGACCGTCCACGTACGTCTCGCCATCCAATGTTAACACCGCTGGAATCACGGAGATGTTCAGGGTTTCTGCGATTTCAACCGGGACATCAGCTGTGCTGTCGGTCACGATAGCAATGGGACTGGGTTTGATAGTCATATGAATTCATCTTTTGATTCCAGCACAATCGCCCCAAGACCGTTGAATCCAAGGAAGGGTGCGAGTGTGGGACCATAGCAGACCTGTGATATCGGTGAGCTTGGATATAAAGAGCGAAGTCGTTCAGCTATATAAAGTGCGTCTTGAGTGGGCTTCCCGTATCCATGGAGGATACCCAGGTGGTCTACACCTGAAAATTCACAAACGAATTCGATCAACTTCTCGAGAGCCCGCACTCTTGATCGGACCTTCTCCATTGGCTGTAGTTCACCATCTTCAATTGTCAGGAATGGAATTACCCCCAGCATATTTCCCAGAATTGCCTGCGATTGACTTACAAGTTGGTTTCGTGCCAGATAGGACAGATCATCAAGAAACATGACCGTGTAGATGCGGGTGATCATTCCGCGTACGTTTGTTACCAATTTATCCAGCGATTCGCTCCGCTGAATCCCTTGCACGGATGCTTGCACCAACAATCCCAATCCGATAGAAGTGGTTTGGGAGTCGATTACGTGGATATCCATTCTCCCCAGGAATTGCTGACTGGCTTTTTTGGCGTTTCTGAATGAGTCGGTCAATCCTGAGGATGTATGAATGGATAGGATATTGTTCGTTTGGGCGCTTAGCCGTGCGTAAATCTCTGCGATTTGATCGACAGAGGGGCTCTCAACACGAATCTCCTGCTCAGCCCCTTTAAGCGCAGGACGGAGATCGCGCAGGTTAGTATTGGGGCCGTCGGTAATGTGGACATTTCCACAGTGGACAGAGATTGGGGCGATTGCTATTCCGTGTTTCTGGGCGAAGTCCGTCGATGTGAATCTAACCGCAGCGTCGGTGACGATTTTGATCATAGGTGATATTTACTCGATAGATAGGATGAGTTGATAGTGTGGTTGAGCGCCCTCGTGGACTTCGGTCTCCTGCTCCGGGTAGATTTCGCGAATGATATCAGCGAGCTGGTTAGCCTGCATCGCATTCAAGTCTTCTCCATAGTACAGGGTAATTAATTCATGTTTCTCGGTTGAAGCTTCCTTGAGAATATCGGTCAGGACTTCTTCGATCGATTGTCCAGAACACGCAAGTTTCCCGTTGAGCAAACCGATCACCTGTCCCATTTCTACCTTAACATCATCAATCTCAACTGAGCGAGTGGCGGTTGTGATTTCGGCGGATTGAATCGATTCGAGCGCCGCCTCCATCGCTGAGACCGTGGCCTGGAAATCGCCATCGGGGTTCCATGCGAACATGGCTGCAATACCCTGTGGAACAGATACGGTGGGAATTAAAACGGCTTTCTTTACCGTGAGTTCGGTCGCCTGTTGTGCGGCGAGGATTATATTCTTATTATTGGGCAGGATCACAACCTGATCTGTCGGCAGGTTTTCAAACGCGTTCATAATCTCCTGCGTGCTGGGATTCATCGTTTGACCACCCTCAATAAGAGCCGTGACGCCCAGGCTGGCGAAAACTCGAGCGAGACCCACGCCTGGAGCGACCGCAACCACTGCGATCTCTCCCGGCTTAATGGGTTGAAGGTGGATCTCAGATAGAGGGTGTTCATTCTCTGGTTTGGCGGTTTGAACCATCAGATTCTCTATGGCAATATTCGTGATCGTTCCCAAAGGTTTGATGTAATCAATAGGCTCGTACTCTTTTTTATCCGGCACGTGGATATGCATGCGGTATATCCCATCACCCTCGCCAACCTGGATGGACGTGCCAATCTCCTCTAGTCCTGAGTAAAAATTCTTGAGATCCAGCGGTTCCTCGGGAGAGAAGTCGATGATGACTTCCCAGTCCTGACCAGGTTCGATGGACTCTGCCGCTCTGTCCAAGTCCAATAAACTCAAGGGTTGGACGCTGAGGAGTGGTTGGTCAAGCGGCAGCCGATAAGCTGCGCGGAGCATGCCTTCCAGGATAAAAAATAAACCTTTACCGCCGCTATCGACGACACCAGCATCCTTCAATACCGGAAGGAGATCGGGTGTCCGTTCGACGGAATCGTCGGCCGCCTCCACAACTCGCTCTAGAAGCTCAAGGGTGGATGTTGTCCCATTCTCCAGCGCTTTCTGCGCCTCAGCAGCAATATCCTTCGAGACTGTGAGGATTGTCCCCTCCACGGGACGAACAACACCTTTGTATGCTGTCTTGCTCGCCTCTTTCAAGGCGGAAGTGAAGGATTCGGCGCTCATCAATTCCTCATTTTCCAGAACACGGGCGAACCCGCGCCAGATCTGTGAAAGGATGACACCGGAATTGCCGCGTGCACCCATGAGCGCACCTTGTGCTATAGCGGCAGCCACCTCTCCAACTGAGCGTTCACTAATATTGACGATCTCGTCTGCCGCCGATTGCATCGTCAGGACCATATTGGTCCCAGTATCACCGTCCGGAACAGGGAAAACATTCAATGAGTTGACGAGCTGTTGGTTGGTTCGGAGCCAGTCTAGACTGGCGAAGACCATCTGGCTCAGGGTGGCTCCATCGATCTCTTGGGCTTGCTCAAGAAGGCGCGCTCGAAGCTCTGGATTAGTATCTTTGTGCGACTTGCTCATCGAGCCTCCGTTTGGCGATTAATCTCTGCTGCTGATCCGCAAGCCTTGAACATGAACGTTCACAGCCTTAACCGGCATGCCAAGTGATTTCTCTACTTGGTAGTGAACGATGTTTGCGACACTCGTGGCGACGGAAGAAATCCGGGTTTGGTATTCAACGATGATAAATAGATCAATGGTGATTTGATCGTCAGATGTAATGACCTGCACACCGTGGCGAGGATCGCGTACGAGAGCTTGCGTGATGCCGTCAACGATGTTCTTCGAAGCCATACCAACGACACCGTACGACTGCATTGCGGATTGTGCCGCTATTGTGGCGATCGCCTTCGGTGAAACGATGATCCGCCCATGAACATTACTTTCGTTGGTCATTCGATTTATCTCCCATCATTAGGCTAGGCATTGATGGACTGTCTAAGCTGTGGTAAGATTTGCGCCGGTCCACAATTAATCGATTTCGTTAGAAAGGAAGCATCCTAGATGGCTAAGTGTGAGAATTGCGGCAAAAAAACAACTTTCGGCCAGAGCCGTAGCTTCTCCATGAAAGCGACGAAACGCAAGTTTCATCCCAACCTTCAGAAAGTGCAGGTAATGGAAGGTGGGCGCATGGTTCAGAAGACGCTTTGTGCGAAATGTATCAAACGGATGGCCCGCGTATAGTCTTTTACCTTTCTCCAACTACATCCAATCGTAACCCATGGTCGCCTTCATGGCGACCTGTTGCTTTCACCTTGATTCTAACTCAATTGATGATTGTAACGCACGAATTCCAGCCGTGATCCCATCTGGGTGCTGGAAGATTGCACTTGCAGCGACGAAATAATCGGCCCCTGCCTTGGCGCATGCAGGCGCCGTCTTGGAATTGATCCCACCATCCACTTGAATGTGTGTATTCAGACCAGCCGCTTCGATTAAGCGACTCATGCGGCGAACTTTTTCTGGTGACGTCTCGATAAAGCTTTGGCCGGTGAAGCCTGGCTGAACGGTCATGACCAGAACAAGGTCGACAAGATCGAGAACATCCTTGATCTTTTCAACAGGCGTACCTGGGTTAAGCGCAATACCGGCACCGATGCCCAGGTCTCGGATCGCGCTGATTGTATCCGCTATCCGAGGGCAGGCCTCATAGTGAATGGTGATGGAGCTGGCACCGGCTGAGGCAAAATCCTCCAGAAAACGATCCGGATTTTCAATCATCAGATGGATGTCGAGAGGCAGATCTGTTGCCCGGTTGCAAGCCTCAACAAAGCTTGGGCCAAGTGCAATATTGGGAACGAAGTGCCCGTCCATGATGTCCAGCTGAAACCAATCGACACCGGCAGCAACGCACTCCGCGATCGCGTCACCCAATTTTAAAAAATCCGCCGATAGAATCGACGGCGCGATGACGTAATTCTTGACCATCATGTAATCATACCTTTCGGGTAAGGAATTGACAAGACAGATGCATCTTCGGCACCGCAAGAGTCTTTAACGGGAGGCGTTTCCCTGCTTTTCGACAGCCAACTGGCCGCATCCCGCCTGGATATCGATCCCACGGCGTACGCGGATAGTCGTGGATATCCCAGCCTGTTCTAAGGCATTTTGAAAATGAAGGACTTGATCGAGATTCGCGGCTTGACCTTCATAGCCATGAGTTGGATTGAGAGGGATGATGTTTACGTGGCAGTTCATTCGTTGCACCCAATCCGCCAGGGCCGCAGCTTGTTCATCCCCATTATTTACACCTTCGATGAGCGCCCATTCGAAGGTGATCCTTCGACCGCTCTGCACAGTGTAAGATCGGCAGGCGGGCATTAATACATCCAGTGGGTAGCGGAGATTGATCGGCAGCAACCGCTCACGCAAGGCGTTTGTCGCCGCATGCAGCGAGATTGCGAGGTTCGCCTGACGACGTTCTTTTGTAAACCGCTCGATCATTGGGACCAAGCCTACCGTGGAAATTGTGAAACGACGTTTACCGAAGTTGAAACCTTCCGGGTCGTTCAGGCGGTCGATCGCCTCCATCGAGGCATCATAATTCTGAAAAGGCTCACCCATCCCCATGAAAACGACGTTCGAAAGGCGGTCGCCGTTGGCATCAAGCCGCCGGGCAACGCTGATCACCTGTTCGATGATCTCGCCCGCGCTCAGGTTGCGTTGAAAGCCCATCTGACCTGTGGCGCAAAAAATACAACCCATGCCACACCCGACTTGTGTAGAAATACAGGCTGTATGGCGGCGGTGATAATGCATCAGGACAACTTCGATCGCCTGGCCATCCAGAGCTTCCAAGAGGTACTTCTCCGTTTCGCCGTCCTGGGAACTGATCGTTGATTGAACAGTTAATCCAGAGAAAGTGAGCGTACTTTTCAGTTGTTCGCGTAGATTTTCGGGGAGATTGGAGATTTTCTGAGGAGAGGGAGCTAGTTTCTTGTACATTCCCTCCCAGAGTTGCCGGGCACGGTAGCGTTCAGCGCCGAGTGTCTGGAGGTGGGTCTCTACCTGGGGGAAGTTCAGATCAAAGAAACATGGCTTCGGCTTCACTTGTTTGCCCCCGCGAGTTCGCGCGTCAAGGATGGAAGGTCATCAAAGATCCAATCGGGTTTGATCTCCGATGCATTCGCCTGGTCACTCGATGTCACTCCAGTGAGAAGCATGCCGGTTGCTATTCCAACGCGTTGAGCGCCTAAGATATCGGTCTCTATTCGGTCGCCAATGGCAAGGATCTGTTCGGCTGTTAGACCTAAGCGTTCTCGGGCGAGGTTAAAAAGGGGGGGTTCTGGCTTACCGATGATAATCGGTTCTACGTTTGTTGCGAGCTGGACTGCCTTGATGAAAGCGCCTGCACCAGGAGCTTGTCCGCGCTCAATCGGAAAACTCGGATCCGGGTTGGTTGCGACGAAAAGCGCCCCCGACTGAATGGCGATGGAAGCTTCAGTCATCTTTGCCCAACTGATCTCTCGATCGAAGCCCATTACGACAGCTTGTACGCTATCCGCCGTGTCATGAAGGCGAAATCCTGCAGCGGATAGCGCATCCTTCAGCGCATCCTCACCGATGGCATAGATTGCAGTTCCAGAGGGGAATCGATGTTGTAAGTAAGCTGTGGTTGCCAGTGAGGAGGTTATAACCTCAGCTAAGGCGATCTGCACACCGACTTCTTCCATGCGATCAACGACACTTTTTGGCGTGGCGGTGGAGTTGTTTGTGACCAGTAAAAACGGCAAGGAGTTGGTTCGCAGGAATGAAAAGAATTCGGGTACGCCCTCCAGAAAAGTATGCCCATGCCATAATACGCCGTCCAGGTCAATAATCAGACCTTTGATGTCCGACAGTGTTTTCATGAATACATCTGTAGGAATAGCATGATGAGGCTTCCTGTTTAAAGCGTCGATAGACGTCGTTGGTCTTTACACAGCGATCGCGAGTAATCAACCGCGGAATTTCTTCAGCAGGTATTCATATACCGGCTGATCGATGCGCCCCTTATCAAATTCCGTGCGCTCTTCGAAATTCTCATTGCCGATGAATTGGCGGAGCGCGGTCTGGGTTTTATGGTCATATTCTCCTGTGATTTTCTTGATGTCATATCCCAGATTCTGCATTATTTGTTGCAGAGCTTCGCA
>DAOUEQ010000097.1:0-63177 GCA_034430395.1 Anaerolineales bacterium | reverse complement strand
CATCCATTTGCGGAAGTCGGGTTCAGGCAGCAGGGGCATCCTCGGGGCGGCGCAGGAACTGGATCAAAGCCAGAGGCAAGGTGCGAATCTCTCTAATCCCGAGCATAAGAGCCGTTCCAAAGTAGACAACTGATCCGAGAAATCCGCCACCCAGGAGCAAAAGCAAGGGTCCCGGGTGAAGAAAGCGATCAAGAAGCAAAACGGTGGCGCCCATCGCCAGCGCGGCGATTGTGGCTTTTCCCGCGTCGACGAGGATGCGGCGGACATCCACAATGCGCCAGCGGCGATGAAGGATCGTTAACCCGATCAGTGCCTCGATGCCAACGGCGATGCCATTCGCAAGTGCCAAGCCGCCATGTTCGAGTCCACCCTGTAGGAGTGGTCGCGAGAGGAAGATCGCCAAGCCAATATTGAGTGCGGTCGTGAAGAAGGAGACAAGGAGCGGCGTGAGGGTATCCTTCTGAGCGGCAAAAGCGCGGACGACGACTTCGAGCATGGATTGACTGATGAGTGCCAGCGCGTAGAATTGCAGTGCGAAGAAGACCATGTTTGTGCTTTCGGCTGTGAACTCGCCTCCCTCAAAAAGGAGTTGAATGACAGGACGACCAAGGACAATCAGGGCGACAGCTGCTGGAAGGGCGAGCGTGAGGATGGCGCGTAAAGCTCCGCTGATTGCCGCTCGCTGAGCCTTGAATTCCCTTTTAGCGGCGAGCACGGCGAGTGTGGGAAAGATGGCTATGCCGATCGCCGTACCGATGAGAGTCCAGGGTGTATTCATCAGTTGGAACGCGTAGCGGAGGGCGGAAACCCGTCCCTCGCCAAGGCCTGACCCGATGTTGGAATTGATCCAATCAATGCTGGCGCGGGCCATAAGCAAGTCGATCACGCGCGGCGCCATGAGAATGGCAACACGCTGCAGCGCTGGGTTGTTCCAGCCGAGCATCCACCGAGGGTGTATTTGATGGCGGATCAAGCCCGGAACCTGTATGAGCAGGTGGAGTGTGGCACCGATCACAGCTCCCCATGCCAGACCGAAGATCCCCAGACTTGGCTCCAGGGCGAGTGCTCCAAAGATGATGCCCAGGCTGTACATCGTCGGCGCGAGCGCCGGGAGCAAGAAGTGCTGGTGGGCGTGCAGCGTTCCGGTGAGGATGCTGCTGGCGGCGAAGATGATCGTCGAAATGAGCAGGATGCGCATGATCTGCGCAGTCAGATGCTGGACCTCGGTGGGAAAGTGCGGTCCGATCCCCCAGCGGGCGGATACAAGGGTTGATGCGAAGAGCGTAAGCAGAAGTGCTGCGATACCCGTCAGGAGGAGGATCGTAGAGATAACCTGACCGACCAGGTTATTCGCCTCATCCGACTGTTCTTTGCCGAGTAATTCGGAGTAAACGGGGATGAAGGCGAAGGCGAGCGCTCCGCCGGCGAGCATGGTAAAGAGCAGTTCGGGAATGCCATTTGCGGCAGAGTAGGCGTCGAGAGCCGCGGAGGTGCCAAATTTGCCTGCGATAACCCGCTGCCGGATCAGTCCGACCACGATCGATGCTGCCATCCCAGCCATAACGACCAGTGTTGAACGGGCAATGCGAGTCGTGCGTGTGTTTGTGTCGGGCGCAGCTGCTTGGGTCATCATAGTGGATTGCTTTAGGAGCTTACGCCGAGCCGTCTGAGTTGATCGAGCGCCGGATCCCAGTCAGGATGCCAGTTCAAAGCCCTCTCGAAATCTTCGATTGCTCCAGCGACATCTCCCAGGGCCTCTCGTGCCAGAGCTCGCCAATAGAAGCTCTCCTCGACCGATGGCTCGCTCATATTGTTAATGGTGAAGTTTGCCAGGTTGACCACATCATAATAGCGTCCAGTGTAGTAGTAAGCAAAGTAAGGACCAGTCTGGTACCAAAGCATTCGCCATGCTCTGTGTTCCGGGTCGCTGACGGCCAATTCAGCATCGATCTGGAAGGCTTCATCATAGGCGGCAGCGGCTCCGACATAGTCCTGCAAGGCTTTTAAATTTGTGCCCCGATTGAACCAGGCGAAAAACAGGGAGCGCCCGCTGAGCTGGAAAATCTCGTCGGAGGCAAGTTGGGCTGCATACTGGAAATTGTAAGTCTCATCCACGTGCGGTCCGAGCAATGAGAAAACCTCTGACTCTCGGTCCGCGGGGTAGATGATGATGTAGGTGTAATTGAAGTGGCGCCAATAGAGTTCGAGTTTGTCATATTCGATAGGGAGATTGGCCATGATGTAAGAATCTTGGGCAGTGAAGAGTTGTTTTTCGTCATCGTAGCCAGAGAGGACCTCATAATGCCCCATCCAACCACTGAAGCCTGATCCTTCAAACCCCTTCTCGACCAGAACAGGAAAGCCGGCAGCGATGAAACTTTTAAGTAGTTCGATATCTCCGCCGACCCGGATGATCACCCTCAACCCCGTCCCACCCTCGACAAAATTCGCCATTTCGTATGGCATGACATTCTTATCACGAGGATTGGGTTTGACAAACTCTGCAATGGGTCGTTGGTCGCCGTCCCAACCCCAGAAGGAAAGCGCCATAGAGAGGTTGGCTGGACCGCAATTGTTCCATTTCTGGTATTCGTGGCGGACACCTGTGAGCTGCACGCTTTGGGGGATTGCTGTTGGAACGGGACTCGGTGTTGGTGTAACCGTCGGGGTTGTGGTGGGGGCGCTGTTGGGTGTGATTGTAGCGGTCGGCGTGAAAGACTCGAGTGTGCTCTGGACCATGGCGACGACGGTGGGGTTAGGGGTGAAGACAGCTTCCTCTGGGGGTGAGATCGCATATTTAATGCGAGCCTGAAACTCGGAGATACGCCAATCAACTTTCTCTTGGACAATTGGTAGCTGGTAGGCAATTATGCCCAGGGTGATGATGGAACCCAGGGGAATCAACACCCATAAAAAGGATCGAAGCCGGTTTCTGCGCATGGCGAGGATTATAACCGAAGGTGGAATTCGCATAGGGTAAGCCTGAAAGTGAACCTTCGAAGGTAGGTAATTCTATGGTTTGTCGAAGAGGGAGTTAATAATCAACGAGGGTAGAGCGATATCCCACCGGTCCATAAGGGTCTCGCTGTGCATATCGGAAGCGTTCAAATGTTACTAAGCCAGAGTTATGTGGGTTCTTGCTCGGAAAGCGATCTGTCGATGATCTGGTCGCGCTCGGGGCCAACCGAGATGAGCCGAACACATAACCCGGTAAGGGTTTCAATGCGCTCGATATATAACTGCGCCGTAGATGGAAGATCGTTCCAGGATCTGATCTGAGTGAGATCATCTTCCCAACCGTTGAGGGGCTCCAAAACGGGGCTGAAAGGGGAGAGATCTGCTGGTCCCTGAGGGAGGTCCTTGAATTGCTGCTCCCCTCTTTGGTAGGCCACACAAATATTCAGTGGATCGATGGATGAGAGTATGTCGAGCTTGGTGAGCGCGATTTCTGTGAAACCGTTGATGCGGGCTGTGTAGCGGAGAAGAACAGCATCCAGCCACCCACAGCGCCGCGGGCGCCCCGTCGTGGTTCCAAACTCATCCCATGGATGTTCTCCAGTGCCCCGTAATCGTGCAGCTGTATTGCCTGATGCCTCCGTCGGAAATGGCCCTTCACCAACGCGGGTCTGGAAGGCTTTGGTGATGCCGATGATCCGACGGATATGTTGCGGACCGATCCCGAGGCCGAGCAGCGCACCGGGGGCGGTAGGGTGAGAACTGGTCACGAAGGGATATGTCCCGTGATCTAGGTCGAGCAGGGTGCCCTGGGCTCCCTCCGCCAGTACGGTTCCATGGCGACTTATCTCGTCATGTACAAGCGCACCCACATCGGTAATGTAGGGCCGCAGTCGATCAGCATAGGTTTGGAATGCGTGCTGAATTTGCTCCTTATCGAGAGGCTCTTGGTGATAAACGTGCTCGAGCGATCTATTGGCATGATCCAAGATCCTATCGAGTTTCTGGTGTAGCAGGTCTTCGTTTAGCAGGTCTTCGGCACGTAAACCGATCCGGGTGGCTTTATCTGAATAAGCCGGACCGATGCCGCGGCGGGTTGTGCCTAACTGCCCCTGCCCCTTCTCGCTTTCCTCGGCGCCATCCAGGGCTGTATGCGCTGGTGTGATCAGGTGGGCTGCATAAGAGAGTTTTAAACGCTGTGGGGAGGCGTCGATGTTAAGATGGGAAAGATGATCAATCTCTTCGAGCAGAATCTGAGGGTTCACAACCATCCCCGCTCCCATTACACAAATCGTATGCGGTTGGATGATTCCCGAGGGGATCAGGTGCAGTTTGAAGAGTTGATCGGCAACAGTAACGGAGTGACCGGCGTTGTCCCCGCCATTAAAGCGGGCGACGATATCCGCATCCCTGGCGAGTAAGTCGATAATCCGACCCTTGCCCTCATCCCCCCATTGCGATCCGATGACGATATCAAGCGGCATGCAACACCTCGCAGGGAGTATAGCATGGGGAAGAATGCGTCGCATAACTCGCAGGCGATACTCCCCGAGTAGCGGGTTGTAAATCGCGATCGCTACTGTTCGTTGAACCCCGAAGCGGCTATAATCGAAGAACGCTCTATAATAATGGACAAGCTGCTTCCAAATTGCATATGGAAACAACCCTCCACAGGGGCATCACCTCAGATCCGCTGCTATTGAATATCGACTCCGTGTGATGGGTGATGTACTCCTCTATAGCAGAGGAGAAGGAGGTACCATGTGGAAACGAAGATCTACTCTGACTAAATTCACCTTTAATTCTAGATCTGTATTCAAATGTGGCACCGTTCGTGCGACTGATCGGATTCAAGTGCCGACGGTAATAAGGTCATTGCCAATCGCCACGGTCACGCTCTTCATCATTAGCGCCACCCTTGCCTGTAACATACCACTATCTCCCACTAAACAGCCGCCTCTGCCGGAAGGGAAAGGAACCTCGGAGGGTGACATTGCTACAACCGCGGAGGCGGAACAACCAGATTCCTTCCAGCTTGGTGAAGCAGTGCTTGACAATGTTGTTTCCACATCAGATGGGGATACCACCGGCCGCATCCTGACAGTCCAAATAACCAACCCCATTACCAATGAACTGTTGGTAACTATTCCGTGTGGACTGATCTTTTATCCGTCTCCAGGTAGTGCCGAGCAGCGGTTCATGGTCATCCAGCAATCTTCCGCAACTATCCCTCCAGGTGAGAGTACCGACTTTACACCTTACGTGATTTGCATCGACAGCAGCAACGATGTGCCAGAAACTGGTTCAACCTACCAAATTGGGGTTATGGCGACAGGGGACCTGCTCAAATTTGCACAATGCATCTGCAATGAACAATTGGCAGACATCGAAGTTGACCCCCTTGCGTTCTTAGATCAATTTGGGCTGCAATTCGCTATTTGGGCAGTGAGTGATGGGCTTTCCTTCGACGAGATGTTTGTGGATATGGTAGAGGCAGAAGGTGCCTTAGGCCAAATCGAGACTGAGGATTTCGGCGAGGGAGTGGATGATGTGATGGGAGGAGTAATGGGCATGTTCCAAGCAGGCGGTAAAGAATGGCTGGAGAAGTGCGATATTGAGATCAAGCCATAACTGACCGCCATCAAGGATTGCTCTGCTCTTTAGGATAATGCCCGGGCCTTTATACCTTGATTTTTTACTAAAAGTCGGGCTGCTAAAGTTTCGAGTCTAACCACATATCGGTGCTCTGTCCTAAGATATCAAAATGGTATAAGCTTTTTTACAAGGTCTTCAAAGTGATGACGCGACAGCTAAAACATCTCATGCTCCTTTTGAGTATCTTGGCGGGCTTCCTTTGGATAGCGTATCCAAGTGCAACGGTTCGCGCCGAGAACAACTCCAAACCTGCACTCCAACCCACTCCTTTCCTCACTCCCACCCCGCGCCAGGATGGAAAGATTATTTATATCGTCCAGTCGGGCGACTCACTCTGGCGCATTGCCGCTATTGCTGGGATCACACTTGAAGAACTCATGGCGATGAACGGTATTCAACCAGGAGATTATATACCTGAAGGGATGGAGCTCGAACTGGGTGTAGGAGGCCCGGTGGTTGCGACCACGTCGCCGTTCGACGCTCAAGCGACGCCAACAGCGGATCTATTGACGCCGACGCCGGTCGTCGGTGTCGCTGAAATTTGCATAATGCTCTTCATGGATGAGAACGGCAACGGACGGCTTGACGAGGGAGAGCTACCACTCGCGGGTGGACAGCTTAGTGTTGCTGACGTCAATGGTATCGTCGCCGGTGAAGTTACTACGGAGGATCTGAGCGAAGAGGAGGATCCCGTCGGCCATTGTTTCCCTGATTTAAAAAACGGTGATTACAATGTCAGTGCAGCAGTTCCTCCAGAGTACAACCCAACAACTGGCTTGAATGTACCCGTATCTCTAAAACCAGGAGATATCAAGTATCTCCAATTTGGAGCTCAACCGAGCTCCTCAATTGGAGGCTCGCTCGGGGCCGATGACGGGGGACGATCGACAGTTTTAGGCCTTCTGGGTGTGCTTTTGCTGCTCTCCGCAGGAGCGTTGGGATATTACGCCTCACGAATGTCCCGCCGAACGCCGCGATCCTTGCGATAAGGCACCTGGAAGCAACATCCAAAGCCATAAGCGCAAACGATTCTCCAGGTGCACCTTTTTCCAATAAATATAACGGGGTTTAATCTGAATTTCGTAACTCGCCAAACGGTGATTTAATAGCGCACAATCACACTACGAATGTAGGTCAAATGCGCGAATGGCTTTCCAGAGCGCATGGACAGCGGCGAGTATGACCAGCGAGGCAATTAATGTTCCAGAAGCGAGATAGGCGATCCCTCAAACAAGCCCTTGACCGAGCGGGGGACTCGGATTTACGAAGTCTTGAAGCAGATGTAGCTGAAAGGCAGGAGAGGGTTGCGCAACTTCAGTTCGAGATCTCCGACACACAAGCGGATTTAGAGCGTTTCGAACGCAAATATGAGGTCCAGGTTGGATCACTCCAACTGCGCTTAATTTCGCTAGAAGCAGAAGTAGAACAAGCTCGCTTGCGTGCCGCTCACCAAGCGCAATGGGGGGATCGTGCGGATTCACCCGATTTTCACGCTGATGCCGCTGAGCAATTTCGACGGACCTGGGCACCACCCAAGAAGCCTCCTGAACCCCAAGCGGAAACAACAGTGTCCGAAGAAACGAGGATGGAACTCAAGCAACTTTTCCGCACGCTGGCCAAACGCTTCCATCCGGATTTGGTCACCGACCCTGAAGAGAAGCGCCGGCGGGAGAAGGTGATGGCGCAGATAAATGATGCATATGCTGCGCAAAATCTATCGGCAATGAAAAAGCTAGCACAGAAACCAGACCGCCCGGAAGCACCCGCGACCAAGACGCGCGAGCAAATTATTACGGATCTGAAAGCCGAGATCGTACGCCTCGATCGGGTAATCTCAACCCTGGAAAGGCAATTACAGGAATTAATCAACTCCCATACCGTTCGATTGATGCTCGAGGCCAGCATAGCAGAAAGAGACGGGAGAAATCTGCTAGCGGAGATGGCCTCGGAATTACGAATTGAGATTGCACGACTTGAGGTTGAGCTTGAGTCGATCGGGTAGAAATTGAGAGCCTTGTAGCACCACTAATAAATCAGCGGGAAGTTGAAAAGGGCTGTCCCAAGAGAGGCATCTGGGCAGCCCTTTATCATGTCCGTCTCTTTTTAGTCTGTCACTGTGAAACCAGATTGAAGCGATCACCTCTCCTGCCGCTTGGGTATGTGATTCCTGCTCGGAGTGAGTTCTCTATTTGCTCCTAATTGCGTTAGCGCGGTGATCGCTCTGGTTCATTATCGATCTGATGACACAAGATTCATTTTAGTCCGAGTTCTTTGTAGATCCTGGGGATATCGGCGTTTTCAGCAATCAGGTTTAGGAAGGTCTCCATCTTCTCCGGTTGTCCCAGGCGAGTCTTCCCTAAGGACCCCTCGATGATCTCTATCGTCTCCATTGTGTTTTCTTTTACCAACAAGATCGGGACACCGAGACTCTCTGCTTGTTTGATGATTAGCGGGCTGGGCCGTAGATTGCCGGTAAGAACGAGAACGACGGTCGAAGTTTCTAGCGCAGCGAGTTGAATATCCGTCCGGTCTCCGCCGGTGATGACGGCTTTGTTCTTATAGCGGCGGAAACGGGAGAGCGCAGCATCAGCCGTCATCGCGCCGATGGTCAGCGTTTCCGCTAGGGCGTCTGGATCCAGCCCTTCTGTAAGCACCTCAGCGGTGAGCAATTCTACGAATTCCCCAACGCTGAGTGCGGAGAGCCGGGGTACGATCGGCAGGACTCCAATAACAGAGATGCCTTTCACCTTGAGATAAGGGAGAGCATATTCATCGACAAAAGAGCGATTGGTTTCAGGAACCCGGTTTATTAGCACGCCCAGGAGTTGCTCGCCCAGGCGAAAACGTGCGGCGAGGACATCGTCTAGGAGACACATTTCACTTCTAAAGGGAACAATCACCAGCACCGGCGCGCCGAGTTCTTCCGCGATGGACAAGTTAGAAAGCCCCATGGCATAGCCCTCTCGCAGGCTAGCGCCGCCCTCGAGAAGGAGGACGTCTTTCCCTTTCCCCGCGGTTGTTACGGCTTTTTTAATATCGCCTACGGGGTCATGCTCGCTGAGACCCTTGAGGCGTTCTCGCAACGCCGAGGCGGTGACGATGATGGTCGACGCCTTTAAAGGATCGCCATCTAAACCCAATGAGTTGTGTACGAAGACTGCATCTTCGTCTGCCAATTTGCCGTCGGGCGTACGCCAAGGTTGGGTGCTTACAGGTTTCATGTACCCCACCTTGTATCCATCAGATTGCATCATACGTCCAAGAGCGAGACAGACGGCAGTTTTGCCAGAGTGTGGCTCGACGGAAGTGATATACAAACATTTCATTTGAAACTCCCTGGAGTGTCCACTTGTTCGGGGGAAGGTTTGCTTTCAGTCATAAGAAGGATCAGGCGCATATCGAGCGCAACCCCTCCGCGACCATCTTCATAAACGATAAAGGGATTGATATCGAGTTCGGCGATCTCTGGGAAGTCCAGGACGAGCTGGCCGATTCGTAGCAGAGCGTCGACCAACGTCTCTTTATCAACAGGCGGCTCGCCTCGAACGCCGTCGAGCAGGGCTTTAGAGCGGATTTCGGTGAGCATTTTCTCCGCCGCATGGCGCGAGAAGGGTGCAATTCGGAAAGAAGCGTCCTTTAAAGCCTCCACGTATATTCCACCAAGACCGAACGTAACCAGAGGACCGAATTGGGGATCGCGATTCATACCGATGAGGATTTCTAATCCGGAGGGAACCATCTTTTGAACCTGGCAACCCCATAATCGCGCTTCTGGGAGATAGCGCTGCGACCGATATGTGATTAAGTCGAAAGCGTCGCGCACATCCGTCGGATTCTGAAGACCGACTTTCACGCCGCCGACATCGGTTTTGTGCAGGATGTCAGGCGAGGCGATTTTTAGAACGACGGGATAACCCATGTCCTCCGCGATCTCGACCGCCTTTTCAGCTGTTTCCGCAATCTCTGAAGGGGGTGCTTGAAGACCATAGGCAGTAAGGATCGACTTCGCTTCCGCATCACCTATTGAAAGCCTGCCCTCATCGAGGACACGGTCTATCGTTTTGCGCACAGTCTTCTTATCGACATCGAAACTCTCGAAACTAGGTAGAGGCATGGAGAGGTATTCCCGATAATGGTTCATCGCCTGGAGTACCATCGCCGCGCGTTCAGGGAAGGCAAAGTTCGGTACATTGTGTTCTGCCATGCATTTAATACCGGCCTCAACGCGCGCTTCGCCCATGAAGCACGCCAAAATGGGGATGTCCACTTTCTCGCTGATTTCGGAGATCACCTTTGCGGTTTCCAAGATCTCAGTCATGGCTTGTGGTGTAAGGATGACAAGTACGCCATCGACCGATGGGCTCTCAATGACCCGTTCAAGGGCAAAGCGGTAGCGGTCGGCGCGCGCATCTCCCAAAACATCAATGGGATTGGCTGCGCTGGCCGCGTCTGGCAGGAACTGTTCGAGCGTCTTTATACACTCTGGTTGAAACCGAGCGAGCTTTAAGCCGGCTCGCTCCAGCGCGTCTGTCGCCAGGATGCCAGGACCGCCCGCGTTGGTCACGATTGCAATGCGATCACCTTGAAGGGGACATAGATAGCCAAATGCCCTTGCTAAGTCGAATAAGTCCTGAAGGTACTGAGCCCGAATGACACCCGACTGCCGGAATGCGGCTTCATAGGCTTGTTCAGACCCCGCCAACGATCCTGTGTGAGAGCTCACCGCGCGGGAGCCGGCTTGCGTTACGCCGGATTTCAGTGCAACGATAGGTTTGAGCTTCGAGACCTCGCGCGCCACGCGGATGAATTCCTGCCCATCGGGCAGCCCCTCCATGTAGGAAAGGATGACGTTCGATGTTGGATCTTTTGCCCAAGCGCGCAGCAGATCGATCTCGCTAACATCGGCTTTATTTCCCAAAGAGACAAATTTGCTCAAGCCCAATCTTCCGGCTTGTGCCCAATCGAGAATTGCGGTTCCTAATGCTCCGGACTGTGACATGAAATCCATCGGACCCTTAGGGGGTAGGCCAGCGGAAAACGAGGCGTTCATTGGGATCATGGTATTGATCACGCCAAGGCAGTTTGGACCGATCAGGCGGATGTTGTATTCGTTGGTGATCTCGATAAGTTCTTGCTCGCGCTCGAGTCCATCCATGCCCGCCTCACGGAAACCGGCGCTGATCACGATTACCGCTGGGATTCCTTTCTCGCCGCAAGTACGCATTGCCTCGGGCACCAGGGGGTACGGAATCACGATGACAGCCAGGTCGATTGGGTCCGGGATATCTGAAACATTGGGAAATGCGGGAAGACCAAGGATTTCGTCAGCCTTGGGGTTAATTGGATAGACTTTGCGGCCATCCTGTAGGAAGTCGCCGTTTACTAAATTATCGAGAACGGCATATCCTAATTTCGAGGAGTTTGTCGACGCCCCAATGACTGCAATGGATTGGGGAGAGAAGAAAGCATCAAGTGACAAGAATAGGGCTCCAAGCGTATTTAGGTGTAGTGTAATCCTTCTGCTTTACCGAATCAATGAAAAGGGTAACGATCGAGAATGTCGAATGTCGTGGGTTATCCTTGCTTCGTCTCGCCGGACAGACGACGGTTAAAACTTGCAGCTTTCTATGTTGGCACCAGGGCCCTGGAGAGAAGCGATGCTATTGGCGTGAAGGAACGGCGGTGGATGGGCGAAGGGCCAAGTGCTGCTAGCGCTTCTTGATGAGCACTCGTGCCATATCCCTTGTGCCGTGGGAAGCCGTAGCCCGGATAATGCTCCTCAAATTCAATCATGATATTGTCACGAGTTACTTTTGCGATGATTGATGCGGCTGCGATGGAAAGTACAATCGCGTCGCCTCTGGGTAGCGCTGTTTGAGGGAGTTCAAACTCCGGAAGTAGGATGTGATCGATCAGGAGATAATCCGGTAAGGGATCGAGTTCATAAAGCGCCCGGGTCATCGCGGAACGGGTGGCTGGGATCAAGCCCAGCGTGTCAACTTCTTCAGCCGTCGCCAGGCCAACACCGATCGCGGCGCCGATTTCAAGAATTATTCCAGCCCAATGGCTGCGTTGACGTGCGCTTAATAGTTTAGAGTCACGAACGCCGTCCAGCTCGGTTTTCAGGTTGGATCTCTCAAGGGGAAGAACAACGGCGGCTGCAACTACTGGACCTGCCCAGGCGCCTCGCCCTGCCTCATCAACGCCGGCGATTATTGCTATACCTTCATTATGAAGAGCGAGCTCGAGCACAAGATCAGGGGTACGGTCGCGGTCATTTCTTGTCATAAATCCCTTTTAGATTATTTAGGCGAATACGAAAGAGATCTGCGAACATCGTAGCAGAGTCACGCAAGATGCGTACCCTGCTTCCTGAGTTGAAATACCAGTTAATCGGGACCTCGATGACTCGCATCCCACGCTTCTTGGCGATGAATAGGATCTCGACATCGAAGGTCCAGCCGCTGATCGTCTGCAGTGGAAAAAGCTCCTCGGCTGCATCTGCCCGGAAGCATTTGAAACCGCACTGGGTATCTTGCAGGCCGGGAAGTGTCACAATGCGGACGAGCTGATTAAAAGCCCGCCCGATCAAGTGTCGGTAATATGGCTCGTCATAACGGACTGCGCCGGGAACTTCACGCGAGGCAATGGCAACATCAAAAGGAGGGGCCTGGGGAGGGAGAAAGAGGTTCACCTCCTCGATCGGCATCGAGAGATCCGCATCGCAGATAAAACGAAAATCACCTTTCGCTGCAACCATACCTTTACGGACAGCCAATCCTTTCCCGGCAATCGGCTCTTTAAGTGCTTGAATCTCTGGATAACGCTCCGCGTAATCCTGGCTGATCTGCGCGGTGCGGTCTGAGCTTCCGTTTTCAACAACGATGATTTCAGACTGGTAGGGCTGGGTATGGACGAACTCGAGGATTGCCTCTAGGCTCTGCGGTAGTCGATTTTCCTCATTGTGAGCGGGGACGATGATCGATAGGAGAGGGGGCAATTAAGGCTCCATTGTCGCTGGCGGATCTAACCGTAAAAGCTGTAGGAAATCACCAAAATGGTGAGGATGCTCAAGATCAGCACTTCGAAGAACACCAAAATGCCCAGTAGGACCCACTGGCGCCGAGAGAACGGGAAGCGCCTGCGCCTCAGTGAGCGCTCTTCCCGCGGGGTGAGGGCAGAAGCAGCCATATCGAAAGCTGCATCCAGTTCGGCTGGGGAATCCTCGGGCAGTTGGATGGGGTCGACGGATCTTGGTTCAGGCTCGGGTTCCGGAACAGGCTCAGGAATGGGCTCTGCTTTCGGTCTGGTTGGTTTGGTCAGAACCTCGGTTAACTCAAGGATGTCATCCTGATTCATAATGGCTTGAAATTGGTTTACGTTTGAAGCGAAGTGATCGATGGCGTCAGCCTGGACAATACGCGCCCGAGGGTCAGATGTATCGACATGGGTCTTGGCATTGGTGAAAAGTAAGACCGCCTCGACTTCTGGGAGAGCGTACCCCTTCTCGCGCAGGTAGCTGTGTACTTCTTGCGCCATCATAATAACGTGTGATTGAAGATTCGGGCGGACAGGAGCGAAGCGGCGTGAGCGTCCACCACCGTACTTCATCCAGGCTTCTCCCTTCGCCCGGTAAACGCCGACGATTGGGCTGGGTAGAATCACGCGCACACCTTGCGGGCTGAGGAGCAGCAGAGGGATCGTAGTCGTTGTACCTGGGAGAGGTAAATTAAAGATAGCCAAATGCTCGCGACCAAGAGTCTTGCCTAACTTTTCATAGGCTTCATTCTGGGCTTCCATTTCACCATACCACTTGCGTCCGTGCTGCAAAGTCCCCCTGATACGACTCTCCAGGCTAATGATGCCCTCTTCATCGCGGAATTCAGAACACTCAATGCGTCTCATGATATGTCCTTAATCAGAGCGTTTGTTTCTCAACGCACTGCTATATCTAGAGAGATTATAAAGCAGACCTATATCATGACAAGCTGTGAAAACAGAGCTATTTTGAGGATATAATCAAATTTGAGAGGTGCAAAGTGTCTCGAAGGACAGCCATTACGATTTTCTCCCTGTTTTTAATCGCGCTCATCATGCCGATGGACGTGAATGCGCAGGAAGGGAATCGTGTGTATTTATTGGAGGCAACGGGACCCTTGACACCTACGATGGTGGAATACCTTGAGCGGGGTATTGAGCTGGCGGAGCAGGACGGTGGCGAGGCGCTCATTTTCCAGATCGACACGCCTGGTGGGTCTATCGATCTCATGAACCGGATGGTGCAAGCGATCCGGGGAAGCCGGGTCCCGGTAGTGGTTTACGTCGCCCCTCGAGGGGCGATTGCCGGTAGTGCGGGCACAGTCATCACTCTGGCCGGGCATCTCGCTGTAATGGCTCCTGAAACTGCAATTGGGGCTGCGAGCCCTGTTGGAATGCAGGGAGAAGATCTAGGCGAAACCATCGAAGTTAAGGAAAAAGAGATTCTCAAAGCTACGATTCGGGGTCTGGCTGCACATAGGGGGGAAGAAGCCATGACCTTAGCTGAAGCGATGATCGAGTCCGCGAAGGCAGTATCCGCTCAAGAGGCGCTTGATGCTGGCTTGATCGATTTTATAGCCAACGATATTGAGATGCTCCTTGATCAAATTGACGGGATGAAGGTTGATGCGCAAGGGGAGCGCGTACTGAATACGGGAAATGCGGTCTTCATGGAGGTCCGCCAAAATTTCATTGAGCAATTTCTACAAGTCCTAACCAATCCAAACATCGTCTTCTTGCTGCTATCAGTTGGGGTTCAGGCCGTCTTGATCGAAATCTCTCACCCAGGCGGTTGGGTTGCCGGTTTTATCGGGATCATGTGCCTTGCTCTGGGAACATATGGTCTCGGAGTTCTACCCGTTAACTGGTTTGGGTTGATTTTCATCCTCACCTCCTTTGTGCTCTTTATTTTGGAGGTTAAAGCCCCCACCCATGGAGCGTTAACGGTGGCTGGTTTAGCATCGTTTATCATCGGCTTTCTGGTCCTTTTTAATTCACCTACAACGCCATCCTTCTGGCGAGTTTCAGTCCCGCTTGTGGTTGGAACTGGCATCGCGATCGCAATTGGCATTCTGACGCTCCTGACATTTGTGATTCGCGCGCAATTTCGACCGGTTGAAGTTGGTGCCGAGTCACTAGTGGGGCGCATTGCTGAAGCTCGTACGGATCTCTCGCCCGGGGGAATGGTTCAAGTTGCCGGGGAGCTCTGGAGTGCAATCCTTGATAACAATGAGGACGAGATCGCAAGCGGTGAGAGGGTCGATATCATCGGTGTAGATGGAATACGGTTGCGTGTACGTCCGTGGAAAAAGAAGGGCAGTTGACTCGAGATAAGCCAGCTTGTAAACTATCGCGTATGTAATAAGGAGGGCTCGATGCCATCATCAGATTTCCGCATGATCGTTCGCACTGGACCGAACCCTGGAACAGTCTTTGAGCTGACGAAGGATGTTTCGCTCATTGGGCGGGATGTAACAAATGATGTCGTTGTCGGAGACGCTGAGGTCTCACGACAGCATTCCAGACTCACACGTACCCCTGGAGGGTATGTTCTAGAGGACCTCGGTTCAACCAACGGTACATTCGTCAATGGCGAACGACTAGTAGCACCGCGGGTGATGAACCCGGGCGATTTAGTTGCTCTAGGAGAAACCGTATCTTTAACCTTCGACGCGACATCACCGGAAGCTGCGGCCACGGTTGCCCAACCGGCTGCCACTCTAGAGCCGGCGAAGAAAGCCCCCCGGGCGGCCGCTCAACCTGACGTACAAGCTCAACCAGCCGCGCCACCTAGCCCGGCGGTAGAGGGCTCGGCACCTGTAAAGAAAGCCAAGAAGCCGTGGCTTCTGGCGGGTGTGGGATGTTTCATCCTGATACTCGCTTGCGGTGGGTTCTTATGGTTCATGGATTCTTTCTATCCAGAGACCCTATATGCACCGTTAATCTGGTTAGGTTTTTAATAACCCCTAAGAGTCTTGAAAGAGGTGACGGGGCGGAGTGATCCGCCCCGTTTTTTGTTTCTATCCAATCTGTCTCATCCCAAGGAGATGGCGGGAGTTTGTAACTCCAGGAGCTCTCCTGCATCAAAAGGAGAAGTTACCATAAGTTTAAGGAGACAGTTATGGAGATGGAAATAACCTTTCCTGGAGGGGCGCGTGTAGACGCCCGCTTCGGATCGTTTACGGTAAACACAGACCAATCCCCGCGAGGAGGCGGAGAAGGATCGGCACCGACGCCCTTTGCGACCTTCCTGGCATCCCTCGGGACCTGCGCGGGTATCTACGTCCTGAGTTTTTTGAAGCAAAGAGGGTTAACTACAGATGGTGTTCGCATCGTTCAAAAGACACATTCAAACCCGGCAACGGGATTGATAGCGCAGATTGATCTTGAGATCCAGGTTCCTGATGGTTTTCCAGAAAAGTATAAAGAAGCACTGATTCGGTCTGCGGAGTTATGCGCGGTGAAGAAACATTTTGAAAACCCCCCGCGCTTTAATGTCTTCACAGAGTCCATTGCGCTGGCGATAAACTGAATATTTCATACTACAATCAAGGGCGGAGGTCGAGATGTCTAAACGGCACACCGCTCTTATTGGGTTTTCCTTGGTCATCATTCTCGCCGGGGGAGTGATCTTTCTGCGTGGTCGATTATCTGTGTCCGAAGATATCGGTGACGTTTCCCAAGAAATCGAAGAACTCCAGAAAGTCACTGTCACCGCAGACGCCGATTTATATACGTCGGCGCGGGATCAGATGGTCGAGCGTGGGATCATCGCTTACGGGATTACCTCTCCTGAGGTAATAGAGGTAATGCGAAGAGTACCCCGGCATCGATTTGTCCCTGAGGAATATATTTATTTGGCGTACGAGAACATCCCGCTCCCCATCGGCTATGGGCAGACAATCTCGCAGCCCTACATCGTGGCATTAATGACGCAAGAGTTGGGTGTCGAGGCAGGGGAAAAAGTCTTGGAGATCGGGACTGGCTCCGGATATCAAGCGGCGGTTCTGGGAGAGCTGGGCCTCGAAGTTTTCACGATCGAGATCATCGAACCGCTGGCGCTCGAAGCCGAGCAGCGCCTGGAAGAACTCGCCTACGGGCGCACCCATTTGCGCAATGCAGATGGGTATTTCGGTTGGCCAGAGGAGGCGCCCTTCGATGCGATTATCGTGACCGCCGCTCCCGATCATGTGCCGCAGCCGTTGCTTCAACAGTTGAAGATCGGTGGGATTCTTGTCATCCCGGTAGGACCTGTGGGTGGTATACAGGAATTGTGGCGAGTTACACGCTTGACATTAGAGGATTTTCAATCTGCCAGCCTTGGTGGTGTGCGTTTTGTGCCGCTGACTCGAGTGGGAAACGATGATCCATGACACACGTTCGGCTTTCAGCGATACCGCCGGGAGATCGTAGAGGATCAGGTCGCTATGGTCCTTCCCCAATGGGATGGGGATACGGGTTTGAACCACCCGCTCGTTGGAAATAAATTATCGACTTGATTTTCGCCGATCCACTCCTGAGCGTCGCTCTTCGCCATCTCGGCGTTCTGGACTGCGATAATTGGGATCGCTATTCTGCCTTCGATCTTCACCGGAACGGCGATCTTTCCCGCTCCTGCGCTCCTCACCTACCAAGGGTTGTGCTCCTTCTTTCTCTTTAGACATGTCAAGCTCCTTCGGCTTTTTGACTCTCAATGTAGCTCAATCAGAGTGAAGGGGCAATCCATCGCTGGTCGTTATTTCTGCACCCACTCTCCGATCTTTCATCTAATCCACAACTAGGCAAAAAACGCGATGGCAGGGAAGATGACTTAAGGTATGTGTCTGGCGCGCGTAGCGACCAGTGTGACCAATTCATGGATCATGGAGGTTAGAGCGGAAAAGTGAAACGGGAATAACTGCCTGGACATACGATTTTGGTTGAGTTTTGGTGCACAGGTTGGGTTGACACCTTTCTCTATGCAATATTCAGTGGACACTGTAAGAACTGGTTCTGCGCACCATTGGGAAGAGTTTCCTTGTCTCTGAGCATCGGGCGTGTTTCTCACTGTCGAGGGAGATGCGGCGCAGCGAGCCAGGCAACCAAGTAGATCAATCCTCCTGTAATGAGTGTGGCTTGAAACCCCAACGAGAGGGAGATCATCGCCGCCAATACACCACTCACCCCGGATAGTGCACCATTAATTGCCCACGCCCAGGGAATCAGATATGAGGAATTAATTTCGATGTGGGCCAGACCCGTAACAAAAGGGACACCCATCAGAAAACCCAAAGGGAAAAGAATCACGATGGAGACCGCAATTCTCCCATAGAGCGGCAAGGGCAGGATCCACTGAACGAAGGTGGGCAAGGCGATCGTTAATAGCGTGATTGTCAGAATCAAGATAAGCAGCGCGGGGCGCAGTTGTATTCGCCGGGAGAGTAGGCTGCCCAAGCCTGAGGCTAGGAGCAGAACGAAAAGAACCGTCGCCAGTGCAAGAGAAGGCTGATCGAGAGGCAATCCCAGGCTCTGTATCAGGGGGATTTCGATCAATAAATAACCAGCGCCCAGGCTGCCAAAATAGAGAAGCATCGAGGTGTGAGGAACTGCAGCGGCAGATCTTCGTCGAAGAACGTAAAGCGGAGTGAGGACCAGAGGAATGCCTAGGAGAAACATTAATACTAACAAGCCGAGTAGCACGAAGTAACCGCTTCCTCCGAAGGGCTGCCAGATTATTCCAAGAGTAGCGAGGACATCCGATGTTTGGCGCCAACGAAAGAAATGAGAAAAGTAGGGTTGTGTGTCGCGCGGAGGCGTGAGATTAAACGGGTATTCGCGGATTGTCGCTTCGTTGTCCTCTAGTAGATTTGTATAAAGCTGGTGGTAAACGGGCTCTGGTAGGATGTTGTGGCGATTGACTTCATCGGCTTCTAAGTTTGGGAGGATGAGCGCGTCAAACCCATTCTTTTGTAGAAAATTACGCACTAGAGCAAGCTCATTGTCTGCAAAGGGTTTTCGGCTGGCAATCATCGTCGCCGTTCTCATCCCGCGGTAGGCGATGGTGTGCGACTGGATGTCGGATATTCCAGTCTCGCGAAGCGCAGAAATCAACGTGGACCATGCTCGGGCGGATTCGCTTGGTGGCGTCTCAATCCAACGCGTGATTACAAGCAACCCATCATTCGGGAGACGGCTCCAGGCTTGGATGAGCGATTCCTTTGTTAGAAGGTAATTCTCTGAAAGACTGAAGGCACCCGAGGTCACGGGATGGAAACTGTCGCTTAACGCAAACTCAATCACTGTGTAGTGATTATTGGGGATGCTTAGCAGACCCCTGCTAGAGCGTGGGTTGACGGTTAGGCGAGGGTGGTTGTAAAGTCCCTGGCTGTATCCCAAATATTCAGTTCCAAGGACTTTGGTTACGAGAGGGGCATCTGTTGGTATGGTGACATGCTCTGCACCTAAGCCGAGCGCCAAGAGAGGGTTCAGCCCGGTGCCGGGGTTGAGAATCAGGACGGTCCCATGCGGCCGGAGAAGATAAGCGAGGGTGCCTGGCATGTGGGATGCTAGATTGTTTAACGTCGGGTCTTCCGCTGAAAGATTAGTGATTGGCTGCGGGCCTTCACCGTCTACAAACAAGCCGGCTTGAACGGGAAGTTCGCCTGATGCGCTCAAGCTGAGACCCGGGAAGACATGAATACTCCCACTCTCGATCACATCGACGCGGGAAGATGCACTCCAGCGTGAGTATGTGATCTCTGCGTCAGGTACAAGCCTGATGATTGACAGCGGTTTGTATGGCGAAAGGTGCAATCGGAGCCAGTGTGGTGCGAGGGTGAAAATAAACACGGTGAAGGATCCGAGCGCCAGGAGACCTGCACAGGCAGAAGGGCGCGCGCTGAATACTGCAGCGGCAAATAGCCCCAGCGCGATTGACAGACCGATTGCCCCCTCCCCACCGATTAACTCCATACCCGCCAGCGCCAGCAGACATCCGGCGCCGGAGCCGACCATGTTGGCGGCATAAAGGCGATGGGATTCACCGCTAGCGTTGGCAAGTGCCGCGCCGACAGCCCAGCCAGTGAAGAGGAAGGGTCCTCCCGAAGCCAGGAAGTACAGGAGCAGGATCCAGACTTGTTGCCCATCCCAGGCGATGCTGTAAGAGTCGAAGGGCAGGAGATTGATGACCAAGTACGCGAGCAGTACAGCCCCGGAATATCCCAACGCCAGGAGGGATGCGGGGGGTGACGACGGTCGGATGGCGATAAGAAATCCGCTCGCCGCGATTCCCATGACAGCCATCCCGACGACCAGGAAAGCAAAGTGGTGGAACTGCTGAACAGCGAATATGCGGGTTAGGCTTATCTCATAAACCAGACTGCCGGCAGAGATGAGCATCAGTCCCATCGGGTATCTATATTGAGATCGACGCATTGATGCGTCCATTATGAATAGGATTGTACAGTCAGACGAAGAGGATTCAAAAGTGATGCGGGTAAAATTAGGAAGGAGCAATTTTCCTGCACATGGATGAGTGAGGCTAATGTTATATATTGAACGCAAGCAGGGATGAGACTCACTCCAGGTTTGCTCTGTACAATGGATACATAGGGATTGAGAATTACTTTATCAAGGGCGTCTGATAAACTCTGGATAAATGCGACGATCTCGCGTTAGTAGCTTTTCACTATGCAGATGTCGCCTAAGGATTTGGTTTTCGCATGTGGCGTCGAATATTCATTGTCTACTTCATCCTTCCACTGCTATTCGCTGTAAGCCATACCGCCTGTCAGCGAATACCTCCTACATTAGCAGATGGTTTAGATGCGAACGGACCAGTGACGCATTATCCGACTCCTTCCCCGACTGCGAGCATCGAGGACCGCAGCTATTTATTACGAGATGAGACACCCGAGTGGGTGCCCCGCACATCAACAGAGTCTGTAAACATACCGGCCGAGATCACCCCTTATGCTTGTTTGGAGAGTTCGGTACGTTTAGAACGTACCAACTATCGCGGATGGTTAACCCCAGACTTGGTCCCGGTTCTTATTTATCTTCCTCCCTGCTACGATGATCTGGATCGGCGATACCCAGTTCTTTATTTACTCCACGGAAAGCCTCAAGATGAGAAGCACTGGCAAATCCTTGGTGTTGAAGATGCGCTGGAGGAGGCTTATAGGGAGCAGATATTCAACCCGTTTTTGGTGGTCATGCCCCTCCAGCCCGAGCCCCAGTTTAGCAGCACAGACGGTGGACCCGGCTCTTATGAGACAGAATTCATCAACGGTTTAGTGCCCTTCATCGATCGAACCTATCGAACGATTGCGCAGGGGAATGGTCGGGGATTGGCCGGAGTATCTCGAGGGGGAGTATGGGCATTGGAGATTGCTTTCCGAAATGCTGACATCATCCAGCGCGTTGGAGCACTCAGTCCGTCGCTGAATGTGAATTACGCTCGCCCTGAATTTGATCCCTTCACTCTAATACTTTCTGGGGACTTGCCATCGAAGATATATCTCATGTCCGGTGATACGGATTCTGCATATAAGAAAACTTTGGAGCTGAGCGAGGCTCTCCGGGCGGCGGATATCGAACATAAGTACGTAGTGGAATCCGGGAACCATGAGTCCAGCACATGGCGCGGCATCCTTCCGGAATTGCTAAACTACTTAGCAGTCGACTGGTGAACGCTTAAGCGATTGGGTCTGTAAGTCCACTTTTCTCTAGAACATCGTCTGCCGCGATTGCTGAGAAGGTCAGCCCATCCTTCGCTCTATGCACACGGATTGTCTCCCCTTGCTTGAATTCGCCAGCGAGTATCTTTAGTGCAAGAGGATCCTGGATTTCGCGCTGAATGGTTCGCTTCAGGGGTCGAGCGCCGTAGACGGGTTCATAGCCAGTTTCAGCAAGATAGGTTTTAGCGTCTTCTGCCATCTCGAGGGCAAAACCTTGCTGAGCAAGCCGATCGCGTACCTTTCCTAACTGGATCTCCACAATCTTTTTAATATTCTCCAGCGAAAGTCGATGGAAGACCACAATCTCATCGATCCGGTTGAGAAATTCGGGGCGGAATTGCCGCGTGAGCAACTCCCGTATCTTCTGTTCCGTCACCTCAGTGGATTGCTCATCGCTACCCCATAATTCCGTACCCAAGTTGCTGGTCATAATCACAACCGTGTTGCGGAAGTCGACCGTTCGCCCCTGGCCGTCGGTAAGGCGGCCGTCGTCAAGCAACTGAAGCAGAACGTTGAAGACCTCAGGGTGAGCTTTCTCTATCTCATCGAAAAGGACCACGCTGTATGGTCGGCGGCGCACTGCCTTGGTGAGCTGCCCCCCCTCCTCATAGCCCACATAGCCAGGAGGAGCGCCGATCAGGCGGGAGACGGTATGCCTCTCCTGATATTCGCTCATGTCGATGCGGATCATCGCTCGTTCGTCGTCGAATAAGAACTCCGCCAATGAACGACCGAGTTCGGTTTTCCCCACACCGGTCGGACCAAGGAAGATGAAGGAGCCAATCGGGCGATCCGGATCTTGGAGACCGGATCGAGATCGGCGTACAGCGTTGGATACGGCGCTAACAGCCTCATCCTGGCCGATAAGCCGTTGATGAATACGTTCCTCCATGTGCAGCAACTTCTGCATTTCGCCTTCTAGCAGTTTCGAGATGGGGATACCCGTCCAACGAGAGACGACTGTGGCAATGTCCTCGGCGTCAACCTCCTCTTTCAGCAATGTGCTTTCCGACTGCGTCTCTCTGAGATGCGCTTCGAGATCCGCGAGTCGGGCTTCGAGTTCGCGCGATGTCCCGTAGCGCAAACGTGCGGCCTCCTCCAGATCGGCTTTTCGCTCGGCCTGGCCGATTCTCAAGCGTGTGTCTTCGATTTGTTCCTTCACCGCTTGAATTTCGGCGATGACCTTTTTCTCGGCTTGCCAGCGAGCAGTGAGGTTGGTTGACTCTTCACGCATATTGGCGAGTTCGCCTTCCAAGTTCTTTAACCTTTCACGTGATGCTACGTCCTTCTCTTTCTTCAGCGCCTCACGCTCAATTTCAATTTGCATGATGTGGCGGTCCACTTCATCGAGCGCTTGCGGTTTTGAGTCAATTTCCGTGCGCAGACGGGATCCAGCCTCATCGATCAGATCGATGGCTTTGTCCGGCAAGAAACGGTCGGAGATGTAGCGATTAGAGAGAGTAGCGGCAGCGATGACGGCGCTGTCTTGGATACGAACACCGTGATGAATTTCGTATCGTTCTTTCAAACCTCGCAGGATACTGATCGTATCCTCAACGCTGGGCTCGGCTATATACACCGGTTGGAAGCGCCGCTCCAGTGCAGCGTCCTTCTCGATATATTTGCGATACTCCTCAAGAGTTGTAGCTCCAATCATGTGCAGTTCGCCGCGCGCCAGCATGGGCTTAAGCATATTGCCGGCGTCCATGGCTCCTTCGGCTGCACCGGCACCGACTACGGTGTGCATCTCGTCGATGAAGAGAAGAATCTCACCGCCAGAATCAGTGATCTCTTTCAGGGCCGCTTTTAGACGCTCTTCAAACTCACCTCGATATTTAGCACCAGCGATGAGTGCCCCGAGGTCGAGCTGTACGAGACGTTTATTTTTCAACCCCTCGGGCACGTCGCCGTTGACAATCCTTTGGGCGAGGCCCTCCACAATAGCCGTCTTTCCGACACCTGGTTCGCCGATCAGAGCTGGGTTGTTCTTCGTGCGGCGTGAGAGTACTTGGATCAAACGTCGGATCTCCTCATCGCGGCCGATAACTGGGTCGAGCTTACCGCGGCGGGCGAGTTGTGTTAAGTCGCGACCGTACTTCTCCAACGCCTGGAATGTATCCTCAGGATTGGGCGTCACAACCCGCTGTGAACCGCGGATGGAGGTCAGAATACTAAGGATGCTGTCCGCTGTGAGGCCATAGGCCGCAAGCCGTTTCTTTTCGGGGCTGGAGGTTAAAGCGAGGAGGATGTGTTCAGTTGAGATATATTCATCCTTCATCGCGGCCGCCTGTTTTTCGGCTGCGGTGAGGACCGCCGCTGAACTGCGCGATAGACCTGGCTGATTGTCCCCGCCATGCATTTTGGGTTTAGCATCCAGATCCTTCTCGAGGTCGGTCTGAAGCATCGCCGGGCTTCCTGCGACCTGGGTCACGATGGCAGGCACGATGCCTTCCGGTTGGCGGAGGAGCGCCAGTAAAAGGTGCTCGGGTTCGAGGGATGAATGATTGTAATCACGAGCGATCGCTTGTGCATCGCCAATGCTGGATTGAGCTTTTTGTGTGTATTTCTCAAGATTCATTGTTTTACCACTCCAATACTTCCCGTAGATTTTGGTCCAACAATCTATGGTTTCGCGCCGTCCACCTGATGATGTAGTTCCGGTAGACGACATATGCACACTTATTGTATCGATGTAGTGTAAGAGTGGGGTTTGTTGGGTATTAACTTAAGATTTGAGCGGTAGTTAACGGAATTCATATATCCCGTATGTAAACATCTGATGATCGGTGGGTATCCTAATAAGCGTAATCCGTATACCTATAAAGGAGTGTTGGTAATGAGTTACTATATAGTTCCACAAAGGCATCGCAGGATGCACAGTTATCACCCTGTAGGTTTCAATGGCGGCTGCCGGCTACCGGTAGATGTCCATGCCAACAGTGATGCGTATGTGATCACTGCTAACGTGCCCGGCCTGAAAGCTGACGACCTGCAAATTGAAATTATCGAAGATGTCGTCACCTTACGCGGCGAGGTTAAGGAAGAGGAGAACGGACAAGAGGATGTCCTCTTGCGTGAATTGCATCATGGTTCATACGAACGAAAACTTCGTCTCCCCGATCTGCTTGACGCCGATAATGCCGAGGCAGCAATTGAAGACGGCGTGCTCATGCTGCGCATCCCCAAATCGGAGGAATCTCGACCGAAGAAGATCGAGGTCAAATCCCGATAAAGCGGCATAAAATTAGTGAGGTACAATGGGCGGCGGAAGCCGTCCATTGTGCATTAACTGGACGTAGGGTACAGAAAGTACTCCTGTCCCGGAGATGATTGATCCCGCTCAGCTTCCTTGATTATGATCAACGTGGTCGCGGTCGGTTGTATATATTTTAATCTCCCAGCACCGGGTTTATATATTGTTGTGAGGATAGAAGATTATGGAAAAGTCTAACAGCAACGCATCAAGTAACGAAAAAACAAAAAGCAACCCTCTAACTAGAGCGCTAAAGGTGTTTCTGCGCCTGCTTGTCTCAATCGTGTTAGGGCTTTCGATCGGATTGGGGCTTTATTTCGGTGGAAGAATTCTCTACCAGCTTGCTGTAGGACCCGATCTTTCATACGATCAGCATTTGCAGGATATTCAAGGAGAAATTGCACAGTTGCGTTCAGGCATAGCGGAAAGAGATCTGGAAATTGATGAGCAGCAGTCCGAACTTGAGAGACTTATAAATGACGGTGCAGATAATATCGCCTCTCAATCTGTGGCGATTAACGAGCAGATGAATGTTCTGGCGGCTGAACTGGCGGCATTATCGGATCGCTTGGATACACTTGAAATAACGATCTCTGAGGCGGGTCAGCCCATCGATGAGATGCAAGATCAGCTTCAATTGATAAGAGCGATGACCCTTCTCTCGCGAGCACAATTTTGGCTGTCAGATGCAAATTTGGGGCGGGCAAGCGAAGACGTGGCATCTGCACGGGCGATGATTGTTGCTCAGGCGGAGAAATGGCGTGAAGATGCAGAAAAGGAAGAGGGGACTTCGGTTCTCGATGAGATTGTGAATCGGTTGGACATCGCGCTTGAAGATATCCGCACGCAACCATCTATCGCCGAGAATGAAATCGAGATCGCATGGAAGCTATTGATCAGTGTGACAGACCCCGAAAATCTTAGCGCAGAATAATATAGCAGGATTAAGATACGAGGAGAGCTTAGATGAATGAAGAAGAGACCCAGGCCAACGACGAACTCGAGATCAAGATAGAAGAACCAGACATCGAAGCCGCGGAAACCGAGAAGCCTGTAACGGAAACAAAGCAGGAAAAATTCGAAGACGAAGAAATTCCATTAGAGCCGGTTAAGCCAAAGCGCCGTTTGAGACGGTTCCTGTTTTGGACGCTATGCATCATCGGCGTATTCGCACTGGGTCTAGTGGCTATGTGGTTTGTCCGAGTAGGTCCCTTATCCACTGAGCTTGAGAAGGCGCGTGTTGAAATCAAGTCGCTGGAATCCGAACTTGAGGATCTTAGACCGATGAAGGCAGAGAATGCGCAATTGTCGGACGCGCTTGAGACAAGCGAGTCTCACCTGCAGCTTCTCAGTGTTTTAGTCAATGTGACTTCAGCGCAGCTTGCTCTAGCGCAGGAGGATGAAATCGCGGCCAAGGCCGCTCTTGCTGGAACCAGGGTTAGCTTATTAGAGCTGGAAGAAAAGCTCAGTGCTGCTGATGCTGAAACGGTGCGTGGCTTGATCGAGCGACTTGAACTCGTTCAAGGCGAAGTTGAAAGCGATGAGTTCGCGGCAAGTCGCGATCTCGAAATCCTGGCGAACAACCTTCTTACACTTGAACGATCGTTGTACAGATAATACCCATCCGCACAATTCAAACGGCTCCCGTCATTCTGCTGTCTGGGAGCCGTTTTCATTTATTATGGGCGGGCGCCGATGGTAAGCGTGACGCTTATCTCCTTATTGTCGCGAATCACTGTTAATAAGACATCTTGCCCCACTTCAGTGTGCTTGAAAAGATAAGACAGCATATCGTCGAACTGACGAATGGGTTGCCCATCAATGGCGATGAGTAAATCGCCGCCAGCTAAGAGTCCGGGAATAGACGTCTTCTCGCTACCACCGCGTAATCCGGCCGCGTCGGCAGGCCCACCAGGGGCGACTTCTGTGATATAGGCGCCGAACATATTGGTATCGAGGCCCAACGCTTCAATTACTCTCAAATTCCAAAGCTGATCATTCAGGCTGGTAACCCCAAGGTAGGGGTAGTCATAGTGGCCGCTCTGGATGATCGCTGGCACAACGCGTCGGAGGATGTTCACCGGGATGGCAAAGCCCACGCCTGAGTTAGCGGCACTCCCATCAACCGTGAAAGTCTCGGTATGTATGGCCCGGTTAATCCCTATAACCTGACCGCTTAGATTCAGGAGCGGGCCTCCAGAGTTGCCAGGGTTTATCGCCGCGTCAGTCTGGATCAGGTCTCCGGCTGAGAATCGAATTCCCTCAGGTGTCTCGTGCTCAGATTCAAGTGAACGTCCAATAGCGGAAACAATGCCGACCGTCATCGTACCTCGCAGGCCGAAAGGGTTTCCTATGGCAGCGACAAATTCTCCCACCGTTACTTCGTCGGAATCCCCCAGCGGAAGTGGAGTGAGACTGGTCTCGGGAACATCAACTTTCAATACGGCAAGGTCGGAGTCGGGGTCGACACCAACCAATTCAGCCCATGCTTTCATGCCGGAGGTGAAGTCAACTTCAATCGCATTTGCTCCGGCTATCACATGCTGGTTGGTGACAATGTGTCCTTCGCGATCGATTACAAATCCCGAGCCCTGCCCGCCAGGAATCGTGATTTCATGAGGGGCATCAAACTCATCGAAAACCCAGATCGTTACCACGCCCGGGTTAACTCGTTCGTAGAGTCCGGTCAGGTCACTGCCGATGATGGGTGTCCCGATATCTGTGACAGTCGCCGTTGTGGATTCCTCCATTGGGGCAGCAACCGGCAGTTCTGTAACGGGGAGGGGAGTTGGCTCGGGTTGTAGGGGTGAAACAAGCTGAAAACTACAAGCCAGAATTGAAAGACTAAGTGTTACTGCAACAGTCAGGAGTATACGTGTCTTCATTGTTTCCTCGTCCGATGTTTGCACTCCGCCAACCTAATTGTGACGGATGACGAATGCAAGTTGAGATCAACTTAATGCCTAGCCAAATTACATGGCTGGTGTAGCTTTTCAAAATATCCCGAAGGCGAGCATTGTCGCATTCGCACTATGAATCCTGCGGATTGGCAAGTTCTTCAAAGAGTTCTCTCTCGCGTGGATTTAGCTCATCCGGCAGGGTGATGTCCAATCGCACATATAGATCGCCCCGCTTATTCTTGTTTCGAAGATTGGGCAAACCGCGACCCTTTAAGCGGAAACTTTGATCAGGTTGACTGCCCGAAGGGATGGTCAATACAACGTCACTGGATAGCGTGGGAACTTCAACTTCTCCACCGAGAACAGCAGTATAGAGGTCCACTTTCACTTTTGTGTAGAGATCATCATCCTTGCGCTTGAAGTTGGAATCAGGCTCGACGTTAATCACGAGAAACAGATCGCCGGACTTCTGTGCGCCTGCTTCGCCTAGCCCGCTCACACGCACCTTTGTACCTGTTCGGGCGCCTGGCGGGATGGTTACCTCGATTTTTTTTCCGTTGATGGTTAATGTACGTGTTGTCCCTGTGTTGGCCTCACCGAGTGTAATCGTGACGGGTTGATTGACATCGCGTCCCTGCCTGCGACCCCGGGCGCGCTGTCCCTGTTGTTGGGCGCCCATCCCGCCAAAGATTACAGAGAAGAAGTCGGAAAAACCTCCAAAGACATCGTCGATATCTCCCATGTCAACTCGTACACCACCCCCTTGTCCCCCCGACATCCATTCCGACCAATCGAAAGACCCTGGCTGACTTCCGGTCCGTTCCCATGATCGATAAGAAGAGCCTAACTGGTCATACTTCGCGCGCTTAGCGGAGTCCCCCAATACTTCGTAAGCTTCGTTGATCTCCTTAAACCGCTCTTCAGCTTGGTTGTCGTCCGGATTTTTATCAGGGTGTAACTTAAGCGCGAGTTTTCGATAAACCCGTTTGATCTCATCACTGCTCGCAGTGCGATCGACCCCTAATATTTTGTAGTAGTCTTTGTATTCCATGCATGCCCATCCGCTATTTTTGATTCTAAACGGGTGCTCAAATGCTAGTCAAGGACCTCCGGGATTTCTAAGGTGATTCTAATGATCCTGTTAGGAAAGATGGTTACTAGTCCTTGGGACTATGCGCGCCCACAGATTTCCATGCTATCATACTTTCATGGTGAAAACGCCCAAGCTTGGCAGGATACTGGTTGTTGACGAAGATCCGGATACCCTCGATCTGATAGAGCGGCAGATATTAAGACCGCTTGGCTATCAGATCGAAACAGCAGGGGACGGGAGCACCGCCATTCAAAAGTCGCTGCAGTTTGGACCGGACCTGATCATCGCCAGTCTCACGTTGCCTGGGTTGAGCGGGAAGGATCTGCTTGTCGCATTACGGTCACAGGGGGCAGATGTGCCGATGATCGTCACTGCACCTAAGGGGATGGAGGCGGACGCGATCCAGGCATTTCGCCTGGGGGCACGTGATTATCTTGTGAAGCCGCTTCGTGAGGCGGAGTTTGTCGCTGCTCTTGAGCGAGTGGTCAAGGAAATCCGGCTGCGGCGCGAGCATCGGCAACTGGCTGAGCAGTTGGCAGAGAGCAATCGCCAACTCGAACGACGGGTTCGGGAGTTGACGACTCTGTTCGGGCTCGGAAAAACGGTTACTTCAACAACGCATCAAGGGCAGCTTTTTGCTAAACTGATCGAAGGGAGTCTGTATATCACCGAGGCGGACATGGGGTGGGTTTTACTCAAGAGAGAGGGGTCCGATCAGCTCGTATTGCGGGCAGAGATGAACCTTCCTGGTGGGATTGCAAAGAAATTACATCAACCCTGGGATGATGGCGTCAGTTCGCTCGTCATGCTTTCCGGAGAAGCGCTGTCAATTCATGGAGAAGGGCTGGCGAAGTTTAAGCTGGCGGAGGTCTCAGGTGCAGCCCTCATCGCCCCTGTTCGCGTCAAAGATCAACCTATTGGAGTGATCAGTGTTGGGCGGAAAGCCCCAAGACCTTTCACAGAAAGGCAGTTGGTGATGTTGGAGGCGGTTGCTGACTATGCCTCGATTTCACTCGTAAACGCCAGATTGTTCGAGGCCTTAGAAGATCGGGCTCAGCGCCTTGAGAGAGAAATTCAGCGCTCGACAGAGCGCGACCAGGTTGACGCGAAGTGGCTGAAGGACGTTCACCGCAATTTGCGAGCGGCACAAGCTGAGATTGCCAGCTTGATGGACAAGCGCCAAGCCGCAAGATTATCAAAAGAGCTCGGCACGGTTATGCAAGATATCGAATCGGTTTTGGATGGAATTTCAAACATTGTAGAAAAGAGGTCCGGAGATCACGCTCCGTAAGATCTCTGCATAGGTAAACAGTCCACTGTGATGTTTATAACCACACCTTCTATCACCCTGAAAATCCAAAAACAATAAGAGAGTAAACAAAGAATGAGTGGGGAATTAATTCTTATCGCTGAAGACAATAAAGATATCCGGCGAACTATTGAGGAGGCCATCCTTAAGCCGGCTGGCTATTCCGTGCATTCTGTTGAAGATGGAAAATCCGCCCTCGCCCTGGTTGGTGGATTGCAGCCGGACTTGGTGCTGACGGACTATCGGATGCCCGACATCACCGGTCTTGAGCTAATAAAAAGCCTACAGAACGATTTCCCAGAAATTCCAGTTATTCTGATGACCAGTGATATGTCCAACCAGCTTGTGCTGGAATCTATGCGTGCTGGCGCCGTAGATTTTCTAACCAAGCCTTTTGAGGCGGAGCACCTACTATCAGCCGTAGGGCGAGCCGTTAAACGGGGTAGACGTCAAAAGGATCTGCTCCGGATTGGAGATCAGGTCCAAGGAGACGCCACGTTGCTTGAGCGGCGCCTGTATGAACTTGAGACGCTCGCCCTCATCGGACGAACGGTTACCGCCCTGTTGGATATTGATGAGGTCCTCACAACAGTGGTGGAGGCCGCGGTGAACCTCACGGGAGCGGAGGAGGGGAGTCTGCTCTTGTTGGATGAAGAATCCGGCGAACTCTACATGCGGGCTTCTCAGAACTTCGATGATGATTTCGCTAATACCTTCAGGTTACATGTGCGCGATTCCCTCGCCGGGCAGGTGATGGCGATGAGTGAGCCTATACTGCTCGATGAGGGGTCCCCTCAAAAAATCAAAACAGCCTATCTGGTCCACTCGTTGATCTATGTCCCTTTACAAGTGCGCGGGAAGACGATCGGCGTCCTTGGGGTGGACAACCGTAAGGCGGGTCGAGTTCTCTGTCAGGATGATGTTACGGTAATGATGGCAATGGCGGACTACGCTGCTATCGCGATTGAGAATACGCAGCTTTACAATCGAACTGAAGCTGAACGGTCTAAACTTGAAACAATCCTCACGCAAACTGAAAACGGCGTGATCGTCGTCGATAATGAGAATCGACTATTGCTAATTAATTACGCTGCGAGAGAGGCATTTAATGTCAATGGGGATGTCATCGGTCGCTCTGTAGTTGAAGCATTTGATGAACCCCTTCTCTTAGAACTTCTCCGCACACCTGGCCCCTCGCCGCGCCGTGAGGAGATCACTCTACCTGACGGGCGAGTGTTCAACTTGCACCGCTCGCCTATTCGGGGCGTTGGTCAGTCTGTATTGATGTATGACATCACACATCTGAAAAAACTCGACCGAATAAAATCCGAGTTTGTGTCAACGGTATCACATGACCTACGGTCACCGCTCACAGCAATCCTGGGCTATATCGAGCTTGTCGATCAAGCGGGATCTCTCAATGATCAACAGCGGGAATTTGTGCAACGTGTGAGAATGAGCGTCGAACAAATCTCTCGTCTTGTAGCCGACCTGCTAGATTTAGGGAGAATTGAGGCGGGGTTGGCTACGAGGAAAGAGGACACGCCGATTTCTGTTTTGGCTCGCTATGCTTTGCAGGGTCTGGCGAGCACGGCCAAGGCTAAGAAAATTACCCTTCAGGTTGACCTGCAGGAGGGATTGTCTTTGGTCCATGGTGACCCGATACGTCTTAGACAGGTGATTGCCAACCTGTTAGAGAATGCGCTAAAGTACACACCACCTGGCGGCCGAGTTGTTCTGGATGCCCATGAAGAGGATGATCAGATCATCCTCTGTATATCGGATACTGGTCCGGGGATCCCGCCGGCGGATCAGCCCTACTTATTTGATAAATTCTTCCGGGCGAGCAATGTGCCGGAGGAAGCGCGCGGAACAGGGTTGGGCCTCTCGATTGTAAAATCTATCGTTGAGCAGCACGATGGGCGGATCTGGGTAGAATCGGAGTTGGGCAGGGGGGCGACCTTCACTGTTGTTTTGCCGGTATCGAATAATTGAGTACAGGAAGGGGTGAAAACAAGCGGCGTGTGACCCAAAAGTCACACGCCGCTTCTTTAAATGGCACCTCCGCCGGCATGGTAATGGGTAGTCCGGCGGAGGCTTTCGCCAAAGGAGGAGACAGCGATGAGCATAGGATTGCCCCGTCTCTCGTCTCCGAGCGTTATAATACTTGGGCGGTCATGGACGAGCCATTGAAGAAGATCATTGGCGCCGCGTGACTTTCTTCCCCGTGTTGATGTCCGTAAAATCAAAATCCTTCAGGAACTATTTGATGAGGCGTTATCTTCGGTCTCAAACCTATAAGGAGAGCAGGAATGTCGCTGCTTTTCCCCGTGATATCATCAAGCAAGTGATCTAATTTCATCGCATGGATGAAGGAAAAAGACTCCAGCAGCGTTTGCAGCGCATCGGGCGAAAGAAGACGACCCGAACGCCTCCACTTGAGCAGGCCAGGCGAGACAGTCCAGGAATGCACCCTGGGGAGCCACACGAAACACCGCATGGCACTGCATATATTATTAAAACTCAATATCCAGGAACTCACGAGCACGGTTCAAACCCTTTAAGCTTGTTGACACATTTCGAGTCGGGGGCGGCAGCAGAGATCGCGGCGGATCCCTCTCTCGAGGGGCTCAGTTTGGATAGCCTCGTCTTTCTTGATACCGAAACCACCGGGCTGGTGGGAGGGGCGGGGACGGTTGCATTCCTTGTCGGGATCGGAAAGTTCGTTGACGGAGAGTTCTGGCTGCGGCAGTATTTTCTACGCGATCTTGGCGATGAGCAGGCTATGCTGCATGCCATTGAGAGCGATCTTGAAACCAGCGCGGGTTTCGTTACATTCAACGGTCGGACCTTCGATGTTCCTCTTCTCGAAATGCGTTTCACCCTTGGCATGCGAAAGCGCTTTCCGCTTACGGAGTGGCCACATTTAGACTTGCTTTACCCCGCAAGACGATTGTGGCGCAGAGCGCTGGTTGATTGCAGATTAAACACGATTGAACGCGAGGTTCTTGGAGTCCAGCGAAGTGGAGAGGACGTCGGTGGTGAGTTGATCCCCGGCCTCTATCTGGATTATCTGCGTACGGGTGACTCCACGGAGATGGAGCGCGTCATTTACCATAACGCCATGGATATCATCAGCTTGGTTATGCTTACTGTGGAAGTCCTGGGGCGTCATCGAACGGATGAATTCTCAAGTTTATCAGCGTCGGAGGCTTTAGGTGTAGCTCGATGGCACCAGAGTGCCGGGAGGATTGGGCCAGCGGAATTAGCTTATCGAGCAGCGATTGAGGGCGGTGATCCCATAGTGCAAATAGAGGCTCTGCGGCAGCACACGGCATATTTGAAGCGCCTAGGTCGGCGTGATCAAGCGGTTGATGGATGGGAGCAATGGCATGCGTTGGAGCCGGACGATCCGCGCCCCTGCATCGAACTGGCCATGTATTATGAGTGGCATGCAAGGGACTTGAACATGGGGAAAACTTGGGCGGAGATCGGTTTAGTTTGTTTGTCTAATTGGACGAACGATTGGCGTTGTGAGTATGTCAGCAAAGACCTTCAACATCGAATCAGCCGCCTGGAAAGAAAGTTAGAGAGTCACTCTTGAAAGCGGATTACGCCCAAGAACCAAATCAGCGTTAATGGGGAGTATCACAGCATCGCGTTTTGCTGTGCATGGCATTTATGGGATGTAACTTCCACCAACCTCACCAATCGGAAACACATGTAAGTGCAAGCCACCGGCTCGCCCCGGATGATGATAGAGGGTGAGGCTAACTCACGTTCCAATTCTCCCTCAGGCTTAGAGCATCCGGGATGGTTTACGGCATATGATGAACTAGAGCCGTTATATATAGCTTCAGTGATTAAAGATGTCTGCGATGATGGAACTTCTCCCGGGTGTTGGGAGTGGGAATGCCTCCATAACTGCCGACTACGCCCGCAGGTTTAAGTCGGCATTTAGATCACCGATAACGCTCTCGAAAACTGGGTTTTATATCTTCAGGAACTTCGATGCCGGGTTTTGCCGGAGACTTCATCGAGCTCATTTTTAACGGCACGGTAGAGATGGTCGGCCTTTAGCTCGTGCAACGTATAGCATGGTCCACCCAGGTGATCCGCCAGACCCTGGGCCAGCCCCTGGTCAAACGCGGCGTGCTCCATATTAATCACGACAGAGCGCACTCCCTGGTCGAGGAGGCGTTCAGCCACTCGATGCGCCTCCTCCTGAGGTGGCAGATCACCCATCGAGACATTGCCAGCGCCATCCGTGAGCAGGACCATTAATGAGAGTACTTCGGGGTGGGTGATCATCTCCTTGCGGAATACTTCGCTTGCTAGATTCAAGCCGGCTGCAAGTGGGGTTTTACCGCCGACCGGGATATCAGCCAGGGCGCGGTGTGCAAGATGGACAGAGTTCGTCGGCGGCATCACCGTCAGGGCGCGATCTTTTTGGAAGACGATCAGCCCTACACGGTCCCGACGCTGGTAAGCATCCGTGATAAGAGACAGGATGGCACCTTTTGTCGCCGACATCCGTTCAGCGACGGCCATAGACCAGGATGCGTCCACAACGAAGAGTATCAAGTTTGGCGCGCGGCTGACGCGAACTTTGCGCTGCAGATCCGAGGGGTGAATGGAGAAGAAGACGCGCTTGCGTTGTTCACTGCGCGCGCGTTGGTGTGGAGCAGCAGCGCGGATAGTTGCATCAAATGCAATATCAGCGGTCTTTTCTTTTGCTGGTCTTGCCTGGATGTAGCGCCCGCGTTTGTGTTCGGTTCGAGTGCGGGTCCGCCGCCCGCTCTGACGACGAGTCAGGCGATCGATGTGCCCTTCGAGTTTGCGCGGCATAAAAGACGGGCCAACTTTAACCTTATCCCCGCCTTCCCACCAACGAGCATGAATGGTTTCTGGCGTGGATTGACGAACCGGCTCAGAGGATCCTTGTTCTTTTGATGTTTCGGCATCGTCATCGGCTAAGCTTGCTGGAGGCCTTTTTTTTTATCAGCGTGTTCGTCGGCGCCATCCGACGGATCTGCGTTTTCGCCGCCACTATTGAAGTCAGACTGGATCTGCTCGATCATGTTCTCGATGTTTTCAATATTGACATCTACTTGCTGAAAAGGTCCGCGTCGCAGGCGGTGTGGGAGCGCCAATTCTGCGGAGAGTGCGATGTCGCGCTCATTGATACTTGTGCGCCCCTCAAAAGCGGCGTGAGCACGTGCGGCTTTGAGAATCACAAGGTCTGCTCGGTGGCCATCCACTTGAAAGGAAGAGGTGAGGGCGGCGATCGAAAGCAAATCGCGCTTAGTGTAGGTTACATCGTTGAGTATTTTGCGCGCGGCAGCAATCTCGTTGGAGAGCTTATCTTCCTGGTCTAGCCATTGGTTGCGAAAAACCTCGGGCTCCGCCTCGAACTCAAGATTGCGTTCCATGATAGAAACCCGATCGCGCGGGTCGGGCAAACCACGTATCTCCACGGAGAGTGCGAAGCGGTCAAGCAACTGAGGACGCAGGTCACCTTCCTCCGGATTCATTGTTCCGACAAGGATATAGCGAGCGGGGTGGGTAAACGAGATCCCTTCACGCTCCACGAAATTCATACCCAAGGCGGCGGAGTCTAAAAGGAGATCAACGACATGATCGTCAAGTAGATTCACTTCATCGATATACAAGAGACCCCGATTGGCTGAGGCGAGGACGCCGGGTTCGAAATGGCGCTCACCCTCCTTAATCGCTCGTTCGATGTCGAGGGTCCCAACAACGCGGTCCTCAGTAGCCGAGACGGGAAGGTCAACAAAGGACGTTTTATGGATTTCGACCGGGAGTTTCTCGCCGCGAGCTACGCGCTCACGGCACTCTGTACACAGGCCAGTCGTTTGCTGTGGATCGCAATAAAATCGACAATCTGCGACGACCTCCACTTCCGGGAGGAGTACAGCCAAAGCGCGTGCGGCGGTGGATTTTGCCGTGCCACGCTCGCCGCGGATTAATACACCACCGATGCGCGGGTTGACGGCGTTCAGAATAAGGGCGCGCCGCATGCGCTCCTGTCCAACAATAGCGGTAAAGGGATAGACAACTGCCATTTTTACACCTACGCGCGGATTATACCCTATCCAGATATCCAAGATAAGTTGAAGGTTTACAAGAGGGGTGAGTGCTTTTATAATGCGCCTCAACCCATTAAAGGGAGATATGATTTATATGGAGCATAATGAGGAGACCTTCGGGGAGGAAATCCTTCCGGAGAAGGAGGATGAAGACCAGGAGGAACACCCGATGGAAGCTCTGCTTCAAGCAGAGGCATATGAGCTAAAGACACCAAAACGCGGCGAAATAAAAAAAGGTACCATCGCGCGTATCACCGATTCGGACATCCTCGTAGACATTGGCGCTAAGTCGGAGGGCGTCATTCCCAGCCGAGAACTCGAACAGCTCTCAGATGAGCAGCGAGAGGAAATGGTCGTAGGGAAGGAATTGGATGTATACATCGTCCGATCTGCCGGCCGCGACGGTGCGATGTTGCTGTCGCTCTCGCGTGCCAAAGAAGAACAGGATTGGAAAGAGGTTGAAGACCTTCAAGAATCCCGCGACATCTATGAGGGGACAATATCGGGGTACAACAAGGGCGGTCTCATTGTTAAGTTTGGACACCTTCGTGGCTTCATCCCTGCCTCTCAGGTCAGTATTTCACGACGACGACGTTCGGAGGGGGAAACGCCCGATCAACGATGGGGCGAGATGGTTGGCGAGCCGATTGTAGCGAAAGTCATCGAAGTCGATCGACGCCGGAATCGTTTGATCCTATCGGAGAGAGCGGCGTCGAGGGAATCGCGCGATGCGTTAAAAGAGCGACTTATCACAGAATTGGAGCCTGGTGAGGAGCGCACAGGCACGGTTATCAGCTTGGCGGATTTCGGCGTGTTTGTGGATATCGGCGGCGCCGACGGATTGGTTCATATCTCGGAATTATCCTGGAAGCGTGTAGCGCACCCTAAGGAGCTCGTGAGTGTCGGCCAGGAAGTGAAAGTAAAAATCCTTGGCGTCGATCCAGATAGAAAACGGATCAGCCTCTCGATGCGGGAACTGGAACCAAACCCTTGGGATGAAGTCATGGATGGCTTCCAAGAGGGGCAACTTATTGAGGGGACAATTACCAAGCTCACGAAGTTCGGAGCATTTGCCTCTCTGGCAGGAGCAGAGGAGTTTGAGATCGAAGGATTAATTCACATCTCGGAGCTCTCTGATCAAAGAATTGAGCACCCGCGAGAGGTAGTCAAAGAAGGGCAAATTCTCACGCTGCGGCTGATCAAGATAGATGGGGATCGAAAGCGACTAGGATTAAGTCTTAAGAAAGTTGCTTCTCCAGAGTTCACCGAGATCGACTGGCAAACAGCAGAGCAGGACATTGAAGCTGAAGAAGCGGGGCAGGAGGAGTCCCCGGAAGAAGTCGAAGATTTCGACGCGGCGCTAGAATCTGATGCCGCGGATCTTCCGCCGACAGACATCCCTGAGGTTGAGTCAGACGACGCGATAGAGGAAGCAGAAGGCGAGCCTTCTGCGGATCCCGAGGATGTCGTAGTAGAGGCTGATCCTGAGGAAGCTATTGAAGAAGCGGATCCCGAGGATCTTGTGGCAGAGGTTAATCCTGAGGAAGCCATTGAAGAAGCTGACTCTGAGGATGACGTTGAAGTAATTGATTCTGTTGATGATGCTCCAGAGGAGGTCGAAGAGGAGGAGACCTCCGCTGGCTGATCCTGACCGTTCTCCATCTAAAGTCAACCGGGCGTGTACTTGAGCGCCCGGTTTTTGTTTAGATGGAGAAATGGTCCCATTTCCGCAACCACAACATAAACTTTGGTAGAATAGGATATACAAGGGGGGAATTGCGCTGAAAGGTACGGAGGATATCAGGTGGCAGATAAGATGGAACGCTTCACGCAACGGGCAAGACGAGTATTAAGTTTAGCCCATGAAGAAGCAGAAAGGTTGCACCATAACTACATAGGCACGGAACATCTCCTCTTGGGTTTAATGCGCGAGGAAGGCGGTATCGCCGGGCGAGTCTTGCGCGAACTTGGCATCGAAACCGCCCGGGTGAAGGAGATGGTGGAGCGACTAACAGGTGTCGGTCGCCACTCATCAGGCAGGATTGAGCTGGCTCCAGCTACTGAACAGGTGTTGCAGGTAGCGATTGAAGAAGCGCGGCGGATGGGACACCACTATATAGGTACTGAGCACCTGCTCCTCGGGATGGTCCGTCAAGGTGAGGGGGTTGGTCTCGAGGTCTTGCGCCGTCTTGGTATCACGCCGGAGCAGATCCGACGTCAAACCAGTCGAATACTTCAGGAAAGTTCATCACGCCGGTCCTCGCAAAGGGAGCGGTCGAAAAAGGCAGAATCAGGACCTAAGACTCCCCTTGTAGATCAACTGGCTACGAACCTGACCGAATTGGCTGAAGAGTCTAAGCTCGATCCTGTTATTGGCCGCGAGATGGAAATTGAGCGCGTAATACAAATCCTTGCCCGCCGAACAAAAAACAATCCGGCGCTGATTGGCGAACCGGGTGTTGGCAAGACAGCAATTGTAGAAGGTTTGGCTCAACGAATTGTCGCGGGTGAGATTCCCGGCCCACTTCTCGGGAAACGCGTCCTTCAACTCGATGTCGGCTCGCTTGTTGCGGGGACAATGTACCGAGGTCAATTCGAAGAGCGTCTTAAGCGCGTTATCGATGAGTTGAAATCTTCAGAGGCGATTCTCTTCATCGATGAGGTGCATATGCTTGTTGGCGCTGGTTCCGCAGGGTCATCCGTTGATGCTGCTAATATTCTAAAGCCAGCGCTATCTCGCGGCGAATTGCAGGTGATTGGGGCGACCACTCTAGATGAGTATCGACGGCATATCGAGAATGATGCCGCCCTGGAGAGGCGCTTCCAGCCGGTGATGGTGGAGGAGCCGACGATCGAGGAGACCATCAGCATATTGCGTGGTGTTCGTAAACCTTATGAAGACCATCATAAGCTTATCATCACTGATGCGGCATTAGAATCTGCGGCCTATCTCTCCGCTCGTTATGTAACCGACCGCTTTCTCCCGGATAAAGCCATCGATTTGATCGACGAATCCGCTTCGCGAGTAAGGATGTATAAGAGTCCGGAAGCAGTCTCGCTGCGTGAGATTATTAAGAACCTGCGCGAGACGCGCGAAGCGCATGCCCTCGCAGTGGATGAGGCACGCCAGGACGATGCAATAGAATTGGTTCAACGTGAAGCTGGACTTGAAGAGAGGTTGGCGTTGCTCCGAACCGCTTGGGATCGCAGTGAGGGTGGACCGCACGTGACGACGGAAGACATCGCCGAAGTGGTCTCAATGTGGACGGGCGTTCCTGTGATGCAGATCGCGGAGGCGGAATCCGATCGATTACTTCAAATGGAGGAAGCGCTCCATGAGCGCATCATAGGTCAGGATGAGGCGATCAGTGCAATCTCAAGAGCCGTGCGCCGATCTCGGGCTGGCCTGAAGGATCCCAAGCGGCCGATTGGATCTTTCGTTTTCTTGGGTCCAACCGGTGTGGGCAAAACCGAGCTGACTAAAGCGTTAGCGGAATTCATGTTCGGTACCGAAGATGCGCTTATTCAGATCGATATGTCGGAGTTGATGGAGCGCCACTCGGTGAGCCGACTCGTCGGCGCACCGCCAGGATACGTCGGCTATGACGACGCAGGGCAATTAACCGAGGCGATACGGCGACGGCCTTACTCCATCGTCGTTTTTGACGAGGTAGAAAAAGCACATCCAGAAGCCCACAATATGCTTTTGCAGATTATGGAAGAGGGGCAGCTTTCCGATGCCCGCGGCCGGAAAGTTGACTTCCGTAATACCATCATCGTCATGACATCAAATGTGGGTGCGGATTTGATCAAACGTCAATCGCAATTAGGCTTCGATCTTCCGCAGGACGAAGAGGCTGAGGAGCGCCTCGCGTATGACGAGATGCACAAGAAACTGACCGATGCAATGAAGAAGGTTTTCCGCCCCGAATTTCTGAACAGAGTCGACACTATTATGGTCTTCCATGCCCTGAGCAAAGAACAAATCTCGCAAATCGTAGAACTCGAGCTGGCTAAAGTGTCGAAGCGTTTGGAGGAGCATGACATCAAGCTTCTTGTTACAGACGAGGCAAGGGCGAAGCTCGCTGATCTTGGGTATGATCCGGAGATGGGTGCGAGGCCGTTACGACGGGTGATCCAAAATAAAGTCGAAGACCAGCTCTCAGATGAATTGCTGATAGGACGATTTGCCACCGGTGATGAAATCGTCGTAGACGTCGAGGAAGATGAGTTTATCTTGCGCCTCAGTGCCGAGAAGCCGGAGGACGAACCACAAACAGCCGTTGCTGCGGGGTAATCGAAATCCCCTGTTGAATGATGCATAAGCCCGACGTCACGTCGGGCTTTTAGTTTCCTGGGCACAGGTAGACTGTATAATCTTGATGAGGAGGGCGTGTGGCAAAATCCCGAACTCAATATATCTGTCAGGAATGCGGCCGAATTGCACCAAAAGCTCTGGGGCGCTGTCCGCAGTGCGGTGCTTGGAGTAGCATGGTTGAAGAAGTGGTGGCGCCGCCCCGGAAAAGAAAACGCAGTTCAGGATTGCTAAGCCCAGGCGTGCCCAAACGCTTGTCGGAAATAGCAGACGATCCGGAGGAAAGGATTCCTCTGGGGATTGCGGAGTTCGCTCGAGTTCTCGGCGGTGGGATTGTCCCGGGGTCGGTGGTTTTAATTGGTGGTGATCCCGGGATAGGGAAATCAACATTGTTGCTACAAATGGCGCTCGCCATGTCTGAGCGCGAACGTGTTCTCTATGTCTCTGGTGAGGAGTCAGAACGCCAGTTAAAAACGAGAGCACATCGACTTGCTCAGTCTGAAAAGCTAACCCATGAGTTATTCATTCTGGCAGAGACTGATCTAGAGTTTATTACACAGCACACCGAGCGGGTTGCACCGAGCGCATTAGTGATTGACTCGATTCAGACGATGCAATTCTCTGAACTCGAATCCAGCGCGGGTTCTATTACCCAGGTTCGGGAATGTGCGGCTCGGCTTCAACGCCTGGCAAAATCATCCGGGATCGCCGTCTTCCTTGTCGGGCACGTGACCAAGGAAGGAGCGATCGCTGGTCCGCGAGTGATGGAACACATCGTCGATACCGTGCTCTATTTGGAGGGTGATCCCTACCATGCCTATCGCATCCTGCGCTCGGTAAAGAATCGCTTCGGTCCAACAACTGAAGTTGGTGTTTTTGAAATGCAGCATCACGGGTTGGTTGAGGTACTCAACCCATCCGAGGCATTTCTCGCCGAACGTGTTGTGAACGCCCCGGGTTCAGCTGTAGCGGTGACAATGGAGGGCACGCGACCCCTTCTGGTCGAGATTCAAGGGCTCACCAGCAAGACATCGTTTGGGAATCCTCGCCGCACAGCCAATGGCATCGACATTCACCGTTTGCTGCTCACCGTTGCGGTACTCTCCCGGAGGGTTGGCCTTCGTCTTGAGGATCAGGATGTCTTCATAAATGTTGTGGGCGGGCTGCAAATAAGTGAGCCTGCTGCCGATCTGGCAACTGCGATCGCGATTGCATCCTCCTTGTCGGATAAGCCAGTTCCTGCGGATGTCGCCCTCATCGGTGAAGTTGGGCTTACGGGTGAGCTGAGGGCGGTGGCGCAGATCCCTGCACGCCTGCAGGGAGCAGCCAAACTTGGTTTCAAGAGGGTTGTGATTCCCAAACAGGTGCGCGGAGAACCTCCTGCGCCTCAAGGATTAGATATCATATCCGCGCGTTCTGTGCGGGAGGTATCCGCGCTGCTATTGGTGTGAAAGTCAACGGTGATGGGACTGTAACGCACCTTTTACTTACACGAATTTGCGCAAGAGACACCCTTATTTACCTCACATACTCAATTTTTAATAAGCGAACCCGCAGTTATTGAGTTAGTTTCAAGTTCTCGCGGTGCGGCAAAGCCAATTAAGTCTTTAAGGTTAAATGAAGCTTAGCAAATAACGGTGTGGATGGTCTTTGTACCCGAAGATGTGGGGTCTGATTAGCGCAGTTGGATGTATCTACGGATGTGGTAACTGCATGGGTTCTCCTGGATTTGTGAAGTTAATTCTGAAGCCGAATCTTTTTTTAACATTACGCGACCTTAAATCTTTTAAAGTTTTTAGGTTCAGGGGGGCTTAGCTATTGTAGGTGGGACCGGGATTTGCTAGAATCAATTACCTGTGGGAGGGAGATGTTTCATCGAAGAAGGAGGAGTGCCCACGGCCCTCCAAACATCGCAGTGAATTAGTAGGCCGTTTCCTCAACGACCGCAGACCAACCTGCGATTTGCCAACTGGGTGATTACCCGCACATTGGAAAATAACAAACGCCCGTCGCTGGAAATGAGGGAATGCGATCTGGGCTCCTTGGAGACGTGGATGAACGTGGAGCGACACTGGCAGGCTGCGCTCGGTCAATTACAGATGGAGATGCCCCGAGCTGCTTATGACACCTGGGTTCGCGACACGGAGTGTATCGCCTACGAGGACGGAAATTTCATCATCGGTGTGCAAAACGCCTATGCCTGTGATTGGCTTGAAGATCGTCTCCTATCTACCGTAAAGCGTGTTCTAACTGGAATCCTCAATCGAACCGTCGGTGTGAAATTTGTCGTCTGGCAAGGGGATTCATCCATTGATGATACGCTTGAACCCGCATTGGATTCACCTGTGCGTGATGACGATCGCGACCGGCTGGCTTCATCCATAAATAATCGATATACATTTGAGACATTTGTCGTAGGAAAAGGCAACAGGCTGGCGCATGCTGCCGCGCAGGCAGTCGCCGAGAGTCCAGCCAAAGCCTATAATCCGTTGTTCCTCTACGGTGGGGTTGGGCTCGGAAAAACACATCTACTGCATGCAATAGGGCATGAATGTCTCGACGCGGGACTGCAGGTCCGCTATGTTTCCTCAGAGGAGTTCACAAACGACCTGGTCGATGCTATTCGAGCTAGAAACACCGCGGTTTTTCGCGAGCGCTACCGAAGAGTTGATGTCCTTCTGATTGACGATATTCAGTTCATTGCCGGTAAGGAAGCGACCCAGGAAGAGTTCTTCCATACTTTTAACACTCTCCATGGACAGGAAAAACAAGTCGTAATTTCTTCCGACCGATCGCCGAAGGCGTTCGTGACACTCGAAGAACGGTTGCGCTCACGCTTTGAATGGGGCTTGACGGCGGATATCCATGCGCCAGATTATGAGACACGATTAGCAATTCTTCGATCGAGGGCGGAACGATTGGGGAGGGAAGCCCCCGACGAAATTTTGACCGAGATCGCAGAGCGTGTGCAAAGCAACATTCGCGAACTCGAGGGCGCGCTTACACGAGTACTCGCTTACGCTGACCTTCGCTGCGAAATCTTAACCCCTAATCTCGTCGATGCGGCATTGGTAGACATGGTCGTTCAAACAAGCAGCGTGACAACTGAGCAAATAATCTCTGTGGTTGCCGATCAGTTCGGGATCGAGGAGGGTCGGCTTCTTAGCCGTGAGCGTTCAAGGGATGTCGCCTTCCCGCGCCAGATAGCCATGTATCTGATTCGCGAGGAGACGAGCAGCTCCCTGCCGAAGATTGGCAAGGCTCTCGGTGGACGCGATCATACAACTGTAATGTATGGTTATGAAAAAATAGCCGACCAGCTTGAGGTTGACGATGACTTGCGTCGGCAGGTTGTGGCGCTGCGAGACCGTATCTATTCCCATTAGCGCCGTGGACTAACCGCAAACCACCAGCCTATTCCCTGTACAAACAATCTACTTGTAATCCGTCATCGCTCCAGCGCGGTTTTTCTTGCGCGACTTCATCAATTTAATGAAGATGTCATCGCGTGAGTCAGCGCGACCCTGTTAAGCGTTGCAGTGAAGTTGATGGAGGCGACATGCCCTCAACCAGCATAGCTGATGGTGTTAGCTGGCCAAGATTTCTCTCGAATCAAATCTGGTAGGCGAATAAGCCAATGATCCCTGGTCCGCCATGTGCAGCGAGCGAGGCGACGAGATCGCCGAAGAGAGTCTCCTGGACGTTGAAGATATCTTTAACCCGTTCGAGTACGAAGAGGCCTTCCTCTTGTGCTCTAGCATGGATGACGGCTAGATTAATGGGGGTGGTTCGACCTACAGCTTCATCAAGGCGATCGATTATACGATCGAGGGCTTTTCCCCGAGTTCGCACATTTTCCATGACCTCCAGAAGCCCATCTTTGAGATGGATGATCGGTTTAATGCTAAGAACGGACGCCAGCACTCCTTGCAGCGTCCCAACTCGCCCGCTCATCTGCAGGTACTTCAATGTCGCCGGTGTGATGAAGAGCCTTGCCCGTTCTCGGATCGCCTCAATTTGGTTCACAACATCAGATTGAGCAACTCCGGCTTTGATTGCCCTAGCTGCTTCTATTACCATCCAGCCTGTGCCCAGTGAAATACTCTTTGAATCAAAGACGTGCACGTCGGCATCTGGAGCTAACGACTTCGCCATAGTTGCGGAGTTGAACGTTCCACTGTGTTTTCCGGTAACGGTGATCACAAGGATAGAGTGCCCTTGCTGATGAAGCTCTTCGTAATAACGCGCAAACCAGGCAGGCGTTGGCTGGGAGGATGTCGGTATGATGCCCGTCTCCTCGATCTTTTTGTAGAAGAGGTCACGATCGATGTCTATCCCCTCTTCGAAGGTCTCTTCACCGAACTGAATCGGGATCGGGGCGATTCGGATGTCATATTCATCGAGTGTCTCTTGAGGTAAGTTGCAGGTGCTATCCGCAATGACCTTGATCATGAGGTTTTCCTCCTTCAACGGAGAGGTTCGATCGGGTGTTAATATTCTGGTGTTGGTGGGGAGAAGCCCGATTGTGAGTAGTGGTGGTTCATATTGGCTTTGTTATTTTATCCCCTTTTTTAGCTAAGCGCCTCATTCAAGATCGTGATTAATCACCCAACAGGCGGCTGGAACGGGGCATTCCAGCTCGGGGATTTATGCACGTGGACAACCTTCCAGGAACCTTCAATTTTAACCAGCACACGGCTCTCGTTGTAGCTTAAAACCTCCACTCCGCTGGCGGTTCCTTTTGAGATGAGTAAGGTGTAAGAGCAGACTGCCGACTCCCCAAAGACTTGTTCACAGTAGTTGACCAAATCAAATCGAACGCGGACTTTATCCTTTGAGGTACTGCTCTCTGGGTGCGGGTCGAGTGCAAGTCCGGCGGTGTCATCCCGACCAGCTTCAGTCATCATGAAATCGTGGAACGGTATCCCTTCGATACGATGTGGTGTGACATACCATTCGTAAAGGGTCAGTTTTTCGTCTGTCGTTTCGTGATAGGTTTGGCTATCGCTCTCAAAAATACTCTGCAGATGACGCTCAAGAAACGATCGAACTTCGCTCATGGTGGGCTCCAGGGTCTTGCTTGCGTGTAGGATGTTAAAGCAGGTTGATTGGATCGACGTTAATGGTCCACCCTGCGGGGAACTCATCCGGCATGACCGATGCCGGATCGCTTCCGCGCAGGATGATCTGCCAACGATGCTGGCCGCGAATGCGCTTGAAGAAACAGGGTGCGGGACCGATTAGATCAATTACTTTGTCCGTTGATTGGATTGAATCTTTCAGCGTGTCATGAAGACGGACCGCCTCTTCTTCCGCTCGGGCAGCTGATGTGTCCCGATACACAAGACTCACCAAGCGCGTGAATGGAGGGTATCTCAATTCCTCGCGGTAGCGGAGTTCCTGCTGATAGAAAGCGTCGTGGTCGTGTTTGGATGCGGCTCGAATGGCGTAGTGATCAGGTTGATAGGTTTGAAGTATGACCCGCCCACCCAGGAGACCGCGCCCGGCACGTCCGGCGACTTGTGTGAGTACTTGAAATGTCCGTTCGGATGAGCGGAAATCGGGCAGATATAAACCCGTGTCGGCGGAGACAACGCCGACGAGTGTCACGAGTGGGAGATCAAGCCCTTTTGCCAGCATCTGCGTGCCGATGAGCACATCGGCGCGATGCGCCGCAAAATGGGCAAGGATTACATCATGTGAACCTCGAGCGCGAGTGGAATCCCAATCCCAGCGTATTGTGCGGGCTTGAGGAAAAATGTGTTCGACCTCCTGTTGTACACGTTCTGTCCCTGCCCCAAACTCTCGAACGCGCGAGCTTCCACACGTTGGGCATATTTCTTTGGGTTTGATTCCATAGCCACAGTGGTGACAGGTAAGTCGGCTGGAGTTCGAATGATGTGTAAGCGGGGTATCGCAGCGGGGGCATCGTGCGACCCAGCCGCAATCGCGGCAGAAGACAAAGGTTGCAGAACCGCGACGGTTGAGAAAGAGGATGGCTTGATGATGTTCCTGAAGAGTCTCGCCGAGCGATTTTTGCAGCGCCCGGCTGAAAATCGACCGGTTGCCAGATTTAAGCTCTTGGCGCATGTCGACTACACGAACCGGAGGTAAGTCGATGTAGCGAGCGTCACCCGTGGCGTCCTTATAGCGATCCTTTATCCCCAGCTGCTCGGCCTGTTGTGCGAGGCGCTCGCGGTGTCCAAGAATCCGCTGCGGGAGCTTAAGTAAATGGTACTTTCCTTGCTCGGCTCGATAGCGAGTGACCACAGATGGGGTTGCCGTTCCAAACATACAGACCGCGCCAAGAATATCCGCGTAGGCAACAGTAGTACGCAGGGTATGGTAGCGGGGGGACCTCTCCTGCTCTTTGTAGGAATCGTCGTGGGACTCGTCCAGGACGATGAGCCCGATATTTGGGAAAGGAGTGAACAGGGCACTGCGGGGACCAACCATGATGTCCAATAGTCCGGCTCTGCATCGCCTCCAGGTATCGAAGCGCTCTCCTTGAGATAATTGAGAGTGGCTGAGTCCGACTCTCCCGGGGAATCTAGATAAGAATCGGCGCACAGTCTGAGGGGTAAGGGCGATTTCAGGTACCAATACAATCGCGCTCCGCCCTTGCACCAGGGTCTCAGCGACAGCACGTAGATAAAGTTCCGTTTTCCCTGATCCTGTCACTCCGTGAAGAAGGATGGGTTGGGTATGCTCTCCGCACGTAGATTTATGAATTGAATGTCTGACATCCTTCCATGCCTGCAATTGGTCTTGTGTAAGCTCTGGTGGGTCGCTGGCGACGAAGTCCAACCCTTCCAATGGGTCTCGCCAGACTTCCGCTTCGCTTAGACTAATTAATCCGCTCTCCTCTAAAACAACAAGGTCGGCCCGTTTGCCTCCGCATTCAGCATAGAGCCAACTCACCTCGAGAGGCTCTCCCTCCTCGATCAGGGCTTCCAGGATGAGGCGTCGTCTCTCAGCTGCCTGCCCGCCTTTGCGGCCGATGTCATCTAGATGGGAGATAGCCGTATCCGGGGGGAGCGCCAAGCGCGCGCTCCGTACTTGTCGGGGGTGGACACGTGGAGGATCGAGAATAGAATGTCGGTCTAGGATTCCCTTGCGCAGGAGCGCTTTGGCCGCGGGGCGCCAGCGGATCCGGGGCAGGGCGTGCGCAATCTGCCGGCCGCGAAGATCGCCACGCCGTTTGAGTAAGCCGAGAATTTTTGTTTGTGTGGGGGTCTCTCCATCGGCCTCAGGATCGAGTAGGTGGTAGTGGGAATCAGCCTGTTGGCTGAGGCCGGGTGGAATCATCAAGGTGATGCAGTCGATTAACGGCGCGTGATAGGCGTCGGCAAGCCACTTTGCCAGATTGAGTTGCGCAGTCGTCAACACTGGATCTGGGTCAATCAACTCCTCAATGGGGCGTGTATCAGGGACGGCCGGTGTCTTCGGCATACCGACCACGACGCCTTGTACGCGGCGGTTGCCAAAAGGTGCGGTGACGAGGTGGCCGAGCGAGATTTTGTCTCTCAAATGTGTGGGTACGTGGTAATCAAATGTGCCTTGGACAGGAGGGAGATTTACTGCGACCTCGATGTACATCGGGTTTGTCACTCGGGTGTGGCGTTAGTATTCGATTGTTGATCGGGACTGGGCAGAGGCTGAATGGATATCCTTGCGATGCGAAAACCGTCGAGATCTTCAACTCGTAAACGGACGCTATCGAGGACGACCACATCGCCCACTTGCGCCAGACGCTCCAGTTTCCCGAGCACATATCCTGCGATTGTATCGTAATGAGGGTCTGATAAGCTAAGGTTAAAGTGCTCATTAACCTCTTCGATCAACGTAAGACCATCGATGAGTGCAGAACCATCAGGCAAGGGAAGGATATCCTGTTCGAGATCAAAAGGATCGTTAACCTCGCCCACGATTTCTTCAAGCAGGTCCTCAAGAGTGACGATCCCCGCAGTCCCTCCGTATTCATCGAGGACGATGGTAATGTGGCGCCGGTGAATACGGAAGAAGTGGAGTAGAGTGCTCACCCTTGCAGTCTCGGGGATGAAGATGGCATTGCGCATAAGATCACGTGCGCTGCGAATATTGTTCTCAACATCCCTGATCCCGGGGATCAAGTCTTTAATATGGACGATGCCCAGGATCTGGTCCAGGTTGTCGCCATAAACCGGGAATTTTGTGAAGGGATTATTAGCGGCGAGGTTAAGAATGTCCGGCACCGTAGCATCTGCCGGTACAGCGATCATCTCGGTGCGCGGAATCATCACCTGGCGCACGAGGAGATCTCCGAAGTCGAAGACGGCGTGAAGCATCTCCTCGGCATCCACTTCAACCATCCCCTCTTCGGCGCTGGCCTTGACGAGCATTTTTAACTCCTCAACGGAATGGACCAATTCATGACCGGAGGCGGGCTTAACCCCTGCAAACCGCAGGAGCCCATTACCGGCGCCGTTAAGCAGCCAGATGACAGGTTTGAAGATTCGCTCTGTCCAGACGGTGGGTTGGGCGACCGCAAGCGAGGTCTTTTCGGGATTTTGAAGCGCGATCGATTTTGGTGCGAGTTCACCGACTACGACATGCAGGAATGTGATGATGGCGAAGGCCAGGCCAGCGGAAAGGCCGTGGGAGATAGTGCTTTCAATTTCTACCGGGAACCATTCGATAATTGGCATAAGCAAACCGCTCAAGGCGGGTTCGCCAACCCATCCCAGTCCGAGACTGGCAAGGGTGATGCCAAGCTGTGTGGCGGCGATGAAACGATCGGGATCCTCAATGGCTTTTTGGACCCACCGGGCGCGTGTGTTGCCATCTGCCACCAACGTGGCGATGCGCGTGCGCCGTACACTCACGAGTGCAAACTCGGCGGCGACGAAGAAGCCATTGGCGAGAACCAGAAGAACTACGGCAACCAGTCGTAATATGTCATACAAAATTGATTCGTCCATTCTTTATCCAAATGGGGTGATAGATATGTATAAGTAAATCGCGGCATCCTTGGTCATACATTTAATCAGGGTAACTCAAACAATACCTTGCCTACGAAAATTTGATAGTTATCCATAGGTGTGCATCCTGTGTTTGCCATCCATCACGTTTGGATGGGTGGGGCACTGAAGTAATTCTTAGCGATAAATGACGGCGGCGCCATAGCCAACAACAGAATCGAAATCCATCGTCACATCTCCGGAAGTCCCGTGCTGCACGATCTTTGCTTTATCAGCACCGAGGTCCTGGGCTGCCCAGAGAGCGGCAGCGATTGCGCCACATCCGCAGGCGAATCCCGTTCCCTCCTTTTCTGCAGAGAGAACTCCTTGTGGATCGAAAGCCTCGATACGTGCGAGTATTTCGGAGTCGAGGTGCTTAGCAACAGCTTCGGTGTAAAAGTGCGAGAGATCTGAGCTGGCAATGATAACGCCCCGTGTCCCATTTAGTATTCTGCCCAATGTGTGGCCAGCAGCCATAACAGCCTCTAGTCCCTGATCACGGAGCATAATGGGCAGCAGCCGGAATGGATGATCAAACACCCGTTGCAGGAATGGCAATTCGATCTCGAGTGAGTGTTCGCTATCGTTACGTAATTGGACCAGTTCGATTCCGTAGTTCTGCTCCAATTCTTCCTGGAATTTGCTTTGGAGCTCGGTGTTCACGGGGATGGCTCCGAGAGGAGTTGCATAAGCATCGTGCCCACTAGTCAATACTCGACCTTGTGCAGGGATGTGCAGCGGCGAGATAACGGCGACCGTCTCTGGCGTGAGGTTTTCTAGGTGCCGGAAGGCATATGCAGCAACTTGACCCGAATACCGGTGCCCCGCGTGAGGGGCGATGATCCCGATTACATCGCCGTCCAAGGGGTGGATTGTGGCAGCGATTAAATATTGATCAATCGATTGGGCGAGTGCATCTGCGCTGCCAGGATACCAGGTCCCAGCAATGGAGGATGGCCGGATATCAACCGGAGTTTCATTCTCGTTCACGACAATCTGGATTGTAGCACAAACTTCACCCGATACACCGCTCCACATATTCTAGAGGAGAGCCGGAGCAGGTGAAATGTGCCTGAAAGCCAATTATCGACTTGACAACAGAACATATGTTCTGCTAGAATAGAACACCCGTTCTAAGCCAACCTAACGGGGCGCTGTCGCTGGAGGTGGAATATGGAAGGGGCGTTCTACAAGCAGGCATATTTAGAAAAACAGGCAGATCAAATAGAGTCGGCGCTGAGCGAAATTCAGGTACCAGCGCGAGTGGATGGAGGCGTCGTGAAAGAGGATCGTATCCGCTACCATCTCGCCCCGGCAATCGGTTTGCATGCGGACGATCTCATGCAGGCGATGGATCACGTATCCGAGTCATTGGGCGGCGTCGACGTCAGATACATCTGGGAAGAACAAGGGCAAACTGTTGAGGTTGCATTTTCGCGCGGCAAGGAGCTGCGCTTGCTCCCGTTGATGCATGCGTTGGACGGATTGCAGGCAATGCAGGCAGTTGCCGGGATGGAGGCGAATGGAAGACCCTTGCTGCTGGATTTCACGCGCAAGAATACCTGGGGTATGTTCATCGCCGCGCCGAGAGGCGCGGGGAAATCCGAGCTCTTGCGGGCAATTCTTGTGTCGCTTGCGCTAACCAGCCGCCGATCCGAAGTGAACTTCATCGGCATCGATCTACGTGGTCGGGAGCTTGCGATTCTGGATGCGCTGCCGCACACGCTCTCAGCTGTCGCAACGGATGTAAGCGGCGCCGTAGAACTCCTGCTTTGGACATGTGAAGAGATCGAGCATCGTCGTTTCTCGGGCGTTAGCAAACCACATCTGGTTCTTTTCATAGACGATCTAAACCGCTTGCTGCAGGCAGTGGGAGAGGATGGAGCCGTCTTATTAAAGACGGTCATCGACGGTGGTGGAGATGCAGGTATCCATATGGTTGCAGCCTATCGCCCCCCACTGCAATTAATCGAGTCTTCTCTGCAGCGTTTACCGGGAATTGTAAAAGCGACGGCATATCCGAAAGATCAAGGGATGGGGGTGACATTTGATGGCCGGTTTACCTTCAGGGTTGGCTCGGTTGCTAGCCTTGTTGAAGTCGCCTGGCTCAATGTCCATGACCTTGACGCTGCTGTACGACTCGCGCAAAACGGGTGACGGGTGATAAACGATTGGGTGCGAGGGTGCTTGGTGATTGATGGAACTGAAATGGATATGATCTCGAGTGCGTAAATTCAAGGGCTATGGGTACGTAATAGTGGAAGGCAAACTGAAAATATCTTCAGCGCCTCTCGAGTTCCACTTGAAATAAAACACTGGCAAGAATGATGCAAGGAGAAAGGGGAAAATCGAAAGGACCTCTTTCCCATCGATGTGGGTACAGGAGAGTGTGGTGAGTCGTTGGACTATGGTTTTGGAGTGGTTGTAGATTTCAAAAACGGCAAACCGAGAAGTGCAAGTGTGGGATGAAGTATAGGAAGGTCTGAAAGATGAGAGCAATGGGCATTGGTGAACTGATCCGCATTCTAAAGACGAACGGGGAATCGCACCCGCTGGAGTTTGCCTGGCGAGGTCGGCGGCACTACGTTCGGACTATAGAGGGGTATCGGTCGGAGGTAGAACGAAGGGGCAGTAAGGTGCGAGAGAGAAAACGGTACCAACTGATTACAGCAGATGGCCTTCGCTGCAGTGTTTCATTCGATCTCAATCGAAGGGTCTGGCGTATGGAATCCCTCAGCGGGAGAAAGGGAAGGCGAGCATGAGAGTGGGAATGCTATGGTTTGACGGTAATCGAGAGCTTGAGTTTGGGGCTCGCATTGAACGTGCTTCCAAGTTCTATAGCGAGAAATATGGGAGGCAACCAAACGTATGTTTGGTAAACCCGAGGACACTCCCGCAAGAGGCTCCAGGACACGTGGGCTCCCTTAAAATTGACACCAGTTCTTCTGTCTTGCCCGATCATTTCTATATCGGGATAGGTGAAAGAGGGCGCACTTTGAAGAAGTGAGCGCATTATCCATGAGGGATTTGCGCTGACATACCTTCCATGGAAATGGGTTATGGGCTTTTGAGATGATTTGGCAAAAAGGGGGAGAAAGTGAAGGCTTACGCTTGATTTGTAGTGGCTGCTATGAAACCATCCAGCGTTGCTCCTAAGTCGATCGTACTGTTCTTTACTGAGATGTCGATGACAAGTAATTCATGGTAAATGTGCTCGAGTTCGGAAGCGCTAAAAGCTCGCGCCTGCGAGGCGATCTTCTGGGCGACGAACTTTGGAAGGTTGAGGGTGCTCGCAATATCTTTACCATCTTCCAGAGCTGCTTGGGCCTGGATGAGTAATCGGAATTGACGGATTATCATCGCAAACACATAGAAGGAGTCTTCCTCCGACAGAACGCTGTGAAGGTATCGACTGGCATCGCTCACGCGCCGCTCTCCGACAGCATCGACCATCGCAAAAATGCTCGTCTGACCCCTGAATGGGGTTAGTTTTTCAACATCCATCAACTCGACCGGGCGCTCAAAATTAACATAGTCCAGCAGTTTAACGATCTCATGATGGGCTAGATATGGATCGTCCATCACCGATTCAGCAAGTAGACGGGCGGCGTCCAAAGAAATTGCTCCACCTAAAGAGAGGCATCGTTCTTGAACCCAGGAGATAAATTGCGCCCCTTGTGGTGAGTTGAAATGCCATACCTTCCCCTGATTGGGATTTGCTTTTACCCAGGACACGAGTGGAGAAGTTTTCCTCTTCGATTTATCGCCTCTTGCCCGAACATTCTCGATGATGACAAGTGCTGTGGAATCAGGAAGACGATCGAGCAGGGACATTATGAATTCCCTTGAATCCTCCACTTTCAGGACCTCCTGCGCTTGGTCGAGAACAACAATACGGCGCGAGGAAAGGAAGGGGACCGACATGCATGCCTCTTCGAAGGCGCCACGGTCCAGGTGGTCCCCAGAAAACTGTTGCGTGTTCATGTCTGCGACCGTGGCATCACCGATTTTGCCGCGAATGGTTTTGACGAATTCAGAGATTGAAAAACGATCATCGCCAACCAGCAGGTAGACCCTTGGGGGTGGTTTGGTCATATCGTCAGTTCTTCGTGAGGATGTGGAAGACAGGATTCGAGCCGTTATAGACACGCTGTATCGAGATAACCTCAAGCTGCTCAGGATCACCTTGTGTGGTGATGTGTTGTTGAACAGATCGACCGATAGGCTGGGAAACGATCAAGGCGAAGAGAGTGGCCGCGATCGCGAGCGGAAGGCGTTCAAGGCGACGACGCCAGTTTTCACGCTCGCTGCCCATTAATGTAAAGAAGGAAGCTGCGCCGGCGAGGATAGCGGATGTGACGAGATTAGTTCCACAGTTAGGATGGATTGCCAATTGGTGCTCGCCACGACGAAGTCTACGGAGAGCTTCCTGAACCGCCGACTCGAGCACTTCGGCAGGGATATCCCCGTATAAGAAAAAACCCTGGATATTGGATCGGCCAATAAACCTGCGATTTGGAAATTGTTGGCTAAGTATGTGGATCGTCGCATGTTCAAGAGCATGATTGCGGCGAATTCTTGAGAGCGCAGGAATACTACGAATTGTGTGGAGTTGATCTGCCATTTAGTGCCTCGGGAGAGATGTGAAGGCATTATACACTGGGTCCTCAGTTCCGTTCTGTGGTTCTGCGGGGGTGACTTTCATGGCTAGAGGACCGGATGTAAATAAAATAAATCAAGAGCGGCGCCCGCGCTGCCGTATCCAATCACTGTCGCAGATATATCACTCAATTTGTCTGAGCGCAGCGAGAAGGTCTGAGAGTTGTTGCTTGTTCCCACAGGTCAGCATTGGGCGCATATGTGCTTTTGTGATCGTGAGCGGTTCGAGGTATCGCTTGAGGTGTTTACGAAAGCGGATGATCCCAAGCTCTTCCCCGTAATAGGAGATCATGTGATCGAGATGCCCTTGCATGATGTGGATACGATCCTCGAGATGAGGCGTCCCGCTCGGAGCCCGCTGGAAAATCCAGGGATTGCCGATCGCACCCCGTCCAATCATCACACCATCACATCTGGTCGATATTTTCAGGCGCTCGATATCTTGCGATGTTTGTACATCGCCATTCCCGATTACGGGGACCGTAACTGCAGATTTTATCTCTGCAATTGTGTCCCAATCGGCTTCACCGAGATAACTTTGATTCCGCGTACGGGCGTGAACAGCGATGAGCGCGCCGCCATTGTCTTCAACGGCGTGTGCAACTTCCAGATAATTTAAACTAGTTTGATCCCAGCCAATCCGTATCTTCGCAGTCACAGGCACGTGTAGGGCGCTGGATAAGCGACGGATAATCCGTCCGATCTTTTCCGGTTCACGCAACAAACCAGCGCCAGCCCCGCGGCTGGATACTCGTCGCGATGAGCAACCCATATTAATGTCGATAGCATCAGGTTGTAATTCTTGTATTCGCAAGGCGGCTTCCAGTAGATTCTCTTCTGATTGATCGAAGATCTGGAAGACAACCGGTCGTTCCTCAGGGAGGAAATCCAGTTCACGCCAGGCTTGTTCATCGCCTTGTATTAACGGGATGGCGTTCACAAAACCCGTGTAACTCATCGAAGATCCGAAGCGACGGCAAAGTGTTCGGAAGGGAACATCAGAAAAGCCATCCATTGGTGCGAGGATTAAATCACCCAGGATGGGAATGTCGCGTAGCATGAAATCAGGCGCGGAAAGAGTCATCGAAGAGGTTATACCGCGACAATGCTGGGTAGATCAAGTCGCTTGAATAAAATGATCTTCAAATCAATTGTTTGATCAATATGCCCTGATAACTTGTAGCTAAACCATGGGCGGTATTAAAATGGTGTTTATGAACTGGGAGCTAATCGGTCACAAGTGGGCGGTTAATTTGCTTTGTCGGCATATCGCAAGCGACCAAGTTCGGCATGCATATCTCATAACTGGGCCAGATGGTGTTGGCAAGAGGACACTTGTGATGCGCTTCGCGCAGGCATTGAGTTGCTCTGGTTCGGTTAAACCAGGAGAGATATGTGGGCAATGCAGGGCCTGTAAATTCATTCAGCGTAAGCAATTCCCAGATCTTCACATTGTAGAAGCTGAGGATGTAGGTGGGATACTCAAGGTAGAACAAGTCCGCGAATTACAGCATCAATTGGCATTGTCTCCATACGAGGGGAAATGGCGAGTGGCACTTCTACTGCGGTTTCATGAAGCGAACGCAAACGCCGCCAATGCGCTGCTGAAAACGCTTGAAGAGCCTGCACCAAAGGTAGTCTTGCTCCTCACCGCCCAGTCAAAGGAAACCCTTTTGCCAACGATCTCCTCCCGTTGTGAGATCCTGCCTCTAAGGGATGTATCTAGCGATCAAATCGAGGAGGCATTAATCAAGCGTGGGGAGGTGCAGGAGAAGGCAGAGCTTCTAGCTCGGTTGGCTGCTGGGAGGCCGGGGTGGGCGTTTCGATATGCCTCAAACTCTGACTTACTGATTGCGCGAAAAGAATCCATTGAAGATCTGATCAACATTTTACAGACTGGTCGACTTGAACGCTTTAAGCACGTGGAGCGATTGACTAGAGCGTGGGAGCGGGAACGAAAGCGAGGCGGGGAACATCCGAGGTTTAGGGCGATTGGCGCTCTTGAGCACTGGGTTAGCCTTTGGCGGGATGCGATGCTGCTTGCCTATGATGCGACGGTTGAGCGGAGGAATGTAGATCGGGTGCAAGACGTACAAATGCTGGTGAGTGCACTCTCACCAGGTCAGATCAGCGAAAATCTTGGCAGGATAGAACAATCGAAAAGGGATCTTCAAAAGAACGCGAATGTTCGCTTGGCGATTGAGAATTTAATGCTCGATCTGCCTCAGATCCCCGCCAGATAAATGGATATTAATGGGGTTCACGAGACCATAGATTCAATATCAGTCGATATGTAAAAACAAAGTTCAAAATGTCACGCTGGCAAATTGAGCAAAGAGCAAGGGGATCAAACTTGCTACTCGGGTGGTGAAATCTTCATTAGCGAGGTTCTACTACGAGACGTATGGCAGTGCGTTCTTTCCCGCTGATATCTACGGTGGTGAACTCGGGGATGCAGACGATGTCAATTCCATCTTCCTGGAGGTAACCACGGGCGATGGCGACCGCTTTAACAGCCTGATTAACGGCCCCCGCGCCGATCGCCTGCACTTCGGCTCGCTGGTGCTCACGAACGACTCCAGCGATTGCGCCAGCAACGGCAGATGTGCGTGAATCTGATGACACTTTAAGAATGTTCATCGGGGTCACTCCAATGGAAGCGGAAATGTCGACGCCCGATAAGTGGCGCGCTCATTGTGAATTGTATAGGATTCATGAAGCAGTCGCAAGCAGCTGCAGTGGATCACACCCAATCTTGTGGTAAGGTGTTAAGATAAGTGGAGTGATAATGCGTAAACAAATACTTCAAACGAGAAGAACAGCATATTCGCAAACCCGCTAAAATTAGAGAATCAGATACCGTATTCAACATAATCAGAAGTGGAGGATATTGAAGCTATGGAAAACCAGCCCGAAACTACCAGCGACGATAGATTGTGGGCCGCGCTCGGTTATCCCATTCCAATTATTGCCCTAGTTCTGCTATTTATGGAAGAGAAGAAAGATATCCCCTTCCTGCGCTTCCACGCCGTTCAGTCCATCGCGTTAAACATCGCGGTTTGGGTAGTAATCGTTATCCTCGTGGCGATAACGTTTGGGGTTGCAGGTCTTTGTGCCCCATTGTTCTGGTTCGTAACCCTATGGCCCGCATATGATGCTTTTAAGGGGAACTACACGGAAATTCCCGTCATCACTAAATTCCTAAAAAGCCAGGGCTGGGCATAAGCGTCCTCAGCAATGGATTTAAGGAACCCGCTGAAAAGCGGGTTCTTTTTTATTGAATATTTCCACATATCTACGGGGAATCAGTGCATACGACACGTACAAGTTTGCTCCGGGATAACACCTTTCCTATTTAATCGCACCATTAACGCGCGCGACCTCCTCCTCCCCGAAGACGACTTCCTCCTTCCCCGCCAGTTTATTGTTGATCTTTTGGACGATAAGATCGAGGTGGGTGCCATGTGCGACATAGTCAAGATCGTCAGCGGGGACGGTGAGCACGGGGCAGAGGGCGAAATCTTCAATCCACGACTTGTACAGATCATTTAACCTGGCGAGATATTCCGGTTTGATCGTTCGTTCGTAATCACGACCTCGCAAGGCGATGCGTTTTTGCAGTGTGTCCACAGAAGCCCGTAAATACACAACCAGATCTGGGGGCGGTAGGAATCGGGTAAGTACGAGATAAAGGTCGCGATATGTTTGATAATCACGCTCAACCATGTTCCCTTGAAGGAACAGATTGTGGGCAAAGATCTCTGCGTCCTCATATACGCTGCGGTCCTGGATCGCAGAGGTCGTGTGATCCAGCAATTGGCGGTGCGCCAGGAGCCGGCGAGTGAGGAAGAAAATCTGAGAGTGGAAAGACCAAGCCGTCATATCTTTGTAGAAATCAGAGAGGTAAGGGTTTTCGCCTTCGGGTTCAAAGAAGGGAGCCCAACCTAAACGTTTAGACAGCAGTTCGACAAGAGTTGATTTGCCTACGCCGATATTGCCGGCTACAGCGACAAATCGTTTCTTCGCACCGCCCTCGATCACCCCGTTCATGCGCCGCTCCTCTCTGCCCATAGTTCGATAAGAGCTTCGTTACGATCCAGATATTGTTCAAGGTCGTCCAATCTGGCAGCTCGCCTCTCAGGGGACAAACCTGATTTTTCAAGGAGGCTCACCCATTTAGAGTGGTCCTGTTCCAGGTTCTCGGATTGGTTGAGTGCATGGAGCGCTTGCTCCCACGTGGTGATCATAGGCCAAAGGATCGCCTTCGAATCACCCATCTCGGCCAATACTTGGAACGCGTTTAGATAGTAGTCCCGACGGCACGAGCAAAGCAAAGGGTCGGATGAGATTTCACTCGCTTCATCGAAGGTGCGAGCCCAGGCGCTCAGTGTCTCAGGGATGGACCAGTCTTGGAGTGAATCGGAGCCTAAAAGTTGCAGGAAACCTCCATAGAGATCTGGGTATTCGAGGTTATCGGCAGCTTCAGCCAACTGGAGACTGAGGCGCCGCCCGGCAACAGGGAATCCTGTAAGGCAGGCAACTGCATTCGCCGCCTCGAGCACTGCTCGACAGTATGTCCGCACCCAGCGGCTCGAGACAGGGAGCAGGGATGTCGATTGTCTGGCTCGATCCAGAAAGGCGCGTGCGCGTGCGTGTGTATGGTCTGCTCGGTAATACTGACCCCGTGCGCCGGCTTGAGCCCACTCGAGGAAGTGTTCCGGATCATAAAGGAAGATCGGCTCACAAAGCGAGGGTCCCAGCCATGGGTGAACCCTTAAAGCGCTTGGTTTTTGATACAAGTCCTGTCCATGATGGGCGATATCTAGATGGACCTGTTGAGAGAGTCTCATCATCTCCCGCTCGGCCGGGGGTGAACCCCTATGTATCAGCACGAGATCAATGTCGGTGCAGTCGACAAATTGGGGTTCGCCTCTTGCTACGCTGCCGATCAGATATCCGGAGAGAACATCGTTTTCAGCGCCGCGACGCTCGGCTTCAAGGCGCGCTAAGTCGATTAATAGGTCACGAGAAACCCTCACGAATCGGATCCTTCGTTGAGGGGAAGCTCTGGCTGATACGGGGGGATGCCGAGTGCGGAGTTTATGCGGTTAATGATGTGGGTGAGATGGGGTTTATGCGCCACAAAGTCCAGTGGAGTAGTGTCAATAGTGAGGATCGCATCGTCCGTTCTGTTCACAAAAAAAGACTCATAAGTTTTGTTGAGCGCATGGATATAATCTCGGTCCATGTTTCGCTCGTAGGAGCGATCACGCATCATGATGCGCTGCATCGCGGTGTCGGTATCGACTTTGAGATAAACGATCAGGTCAGGGATTTGAATACGCTCGGCCAGGGCTTCGTGAACGAGGGTGTAGGTATCAAGCTCATCGTTTGTAAGATTCAGATGTGCAAAGAGTGAGTCCTTCTCGAAAGTGTAATCGGCAATCAGGTTTCCTCTGGAAAGCATCTCAGGTACTGCCTCTCGCTGCTGTCGGTAGCGGCTAAGCAGGAAGAAAATCTGAGTTTGAAATGCATAGCGTTTACGGTCCGAATAGAAATCTCCGAGAAAAGGATTCTCCTCGAAGACCTCGAGCAGCAGTTCCGAATTAAAAGCAGGTTGGAGAAGCCGGGCGAGAGATGTTTTCCCAACGCCGATTACACCTTCGATAGCCAAATACATGTCGTATTCTCAGAATCCTGATTGGAGGTGACACCCTTCGCGGCACAAGGATACTTGCCTTCAAGCGAGGATGCAACTTTCATCGAGTTAATGCAATGGAATGAAATCTGGGATACTCGCTGCTTAAGCTGCGGTGAGGATGGAGCGTTTGATGATGCATAAATATCCTTAACTTTTAGATCAGACAACTAATGTAGGATGCCGAATATAATGAGATTGAGCAAGTTAAGAATCGCCCTTATTAGTGTAGTTGGTGAGATTGGGATACAAATAAAGTGCGATCCCCCTACCTTATGATTACAGATAATGAGATTAGCCTAAAGCACTTAAAATTTGATCATCCTATGAAATAACCACTTTATGCATCTTCAATGACGAGCTCATCTCTTACACAGAAGATTTCGCAGGTTCGAGTAATGTTCCGCCCACTTCTCATATTTATTCTTATAAATGAGGGGATTCGCGCGTCTTTGTAGATATTGATATATGGAATTCGTTGTGACTCCTGCTAATCTTGTTTGCGACTTCTGCAGCAATAAGGTGAAATTGTGCTTTTCCTGTATTGATGATAATCAAAAGCATTTAAGCAACCTGAAATCGGGGCTAATACCAGAAAACCAATCCCAATAGTGTTCAAGAGAGGGTTGAAATATTTAAACGCGCAACACACCCTGGAATTGGGTAAATATCCATCAAATGCCTGGAAGATGGATACAATTGGTTGTAAAGATCCCAGACTATCAGTAACTGCCAAGAAGAGATTTGTATTTAAAAATAAGACTCGTAAGTAGAGGCGGAACTCAACTAGGTTGATGCCCTCGGCCTCGACCAGGGCATAGGTATCAAAATTGGTAAAACCCTTGATTGCAGTTTCAAGGGAGACCGTCTTTAGTAGCTAATGCCTCCATTCCCGCGAGAACTAACCTCTCCCCTCGTGTAGTTGATGCCTAGTAGTAAGTCTAACTTTGGTAGCGATTTCCTCTCTAACGACATATACCTTGCCCACATAAAAGGCTTACCGGTATGGCTGACACAGCTTTTTGTTTTAAAAATACCAAGGTTCGATTCTGTGGGGTTTTCTTCTCAGATAGATAATTCCCAACTCGTGGATTAGGGTGTACGCGGTGCAGTATGATGCTCCATGGTGGGCAAGAAAGATGCCTGACCCTTTTCCCCGACTATCTGCCCATCCATCAAAATAACCCGGCCACGCTGGAAGCTCATACTCGGCCACCCCAGGACCGCGCGCCCTTCGTAGAGTGTGTATCCGGCGCGACTGTGTTGGTTATTAGCTTGAATGATAAATTCCTGCGTGGGGTCGAACACGACTAAATCGGCATCGCTTCCTACAGTAATGGTGCCTTTGCGAGGGTAGAGGCCGAAGATACGTGCCGGGTTTTCACAAAGTACTTGCGCTAGGCGCACGGTGCTGATGCGACCTTTATTGACTCCGCCGTCATAGGTCAGCGGCAGGAGAGTTTCAATTTGAGGGGAGCCGAATTCCTGCTCCAGAAAATCCCCATCGAGGTTTTTGTGTTTGGGGGCGTGATCTGAGGCTACAACTTGCAGGGTCCCATCGCGCAGACCCTCCCAGAGAGCTGCCTGATCCTTTGCGCTGCGAATCGGTGGACCGATCTTGGCCTGAGCACCGTGTAGATGGATGATGTCCTCGGTCAGATTGAGGTATTGGGGGCAGGTCTCGGCGAATACCGGCAGTCCCTGTTCCTGCGCATGGCGCAGTGGGCGCAAGGAGCGTGCGGAAGTGACGTGCGGGATGTACAGTGAGCAGCCTGTGACCTCGGACAGACAGATTGAGCGAAAAATGGCCTCTTCTTCCAGAGCGGCTGGTCGCGAAGCGTTGAAGAATTCCGCTGAAGCATTAGGACCTTTAAGGTATTTGTCTTCTAGGTAATCAATGCCGCCGCCATTTTCGGCGTGAACCATAGCCATGCCGCCATGTGCAGCAAGGAAATCCATGGCTTTGATCAGTTGATAGTCGTCAGTGTACCAACCTTGTTTGAGGTAGGTGAGGAAGAACTTGAAGGTGCGGATTCCCAGCTTCATAACGCTGGCGATTTCAGGTACTTGTTTGGGGGCTTCAAACATGCCTCCATGTAGGCCGAAATCGAGTAGGGAATTCGCTAGGGCATCTTCGAGCATGACTTCTACTTGCTTGAGCAGGCTTTCTCCGGTGCGCGCATAGGCAAAGTGCAGCAGGGTGGTCGTACCGCCGTAGGCGGCAACGCGCGAGGAGTGTTCCAGATCATCCAGATAAACCGGATGGACATGTACATCGATGATGCCAGGGAAAATGATCTCCCCTTGGACATCAATTACTTGGTCGGTGTTTTCAGTGGGTAGTTGCGCTTCAACCGCTGTGACCAGACCGTCTTTAACACCCACGTCCGCCCGCAGCATACCCTCGCCCGTAACCAACGTTCCGTTTATTAGAAGTAGATCGAAAGAATCCATCTCGATTCTTTCTCCTGTTCAAAGCTATAAATAACACAACCATGCGCTATGGGCTCAGATCGCCAGGGAACTATGTTTCGTCGATGGTACTCATTATGGCGTTCATGATGCTCACAAAGCCTGTGCAGCGGCAACGATTGCCCTTCAATTGGTCGCGAATATCTTCCTCGCTGGGATGGGGGTAATGGTCAATGAGATCCTTTGACATCATTATCATGCCTGGTGTGCAAAAACCACACTGGAAGGCGTTATGCTGAATGAAACCTTCCTGCAAGGGATCCAATTCGCCATTTAGACCTTGCAGACTCTCGATGGTGGAAATTCCACTGCCGTCGGTAGTAATGGCTAGGACAAGGCAAGCAAGCGCTGGTCGGCCGTTCATGTGGACAGTGCAGGCGCCACATTCGCCAATACCACAGCCGTACTTGGTGCCAGTCAGTTCCAGCCGGTTGCGGAGCACATTTATCAGAAGCTCGTTGGGAGCCACCCTCAGACTGCGTTTTTCGCCGTTGATCACCAACTTAATCCTGTGTTTCTCGTTAGGTTGTACGATCAGATTGTCACCCTCCGCGCTCGCTTCAACTGCAGTGGCAGCATTCTGTGTTTGAGTAGTGTCAGGCAGGGAATGGTTGGAGCGTCTCCATGCCAGAAGCAGTGCATCATGAGTCATCGCTTTGATCACCTCGCGGCGGTACCAAGCGGTAGAGCGTGTGTCGTCTATAGGAGAAGCATCCTGAGCGGCGATCTCTCCGGCTTCAAGACAGAGCTCCGGGCTGAAAGTGTTTCCGTATAGATGTTTTTCAGCCATCCTTGCGCGTATCACAGTGGGAGCTACTGAACCGAGCGCTATACGGCAGCTGTTAATACGATTGCCATCGCGCATGATCACTGCTGCCACGCTTGCTTTGGCCAGATCGGCTTTGACACGAGTCATCTTGATGAAAGCACTACCTGAAGCTTTAGGTAGTTGTGGAAGAACGACCTTCGTTAGGATTTCGTTCTCCTTCAAATCAACCTTTCCT
>DAOUEQ010000096.1:0-24928 GCA_034430395.1 Anaerolineales bacterium | reverse complement strand
GCGGTTGGGCCTCACCGTGGAACTTAATGGCATTCCCGATCAGGTTCTGAAAGAGCTGTGTCAACTGGCTTTCGTCGGCCAGTACGGTGGGCAGATGATCCTTGATCACGATTTCGGCGCCGGTGGTTTCGATCGAGTTTCGCAGTGAGCGCAGGGCATTCTCCACGCACCCTGCAGAGTTGACCGGTTCTAGATCCCGCCCCCGGGTGCCCACCAGCGAAAATTGAAGCAGGTCTGAGATGAGGGTTTGCATCCGATGGGCTGCGTTGACGGCACGATCGATAAACTCCCTGCCTTCGTCATCGAGTGCTGTGCCTGATCTGCGCTCGATCAGCTGTAAGAAACCTACAACCGATCGTAAGGGTTCCTGTAAGTCGTGGGAGGCGACGTACGCGAACTGCTCCAGCTCTGTGTTGGAACGTTCAAGGAGAGCTGTACGCTCTGCCACGCGCTGCTCTAACTCCTCGGTCCAGTTTGCCATATCTTTGTATAAACGAGCGTTTTCGAGTGCGTTGGCTACCTGGTTGGCAAATATGCCCATAACTGGCAGATCATATTCAGACAATCCCTCACCCACGACGATCATCAACCCATAGGTCAATTCTTCGGTCGCTATCGGCGCGATGATCCCGGTTGGACTACGTAGCAGCTTGACCATCTGGCGAACAATTCCAGTCCCGAGATGGCTGAAAGTCTGTGCCAACGATAACGACATATCGCTGATGAACATTGGCTTTCGTGTGCGCATGACCTGCGTGAAGTGGTTGTCCCCGGAAACCGGCAGCCGGTATCCGATGGACGAGACCCCTGCCAGGCGTTCCACTGCGGAGATCAACCCTGATTCGATTGTGAGCTGGTTAACCACCAGTTCGTGTCCATTTTCCGACAGCTGCATGAGCACAGCTTCGTAGTCGAGATCCTTGATCGTGCTGGCTATGGAAGCATAGATCGCCGACTCATCCCGAATACGCTGCAGGTTAATCCCGGCCGTGTTAAGGGCTCCCATTAGCTTCCGGCCGTAATCGACCAGCTCGATCGATGTGGAAAGGTTGGCGGTCATTTCATTCAACGTCGCCGCGAGCGAGCCGATCTCATCTGAGCTTGAGATGTCGATCTTCTGACCCAGGACGCCCTTGCCGATCAATTTCGCGGAACGTTCGAGCGAACGCAGTGGGCGCGTCAAAGTCTGACTGAATAAGTAACTAGCCAAGGCTGCCCCAAGCGTGGCGAACAGGCTGACGCCGAACATCTTCAACTGCGCCTGGCGGATGGGGGCGAATGCCTCGGTTCGATCGATCTCGGTCACCATGCAGAGCTTATACTGCGGCAGCCACTTATAGGCGCCCAGTGCGATCAAGCCACGGTAATCCCGGTAGATCCCCGTGCCGCTGGTCCCGGTTAGGCAGGCATCCACGCCTTCGCTGTGGACCGTTCTCGTCATGGCAAAGTTTTTGCCGAAGCGTGGCTCGGTGATGAAGAAATTATATATATTGACCAGGTAGCTGTCCTCACTCGAAGCGAGCGAGTTGCCATGGGTAATGATCGAAGACATTTCCGATAGGTCGACATGGCCGACGAGAACGGCGATGATGTTGCCGGCGGGATCGACAATCGGCGTACTTATATGCAGGGCGATCTTATCGGATGAGTGCCAGTAGGCAAACTCGTCCACGTAGGAGCGCTCTTTACCCTCCAGGAAATACTTATCGCTCTCTCGGAACTTGCCTTCCAGCGAACTCGTGGTCGAGACGAGGATCATGCCGTTATCGGCCTGGATGATGGAGAGTGATTCAAACCCGCCCAGGATATTGTTGAGGGCCAGCATGTGGTCGTTCAGCAGATCGAGGTAGGCAGGCTGTGCGTGGAGAATCTCCGGATTCCGGAGAAGCCCCGACGTTCGGCTAAACTCGATCAGCTCGCTTGTATGTGCGATTACCAGAGGTCGTTGGGCCAAAAGCTTCAAGGACTGGAGATTATCATTCAACCAGCGCTCGAAGTCGCGCTCCTTCAGCAGGTTGGTCGATGTAAGCTGGTGTAAAGTCTGGTGCTCGACCATATCCTGCGCCTCAGAATAGGCTATGTGTCCCATAAGAGCCAGTGGGAGCGCGGAAAGCAGGACGAAGACGATTAGCAGCTTGGAGGCCAGCTTCATCGGCTAATCTCCATGATAGATTTCCTTGAGGAACTGCATGTCGATGGCCTGGGCCACGTCGAAGGGTTGATCAAGCAAGCCTTGATCCAGCAGCATCTGGTACATCGCCAGCCATTCTCCGGTGTTCATCCAGCCAATATTGTCTTCACCGGTGAACACAAGGGGAATGCTGGCTTCAAACATCCGGGTTTGGAGCTCTCGATCGGCTTCAAGGGCATACTTGAGCGTGTCTTCAACTGCAGATGGTGGATCCTCGATTGCCTCTTGCCAGCCGCGTAGAGTCGTACGTACGAAGCGTGTGACGAGATCGGGGTGCTCGTTGATCATCTGCTCCGTTGTAAATAGGGTGTCTGCGTACAGGTGAACCCCATAATCGTTGGGCCAGATGAGGTTTACCTCATGGCCGGCTTGTCGAATGCGGAGCAAGGTGCCGGTGGTGTAGCCAATCGTCATGTCGGCTTCACCACTGTAAAATGACGCCAGGTCATACTGGTAGGGGAGCATCTCGACCTGGGTGACGTCGAGCCCTAGAAAGTCCATCATCGCAAGCAGCTGGGGTTCAGCGTTGCTGCCCAGGATGGCGATCGAGTGCCCGAGCATATCCTGCGGGGTTTCGATCCCCGAATCGGTCATGCTGATGAAGACCATCGGGTTCAGGCGGTAGATGACAGCGATCGGCTTGATCGGGATCCCCTGGCTGACGGCTTTCAGGATCTGTTCGGGCGCATCGATGCCGAAATCCGCTGTGCTGTCTACCACCTGCTGGATGATGTCGATATTGGGCCCGCCTTCGATGAAGGTCGGCTCGATCCCTTCCTCGGCGTAGTAGCCGGCTTCCTGGGCAAGGTAGTAGCCTGCAAACTGGGCTTGATGGACCCATTTCAATTGAATGTTGATCTGATCGGGGGGTACATCTTCCTTCGACGAACTGCAGCCAGATAGCATGAGCGCGAGCAGGAGAAGAAATACGGGTGTGAAACGATCCCTGGGCGTCATCAATATCTCTTTGCTAACCTGTTGGACATGGAGTGGGTACCTAGCCTCGATGAAGGCTAGGGGGATGAACTCTATGCAACCTCCATTATATAGGTCCCTTTGTCCAATATCTATCACGAAAATATCAACCGTTGGTACTATGTAGGGTCCTGGAATGCTTTGAATACGACCGGGATTCGGAGGGTTTTATCATCAATTACTTTCCAAACAATCGTGGGACTATTCATCTGGGCGAGGACAACACGCTCCGCCCCCCTGTCGGCGTTGACATTTGTCTAAGTTTTGGATAAAAGTCACATAGTTTAACTATTAAGCGAGGTGAAGCATGTCTGCGGATCCGTTTGTTGCTGTGCTCCAGGAATGGATTGAGGTCGCCATGCGCCGCAGGATGTGGGATTTTCTGCATTTCGCCCGCGAGAGCGGGCTCTCGATGTCCCATTTCGGGACCATCTTCCACATCCATCGAATCGGAAGCTGTGGCGTGACCGAGATCGGCGAGTGACCTGCCCCCCAAAAACTGATCCAGATGTGAAGTTAGGATCAGACAAGGGAGAAGGGTCAAATGCCACGAAGAAAATATACCCCCGAACAGATCATCAGCAAACTCCGTGAAGCCGAAGTCCTGCTCAGCAAGGGCCAAACCGTTGGTCAAGCCTGCAAATCCCTGGGCGTGCAGGGTTCTTGCTCAGCCTCGATCCACACAGCGCTCCAGAAGGCATCAGACCGGAGACGAGGCGGTGCTCACCGAACACATCATTGAGCTGGCGAGCTAATATGGCCGCTATGGTTATCGCAGGATCACGGCGCTGCTCAGAAACCAGGGGTGGAGAGTGACCCACAAGCGCGTTGAGCGGATATGGCGGAAAGAGGGCTTGAAAGTGCCTGCCAGGCAGCCCAAACGCTCCAGGCTCTGGTTGAATGACGGCTCCTGCGTGCGGCTGCGCCCACAGTACCCGAACCATGTGTGGAGCTATGACTTCGTCCAGGAGCGAACGCATAATGGCCGGGCATTCCGGATCCTGAACATCATCGATGAGTACTCGCGTGAAGTCTGGCGTCGATCGTGGCCCGGAATATCCGGCATGGGGATGTCCAGGAATGTCTTACCGATCTATTCTGTCAGCGAGGCGTCCCGGCTCACCTACGGTCGGATAATGGACCCGAGTTCACGGCAAGAAGGATACGGGAGTGGCTGAGCCATCTCGGGGTGAGGACCTTGTTCATCGAACCTGGGAGTCCCCGGGTGAATGGCTTTGTGGAATTCTTCAATGGACGAATGCGGGACGAGCTGCTCGATCGGGAGATCTTCTACACGGTGAAAGAGGCCCGGCATTGATTGGAAGGTGGGAATACCCCGTGCCGGGACGGTGCAATCAGGTCAGGCCGAACAGTTCGCTGGGCTACAGGCCGCCTGCGCCAGCAGCGTGGATTGCTATTGAACAGCCGCTGCAGCCGGGGAGTCTAACATAGAAAGCGGATCATTAAACGGGGGCATGTCATCTCCCTCATTGTAGTTTCATGTATTCTAGGGCATGCCAAGCCCAGTATTACACTGGATCTATATGGCCATCTTTACCACGAGATGCAAGACGAAGCAGCTAAAGTTATGGACGAGCTGGTTACCCCGATCGAAGTAAGTCTCCCAAGGGATGTAAGTCCCACTGATAAACAGCACCAATCTGCACCAGAAATCGAATATTTCCCGGATAGGTAGGCCATGGAATAATCAAAAATGGGTGTTTCTAAGGGGAATTTGATTAAAAATCAGGCGCTCCTGGTGCGACTCGAACGCACAACCGTCGGATTAGATGTTCATCCGAAGTTTACGCCGAAACACGACCAAAGGACTATCATTTGAAGCGATTCTTTTGGACAGCTCTTCCCTTTGTCTATTCGACTTCCGGATTTCAGAGAGTCAACACTTTCTATCACTGCAGACCACATCAAACTCGTTTACGACTAGCTGTAGTACTCAAGAACTAGATCTGACCCTAAATTCTGGATTTCGACAGAATGAGTACATCGAATTGGCTTCGTTCAATCCTTTCTTTGAACTCGAACCAAGGACCGTCAGGTTATGATGGAATCCTATAATCGGGGCCTTCGACCGTTGGGCCAAGCTTCCAAGGTGGGTCTTCCGGTATTCGATTGTATGAAACCCAACAGGTTGTGGATTTCACCCATTCTATGCCCGGAGGGATACACCAGCAATGGTTCCGGGATCAAGAATCGCAAATGACTTTATCCTGATTTTATCTCTTTTTGAAGCCCATTCCTCTATATAGGGATCCATCCATTTATAGAATGACTTTCCCAGACTGTGACCATCTCAACCCAGAACACGGTGAAGCACCCTGACAAGATCCTCAACGTTGAATGGTTTGATCATCCAGGTCACCTGTTCAAGCAATTCCTTTGTGCCATCTCCCAGCGGGTAGCCGGTCATCAAGACAATCTTGACCTCAGGATGTGCTTCCTGTAAGATCCCATAGAGTTCTCGTCCCCCCATATCTGGCATGACTAGGTCGCTGATGACCAGACCGATGCCCTGAGGGTCCTTTGCAAAGATATCGACAGCCTCTTTCCCTGAGGAGGCCTCGAGAACCCGGAAATTCATGGACCGAAGGATCTCAGCTGCAGCCTCTTTGATCGCGTCGTTATCCTCCACCAGCATGATGGTGCACCCCCGCCCATCGATTCGTTCGGTGCTATCCCCTTCATCTGCTTCCACGGGTATGCCTTCATCGAACGGAAGATAGATGATGAAGGATGTGCCCTGCTCCAATTTACTGACGACATCGATATACCCGTCGTGCTGTCTCACGATCCCATATACCTGCGCCAGGCCCAATCCCGTCCCCTCCCCCACCGGTTTGGTGGTGAAAAACGGTTCGAAGATGCGCGGGAGAATCTCTTCAGGGATCCCACTGCCGGTATCTGCCACCGTCAGCCGCACCCACTCACCCGGCGGCACATCCCTGAAAGGCATCCCGGACTGGACCTGGATCCGTTCGAGTTCAAAGCGCAGCTCGCCGCCTTCGGGCATCGCATCGCGGGCATTGATGACCAGGTTCATGACGATCTGCTGCATCCGTGTCGGATCGGCGTTGGCGGTGTATTCATCCCCTTCAAAACGATATTCCAGCCTTATGTTTTCTGGCAATGTGCGCTCCAGCAGTGGTTTCAGTTCAAGCAGCAATTGGGATAAATCCAGGGGATGGCGTTCCATGATGGTCTTGCGGCTGAAATCCAGGATCTGCCCAACCAGATCTGCCCCTCTACTTGCCTGTTGGCCAATCATTTCCAATCGCTTCTGATCATCTTCCGGCAGAGACAACCGCTTGAGCAATAACTGGCTGTAAAGGATGATCCCTCCCAGGATGTTGTTGAAATCATGGGCGATGCCTGCGGCCATTTCTCCGACCACCGCCAGGCGGTCCCGCAATTGCGCTTTTCGCTCTCCCAGACGCAATGCGGTGATATCCGCGAACGCTACCAGGCTACCAGCAAAACGATCGCCTTCAAATCTTGGATTGGCGCTCACCAGCGCAATAACCTTCCCGCCGTCCTTGCGGATCAGTTCCACCTCATATTGATCCGTAAACCTCGCGTGGCGGCGCTCATTCATCTTTTGTACAATCTCCAGGCTATCAGGCGAGATAATGACCGTCGACGAAAGACCGATGAGTTCATCAGCGTCATAGCCGAGGATCCTCGCAGCCGCGGGGTTGACGAACGTGATCGAATTGCCCGCATCCTCCAGCATGATCCCATCGGTTATCGTTTGAACGATGTTCTCGTTGAACTCCTTGAGCCGACGAATCTCCTCCACTGCCTGCTTGCGATTGACTTCGTTTCGCAGGGAGAGGACACCATAACTCACGTCGCTCGCAAGCTCATCCAGCAAGCCAAGCTCTTCTTCGTCAAAGGCGTCCGGCTCATTCGAGTAGATGTTCAGTGCACCGAAGGTTACGCCGTTATTGTTTAGCGGCAGCGAGAGCAAGGACTGATAGCCGCTCTTGAGCGCCTGTTCGCGCCAGGGTTCAAAGGCGGGATCGGTGAGAATGTGCCGCGCCAGGCTCGGCTCCCCCGTTCGTATGGCCGTACCTGTAGGACCGCGGCCCCGCTCCGTATCCGCCCAGGTGATCCCCAGTGTCTCAAGGTATCCATCTTCGGACCCGCTCTGGGCGAAAGGTCGTACGCTTTTCTTTTTGTCTGTTTCAGCGAAACCAACCCAGGCCATTCGGTAGCCCCCATCCTCCACAAGAATGTCGCAGGTCCTTTTCAAGAGGCTCTCTTCGTCCCCGGAGCGTACGACCATCTGATTGGATGCGCTTAACACCTTGAGGGAGCGGTTGATCCGCCGCAGCCGATCCTCCGTTTGCTCTAAATCTTCAACACGCACTTGAAGCGATACGGCCATAGCATTGAACGCTTGAGCAAGCTCGCCGAACTCGCTCGTCGCCGAGGCGGGGTCTGCGCGCACTTTAAGATCTCCGAAAGCCATTTGATGGGCAGCATTCACCAGCTTCTTTATGTCACGCATGAGAAAGACCTCAGAACCCACCAACGCCACCGCAAATCCCACCATGACGATCACCGTCAGTCCTATCAAGCCCTGGGCAAGTGAACGATTTGCCTCATCGAAGACCACGCTGATGGGAATACCCACGATCAGATAGAGCTCTTCTCCCTCCCCTTCAAGAAGGGGTGTATATCCATACAAGCGATCGACACCATCAATCCCCACCTCCTCGACGATGCCTTCACCCACTTGTGTTGAGACCGCAGCAAACAGCGGCGTGTCCGCCATCGACTTGGATATCCAAGTATCGGGGTCCGGGAAGTGCGCCAGGATGACGCCCCGGGTGTCGATGGACGTCACTGTTGAACCCTCAGGCAGTCTCGCATTTTCAGCAAGAAGATTGACCCAGGTCAGGTCGATCGCCGCGAACACGACGCTCTGGAGGTCTCCTTCAGGATCCAGCACGGGGTAACCGGCGTTGATGTTGGGTATCCCCGTGACCCTCCCAACTTGAAAATCCCCTATCGCAAAAGCGCGGCTCTGCAGGACGCGTTGAAAGTAGGCTCGATCTGATAAATTGATAGGCGGCGTAAACGGCAGCGCGCTGCAAAGAAGGTCGCCTTCACGATTAATGAGGCCCAGGTTCGCGGTATAAGGATGGAGCTCCAGGATGCCAGCAAGGATTTCATTGCAGGCGTCCGCGTCTGCATGCTGGATCGATGGGAGAAGCGCCAGAGCGGCCAGTAATTGGTTCGTCTCATGCAGCAGATCACGCTCGGTGGTGGCAGCGAGGTTAGCGAGGCTGAGCACTCGGTCGACTGCTTCCGCCGCTGCCTCGCGGCGCTGCTGAAGGCTCGATGCAACTTCAAGACCCACTACCGGGATCATCGCCAGGGACACAAAAATAAGCATCCGTAAGCGGAGGCTGGAAGATAAGAACGATTTCATCTACGTACCCCCCCGACCTTTACACTGATCTACACACGCTGAAAAAGCTGAAATCAGGCATTCTTCCCTTCAGCAAATTCAGGATAACATAACTCTATACCTCTATAAGTCCCATTACAATGAGTACAGGAGTACTGTCATTTTAAATTGAAAAGTGGACTCTTTGCAATTGAAAGCTGGACTCTGATAAAAAGCTCCCTCACCACCCTCAGGAGGGAGCCATGGTACAGCTGCACAAGAGGTTTTCGGATGATCAGGTTGTCTTTCTACTGCAGGCATATGAGCAAGGTTTCATGAGCCGAAAAGAAGTTCAAGATACGTTGAACATCAGCCGATCGCGTTTCTTTGTCCTCTGGAAGAAATACCGGGAAAATCCCGAAGCGTTCTCCATCTTGTATCAAAGAACCACTCCCAAGAAAATCTCGCCAGACACGGAAGAAGCCATCGAGTATGCGTTGATGCGTGAGAAGAGCCTTATCGAGGATCCTGAGATCCCAATTTCTGGCTATAACTATTCCGCCCTGTGTGACCGCCTGCAAAAGCAAGGGATCGATGTCTCCGTTAACACAATCATCGATCGAGCCAAGAAGTTGGGCTGCCACAGACCTCGCAAGAAAGAGAAAGCCTACGATCGGGAGGTTCTGACCGCCTCCATAGGAGCCTTGATCCAACATGATGGCTCCACCCACCGGTGGTCCCCCTTCGCAGAAGAGAAATGGACCCTGATCTCCTCGATCGACGATTACAGCCGTATGCTCCTGTTTGCCGATTTCTTCCCCGGAGAGACAACCCGGGCTCATATTCTGGCTACCAGGGCAGTCGTTGAGGCCTTTGGGCTGGCACTGCGCTACTATGTTGACACGTTGCGGGTCTTCCGCTTCGCGCAGGGCCGAGACAGCATCTGGCGAAAACACGTGCTCCAGACCGACGATGTCGATACGCAGTGGGGACAAATGATGAATCTATTGGGCATCAAGGTCGTGTTTGCTCTTTCTCCACAAGCCAAAGGCAAAGTCGAGAGGCCCTACCGATGGCTGCAGGATCGCATCATCCGAACCTGCGCTTTGGAGAACATCGCAGAGGTTGCAGAGGCAAGAGAAGTCCTGCAGGAAGAGCTCGACCGCTATACCTATCCCGGCACGGGGCAACAACCACCGGGTTCATTCCACGACGGGGGAGATCCCCCGTATTCGTTTTGAGAGAGCGATCGCGGAGGGGAACACGCTCTTCAGACCCTTCTCGATCCCCAAGCCCTATACCTCCCCCGACGATGTCTTTTGTTTACGGGAGAAGAGAATGGTCGATGCTTATCGACGCATCTCACTCCACGGACATGATATCCAGGTGCCTCATACGCCCTTACGTGAGTACGTTGATGTACATATGGTCCCGGATCTGGAGAAAAGCATGATGGACATTCGAATCTGGTGGAGCGGCTCTATGGTTCGCTCGCTCACTCTTCCACTGGATGGATTTCGAGTCCACTTTTGAAGCGAAAAGAGTCCAGTTTTCAGCTGCTCCTAACATGAGTACAGGAGTACCCGTGGCTGTTCCTGAAAACTGCAAAACTGACCGGTCAAAGCGAAATTTCGGAAAAGCTTGACGGTCTATGTTTCGTGCGGACGGCTGAATTTAATAGCTTTGGGGAACAGGCTCAGTACCCCAAAGTCGTGAGTTCCCTGGCCAAGCCCGGGAGGGAAGGCTAATCCTGTACAAGGAGGCTTAGAAGAAAAAACAGGATCAGAGCGGGCAATATCCATATCTATAGCAAGCCCACCCTGTTCAAGCAAGACCCTTCCGGCTTCCCGTTTTTACTCCTCCCGTACCAGCTAAGCCGAAGCATGGGAGAAGCCCTGGAGGGTGTTTCGGCGCAGCCTACCCCGCGCGAGTGGCTGCTGGCTGGACATGGTAATTTTTCCGGGGGCTTGCAAGCGCAGAACCCCCTCGAATCGGGCTTCTACATGCCGCTCACATCGAAGGACATCGGACGATTTCAGCCCAGAGAGGTTTTCCTGGGTCATATCCACGATTCTCCAGATCACCCCAGGGTCCACTACTGCGGCTCCCCCTGTGGGTTGGATATCATCGAGACCGGAAGGCACCATTTCCTGGTCTATGACACCGAAGATCACTCGATGGAGAAGATTTCGGTCGAGGTCGATCGCATCTTCATGCGGGATGTGCGCCGTCAGCAACACACGCAGAGGCTGCAGGCAGCCGCCTGACCATCGAGGCTGCAGAAGTGCGTCCTAACTCACAAAGCCCCGATTTGTCTCACTTTGGCTGACATGATACACGGCCGCGGCGGCGCGGTTGGTTCTTGTACTCCGGGGCACTTCTGTATACTATTAGGAAATGAACGCACACCAGGCGCTTGTAGCGCAGGCGGTCGAGCTGTACCGCTCGCTGGGTCACTACGTCGAAGATGTGGCCGAGATCGATGAGCTGCGCTCCGACCTGCTGATCCGGTCCTCGAAGGACAAGAAGTGGGTGGCGCGCTGCGATTCGAACGCCGTGATCAAGCTGGCCAGCGTCAAGCTCTTCCTGACACACTTGAATACCTACAAGGCCCACAAGGCGGCGATCATCGCCCCCGGTCAGCTCACCATAAAGGGCAGAGCCCTGTTGGCCATCAAGGCGGTGGAGTTCATTAACAGCGCTACGTTGGCGCGCCTCCAGCAAAGTGCCACGCACAAGCAGGTCGCGGCTGAGCAGGCAAGCCGCCCTATGGAGGTGGAGCCAGAGAAACCACGCAAACAAAGGCAGCGGCGCTGGATACGATCGCTGCTGTTCGGGTTGCTGGTGTTGACCATCATCCTGCTGGTGGTGATCCTACTGGCCATGAACGGCTGGCAGCCGATCTAGGCGCCGTTCCCCTTGCTCTCACGCGCCAAGCGCGATTCAGATCGATGAACCGCGTCCACGCGAACTCCTGCTATGATCTTGCGAATGCGGATCCAATCGAGTGCGCAACGCAGCTGGCGGTGCAAGATACGTTCAAGGATCTTCACCGCCGTCCGGGTCGCAGGTCCCACCTCCCATTCTCCTCGATCGGCTTCGTACACAGGCGCCATCAGCGGGACTGTCCGCCAGCTCGCCTTAGCGTGATCGTGTCCGCTCCATATATTTCTGGCTTTAAGTGATAGCCTGCGGCTTCCAGGCGCCCGCCGAACATGGGCCGAAACCCCGTAGCCCGGAACATACCAATGACTTTGCCGTTCTCGGTGATACCTGTATCCTTATAGCTGAACAGATCGCTCATAACCACGACGTCCCCATCCATCCCGATGACCTCGGAAATCGCTGTAACCTTCCGGCTGCCGTCGCGCAAGCGCGTCTGCTGGACGATCAAATCGACGGCCGAGGCGATCTGCTTACGCACCACTCGCAGCGGCAGCTCTACCCCTGATACCAGACGCAACGTTTCCAGTCGCGAAATGGCATCGCGGGGTGTATTGGCGTGCACCGTCGTCAGCGATCCGTAGTGGCCGGTGTTCATGGCCTGTAGCATATCCAGAGCCTCCCCGCCCCTCACCTCGCCGACGATGATCCGGTCAGGGCGCATGCGCAGCGCATTTCGGACCAGATAGCGTACGGTGACGGCGCCCTTGCCTTCGACGTTGGGCGCCTTGGTCTCCAAGCGAACGATGTTGAGGTGGTTCAATTGCAGCTCGGCGGCATCCTCAATCGTGACGATCCGCTCGCCTTCCGGGATGAATTCGGAGAGGATGTTGAGCAGGGTTGTCTTTCCCGAGCCGGTGCCCCTGGATACTACAATGTTTATCCGTGCCGCCATGCAGGCCTTCAGGAGCTCCGCCATGTTTTCCGTCAGGGTGTCGAACCCGATCAGATCACCAATCCGCAAACGCTCCTTGGAGAACTTGCGGATGGTGATGCTTGGCCCGTCGATAGCGACGAAGCGGATGACCGCATTAACGCGCGATCCGTCGGGCAGGCGGGCGTCTACCGTCGGATTGTCGGCGTCGATGTGCCGGCCCAAAGGCATGATTATCCGATCGATCAGTCGCAGCAATGCAGCATCGTTATCGAATTTAATGCCCGTCTACTCCAGCCGGCCCTGGCGTTCCACAAAGACATGGTTAGGGTTGTTGATTATTATTTCGCTGACCTGGGGATCATCCAGCAGTGGCTGGATCGCACCATATCCCAGCAGGTCATTCAATACGTCGCTAAACAGCTCGTCCTTGAGGGTAAGCGATAGCTGGATACCCGATTGGATGTAGGCGTCGGCCAGCCTCTGCCGGATACCTTCTTGCGTCTCCTCAGTCGCGAGTGAGCCCTCATACCCCTGCGTAACCTGCTGCGTGAGCCAGGCGTGCAGCTTCGCCAGTTGATCGGTAGTCGATTGGTTCGGTTCCCTGGTCCCCTCATTCATCGACTTGACCTGGCTCTAGGTCATCATCAGGGATAACCAGGATGATGTGCCTCTTATTAAGGGTTAGGAAGGGAAATTCGCTCTCACCTTGTTCATCGATCAGGCGGGCGTTGGACACTGGCAGGAATTGTCCTTCCCCGTTGATCTCATCGCTGACTCGATTATCGGGGTGGATATGCAGTGTGCCATGGATGACCGCCCCTTCGTTCCGAATTTCCGCTTCGACCGGAGATGTTCTTACAACATCCGTGAAATACTTGCCACGAGCTTCGCTCAATCCTTCCATTGCTATCGCCTCCTTATCAACATGGGGCCGATAAACCTCTGGCGGGAAACATCCCCTTCATCTTCATGGGTGGATACTTTCCTTCTGCCGCCTGACGGCAAGGAAAGCCTGCCCGCCAGAGCGCCCTATATATCTGGTTACTCGCTGATTCATGTGGGGCGACCGTCTGGGTAGTGATGTAATCTCATCCATCTTTGTGTGCGGTGCTTACACTCGGTTGGTGAATCTCCTAATACAATGAATGATAGATACAGTAAGTCTACCTATTGTTCAATGGAGGCCTTTTCCCTAATAGATGGCTATCGCTGAAATCACGTAATTGTCATACATAGACGTGCAAAATCCCGATAGAGTGGATGTGAGATCGGGAGAGAGAGTATGGGAAGATGACAAAATAATCACATACCTTTCTAAGGGCATGATCAATCGACATTTCCCAGCAGTACTCAACGACAGACCGAGCTATCTGGAATTGTTCAAGGGGGATCGTACTCTGACCTATACCATCCAATCTCAGAGTTTCAGGGTCCTTCTCATTCTGAGCTACCTTGAGGGTGGCAAAGACGTCTATCAATATCGTTATGAAGCACCATAGCAGCCAGTAGATCAATGCAACCTCGCTTAATATCAGTAGTGAACAGACAAGGCGTAAAAGATACCAGTTTGGAAGACGAGGTTACACCGGAATTCAGTACGGATAAAGTTTTTCCACCTTACACGGTCTGCCGCTTTAGACAGGCCTTTGGTGAGGGGAAAATGCCATTTCACATTCCGTATTGCCTGTGCTGTGGGACAAATGGGATTTTCAGGCGCCCCCGGTGCGATTCGAACGCACAGCCATCGGATTAGAAGTTAGGGCACTGTGTTTCCACCCTGTAGTATGGAGGAATATTGTGTCCATCCAGTACAGAGAGAAGGGGGTTTTAGGTCCATTCAGTCTATAGTTTCTATTCAATAACACAGATTCTGCACTGGATCTGCACCAGAAAGATCAAAGGAAAGGCGACTCTGAAATTACTGTCTAGAAGACCCAACAATAAACTGATCAATAGTTAGTTTTATCTGGTCAGCGATTAGGGAGCAGAATAAATGGGGGGCACACGGATGTGAACCCAGTAGTCTAAAACCCTTACCGTGGACCTCACGGATCCTTGATTTCGCGAACCGTGTGGTCAGCCCAAGGAGGGTAGCCGTGTGGACTACGGTCGGGTTTTATACCCCTCTCTGTTTCTGGGTTTCACTCGGATTTTAGTTCCGAGTAATGCATCTTAGCACACCATCGAACACCAGGCTATCGTTGTTCTCAGAAGACACAGGATGATTATCGCTTATCAATTAATATGTGTGCAGATCGACCCGGTTCCTAAGAAGCGAGATAAACCTTAGTTTAAAGGTCCCGCCGGTTCGCTTGCCAGCAAATTGGTATAAATGAAAACGGGGCTCTGAGATTCGAGCCCCGTTTTCATAAAGGGGGTGTGCCCTCAGCGGATTAGGTCAATGGCGTGGGGTAGATAATAATTATCACCTTCGTTGTAGGCAATGCTGATATTCGCCGTACCGGTCACCTTGACCTTATAACCAATCAACTGGGAGTTTACACCCATGGTCGTGCCATTGCCATTGATGGTTATCAGCGAATTGGGGGCGAAGATCGTGCCGGTGTAATTCGTTCCTGTGTTGCCATTGATGGTGATGTCGTCCGGATTGTTAGGGTGGCCGAAGAGAAGCATGCCCTTCCAATCGTAGCCATCGGCGTCGATTAATGTATCAGGATCCGTCTCAGCCGCCAGATTCACGTCCGTACCACCACCGAGGTTAAAGGGCCCATCCACCATCACAATCATCACGTCTGTGCCGTTGACGACCCCCCCGGTCCCGGTGAAGCCTTTATGGCCATCCACGCAATACATGCCGGGGTTCATGACCAACGTGGCATTTGGATTGCTGATTGTGATTTCTGAATAACCTCCAGGATCAATCGTGGTAACTCCGGCGTAATTCACCTTTGCCGATCCTTGGTCGGGAAGGTGCGAGCAGTCGGGGATGATCATCCACCGCAGATCGTCGGAGGGGACACCCTCGGATGGCGCTGGACTAACCGCGCCGGAACCTCCCGTATCGAAGGTACCCACGACATTCAGGTTGTAAGGCGCATGTACGGTGATGGCCCCAGCACCCCCTTGTACTCCAGATTGACAGCTGACCGAAGCGGCATCGGAGTTCGAAAAGACGTTACCACCACTGATATCTGTATCCCCGGTTCCGGAGTACCATATCCCTTCACAATCATGCTCTGTTGCTGCATGTATGGCGTTGCCATTGGCGTAATTCTCGGGTGGCCATACGCGCGAGGTGGCTTCGGCACGGTTAGACAGGCGACCATTGAATATCAGGTGGGCAAAGTTCGAATCCATTTCTGTATCGATGATGACGTGGATGTAATCCGGATCACCGGCGTACGGTCCGGTGCGGGGTGGGTTGGTCACCTGGATGGTCACATCCGTGCCGACACCGACAACGCAATCGGGGCCAGCTGGTGAGCAGGCCTGGGCCGTCGTGCCGTACTCATTAGTGGCGGCACTGTTTAAGGCGGCGGTGCCCAGCGGTTGGCTCTTGATCTTGGCATAGGCGGCCGCCATGGCTGCGGCGTCGGCCGCGTTCTGTGAACGCCGGTGTTCGTGCAGCAACATGCCCCCATCGATCGCCAGGGCTGAAAAAGAAATCATTCCGATCATGATGAAAGCGAGGATGATAAAGGACTGTCCCGCTTCGTTATTCTTACTATGTTTCATAGATTGCCTCTCTTGCTCGCACTAAACTCAACAGGGTGGCTGTAAGATGGTATTTGTCGCCTCAGCATGCAAGTGCAGCGCATTTCCAGCGATGAAAGGCGCCACGAGATCGAAATCGAAATCGACGGACACCTTGACGGTTCCACCAGCGCAAGCCACGCCGAAGACCACGATATCAATCTGATCATCAGTGAATGATGACAAGGCGACAGGAGTGTTGGAAGTGCTCCGCACCCGTGCGCGAACACCGTGGACATCGGCTGGAGCGATGGAAGCGTAGGAAGCGCCTTCTTGAGCCGCGTCACGCACAGCGATGTAACTGTAGTATGCCCTCCCGAGGTCCATCCCGCTGGCAAGCAGGATCAAAATAAATATCACGCCGATGGCGAACTCGGTCAGGCTTTGCCCCTTTTGTCGTTCTTTCCTTTTCATCTTGCACACTCCCTACTTACGTTATGATCTCTTCCCCGATAAAATGGGTAAAAAATTGCTTACTTCACATACACATCACGCAGCACAGTGCGGCGCGTCTCGGACGTCATAGGTAGAGTGTCCAAATCGAGCAGCGGCACGATTGGTTCGAAGTTGATGCCGATTGAGACGATGATGCGGTCGCCCAACTTAAATTGGCTGGGTGGGCAGGAGGCTTCAAAGAAACCCGTCGATGGGTTGTCGTACTGGATGCTGATGTCGGCATCGGTGATGGGGGCGAAGACGGCCACGCGTTTGGCTTCGGCGCGGATGCCAGCACAATCCGCAAAATGTTCTATGCCGAATGCATTTACTCCAACGGTAGCCCCATAACGAGCTGCTTCGCGGCTGGCGGAGGCTACACCAGCGTAGGTGATCATCAATCGGCCGAATTCGACGATGCCCATAATCAGCATCAGGAACGCCGGCAATATGAGAGCAAATTCAACTAATGTTTGTCCTCGATTGCGCTCTGCTTTCATCGTTCCTCTCGCCTTCATCTGATCATCCTGTTCTTCTCTACACTCCCCACTCGAGAGAGTGTAAGCCTCCGCCCTCCGCTCCAGTGTTTTCACGCGCCAGGCCCCTCCGCCTTGTGAAAACAAAACCGACCGTGGGGCTCAGGAGCTGTTTCCATGCCATACGGTCGGGATTTAACAAATGCCATCTCGATTCGGTAGCAGGCTGTCCTGGCTGATTATTCAGCGTTAGACCCTTTTGTTTTGCGTCCCCACCTTTCGATGGGTTTGCCATTGTCGTTGAGCAGGTGCGTATAGAGTTGATAAGGTGCTGGGGCATCCGGTGGTTTTCCGCATGCCGAAAAATTAAGATCCTATTGAAAATGCTTAAAATTCCTGAGCGAATCTGGTCTCTTCGAATATCACGATAACCTCTTTATCTTCAGGTTGGGCTTGTTCTTTATCAAGATAGGCTTCTACGATCATGAGCCCGCCTCGTCCCGCTACCATTACACACGTCTGAAACGCTAGGCGGTGATTTCCGGCGTAATGGCGGTTTTGAAGCTCACGTACTGAGATATCAAAATCACAATCGGTACAGGACCAGATGCGAAAGGGCCCAGCGAAACCGCCCGAGGCAGAATCTCTTGAGTCATACCATGTCCCGCCTCGTGATACGTACCAATCTATCCCCCCGTTGCCATAGATCGCAGCAATCCGCACACCAGGATTGAGATGGTAAAGCTTTGTGCCTCCCCGGTAATCATGGATGAGTAGACCTACAACGCCATTTTCCCAGGCCCAATCGTAAATGGACACCGTATCCTTCTCACGGGGTGCGTATCGGGTCAGTCCTGGTTTCACGCGAAAGGCAAGGATATCTTCCACCCAAATCCCGGATAATTGACCAGGCTGACCATTCATTACACTTCTGCGAAATACTTCCAGCGAGGGAACATCCAGGTTTCTGCCAGATGGTCCTTACGCGGCGCTCTCGTTCGACTGGTACTCGCCATCATTATTACTAGCAACACCAAGTTCTTGAGATCCCGTCTGGGGGCCAGGAAGGGGGGTCTCGGTATCAGTGGGGTGAGAGACGGAGCCTGTCGATGGTAGCAATAATGAATAATTTGGCGTCATGAATGTCCCGATAGGCGCCCATCGGCTCACAAATCCCGTAAGGAAGAATAGAACGAAAAAAATGATGACAAAACCAGTCACCTTGTAAGTGGAAGCAGGTTCCACAGATCTAACGTCTGCACGGTTCTTCCTGTAGAAATCCCCCATCTTTTTAGGGGGTTTATGAGTTCTAAACATACATTTTCTCCAAATGCTTTTTCAAGACTTGCACTTCCAGGCCCCAGCTAACCTTCTTGCATTCTGAAACGGAATAGAAAGACCTCCCTTACGATCCCGTTGCGATAATGCTTTCCAGATCGACAACTCGAAAACCGGGAGTAGGGCAGTGCCAGAGACCAGAACCTTCGTGTCGGCAGGTGTAGGTCGTCTTATCCGTTGATAGAGCTATGTGCAGTGTCTGCAGTGTAGAGCCGTCGAGGGCGGCAGCAGATACATTTATTGATTCGAGTTCAGTGGGCGAATAAGGATTGAGCTCATACTGGATCGAAGAAAGAACAACCCTTCGTGACCCTTCTGTAACTATTGAGGATGCTTCTGCCGTCGTCCCGAGGGGTTGGCCACCATTTAATGTAATCAGCAGCTGGCTTCCCAGGACACCTACGCCCAGAATCAATACTAACTCGCGTAACCCTTTTCCGATCAATCTCACTGGTTTTCTTAAAGCAGTCACAATCATGGTCTGCCCCATTTCCTGGAATTCGTATAATTTCTAATGCAACCTAAGGTTAGCGGGTTCGATGCTGTTTGTGATCAGGCATTGGAATGAACTGGCTAGTCCTTATGGCGGATTTAACAAAGGAATGGGCTTTGATTAGGTGTTCAACACGGGGAAAGATTGACTCCGATATCAATGATCGCTGTCAGTCAGATCTGATCTGTCCAACTAAATATTCGAATTTATAGAATGCAGAGGGAATGCAATTGCGCCCGAGGGCTTGCATAGGTCTATTTGCTAATGGCTTGCGCCTGTAAATCCACAGCGGCGTAGATTTTTAGCAAGAATTTAGACAGCTGCCCAGCGAAGGAAAAAGCGAGTCAAACCTCAATTGTTCCATACCTACATCCAGTAGTCCCTTGTTGCTAAGTCATTTATCAACCTAATTACTGAGGGGGCTCCATCTTAAGGGGGATGCATCGGAGATTGAAATATAGTATCCTCCAATTGGAGAAAGGGGCTGTTCTTGTTCAAGCGAATCCAGAGAGCCATCCCTCTCTTCTATCACCTGAGGTTGCGGGATTTTCCGGATCACGCGCTCCAAGCAACACACACTCTTTAGGGAATACTGGCAATGGTTCTATTTCAACAGTGGTGGTTCTATAACCGGATGAGAGCGGAAAGCATCGAGGCAGTGTTATGAGCACGAAAGGACAGCTAGACGCTCCTGTCCATGCCGATTCGATTCGCGTTGCAAGGCAGTCGGATCCATCCTTGCAGAAGGATGCTATGAACCACAATGGCAACCATCTTCTAGGGCAAGCTATTGTTGATAACTTGCCATACAAATTCTTTATCAAAGATGGCAACCTTCGGTATGTCTCTGTCAACGACCACCTTGCGCGGGACTTGGGGGTATCAGTGGAAGATCTCATCGGAAAATCAGATGCTGACCTCCTCCCTCCGGACATCGCTAAGAAACATCATGCCGTGGATTTAGATGTGCTCTCGACTGGCAAACTGATCGAGACGGAGGAGCTCCTAAAACGCAACGGTCATGCCGTTTGGGAGAAAACGATCAAGGCGCCGTTCCGAGATGAAAACGGTGACATCTGCGGTGTATTGGGTTTGTACTGGGATGTCACAGACCGAAAAAAGGCCGAACTGGCGCTTCAGGAAAGTGAAGGGAAATTAAGGGCTATCAATTCTGCGGCCAGGGATGCCATTATCCTGATGGATCCAGAGGGCAAGATCGCCTCTTGGAATCGTGCTGCTGAAGAATTATTTGGATACGCGAGCGAACAGGCCCTGGGTCAGTCTGTCCACGTGCTCATTGCACCGGAGCAATTTCATGAAGCCTCAACGGACGGATTTAATTCCTTCGAACTCACAGGGCAAGGTCCAGTAATCGATAGAACGGTTGAACTACCGGCAAGGCGTAAAAGTGGTATTAAGTTTCCCATCGAATTATCGCTCTCGTCGGTGAAACTGGACGGAGGCTGGGGTGCGGTTGGGATCATCCGGGACATCACCGATCGCAAACAGGCTGAAGCTCAGCTACGACATGCCATCGCAACTGAACGCCGCCAGGCCGAGCAGCTCGCTATCGAACTCAAGCTTGCCGCCAATATCCAGCAAGCCATTATGAGATCATCAAGCTATATAATGGAAGATCTGGATATTATGGCTAGTTGGATTCCGGCCAGCGAGATGTCCGGAGATTTTTATGCACTTCAACCCCTCGATGATCATCGGCTCGGTGTCTGGATTGGTGACGTTTCGGCCAAGGGCGTTCCCGCAGGTTTACTCATGGTCTTAATTAATGCCTACCTGCACGCAGAGATGACAAGTTCATTTGTCCCTGGCAATGCGGTGAGTCAACTTAGCCTGAATGTGAGTGATTTGCTCGACGTATCAGAGCAGTTCACGACCTTGTTTCTGGGCGTACTTGATACTTCCAGCGGCATCCTCACCTACAGCGATGCTGGTCACGGACACGCACTGATTTACCGCCATGCCAGCAACCAGATTGAAAAACTAGCTGTGACATCACCCCCTTTGGGCATTGAAAGTCGAATCATCGCTGTTCAAAAAGAAGTCGGTGTTAATCCATCGGATATAATTGTGATCTTTTCGGACGGCATCACCGAATCCTTCTCCCCCTCCGGTGAATTGTTCGGCGAGCCGCGCCTGCTTGAACTTGTCAGGAAACATGGTCGAGGTTCAATGGACGATCTGCATGATGCAATCATAACAGCGGTGAAAGAGTTCCAAGAGGATTCAATACCAATGGATGACCAAACACTACTCGTCATCCGGCGCATGGACGATTATCGCTCCGAGCTCATAGCGAATATCCACCATGAAACAGGTCCGCCGCTTCAGGTCTGGACTCAATCGCTCACCAGCCATACAGGAGTTCTCCGGCCATTGCATACATGGGTGGCCATGATCGGCGACCAGCTGAATATGCGTGGTGATCGTGATCGATTTATAAACGACTGCCAACTGGGGATTTCAGAATTGATGACCAACGTGATCAAACATGCCTATCATGGCGAGCATGGCCGAATCACCATTCAAGCCCGTGAATACAAAGATCGATTGGAGTTTGATATCCAGGATAAGGGGCTTGCTTACGAAGCCACACCCGTTCAGGAGGATGATCTCCCGGTTTTACGCGAGGGTCACTATGGGTTGCTGATCACTCAGAGCGTCATGGATGAGGTTATTTATACCCGAACACCCGAAGGTGTGAATTGCTGGCGGCTGGTGAAGAACTTATGAGCTTCTACATAAAGAACAAGCCTCCTGAGTTTAGGGACATGATCAACCAATGACAGCCCTTGGATTGACTGTCTCTGAGCGACTTGAAGATGAGAGTACCTGGCGTGGGATAGCCTCGCCATTGGCTCTATACGGTTTTCGTCTCTTGGCTCTGGCAGCCCTCACAATTGGTGGACGCTATCTATTCTGGCGCTACACCGCCTCCTTGAATCCCAATGCGCTATGGTTTGCCATCCCCATGGTGCTGGCTGAGACGTATAGTTTTATAAGCGCCGGTCTGTTTGCGTTGAATTTATGGCGGCCACGGACCAGGACTTCTCCAAAGATCAATCAAGACTTTAGCGTCGACGTGTTTATCACGGTCTACAACGAGCCTCCAGAGATCGTGAGAAAAACGGCGGAGGCCGCTACTCGGATCCATTATCCTCACTATACCTATATTCTTGATGACGGTCGTTCGCCTGTGATCAAGGCACTAACCGAAGAACTGGGTATAGGCTACATCAGCAGAGAGGATAATCGGCACGCTAAAGCCGGCAACATTAACAACGCGTTACAGGTGACCTCAGGTGATCTCATCCTTTATCTGGATGCGGATCAGATTCCCTTACCCCGGATCCTAGATCGAGTTCTCGGGTATTTTGAGGACGATCGTGTCGCATTTGTCCAAACCCCCCAGAATTTTTACAACGTCCCAGACAACGACCCGTTTGGAAATGATGCCGATCTGTTCTACGGACCCATCCAGCAAGGAAAGGATGGTTGGGGAGCAGCTTTCCTCTGCGGCACAAATGTCGTGTTACGGCGGGAAGCTCTGATCCAGATGGGGCTCATATACTATGTTAACGATATCCAGGCTGCCCTGAATGAGACCCTGCAGAATGCCGCCCAATCCGCAAAAAGCGCTGAGAAAGCGCTAAATACTGATTCTGGCTTGCAAACGATGGTTCCGGCAGAACAGATTCTGCAGAGGGTAAAGACATCCATTCGCAAAGCCCAGTTGGGCTTGCGGAATGGCCTTGCCCTGGAGCAAGTCATCTCTACGACTGAAGCGGCGGGTGAAGGGTTGTCGCGATTGATGGATATGCTAGATCGATCCAGGAATGACCTCCTATCCATCCTGGCTGACCTGAATGATATGGATAATCTCACCCAGGGATCTGCCGGACTGCAGCACGCCCGAGTAGCTCACCGACGCATTGAGCGCGAACTCCTCCCAGCACTCAAAAAACAGGAGTATGCTATTCGAGAATTGCTGGAGGCCTCCGAGCAGGTGAGCCTGGTAGTGAATATCGAAGAGACCCCGATGGCAACCATAAGCGTCACCGAAGACCTGGCGACGTCAGTGCGTTTACACGCCCTCGGCTGGAAATCTGTGTATCACAGCGAAGTCCTGGCCCGCGGCCTCGCTCCAGAGGACCTGGATGCCGCATTAAAGCAGCGATTGCGGTGGGCGCAAGGGACGATCCAGGTGATGACCCGTGACAATCCTATCTTCAAGCGCGGGCTCAGCGCGGGACAACGCCTGCAATACTTCACGACCATGTTCAGTTATTTTTACGGATTTGCAGCATTGATCTACCTGCTCTCGCCAATTATATTCCTGCTAACAGGGATCGCACCCGTCGCGGCCTATTCGAACGACTTCTTCCTCAAGTTAATTCCCTATCTGCTTCTCAATCAGCTTATGTTCATATTTGCAACCCGCGGGCTGAAAACCTGGCGAGGGCAACAATATCAGGTCGCCCTCTTCCCCCTCTGGCTAAAGGCGTTTGCCAGCGTATATTTCGAGAAGAATCTGAAGTTCATGGTGACCCCTAAGACTCGCCAACGAGGGATCTACTTACACTTAATCAAACCCCAACTTATTATCGCCTTCCTCACAATCGTAGGTATTGGGGTGGGGATCATAAGCATGCTTAGCGGCGCCAACCTGGAACGAACATCCACCATCGCCAATATCTTCTGGGGGACGTTCAACTTGTGGATGTTGAGCGCCATCATACGTGGGGCAATATGGGCTCCAAACCAAAAAGTATCATCGTCAGGGGGACTAAATCTTTCAACCCATCTATGGGCGAACACACTTATAGGAGAAACACCATATGCAAGTCTTAGTGGAACAAATAGAAGAAAACACAGCCATCATCCAATTAACAGGTCTGCTCAACGCTCACACCGCCCCATCGCTGAAAGAGCAGATAGGGGCGTTAATTACAGGGGGGACATCCCAACTCGTCATAGATATCAGCAAGGTTGATTTCATCGACAGCTCTGGGCTGGCTGTACTCGTCTTTGGGATGAAGAAGACCCGCGCGGTGGATGGCAAACTGTATTTGGTTGGGACGAAGGACAACGTCATGGAGGTCTTTAAACTGACGCTGCTCGATAGGGTCTTCCAATTTTACGAGGACGTAGGCTCAGCAAAAGACGCATTGTGAGACCGAGCAATTGATGAGGGGAGGGTTGACCAACTTCGACTCCTGTGCTGGCTACTTAACTCATCCGTCCAATCTTTCTGTACGTATGCGAACCTGTTGACTTCATCCGAATTGGATACCATACTGCCTGATCTTCTACTTCCTCGACATTGGGCAGAATATGTTTATAGACATCCTTGTTTATTGGAAATCCTTCAACCGCCTCATTAGACAGACCCTAAAATCATGGACAAAGCCAGCTGCGGAGTTGCGCGTTGCTAGTGCACTTTCAGATATCAACCGCAGCCGGACTGATTTGATTGTTGAAAATGCGATGCTCCGTCAGCAACTGATTGTTCTCAACCGGCAGGTGAAACGACCACAGCTCAATCAACGTGACCGTATCCTCCTGGTTATTCTAGCTCGCTGCACAAGATTCTGGCAACAAACCCTTCACATCGTCCAGCCCGACACATTATTACGCTGGCACCGCGAGCTGTTTCACCTGTATTGGCGACGCAAATCAAAGATGAGAAAGCCGCGTATTCCACATGAAACCATCGCCTCATCAAGAAGATGGCGAAGGAAAATGTCTTATGGGGCGCAGAGAGGATTCGCGGCGAACTGCTGAAGCTCGACATCAAAGTCAGCAAACGTACCATCCAACGGTATATGTCCAAGAGCCGACAAGCCTCCAATCAAACTTGGGCAACCTTCATCAAAAACCATGTTAGGGATATCTGGGCTTGCGACTTCACTGTGGTTCATGACCTGTTTTTCCGACCGATCTATATCTTCGTGATCCTGGAACTGAAAACAAGACGGGTTGTACACGCAGCGGTGACAGTCTTGCCAACCGATACATGGACAGCGCAGCAGTTGAGAGAAGCTACCCCATGGGA
>DAOUEQ010000095.1:0-17427 GCA_034430395.1 Anaerolineales bacterium | reverse complement strand
GGCACGTGCGCAGCTGAATGCAATTTCGAAGCCATTGATATGCCGTACTTCACAAAATCACAGATCATGGCACAAGTAGACGCCGCTCTGGCTGAGAACGCAGAAGAGAAATGTCTCGTCTTCACCTGTAACTGGTGTTCTTATGCAGGAGCAGATTTAGCTGGCATCGAGAAGCGGCAATACCCAACTTCGGCACGGATCATCCGTACCATGTGCTCGGCACGTTTTGAGGAGGATTTTGTCGCTCGTGCATTCGAGCAGGGGGCAGGGGCAGTACTTATAACAGGTTGCCGCCTGACAGACACTGGCTCTGATTGTCACTATAACCACGCCAATCGATTGACATGGAAACGTTTTAAACACTGGCAGAGGAAATACGAACGGAAGGGGATTCAACCCGACCGGCTGCAGTTGCAATGGGTTTCTGCTGCAGAAGGGAAAGAGTTCGCAGAGAAGATTGCGGAAATGGATGAGGTCATCCGCGAGTTTTCTAAAAAGGTTCCTGCGAATCAAGGGGCCGATTGAATGAGACCGCTTGCAAATGCGATCTTTGGCTAAGGAACAATCAAACCTATGACAGTTGACCTGGGACCAATCGAAATCGATGATGCTCTGTGGGAAGAGCTGATCGAGATCACGGAGGGCAAAGCCGCCCCATGTTTTCAGTGCGGGGTTTGTACGGCTACTTGTCCTTGGGGATTAGTGCGTGACGATCCGTTGTCCGTGCGATCCATTATGCGTGGCGCGCAGTTGGGGGTAACGCAAGCCCAGGAAGCGATCTGGCTCTGCACTGCTTGCGGGCAGTGTGAAATCTACTGCCCCAGGAATGTGCCGATCGTGGAGGTGTTTCAGAGTCTTCGACAACTTCTCTGGGAGAGGCGTAAAACCCCGACCGGATTATCACCAGTTCTTTGGTCAGTTTATTGGAATAACAATCCAATGTCCCAACCACCATCACAGAGGATGGATTGGGCAGAGGGTCTCGAGCTGCAGATTTTTGATCCTTCCAAACATGAGATCTTGATGTATTTCGGTTGTACGGCTTCATACGATAGCAGGGCACAATCTGTTGCCCGAGCGATTGTGCAGCTGCTGAGAGCTGCTGATATAAGTTTCGGCACTTTAGGAGAGGAAGAGCCATGCTGTGGGGAAACTGTTCTGCGCCTTGGACACTCTCCGTATTTCCAAGATGTGGCGCAGCATGCCATAGATATCTTTGAAAAATATGGTGTGACTAAATTGGTCACGCTATCTCCACATTGCTACGATGTGTTCAAGAATCACTATCCACGTGTAAATGATTCTTTTAAACCAATCCACTACACCGAATACATCGCTGATCTGATTGAAGGAAAACGTCTCACACTAAAGGGGAATCTATCCTCGAAAATTACTTTTCACGATCCGTGTCTGCTTGGACGGGTGAATGAGGGAACCCATTCCCCAAGGGCGATTTTGGCAACCGTCCCAGATGCACATATCATCGAGATGCCGCATTACGGACCTGATACGCTCTGCTGCGGTGGGGGTGGAGGACGGATGTGGATGGAGACACCACCAGGTGAGCGCTTCTCTGATTTACGCGTGCAGGAGGCGCTCGACGTTGATGCTGATATCTTGGCGACAGCATGTCCTCTATGCATTTCCTGCTTGGAGGATTCCATCGGGAGCATGGGGGTAACGAACCTCCGGGTGCGAGATATCGCCGAGATAGCGCAAATGGCTTTGGGTGAAGTGTCAAAGAATGATGTGGTGGAGGAGTAGGATCAGTGGTCGCCTCGCAGTACGCTCCGTCTGAAGCGAATAAAACACTTTGGGTGTTCCTGGAAATTGAGGGTGATGATTTCGCAAGCGTATCCCTTGAGCTTTTAGCCAAAGGACGTGATCTGGCGGATCGAGCGGGGTGGACACTATGCGGCTTGCTGTTGGGGAGTGATGTAGCGGATCGGGCAAATCAAGCCTATTCATACGGGGCTGATGAGGTCTGGCTTTGTGATCATCCGTTGCTGGGGGAATTCGATGTGTGTGGTTATTCCCACGCGACGATGCAGGCTATAAAAGAGGGGAAACCCAGTGTATTCTTGCTTGGCGCTACACCGAATGGCCGCGATCTGGCAGGACGGCTTGCTGTAAGGCTGAGGACGGGATTGAATGCAGACTGCACGGATCTCATCTTGGATGAGGATCGCGGTGTGCTCGTCAGCGAGGTAACGGGTTTTGGCGGTGGCGTGATAGCACTCCTTGAGTCAGCAGAGCATTGCCCGCAGATGTCCACCGTACGTCCGGGAGTATTTGTCCCGAACAAGCCTGACCCCAGCAGGCTTGGGGAGCTGGTGGAGATTAAGGTGAAGCTCAAGGAAGCAGACATCCACTCACGGATTGTCGAGCGGCACGTGGGTAAAGGGGTTGATCTCACGCAAGCACCAGTGCTGATCTGCGGTGGGCGAGGGATCGATGGTGATTTTGAGAGTTTGCGAGAACTGGCGGCGTTGGTAGATGGCGAAGTTGGCGCCACGAGACCGCCAGTTGATGAAGGGCATATTGAGCGAGAAAGACAGGTAGGTCAAACCGGGGTTGTTTGTCGACCGAAAGTGGCGCTAAATTTTGGCATCAGCGGGGCATTCCATTTCATCGTTGGAATCCAAGATGCTGAGACGATCATCGCGATTAATTCAGACCCGAAAGCCCCCATTTTTGATCATGCTGACTACTGCATTGTCGAGGATACGCATAAAATTCTTCCCGAGCTAATTAAAACGTTGAAAAGCGAACGTGAGTCGATCCATGCCTGATCTCGAGATCGTCGTGTGTATGAAGGTTGTACCAAAATCGGAAGAGATCCGGGTTGATATGGAATCACTACTATTAGAGCGTACTGGTGTGCGATCGGAGATCAACCCTCCCGACATGAATGCGCTTGAGATGGCGTTGGCACTGAAGGATAAACAACCTGCGCGTATAAGCATCCTCTCAATGGGTCCGCCATTCTTCGAACCTATTCTGCGTGTGGGTTTGGCGATGGGAGCAGAGCGTTTCTACTTGATGAGCGATCGCGAGTTTGCCGGCGCAGATACATTAGCTACAACATACACGCTTGCTAAAGGTATCGAAAAAATTGGCGATGTTGATCTTATTTTATGCGGCGAGGAGTCAGCGGATGGAGCCACCGGGCAAGTCCCTCCGGGTTTGGCAGAATGGTTGGATTTGCCTCAGGTCACCCTGGCTACAGCGTTAACTGTTGATCAAAAGAAGCGGATCGTGCAAGTAAGGCGTGATATTAAAGGTGGTTATGAAATCCAAGAGGTCACACTCCCCACGGTGATCTCTGTCAAGACTGCTTCAAACGAACCAAGATTTATTGACTTCCACCGCAAACCCTGGGCTTTTGAGGAAGCTGAAGTCACGATCTGGAGTCATGATGATGTGGATGTTGACGATGGATATATTGGGTTGACGGGGTCGCCAACCGTTGTATCAGGTTTACGAGAGGCAGAAGTCCGAGATCGCCGTAAGGAATTCCTCCAGGGGTCACCAGAGGAAATTGTCAGGGAACTTGCGAAGCGCTTGCAGGGAATGCTCACCTGACATTCTTCTGGACAGAGAGCAGGTGCTTTTAAAAGCTCGCCAATGCGTGCTTTTTTATTGGCGTATTCGAACTGGCTGTCCTATTCATTGATCCGTGAAGTGACGGCGGAAATAACGATCAACCTCCCATTTTTGCGGATTGTTTCGAATATAGGTCCGTATCCGGGATAGGGAATTTTCATTCCTGATGACGTGGTCGTAGAAACGAGGTTGCCAGGCGAAATTGGGATAATCGTTCTGCCGCGCCCAACGGGTGATAGCTGATTTGTAGGACCGAATAATCACACCCAAGGACCCTTTCCGAGGTGAGATTGATGACATTGTTAAGAATGTAGAGACGTTGCATACAACGTCTCTACGGGAAACGTCTCTACAATGATGATTATCCCGTGGATGTGATTGGGCATCACAATGAATTCGTCGATTTTTATGTTGTGATGGTGTTGAGGAATTTCTGATCAATATTGATATGCGGTCTGACCTAACTCATTGAGGATGTTCAATCCTTGACTGATCCCTCCAAAAAAAAGGTTTCATTTGTTTTGTACAAACCGTTACAAAATACCAACCAAGGGAGGCATAATCCCGAGAACGAAGTCGTGCGGACTCAATTCGATACTTGTTCTTGAATTTCATGTTCTTTCCCCCTTATGTACCTCCGGTTTGCAGGATTATTCTATCGTGTGGAGCAAGGTGAAATTCGGGGGTCCCATCTCGCCGATCGGCAGGCTGGCAACCAGCACTATTTGCTGACCGTGGTTTACGATGCTGCTCGCCAGACAAGCATCACGGACTCTTGAGATCATCTCCTCAACTGAATTCGCCTTTTTGACCAAGTGAGGTATCACGCCCCATGCTAGGGAGAGTTGATTGAAGGTTTTCGCCTCTGGCGTGAAAGCCACAATCGGGACTCTTGGGCGAGTGTACGACATCAGACGGGCAGTCCGACCAGAAAGCGTAAAAACCGCAATAGCAGCGACATCGCGATCGCGTGCTAGGGCTCGTGCAGCTTGCGTTGTCGCAAAGGCATCGTCATCCGTGATTAGATCTTCTTCTGCGAGTACACAACTCCATTGCAGGGTGTGGCTCTCTGCATCGCGGATGATCCGATCCATAGTTTCAACGGTCTCGATTGGGTATTCGCCGATGGCAGTTTCACCGGAGAGCATTAAACCATCACTTCCGTCAAACACGGCATTAGCCACATCCGATGCTTCAGCCCGAGAGGGTCGCGGGTTTTCGATCATCGAATCCAGCATTTGCGTGGCTGTGATCACAAATCGTTGTGCTGAATTTGCGTGTTGGATGATGTGTTTCTGTATGGACGGCACGCGCTCAGGTGCGACTTCCACACCCAGGTCACCGCGTGCGACCATCACGCCATCGCAGGTGGTGAGAATCTGATCTAAATTATCGATAGCTTCCGGTTTCTCCAACTTGGCAATTAATAGTGGGGTGACACAGTTGTTAGGCGAGGATGCGATAGCCTCTCTGAGACGTACAACATCCTCTGCGCGACGGACAAATGAAAGGGCGATTGCATCAACATCATGTTCGAGCCCAAAATCGATATCCTGAAAGTCTTTCTTCGTGAGAGAAGGTGAAGATATGTTAACGCCGGGGAGGTTGATCCCTTTCTTGTTTCCAAGCTCACCACCGAATACAACATTCGTTGAAACATCATCGCCATCGATAGAAGTGACGCGCAATTCGATGCGCCCGTCATCCAACAGAATCCGGTCGCCCTCGTTGATATCTTGCGCAAAGGAATCGTAATTTACGGGGATCATGTCCTTCGTACCAAGGACATCACGAGTTGTAAGGATGATTTTCTCACCGGGGGCAAGGATGATCGCCTCGCCGTCTTCGAGCATGCCAGTGCGCAACTTTGGGCCCTGCAAGTCCTGGAGAATCGCCAGCGACTTCTTTTCTGTCTTGGCGAGTGAGCGTGCCTCCTTTATGACTTTCGCATGGTCATCGTAATCTCCATGTGAGAAGTTCAAACGGATTACGTTCACACCTGCATGAAGCAGGCGTTGGAGCATGTCAAGGCTGCTCGAAGCAGGTCCGACTGTGGCGATGATCTTTGCGTTTCGGGTCATAGGTAATTCAATTCGTTGGCTTCTTGTTCAAGCGTTTCACGAAAATCTGGATGAGCGATATCGATGAGCGCTTGTGCCCTTTGTTTGATTGTTTTTGCATAAAGGTTCGCAACACCGTATTCTGTGACGACGTAGTGAACATGATTGCGTGTAGTCACAACACCGGCTCCTTGTTTGAGCATGGAAACGATGCGGCTGATCGGCGCGCTGCCGCCGGGCGTGGCGGTTGAGGGGAGGGCGATGATCGGTTTTCCCCCTTTGCTGCGCGAAGCCCCATAGACAAAATCCAATTGACCACCGACGCCGGAGTAGAGCTTAGGACCAATGCTATCGGCGACGACTTGACCGGTGAGATCGACCTCAATCGCTGAATTGATGGAGACCATTTTCTCATTTTTTGCGATGACAAACGGGTCGTTTACATACTCTGTTGGATGGAGCTCGATTATAGGGTTATCATCGACGAAATCATAGAGCTTCTTAGAGCCGAGGATAAATCCCGAAATAATCTTTCCAGGATGCAGAGTCTTCTTCTCGTTTGTGAGCACCCCGGCTTCGATTAGTTTGATTACGCCATCTGAGAAAAGTTCGGTGTGGACCCCCAGATCTTTTTTATCATCAAGGTAGCTCAATACTGCATTTGGAATCGCGCCGATGCCCATCTGCATCGTTGACCCATCTTCAATGAGGTCAGCGATATTCCGCCCAATTTTCATGCTCAGATCGGATGCCTGACCCATCGAGAGTTCAGCAAGCGGGTAATTTACAGAAACGGCGTAATCGATTTTCGAGAAGTGGATGAAAGAATCGCCAAGCGTCCGCGGCATCTGCTCATTGATTTCAGCTATGACAACTTTTGCCCCTTGCGCAGCGCTTTTTACCAAACCGGCTTCGATGCCCAAACTGCAGAAGCCATGCTCGTCAGGAGGGCTGACCTGGAGGAGGATGGCATCCAAGGGAAGATGGTTGTCAAGGAAGAGAAGCGGAACTTCTGATAGAAAAATTGGTGTGAAATCCGCTCGCCCTTCGTGAACAGCCTTTCTGATGTTGTGGCTGATGAATAGGGTGTTCACCCGGATGTGACCTTCCATCTCAGGCGCGACATGCGGTGCCGGTCCAATTGTCAATACTTGGACGATTTCAACATCTTCTAGTGTCTTGGCTCGTTTCACGAGCGCATCCAGGAGTTTTCGGGGTACGGAGCAGTTCCCAGTTAAAAAGACGCGCCAACGAGAATCGATTGCTTTAACCGCGTCATCAGCACTCATTAAGCGTGATTCATACTTATTCAGCCAAGTCATTTGCTTTGTTCCCCCACGCCACCCAGACGCGTCAAATGGACAACTTCGCCAGCCCTTGTGTTCAGTCCGCGGTGTAGCGCAGGCATGTCAGCAAGCGCTCCATCGATACCTTTCAGCGCGATCGCCTCGAGGTAGGGATATGCACCAAGGAATAACGCGTGTGAAGCGGTGCGTCCTAATACGCCCGACATATTTGGAACGCAGTAATGGATGATCCGTTCCTCCTCGTAAATCGGGCTGCCGTGATTTGTCGGGCGTGAAGTCTCCACGCATCCTCCCTGATCGATGCTCATATCGATGATTAGTGCACGCGGTTTCATGGATTGGACAGTCTCTCTAGATACCACGAATGGTGCTCTTGAGCCTGGCACGAGCACGGCGCCGATAAGAACATCGGCGAATAAGCAAGCACGCTTGACATTATGCGCTGTTGAGAGCATGGTCACGACGGGATACGGAAGGCGTTCCTGTACTTCACGGAGACGTTGGAGATCGATGTCCAGCAATGTAACATGCGCGCCGATTCGAGAGAAACTGTCAGCTGCTGTACTGCCGACCACGCCGCCACCGATGATGACAACTTCGGCGGGCGGAACCCCAGCGACGCCACCGAGAAGGATGCCTCGCCCCCCATGATCGTTCTGCATGAAGCGCGCCGCGACTTGGACCGCCATGCGCCCCCCGATTTGGCTCAGAGGGGTCAGGATTGGTTTATATTCGTCATCCTCTTCAACTTGTTCGTAAGCTATGGATGTAATATTTTTTTCCAATAGCGTTTCGATTTTATCCTGTCGTGACGCGGCAAGGTGCAGGAAACCGGTGATGCAGGTTTCGGAACGCATCATGTCAATCTCGTCTCGCAAAGGACGCGCGAATTTCAGGATAAGGTCCGGGCGGCCGAATGCCTCCTCGCGGTTGTAGACGATTTGCCCCCCGGCTGCTGAATAATCGTCATCAGTAAAGCCTGCGCCCTCTCCAGCCTCAGTCTCGATATAGACCGTGTGACCATGTTTCGTAAACAGGTTCACGCCAGCAGGGGGGAGGCCAACGCGGAATTCAAAGGGTCTTCGTTCTTTAGGTACGCCAATGTGCATGGATCACTCTCCGGGGAAACGGCATATCAGTCTAAGCATGAATGTGATGCAGCGATGATATTTGCATCGTTAAGAAGACAGGAGTTTTACCAGTATCGCCTTCTGGGCGTGCAAGCGATTTTCCGCTTGCTGGAAGAGAACCGAGTGAGGACCATCCGCTACCTCATCAGTGATCTCCTCTCCTCGATGAGCAGGTAGACAGTGCATGACAATCGTGTCCTTTGCAGCTAAATCGACCAATTTCTCATTCACCTGATAGGTTGCGAAAACTTCCCTGCGTTTTTGCGCTTCGTCTTCCTGTCCCATGCTAGTCCAGGTGTCTGTATAGATGACATCGGCGCCTTCAACAGCGGCGAAAGGATCACGGACTTGCTGGATATTGCTGCCCGTTGCCACGGCCAGATCCTCGGCTTCTTTGACCACAACCTGAGGTAGATCGTATCCTTCGGGTGAAGCGATCGTAAAGTGTATGCCTAATTTGGCACACGCAAAGACCAGAGAGACAGCGACATTGTTGCCATCGCCAATAAAGGTCATACGCAGATCTTTCAGATTATTATAGCTCTCAAGGATCGTTAGCATATCTGCCATAGCTTGGCAGGGATGGTTGAAATCACTGAGTCCATTGATTATGGGTACCGATGAATATTCCGCGAGCTTAAGGATGTGTTCATGTTTGAAAACTCGAGCCATGACTGCATCTACATAGCCAGAGAGAACCCGGCTAACATCTGCGATGGACTCGCGTTTTCCAAGACCGATTTCGGCAGGAGAGAGGTAGAGAGCATCACCACCTAGATGCCGCATGGCCATATCAAAGGAGACGCGTGTCCGCAGGCTGGGTTTTTGGAAGACCATAGCAAGAACTTTATCGGCAAAAAGAGGTTTATTGCCCCCCTCATTTCTTTCTTGTTTAAGTTGTACTGCGAGCTCCAGCATCTCTTTCAGCTCAGCGCTGGAATAATCTGTAAGGGCGATAAAATCACGCATTGATATTCCCTCCACGCACACTCAGGACATCGAATTTATCCTGAGGAGTATAGCATAGGACCAACCGAGGGTTTAATCTTAGAAAGGGAATCGCGGATCAACTCATAGAGTTGAATCGGAAGATCCGACGTTGTCGACGTGTGAGGGTCTGCGAGGAATGGGTGGGCGTAGCCAGTAAAGCCAGCCATCAGTTCGTCGAGAAGGGGGGTCTAGCCGATCAAATGCCGCGAGAAGGAGCGCGATGATGAGAACTACTGCGCCTATCCACTGCACCGGCGATAATGTTTCGCTTAAGATGAAGTATGCCAGCGAGACCGTGACCAGAAGTTCAGCGAGTCCGAAAATCGATGTCTGGATGCCGCCGATTAGTTTTACGCCTGCAAAAAGTGTAAGGCGTGACAGGAAGGTTACAACGGTTAAGCAAATGATGGGTAGAATTGCGGCTTCAGGAAGGATGGTGTATGGGCCGGAGAAAATCAAAAAAGCGGGGACAGTAACCACTGTCATTGCCAAAAGCGTATAAAGTGTGACTGTTGGCGCTGGAACCTCGAAAAGGACGCGTTGGTTGATAGGGATATGGATTGCGTATAGACATGAGGCAAACAGCATTTGACTAACACCCCGCAGGTCAACAACGCCGTCGCCTGCCTGCGTGAGAAAGTACACTCCAGGGATGCTTAGCAGGAGACGGATCATTGTGAGATTGGTCGGGCGGCTCCCATCAAGGTAGAACAATCCAGCAACAAATATTGGATAGAGCGTATAGAAGAATTGACCCAAGCTGGCATCTAAACTGGCAAGGGATGCATAGTAAAGCAGTGACCCAAGACCGTTTAAGGAACCGGCGATTGCGCAACCCAGAAGCCCGAGCGGGAAGATGTAAAGATACTCTCGTTTATAAATAAGGATAACAAGAAATAATAGTAAAGTTGCACCAGCCGTTCTCGCCGCAACAACTGCTGTCGGGTCAAGACCTGCAAGGATGGCCTGCTTGCCGAAAATCGGAGATGAGCCAAGGAGGATGGCAGAGCCGACAGCAAAATATATACCAGCGTTCTTCACAAGTACTCTGCGGTTCAAAATTAGCGCTCCTGGCGCAGTGCTTCTTCGATCTCCTCTATCAGTTCATCAACGAAGAAATCACCTTTGGTCATCAACCGCTCGATGTGACCGTCAAGGCGTCTCCATTCGGAGTTAGTAAGTTCTTTTGCGGTAACCACGACAACAGGAATGTCTCGTGTGGGCATCTGAGCGCGGAGCCGATCGAGAAGCGCAAACCCATCCATCTCGGGCATCATAAGATCGAGGATGATTAGATCTGGTATTGATTGTTTAACGAGTTGCAGCGCGGTTGGTCCGGATTCTGCCTCTTCAACCAGAAAAGTCCCTTGTGCTTCCAAGAGTCTGCGGATTAAACGACGAGCATCCGCCTGGTCATCGATGATAAGCACATTATGCATTTGTGAGTGATCAATCTGGGTAAGTGCAGCGACAATACCCTCTCTAGGATGATCGGGAAGTGCAAAGTCGTCAACCGAGACATCCTTCGACCAGACGGGACCCAACAGTCGGCTTTCTACCGGCATCGTGTGTCCGGAACAGTTTATGACGATAACATCCTCGGGTTTAATGACTCCTTGCCGCGCAAGTTTGATCAAGCCTGCAAACGCCACGGCTGCGGCGGGTTCTATTGAAAGCCCCTCCACTTTGGCTACGAGACTCAGCGCGCGAAAAGCATCCTCATCGGAAACATGGTCGATCGTTCCACCGCCTGCATCAAGCATCCTCTGGCGAAGCAGGGTGTAGGCTCTTCCAGGATCGCCAGTTGTGAGTGTAGTGATGTGGGTTTTTGGGGATAGCACCGGGTCAACGAAATCAAGACCCGCTTCCCAGGCTTTGGCCATTGGTGCGCAGCCTGTGCACTGGATGCATGCCAGGGCAGGTATGTTATCTACAAGACCCGCAGAATGCATCTCTTGGAAACCCTTCAAAACGCCAAGAGGACCGATTGCGCCACTGACGGCTTGGATGTACCAATCTGGAGAGCGCCAGGTGCCTGGTATCTCTGTTTCAGTGCTATTAGATTGCTGTAGTAGCGGCAACTGCTCGGCTATTTCGAAGGCGATGGTCTTCATCGATTCCAAAGCAGTTATACTGCGTACCCCGCGGTCGAGATAAAGTTTTCGCTCCAATGAAAATTGAGCAGCCAGTTGTTTTGCCTGGTCATATGTCCCCGTTATTTTAATGACCTGGGAGCCGTAGATAGCCACCTCGCGCATTTTCTCAGGGGGAACCAGGCTGGTAATAAATGCCCATAATTTCAAACCCGTGCGCGCAAATGCAGCCGAGAAGGCGATGGCAACATTTCCAGTAGAACAGATGACTGCTTCGCTAATATCATGTTCCAGCAAAGCTGCAGCTGTTACTGCAGCCTGACGATCTTTGAAAGAGCCCGTCGGGTTCTGGCGCTCATCTTTGATGAAGAGATTGGGGAGACCGAGCAGCATTCCAAGCTGGTGGGCTGGATATAGCGGTGTCCAGCCCTCCCCGATAGATGGATATAAAGATGGATTTTGCAAAGGGAGTAGTTCGCTGTATCTCCACAAACTATCGGGGCGATCAGCAAGAGTTGCTCCCCAGAGCTTAGCTACGTCAAGATCATAGCAAGCTTCCATCCACTCGCTACCACATTCTGGGCAAGATATTATGAGTGGGTGGTATGGCGTGTGAGCGTCACAATCAAGGCATTTCACCACAAATGAGGCCATGGACTAACCTATCGAATATTGTATGTCTACGAGGCACACAACTTAACTCTTTGACAGTTGCTCATCGTTGGGGCGCCTTGGAGAAGGAGAATGATGAATCTATCGAGTCGATCCCCGGGGAGCAATGCGTTTTATTATGGATGCAACATTTTTATAATGATCATCTGATGACTTGACCGCTACCTCTTCCAAAGCTTTGGAGAGGTTGATGAGTTTTTCAAGATCGCTTGATGTGAGCGTGTCCGGGAGCAGGCCGATGACAGGAGTCTCAGCATCAGTCTTCTGAAGGAAAAAGTCATCAACGTATTCTGAGATCCCTGGATAGGTCAGGCTTAGAATTATGATTTCGGGTGAGCTTCGATCTAACAATCGAGAAGCGTCCTTGAGGGAATCGGCAATCAGAACGGTTCCAAGTCTTCCACCTTCGATTGCTGCCCGGATACGATCGCTCTCGTCAGGGTTTTCTTCCGCAAGGAGAAACGTGGATTTCTGAGAGCAGTTCAACGCTTGAAGGATATGACGCAGGGAGTTCTCGCGAACCGGTTTCGGATGGAAGCGTGTGATATCGAGGGTCACTCCTTTCCCTTGCCCTTCATCGTATTCGGTTAGCAGGATCGGGGTAGCATAGAGTGCCTCGTCACCTAGTATCTCTGAAATGATTTGCCAGGCGTCAGGGTCGGGATGGAGGAGATCAAGCAGGATTACATCAGGTGATATTGTCTTCGCGATTTCAAAGGTGTGGCTTGGTTTTGTGACCACATGAAAGCGATACCCGGCATCTTCTAGAATGCGGCGGTAGCGATAAGACACATCGGAATCTCGGTCAACGCAAAGAATTAGCGGAGCGAGCTCTTCTTGTTCCTGTTCCTTCACTTCATAGGGGATTGTGAAGGCAAAAGTACTGCCCTCGCCGGGTAGGCTCTCAACCCACAGAACGCCTTTGTGTAATTCAACCAGATGTCTGCAAATTGATAGACCCAGGCCTGTACCACCTGTCTTCCTTGTCGGTGAAGCGTCAACTTGTGAGAATGGCTCAAAGATTTTCTCGTGGTCCTCAGGAGAAATACCGTGTCCTGTGTCGAAAACAGCTATCACGACCTCGGGTTGACTGCCGCGCTCGATCAATCGCACGGAAATTCCGATATGACCATCTTCGGTAAATTTTGTTGCGTTCGATACGAGGTTCAACAGGATTTGCCGCAAGCGAATGTTATCCGCCTGAATGCTCGGTAGGTCATCCGGCAGATCGATGACCAGCTCGATAGGTTTATCTTTAACCAGACCTACGGCGGTTGACATCACACCGCGGATGATTTCCGGAAGGTTCACCTCTGAGAAGGTTAATTCCATTTTGCCGGCTTCGATTTTGGAAAGATCGAGGATGTCATTGATTAATCCAAGGAGGTGTTGACCGGCATTGTAGATTGCGGATAGATCTTGCTCCTGGTTGTCAGTTACGGGGCCGTCTATCCCCTTGAGGATCACCCTGGAGAAGCCGATGATTGAATTTAGCGGAGTCCGAAGCTCATGGCTCATATTTGCCAGGAATTGGCTCTTCAAGCGGTCGGCTTCGCGCATTTCCTCGAGGGCTTGTGAGGTCAATTGATGCGAGCGTGCGTCCTGCAGCGTAATCGCAAATTCGTGCGCAACTGCCTCTGCCAGAATGCGGTCTTCGTCTGTCCAGGGATCATCCGCATCTTTACCTTCAAGCTCTATGACCCCAATGATTTCTTCTTGGACCCGAAGGGGGATAACCAGACGATTTTGCGTGTGGACTGCGATTAATGAGACAGGCTGGTCTGAGTCATCGATTTGTCTGAGATTGCCTCGATCATCCTCGTATCCCAGGATCTGACCCCACGAAGCTGCAAGTTCGGGAACCGAGATTGCATTAATAGCATCCGAGGGAGTTGGAAGGGTGATCGCCATGCGTGTTTTTTGAGACCGTTCAGCATCGACGATCTGAGAGATTCCTCGATATCCTTTCAGCGATCCCTGCTTATCCATGACTTGATGAGAATCGAGGAGGATTGTGCATTGTTCGCCTTGCGGGTTTACGAAATCCAGTAACAGATGCTGGATTGGCTGGCCTGAATCAATCAGTTGTTTGAGTTCAGCTGTTGTTTCCGCGTTAAACCCGGAGCTGAAAAATTCTTTACCTAAGAGAGCATCAGGCGCCAAACCTATAGCTTTTTCTACTTCAGGGCTGCACCATGTATAACGTCCTGAATTATCGATCTCCCAAGACCAGCCGCGAGGGCGGTCAGTTTCGGGAAGACCGAGAACTTCGGTTGGAAGCGAGCCTGTTTTTGGGAGGTCTTTCGAGATCCCAGAGAACAGGTTTTCAAGGCGTCGTCGTATGCCGTCGATTGATTTCATTCGAATAGTGCCCTGTTTCCTCGGCTAGCTCATGATACTGTTTCGCTGCCCGACTCTCTGGCGCGTAGTGGTTAATTGGCTGCCCCATAATCGAGCTCTCGCGCAACTTGGTATCTATTTCGATCTCAATATCGAAGATTGCTTCGTTAAATGCGGTTCTAATCTGCTCGGCAAGACTGCGGTGGATACGGTTGCGTTTGTCAAGCATTGTGAGGAGAATTCGATATCTCAGCTTCGGGTTGTTTCTCTGGCGAACCGCTAAGATTAAGTTGAGCATATCCCGCAGTGCATGCGCAGAAAAATATTCCGGTTGAGTTGGGATGATGAGCAGGTCCGCCGTGGAGAGTGCGTTCTTTGTAAGCGTTCCAGATGATGGGGGGCAGTCAAGGATGATCGTATCGTACGATTGATTGTTTTTGAGTACTTTATTTAAAAGCAGCATGTAATCGGAGCGAACCAGCAGATGAGGTTCTGCTAGATTTAATTCGTGATTGGATGGTACAAGCACTAGATTATGGAAAGTCGTTGGGAGCACTGCTCTCTCTAGAGCATCATTTCCTAACAGTAATCCGGCGACGGTTCTCTCAAGCGAAGCGGGCTTAAATCCAAGGGAGAGAGTCAAATTGGCGTGGGGGTCCAGGTCGATGAGGAGCACTCTCCTGCCCATCTCTGCAAGAGAAGCGCCCAATGATAATGCGGTTGTGGTTTTCGCAACTCCACCTTTGGCGTTTGCGATGGCTATGATGTGGGTCATGCGTTGTCCTCACCCCATTGGTTTCTTATGCTGTACAGCAAAAGCTTCGCTTCTGTTTTATTCTTGCCGATCTCTGCGAGGTTGGCTGCTCATTGTTATCGATTGTTCCAGCAATCGAATCCGGCTCCGTTTTGCACCAAATACACGACGCATTTCTTTCACGGCAGTTTGCAGCATGCCTTCAACATCATCGCTGGACCTGATCACGTCTGTTAATTCAAGCACTGTTTGTTCACGCTCAACTCGGCGCAGCGTTTCCTGGAATAGACGTGCGTTTTGTACAGCGACAGCCAGCTGGTCTGTGAGGATCTGCAGAACCCCGATATCGTCCGAGCTGAAAGCGTTTGCGTTTGTGTGCTGGACATCGAGTGCGCCGATCACCTGTTTGCCGACGATAAGAGGGATGGAAAGCTCAGAGCGCATATCAGTCAGGAGTGGATGCGGTCGGTATAACTCGTCTTGGTTTGCGTCGGATGCCAGATAGTATTCACCGCTTTCCACGACGGAGCCGATAATTGTTTTCGATCCCCCGGGAAGCTGGTAGCCAGAGGAGAGCATTTGTGCTCCAGCTTCACCAGTGGCGGCTCTGAGTTCAGCAATTTTCTGCGTTTCATCGAGTAGAAAGACGGCAACATGCGGGTAGCCGAAACGATCGCTGATTAGCCTCACAACCCTATTTAGAAGCGTTTCAATGTCAAGCAATCCGGTGGCATCGCGTGCGACCTCGGCAGCTGTTTGCAATTGGGCGGCCCGTAGTTGGACCTCTTCGAGCAGACGCATCTGATCAAGTGCAGACGCGACTTCGTCAGCGACGGCTTCCAGGATTTCTCGATCGTCTTCGGTCCATTCACCCGGGCGTTCTGCGAGAAGCCCGAGATTGCCTACGATTTCGCCACGGACAGAGATTGGTGCATCTAGTGGGTCTCCGCCATCCGTCACAGCATCCGGGTAGCGTGAGCCGGTATATTCGGCAAAAGTTTCCTGTTTGTCATCTTCAATTAATTTCAGTAATTCTTCCCATGATTCTGCAGTCTGACGCCGGTACAAACTGTCGATTTGCTCGAAACTCAGTTGAGTTTCTTCAAATAGACGGGCACTTTCGAGCGCAACCGACAATTGATTGGATATTAGTTCGAGGATCTCAATATCGCGCGAACCTAAACCTTCGATGTCAGCGCTCTCAACCGCGAATGCACCAATTGCTGCACCACGACTGATGAGAGGGACAGCAACCGTAGTGCTGGAAGATCGGGTAGTTTGGCCGGTTCCCGGGCTTGCCGTAAACGGCTTCATGGTTAAGACTGCACGTCCGAGAGGACTACGGTCGAAGGGAACAGGGATTCCAGTGGGGGCAGGTTGAATGCCTTCGGCAGCCGAAGCGCTTCGGACGACAATTTCGTTGCCTTCGACGAGCCCAATTACGACACGCTTGAAACCAAATATCGAGCGAATGCTCTCACCGGCCTTAGCGAGAAGTGAATCGTAGTCTGTCTGCTCACTGATGCTGGTGAAAACATCGATGACCCGCCGGTTCTGCGCGGATAGTTCGGTGAGCTCACCGATCAGGCGGGCGTTTTCAATTGCTACGGCAAGCTGGTCGGCCATCGTTTGGAGGACTAGGAGATCATCATCATCGAAAGCATTCGGATCTTTACTTTGGACATCAAGCGCGCCGATGATCTGATCGCCTGCCCATAAAGGAAGAGCTATCTCGGAGCGGGTCTCGGGGAGATCGGGATTGGCGAAGTGAACTTGATCTTCACCAACGTCGAGAGCGATTCGGGGCTTCCCTGTACCAGTGGCATACCCGACGATTCCAACCTTGCCCACAGGTAGGCTGAAACCTCTTGCAATCATCCGCTTGCCACCTTCCGAAGAAGCGGCGCGCATTACAGCGTTTTCGCGTTCTCGGTCGAGGAGAAAAACACCCGCATGGTAGAAGCCGAAACGGGCGGTAATGAGATTTACTGTCTCGTTCAGCAGGGATTCCACATCACGGATCGCTACGGCGTCTCGGGCGACTTCCGACGCTGTTTGTATTTGGCGCGTGCGATCCTCGACACGCTTCTCGAGAGAGCGGTAGAGTTCGGAGAGATCCTCTGCCATCTGGTTGAACGTTCGTGACAATTGACCGATTTCGTCCCCTCTAGATTCGGTTACTCGAGCTGAGAGGTCCCCCATAGAAAAACTCTGAGCAAGATCAGTTAATGAGGCCAGGGGGCTGATCGCTCGATTCGTCGCCAATGGAACAACTATCGCAACCAGTACGAGCGCACCGAGGAGCAACGAGATCGCTGTCGGGGCGAGGGCGTTAGCCTCTGAGAAGATATCGGCTTGCGGGAGTTCGGTGACGATGCCCAAATTCCAATCAGGGATCCACTCATAGGCGGCGAGAACCAGGTCGCCTTCCTTGTTGGAGTATTCAACGGTCCCTGAAGTTGTATCGCTGACGCT
>DAOUEQ010000094.1:0-3706 GCA_034430395.1 Anaerolineales bacterium | reverse complement strand
AGCGTCAGCGATACAACTTCAGGGACCGTTGAATACTCCAACAAGGAAGGCGACCTGGTTCTCGCCGCCTATGAGTGGATCCCTGATTGGAATTTGGGCATCGTCACCGAACTCCCGCAAGCCGATATCTTCTCAGAGGTTAACGCCCTCGCCCCGTTCACCATCGCTATGATCGCTGGCGCTTCAATACTTTCGATTGTGGTCGTCGCCTTCGTCGCCAACCGTTTTCTTTTGCGCCCTCTTCGAAACCTCACAGAGCTGGCGGACAGACTTTCCCGTGGGGATTGGTCCTTCCGTGTCCCCTCAGACCGTGATGACGAAATCGGCGCGCTTGCTCACAGCCTAAACAGCATGGCAGATGAGCTTAGCAATCTTTATCAATCCCTTGAAGACCGTGTCGAGGAACGCACACGCCAGGTACGAACAGCAGGAGAAGTCGCTCGGGCTGTCATATCCATCGCCTCGCTTGACGACTTACTGCGACGTGCGGTTGAACTCATTAAACAGCAGTTCAAGTACGATTATGTTTCCATTTTCCTGATCGAAGAGGATGGCGACTTCGCTGCGCTTCACGAAGCCACCGGGGAAATCGGGAAGGCATTATCTGCCGAGGGATACATCGTTCCAGTTGGCTCAGCATCCATCATCGGCTGGGTCACGAGCAATAACCAACCGCGGCTTATAACGGATATTCAAGCAGATGACCAAAAACTGCGAAGAGATCTCATGGCTGGAATGCGATCTGAGTTGGCGGTACCACTTCAAACCAGTGGACGAGTACTCGGCGCGATGAACGTACAGAGCTCTAAAGCAGATGCATTCCGACCTCAAGATGTAGAAATGCTGCAGACGCTAGCTGATCAGTTAAGCGCTGCGATTCTCAACGCACGCCTCGCCAAAATATCTGCGATAGCAGCAGATCGAGCACGATTGGTGAGTGAAATCACATCGGAATTAAGCGGTTCGTTGGAAATCGATGAGGTCTTAGAGAAAGCGGCCAGGGCATTGCAGCGTGGGTTGGGCAATCCAGAAGTGATTATTAAAATACATGGAGATGAAGCTGCAGAACCGGCTACTGGCACCGAGTTTTAAGTTGTCTGATTTTTGTACTAATGGGTCCTGATAGTTGAGATGATGCGGATGAAAAAAGCAGATGATTAATCGCTTAAGGGAGGCCATAGCTCCCACCTCCCCAGATCCGAATATTGCACAGCGCCAAATGGTGCTAAATATTGTTCTGCTCGGTTTGGCGATCCCTGGGTTCCTGTTTGGAGTGATATTATTGATACTTTGGATCCTTCGTATCGTCCCACCAGACGGCGCTATTGCGGGATTAGGAGTCCAACCCTTCTTCTTACTCTCCTATTGGCTTGGTCGTAGGGAGCGACTACGGATTGCAGGGTATATACCCACTACTGTCGTTTTCATCATCATAGTGGGCTCCCTTTTCCTAGTGGGAATCGGGCACGTCTCCACGATAGGCATGGCGATGGTTGTTGCAGCGGCGGGCATCCTGATTGGCGCCGGAGCAGCGTCGTTTTTCGCCCTATTGAGCATTCTGGCTTACGTCATTGCGGCTTGGGCTCAGAGCGCCGGCATAATCACAGCTGCGATTCTCCCTCAATCAGCTGTGGTCGCTGATACTTTTGGACTCGGCTTCGGGTTAGCCGTCCTGGTGCTTCTCAACTGGCTCTCTAATCGCGAGATGGCGCGCGCTTTGCGCATGGAGCGCGGGATCAGCGATCAACTCCAGGTACAGAGTCGAGAACTCGAGGAGTTAGTTTCTCAACGTACTCGCGTCCTGGAACGTCGAGCGATCCAATTGCAGACAACTGCCGATATCGCCAAACTATCAACTGAGCTCCCAGAACCACAATTGCTGATGTCACAGGCAGTCGAACTCATCCGCGCTCGCTTCGGTTTTTACCACGCCTCCATTTTTATCATGGATGAAACCGGAAACTGGGCAGACCTCGTTGCCAGCACTGGGGAAGCGGGACGAAATATGATCGCCCGGCATCACAGACTTGCGCTGGGCAGCGCAAGTATCATCGGCTGGGTTTCAGCCAACCGTCTCCCTCGCGTAGCGCTCGATGTTGAGCAAGACCCTTTTCATTTCAAGAATCCGCTCCTGCCAGAGACACAATCAGAGCTAGCAGTCCCTCTTCTCGTTGGACAGCGCCTTCTGGGAATTCTCGATGTTCAGAGCACTGAACCGCAGGCTTTCGCTGAGGACGATATACGAGCCCTGGAAGCAATCGCGAGCGAGGTTGCAGTTGCCATCGATGGTGCCCGTATTCAGCGCGAGATGCAGGAACAACTTGACCGCATCGAACGCTCTGACCGAATTGAAACACAAGCAGCTTGGGGACGGATTGCCCGTTCTCGATCTGTTCCTATCATCCATTTAAATCCAAGCGGTGAAATCGGATCTCCAACGGACGAAGTTTTTCCAGTCATCGAGGATGCCATCATCCAAGACTCGACCACCCTCAGTCCCGATGGGCGAGATATAGCCATTCCAATTCAGGTACGGGGCGAGACCGTCGCCACCCTCGCAGCCCGACGATCTAAACCTTCTGAACCCTGGAACGATGAAGAGATTGCCCTGATAGAAGCAGTCGCCAGCCAGTCTGCTCAAGCTTTGGAGGGTGCTCGCCAACGATCAGAGGAAAGGCGTCGAGTCACAGAGCTAGAGGTCATCAACCGTGTCAGCCAAGCAGTTTCCCAGATGCTGCCTCAAGATACGCTTTTCCGAATCGTCCGCCGGCAGCTCATACAAGCAATTGGTGATACTGACCTTAAAGTTTGTTTATTCGACCCCCAAGAAGATCACGTAACGATATCCTATGATACACGCCGTGAAGTTCCAACCCAAGCCATCACTGAGCCCCTTGGGGATGATCTTGCTTCCGTCGTAATCCGTTCACGTCAACCATTGCTGCTCACAGACAATCCAGCCCAACGAGCAGCGATGCTGGGCGTGAGTGACTTTGGGGAGGGAATCAAATCTTGGCTTGGTGTGCCCATGATGCTCGGTGATGAGATTCTGGGTGCGCTTATCCTGGAAGACTATGATCAAGACAACCGATTCACAGAGGAGGATGCCGCCTTACTGGCGACTGTCGCCAGCCAGGTCGCAGCAGGAATTCAGAATGCCAACTTGCTTGATCAAGTCCAGCGTACGGCGCGGCGTGAGCGCTTGATACATGAGATCACGAGTAAGATTCGTCGTTCTCCCGATATGAAATCCATTCTCAAAACAAGCACCCGTGAATTGGGCAGAGCCTTGAACGCCATTCGATCCACGGTCTCTTTAGGATCAAGTGAATCTGACGCGAATGACGCCGCACAAAACAACGAGGACGTGATCCTTAACAGTCAGGATTCCGATTCATGATGGGAACCATTTCAAAAAACCTTCCCCAACGAGTCCGCGAGCTCATCAGTAGAATGAGCCTCGGAATGCGACTTACAACTGTATTGCTGCCGCTCGTCCTTATCCCTATGCTTGTTCTCGCGGTTGTAAGCTACGTCCGAGCGCGGGATCTTCTCCGCCAACAAGCTGCCAGCCAGATGATCTCGGCCGCGCAGGCGCAGGTCCAGGTCCTGCAGGAATGGGTCGACATCAACGAGCAGCGCCTCCAACTTGGTGGCCAGCGCACCGCTCTTCAAGAGGCTGCATCTGAATTGCTGCGCCTGCCCG
>DAOUEQ010000093.1:0-67659 GCA_034430395.1 Anaerolineales bacterium | reverse complement strand
AGGGTACGGACGACGCGGTCACTTTCACGTCCGGCTATGTCACCAATCTAACGGCAATATCATCGTTAGTGGGCAGGCACGATTGTGTATTCAGCGACAAATTGAACCATGCCAGTATCGTCGACGGATGTTTGATGTCGGGATCGAAATTTATTCGCTTTCGACATAATGACATGGATGACTTGGAGGATCGGCTTAAAGAGGCGCCGTCCCATGCTGCCAAGCTGGTGATCTGCGACGCGGTATTCAGCATGGATGGAGATATCATCAATCTGCCGAGAATCGTAGAGCTTTGCAAAAAATACGATGCGTGGTTGATGATCGATGAAGCGCATTCAATTGGTGTATTGGGTGAGACCGGCAGGGGTATTGAGGAGTATTTCAATCTGAAGGGGGCCATAGACATTAAGATGGGAACGTTAAGCAAAACTATTCCCAGTGTCGGCGGGTACATCGCTGGAAGCGCTGACCTGGTCAAATACCTGCGACATCAGTCAAGAGCCTATATCTTCTCCGCGGCGCTGCCGCCGGCGCAGACTGCAGCGGCTATGGAATCTTTCCGTGTCATTCTTGACGAACCGTGGCGGGTGAAAAAACTACGTGAAAACACAAAACTCTTCATCGAGGGTCTCAAGGAGCGGGGCTTTGACACGATGAGAACAGAGACTGCAATCGTCCCGTTGTTATGTGGAACGGATGAGAAGGCATTTGAAATGACGCGTGGATGTCATAAACGAGATTTATTTGTCCTTCCCGTAATCTCGCCTGCGGTACCGGCAGGATTGGCACGCTTGCGAACGACAGTAACTGCCGCCCATGAGCCAGAGGAGATCGCCAAAGCTCTGGATATTTTTGAGCAAGTTGGAAAAGAAGTCGGCGTTCTTTAACCATTGAGGATTCGACGTTATTTGTTCACAATGAGGAGACAAATTACGGTTTATCCAGGGTATTAAAACCCTGATTCGACTGCGTCCTTATGTCTTCGAATTGTGAAGGGACCAGCCCCCTGAACATAATGTTTTCAGGCGTGAGTTGATCCAAAAATCCATAAACATCAACCATAAAGAAAGAGAATACATATGAACGAACCCATGGTGTCCGCGGCATGTCTTAGTTGTGATCGAAGTGAGTCAGATATTCCTCTACTACAGTTGAGATTTCAGGGTGAGGAAATATCAATATGCTCGCAGTGCCTACCTGTATTGATCCATGAGCCGGAAAAACTGATAGGACGGATGAGAGGCGCAGAGGATATCGACCCAAGACCTCATAATCATGCGTAGAGATCATGATCATGGGCATGGGATGGATACCCGCCCTCATAGTTTGTGAGCGTTGGTAAAGGCGCTCAATTACTTTTTTGCTGCCGAGAGGCCGGCAAGCCATCCGGTCGAAAAAGCTGCCTGTAAGTTGTAACCCCCGGTATCGGCATCAAGGTCCAGTACTTCCCCGGCGAAATACAATCCATCGATGATGAGTGAAGCCATTGATCGGGGGTTGACCTCGCGCGTACTCACGCCTCCTGCGGTGATTATTGCTTGGGCGAATGACCGGTGTCCGCTGATCTGGAAACGAAAATCCTTAAGCCAGGTTCGCAATCGTTTACGCTCGTCAGACGTAATCTGGTGCGCTCTTTTATCTGCAGGGATGGCGGTTAACTCAATGCAGACAGGTATCAGCTTCCTGGGGAGCAGCTCTTGAAGCAGAGTTCGGTAATGCCGCTTGCCGTGTGTATCAAAATCCCTCATCAAGCGGGCGTCGAGTTTTCCATCATCAAGCGCCGGTTTGAGATCGATGGAAATTTCGACTTCATGGTTAGCACGTAAAGCGTCAACGACTTTCCGGCTTAAGGAAAGGATAATCGGTCCCGAGAGTCCAAAGTGGGTGAACAGCATCTCGCCGAAGGCTTCGGCTTGTTTTTTTCCATCGACGATCAGGCGTGCATTAACATTACGCAAACTGAGTCCCTGCAGCCGGGGGGCAATCTTCCCCGAGGTTTTTAGAGGCACCAATGCGGGTCGAATGGGGACGATGGTATGCCCAAAGTCTTCAGCCAGCCGATAGCCATCTCCCGTCGATCCGGTGCCGGGATAGGAAGCGCCTCCTGTGGCAATGATCACGTTTCTGGCACGGTACTCGATCGATGCTGACTGATCCTTGGATTTTTGCTCCAGGACGGATTCAGGAGGTTTGGAGACTTGTACTCCCACAACCCGTTCCTGCTCAACCAATAGCCTTTCCACTTTTGCTTGGGTTTGCATAATTGCGCCATTCTTTTGAACCCAATACGTCAATGCATCGACCACATCCTGCGCATCGTTGCTCACTGGATAAATACGTTCTCCGCGCTCTAAAACCGTTTCCACCCCCAGATTATCGAAGAATTCGATCAACTCGTTGGTGAAGAAACGCGTAAAGGCAGAGCGCAGAAAACGGCCATCTGGACTGAAGTGTTCAAGGAATTCTTCGAGCGGCGCCACATTAGATAGGTTGCAGCGTCCTTTGCCGGTAATGAGCAGCTTGCGCCCCGGGTGGCTCATCTTCTCAAGAAGAAGCGTTTCAGCCCCAGTCGCCGCAGCCTGACCAGCGGCCATCAAGCCGGCAGGACCCCCTCCAATAACAATCACCTGGTATTTGCTCATCCGATTCTCACGCGTGGGTACTCATAGCAATTATGGATCTTGATTCTAAACCATATGCCGGCGCTTGAGTGGGAAATCACGAAATCATGTTGGTCTTTAATGCGGCTTGTGCGAAAATGATATGGGAATTTCCATTAAACTAACTTCATGTGCACGCTTTCCCCTTGGTTCTTGCATTAGAGATTATTCTAATGACACTCGGAATGCAAAGCATGAAGGAAAGTGGATAAAACTAATCATTACCGCAGGAGAAAGATGATGGAATTACTTCCAGAATTACGGATAGATTTACTGAATGGCTGGGTGCTTTTGGCTTTTTTCTACATAGTATTTGGTATTCTGCTGGTTATTTTTCCAAAGAGCGTTGTCTCGAGGCTCTACGATCGATCCGCTTGGAGTAAGAGACAGAAGATCTTTTCTGCAATTGGAAAACTCTTTATACTTTCATGGTTTGCGTTAGTGATCCTGACTCCCTTGAATACCGGGCATGTTGTGTTTGCTCTTGGGGGAGCGATATATTTACTCGGGTTGTTGGGTTTTGTACTCTCGCTATTGAACTTCAGAGATACACCGCTCGATCAGCCCATAACAAAAGGACTCTACCGGATCTCGAGAAATCCTCAGCAAGTATCTATTCTTTTGTCATATTTGGGGATCAGTATCGCCATTGGATCTTGGGTGGCGGTAATACTGATAACCGTAGGTGCGTTCATGAGCCATATTCGGGTGATGGCAGAGGAGCGATCATGTCTGCAACAGTATGGCGATTCTTATAGGGAATACATGGAACGTGTCCCCCGGTATTTCGTGTTCTTCTAAAGAGACCTCCGAAAACGAGAATTTAACCCTACTAGTATGAAGGTGTCGGAGTCTTCATAATGGGGTTAAGACATCGCGGTTGTGATCGGTTGTCATTCCGAGGCCAAAAATCTCGATCTTCACTTAATGCAGCTCTTATCTTTGTTTAACGAGAATGTTAGGCGCTGCGTACCTCAAAATGACATTCGACAAGGACTTGGCATGCTGAGCAAAATATCTCGTCTTATTCAGGTTGACTTCCAACTCGAGGTGAAGGTTGTATAAGTGTGCCTGGATTCCGATCTCCCCATTAAACGTCATCAAGTGTTCAGTGCACAGATTTTGGACACTATTCGGTATCTCATTGTTCCTCGTCGCATGTGCTGGACCTTCCCCACCCACTGAGGGAATTGAGTGGGGGGTAATTAGCGCAGCTACGTTACCCCCATCGCGCGCTTCCGAAACGCCATCCATGCCAAAAGTTGCATCCGACTCAACGGAGGCTTTTCATTACACCCTTGAAGATGTCCTCATGTCGTATGGCTTGGAGAGATGGATCCCGGAGGGAGGTGATCAAAGCCGCTATCCGATCACCGCGGACATCCTCTCTAATCCCGCAACCTATGGCGCCTTCCTTGATGAATTAGCAGTGATCCTCGAAAGAGCCAGGATTGACATGGAGACAATCGCGGCTCAGGGTGGTCAGGTGCTCGTCGAAATTTATTGGAATGGAGTGTCTTTATACTCAGGGGGGACTGTGGTGGACATTGTTTATCGCGGAGCTGAGAATCCTGAGAGCAGTCTTTGGGTGAGAGACGAGAGTGGAGACTTTTCGCTCATCGAAGTAGGCGACCTTGGTCCCTTGATTAAAGCCAACCCGGTTGATGTGCCGGTTGAATGGCAGAATCCAGGCTATCTGGAATACGTAGATGATCCATGGGATCATTTAGCACGAGGCTTACATATCCTCGACGCCGAGGGAAGAGCGATTGCTCTCTGGGATCGCGAGCGAAGTAGCTTCGAGCACTGGATGGAGGTTGGTCCCTACAGATACAAGATCGTCAACGGGATGGATGTTGATTTTTACGGTTTCTCAGAGGGACAGATGGATGTCCTATGGGAGGCATTTGCCTGGATTAACGTTGACAAGGAACATGTTAACAAATTGTTCGAGGCGGTCGTGTCGGTTCGTACCACAGATTTGCCGGAATGGATCGCAGGGGTTGCCGGTCAGGGGGACATCCGGGTGGATCCTTCGATGTTTACATATATGCAAGATAATTATGAGGCGCCTCCCCAGGCCGATGTGCTCTGGATTGCAGCGTTACTCGTCCATGAGGCTGTCCATGTCAATCAACCTGGGGAGTGTAGTCCCCAATATGCAGCTACCCAGGGGATGAGCTTTAAGGAATATGGGTTGTTTATTGAAACAGGACCAGGGCAGGCGTATGAGCAGGAGGTCAAGTTTATTGAGAGAACTTTAGCGCTGGAGGATTCTTTGGGGCAAAAAATGGTCAGGGATTCAAGAGTGCGAGAGACCATCCAGGAGGTCAATGATTTTTCCGCTAGTGCCTTGGGACGATCTGCTTTCTCGAATGGAGTTCGAGTTCCAACCTGCGCAGATCCGTAAAGATCATCCGGGGTAGCATTCGGATGGATCAGGGAGCAGGATTAGGGATGGGGTGAAAGCACCTCATTTCAAAGTAAACGGTTGCGAAAATCTCGCAACCGTTTCTTGGTTATATGCAACATCCACCGCAAAGTGTCCTCAAGTAAATGTTGCCTCACCCAATGCCCCAAGGGACCACTTCGTTCACAATGTTCTCAGCCTTCAGGATTTTCCAATTTGGGTTTGAATAAACTGTTTTGTCGAGATGCTTGGAAACAACTCCCACGGCGTGCTATGCTAAAGATGCGCAAAGAGCCTGGCAATTTATGGATTTATTCATGCCAGTGCCCGGAAAGAGTATTGGATGAAGCGCCTGAGCGAGTGCGAAAAGATGGAATCCGCAGAGGGGCGCACAAATACTGGATTTTTTATGATTGACCTTTATCCAGTAGGTGTAAAGGATGAATTATGAAGGCCTACAACAATGTAGTGGAATTGATTGGTAATACCCCGCTGCTCAGGCTTGGACGCCTCGCGAAGGACAGCAGGGTTTACGCAAAATGTGAATTCATGAACCCTCTTAGTTTAAAAGACCGCGCAGTTTTAAGGATTATCGAGGATGCTGAAGAAAACGATCGATTAGAACCGGGGAGTACGTTAATCGAAGCGACGAGTGGCAATACTGGTATGGCAGTGGCATTCCTGGCAGCCATCAAAGGTTACAAGGCCATCCTGGTGATGTCGGAGATCCAGAGTCAGGAGCGAAGGAAGGTTCTTAAAGCCTTTGGGGCAAAGTTGATTTTGACTCCTGCTTCTGAAGGAACTGAAGGGGCACGCAATAAACTTAAAGAGATCGTTGCCAATCATCCCGAATATTTTTACGTTGGGCAGCATGTTAATCCCTCAAACCCCAAAGCGCATTACCAAACAACGGGTCCAGAAATTTGGGCGGAGACCGACGGGCAGGTGGAGATCCTCATTGCTGGTCTAGGGACGGGGGGGACGATTTGCGGGGCAGGGCGATACTTGAAGGAGAAGAATCCGGGGGTGCAATTAGTGGCGATAGAGCCCGAGGAAGCACCATACATCTCCCAGGGTATTTTCAAACCGCACCGCCTGATGGGGACAGCGCCGGGTTTTGTGCCTGAAACGCTGGAGCGTGAGATCATTGATGAGATTTTCTTGGTGAGCGAAAGTGATGCATTTACTATGTGTCGTAGAGTTGCTGCGGAAGAAGGGCTCTTGGTGGGGATATCATCGGGGGCGGTGGCACATGCTGCGTTAACCATTGCCGCGCGTCCGCAGAATTCCAAAAAAGTCATCGTGGTTATTTTTGCGGACACGGGACAAAGATATTTGAGCGTAGAGGGTTTATTTGAATAGAGAGCTGTGGGTTAATGATATTTCCCGGCCCCGGAAAAACGGAGTGAATTTGTTATACTTTTCCGGTTGAAACGAACCCAGAGGGCAAATAAACCATTTTCGTGCTAGCGGTACTTTTCGAGCGCTTTCCGTATCTAAGGTGTTTAGCTCTCTGGAATGATGCTGTTGGACCCATGGCGCCTCATCTGCCATGATAATTTTCAAAGAGATTATTGATGACAATAATGGGACTGATTTTTGATTTCGATGGATTGATCCTCGATACCGAGACAGCGATGTTTCGTTCGTGGGAGGAGATTTTCACCGAATATGGTATTACTGTTTCTTTAGTCGAATGGGCGAGTCTACTCGGGATATCAACAGATCATCCCACGGCTTATGAAATCATAGAGAAACACATCGGTGAACCCATCGATCGTGAGGCGATTCAAGCCCGCCGGACACAACGTGAACTGGAACTCATTAAATCGGAAGAGGTCATGCCTGGTGTCGTTGATCTCATCACAGAGGCAAGAGCGCGAGGCTTGTGTCTTGGTATCGCCTCAAGTTCAGACAGGAAGTGGGTTATTGGGCATCTCACGAAATTGGGGTTGTACCCCTTTTTCGCGAGTATTCGCTGCGCCGACGACGTTTCACGTACCAAGCCAGCACCTGACCTATACCTGGCTGTTCTCCATGACATGGGGCTCAAACCCGATCAAGCTATTGCTTTTGAAGATTCATTGCATGGTGTAGAGGCTGTTAAGCGAGCCGGTATTTTCTGCGTAGCCGTGCCCAACAACGTTACGCGTCATTTGCTGATGCCGGAAGCTGATCTGACGGTAAACTCATTATTGGAAATGAGGCTCGAGGAGTACATCAAGATAGCGCAAGGGGAGCCACTCAATAAATGAATCCAGGGAGAAGACAATGATAAAAGAGTTTAAAGAGTTTGCCATGCGTGGAAATGTGCTCGACATGGCGGTGGGTATTATTATTGGTGCCTCCTTCGGGTCTGTTATCAGCTCGCTTGTCGATAATGTTATCATGCCTCCAATTGGCCTCCTTCTTGGGAAGGTCGACTTCTCAAACCTATTCATCCTACTGCGCGAGGGTGATGTTGCGGGTCCCTATCTATCAATAACGGAAGCGCAGTTAGCGGGAGCAGTTACACTTAATTATGGGCTTTTTATCAACACAATCATAACTTTCTTAATCGTTGCATTTGCCGTTTTTCTTCTCATACGCGGTGTAAACAAAATCCAAAGATCCGAGGAAGACACGACATCAGAGCCCACGACCAAGGAGTGCCCATTCTGTTTCATGGACATACCGATTAATGCTATCCGCTGTCCGCAATGCACATCAAATCTTGAGCGTGCTACCGGATAGAAATGGCGAATAGGTATAAAATATCAAGGGTTTTCACAACGGCGCGCAATCAGTATTACAGCGATATTGAGTGTCTCGCCATCGATTTGGAGAGAGCAAATGGATAAACAGTCGGAAGGAGTAAGTGGGATTGGCTGGAGGATGGTAATTCGATTCTTGATTTTCGTTGTGCTTCTGCCATTCGTTCTGTTTATCGCTGCGGATCGCCTTGATTGGACGATGGCCTGGGTCTACATCGGAATCCATATCGCTTTTACACTTATCAGCAGGCTTATCGTCCTCAGGACGAGCCCAGAGACATTGGTCGAGCGTGCCCGCGGAACAGGAGCTGATGATGCGGCTAAGGGGGACCGCTTCATGGTTGTGATCGTCGGTTTGTTTGGGCCGTTGGTGATCTGGACGATCGCTGGTCTTGATGATCGCTTCAATTGGTCGCCGGATATCTCAATGTTGGTCCAGAATATCTCACTGGTTCTTGTGACATTCGGGTATGCTGTTGGCACGTGGGCGATGGTCGCCAATGCGTTTTTCTCTTCGGTGGCGCGAATTCAGGAGGACCGCGATCATCATGTTGTCATTGGCGGTCCTTACCGCATCGTCCGGCATCCGGCATACGCGGGTGGGGTCGTTAGTTCCCTGGCAATGCCCTTGATGCTCGGCTCATTGTGGGCACTTATTCCATCCGGACTCACTCTGGTATTTCTGGTGATTCGCACGAAGACCGAGGATAAAATGCTGATGGAGGAACTTCCGGGATACACGGACTTCGCGCAGCAAACACGATACCGTCTTGTGCCGGGCATCTGGTAGGTGGAGGTTTAATAGTTAGTTTTGATGCTGAACGAAGATAGTGCGTTAAAGCCCATCTTCTTTCTACTCTGGAGAGTCGTAACTGCGGGCGGAGGATATTATCCGCGAGGTAAATCCATTGAAGCAAAAGTTCCACAAACGAACCTATCTGGGTCTGGGTGAAGCTTGGGAGGATTTCCGCTATATCATCTCCCGTCGACCGCTAATACAAAGAGCGATGAGGGAGCTGCTCTCACCTGCCTTCCGGGAACGGCTTATGCTGGTTGTTACAGAAGTGCATGGATGCCGGTACTGTAGAACGCACCACGCGAGTGGAGCGCTCAAGGCAGGGATTGCTGATGATGAACTCGCTGACTTGCTGGCTGGCGAGATACCCGCAAATACTCCCAAAGAAGAAATACCCGCCATGATCTATGGGCGTTACTGGGCTGAGAGCGGGGCGCAGCCCGACCCAGAAGATGTCCAAGATCTCATAGATGTCTATGGTGAGGAGATGGGTGAAGCCATCCATATCGTCCTGCGCATGATCCGTATGGGAAATCTCATGGGCAATACGGCCGATTACATACTTTACCGGCTGACGTTCGGCAGGGCTGGTGTGTAGAGGGGGAGGGAAGAACGATGGGCGAAGAACCTGCGGTAAGGGATTACTGGCGATCCTATCTTGATTCTCTTCGATCTGATCCGCCATCGCCTGATTTGGAATATTCAGCGTGGGCGTTCGGTAACACGCCAGAAATGGCTGATAACTTGGGGGATCTGGTCAAACGGGAGGTGAAGATCGCGACGGCTTCACTTGCCTGGGCTTACGAAGCTGATGGGGATCCGCATCCTGAGGTTGGTGACATCAGCATAATACTGGACGGTGCGGGCAATCCGATGTGCATCATTGAGACGACTGCTATCGAAGTAATGGCATTTAATACGGTGGGCGAAAAGCATGCCTATGAAGAAGGTGAGGGGGATCGCAGTCTGGATTATTGGCGAGAAGTCCATTGGGCGTTCTTCACCGAGGAGTGCCATTCCATCGGCAGACAACCTGCGCGAGATATGCCCGTAGTTTGCGAACAGTTCCGGCTGATCTACTCGTGATGAGTGGATCGAAACCACGTTTCGTACTGAATTTTGGTGAAACAATCCAGGTCACCTGACGGTGATCACTGCCTAGGCGTTGTGTTAGAAGCGAGTAATTAAGATGAAAGTTGCACCGATGCTTGTCGTCATCGTATCATCTCTGTTCTTGGCCAATTGTGCTCGATCACCTGAGGCTCTTACACAAAGGAGAATCGCAGGGGTAGAACAAGGTTTGCTGAGTGACTATTCAGATCCGCCTTGGAAGAGGATGGAACTTTTAGGGCGGATGCAGCACTATCGTGTACCTGGCGTTACCATTGCGGTTATCGATGAATTTCAGATTGAATGGACAAAAGGGTATGGGGTGTTGGAGGCAGGTAGAGGTGAACCCGTAACCCCAGAAACGCTCTTTCAAACCGCTTCCCTCGCAAAGCCCATCGTGGCCGTGGCTGCCCTGCATCATGTTGAGAGAGGAGTCCTTGAACTTGATCGTGATGTTAATCAAAGCTTGGTTTCCTGGCATGTCCCTGAGAACAAATTCACGGCGGAGGGAGAAGTCACATTGCGTCGTCTCTTGAGCCATAATGCAGGGGTGACGGTTGAGGGATTTTGTGGTTACGCTCTTGGAGAGGATGTCCCCAATCTTCGGCAGATATTAGATGGTGAGTGGCCAGCCAACTCATCTCCTATCCGTGTGGATATTGTTCCGGGCACACAGCATCGCTACTCGGGTGGTGGTTACATGATCGTTCAGCAGCTTCTCGAGGATGTGGTCGGTGAGCCTTTTCAGGACATTATGAAGAACACCGTACTTGAGCCATGGGGGATGGCTGCCAGCACCTTTGAATCGCCGCTTCCAGAGCATCTCTGGGAGATCGCAGCATCTGGTCACCGTGCGGATGGCTCAGTCATCCCGGGAAGGTGGCATACCTATCCCGAGATGGGATCAGGAGCGAGTATGTGGGCGCCTTCATCTGACTTGGCACAATTCGTGATAAAGGTAATGCAATCCTATGCTGGACAATCTGACGGGGTTCTTTCTCAGGACATGGCAATCCAAATGCTGACGCCTCAGATTGATGACCGTGGTCTTGGACCGTTGGTATACGATGATGGCAGCAACTTGTTCTACTTCATGCACCCAGGAGCAAACGATGGTTTTACATCCGTCATGGTCGCCTATCCACTAAGAGGGCAAGGTGTCATTATCATGACGAATAGCGATAATGGAAATGCCCTGTGGCGTGAGATTCTGAACAGCGTCTCTATTGAGTATGGTTGGGTAAGGGACTATACCTCCCTGTATGTAAGCACCGCAATTGTGATTGTATTTGTTATCTTGGGGATTCTGGTCCTGCGCAGGACAAGGGTAAGGGGTGGGTCAGATGGGTAACGGATAATGCTCTTGCCTCATACAAGAGACGTTAGCATTGCTATCTGACCGATCAAGGATGTAGTTGACAAAATGTCCTAAAGACATGGTTGACACTTTCCTCGTGGAGGATGCCGCTATGCCCTGGAGAGATGTTGTCGTGAGCGAACAAAGATAGCGATTTCTCAAAGCCCTAGAAGAACCTTTCAAGCCTTGGAGATTATGAACCATGGATCAAGAGATCATCTTTAGAATATTGTTCATCCTGAGCGGCGTTGCCATGTTTGCGATCAGGATTTATTACCAATCGAAGGTGAGGGGTGATTTGCGCCGCAGCGAAATGCGAGATAGCGGTCCCCGTTTGATACCGGGGAGCATCGCTGCACTTGTTACGCTCATCTTCAGCGCTGAATACATCTTCTTCCCGGGTACATTTTCGTGGGCGTATTCAATACATTTCCCAACTTGGTTGAGGTACTTTGGGGTGGCCCTCTTAATTGCAGGCATTTCGCTGCTCTGGTTCGCTCACTATCACCTGGGAAAGAGCTTTCACTCTTTCGTTATCCTAAAAGAAGATCAAGTGCTCGTGGAGGGTGGTCCTTATCGCTTTATCCGCCACCCAATCTACACGGCTTATTTCATGAATTATATTGGTGGAGGTTTGCTCGCTTCAAACTGGGTATTGACTGTTATTCCGGTGGTATTTTTCGGGCTGTTTGTCGCCTTGAGAGTAGATGGCGAGGAACAGATCATGGTTGAAAAATTCGGAGACAAGTATGTACACTATATGAAGCATACTGGGAGATTTCTTCCAAGAATCAATCTTTTGTCCCAAAGGAAATGATTCCAGATACGCCCCGATGATGTAAGAAAATGAGACAATTTTTGAAATGGGCAAATCGCGAATTCGGAATAGGCGAGAGAGTGATCGCGACCCTCCTGGCGGGGGTCGTTTTTGTCCTGTTGATCCCCTTAGTAATTTTCAAGGGATCAGCTGCCATTGATCGCTGGTTGCATATCTCGCGGTTCGACTTCGGCTTGATAAATCTTGTGGTTGGTGGAACCCTGGCGCTCATCGGATGGCTGTTCGCAATGTGGTCGATCGTAGATCAGCTCACGCGTGGCAGAGGCACGCCGCTTCCAGTTATGGCGACACAGACATTGCTTATTACTGGGCCATTCGCCTACTGCCGAAACCCAATGAGTTTCGGGACGATTGTACTTTATTCCGGTCTAGCGATCTGGACCGGTTCCTGGTCTGCGATCGCTTTGGTGACGAGCTTTGCGGCCGTGCTTGTTGCTTACCTTAAATATATCGAAGAGAAAGAACTTGAAGCGAGATTTGGACAGTCGTATATGGAGTATAAGAAGACAACGCCATTCATCATTCCTTCAATGTCGAAGAAGTAACCGTCACCGCAGAGAATCGCTTCTTATCGAGTAGGAAGTAGGGGGAACCGCACTCACGTGGAGACCAACCGGTGATGATGACGTTAAAAGGACGGGTGCAAATGGACAAAGAGCGCTTCGATCAGCAGATTCGATTTATTCTTGAAATTGACAAACTTAAATCGGTCGTCCGCCAGTCGTATTTACTCGATGGCACCCGGCGGGAGAACTCCGCTGAACACAGTTGGCATGTCGCCCTGATGGGGCTGCTCCTCGCAGAATACGCAGAGCAGCCTGTAGACTTGCTGCGAACTATGAAGATGCTTCTGATTCATGACATTATCGAGATCGATGCGGGTGACACCTACTGCTATGATGAAGTTGGTGTAACGGATCAATCCACCCGCGAGAATGCGGCCTCTGAGCGTCTCTTTGGTTTGCTGCCCGAGGATCAAATGGAGGAGTTTCGTGAACTATGGGTTGAGTTCGAGGAGCAAAGCACGCCGGAGGCGAAATTCGCAGCCACGATCGATAGACTTATGCCCTTGCTCCATAACTATCATACCGAGGGGCGATCGTGGCGTGAACATGGCATAAGGGTGGACCAGGTGAGCGCCCGCAACGAAGTTATGAAGGATGGATCACTCCAACTGTGGAAATTTGCGATGTCACTGATCGATGATGCCGTTGATAAGGAATACTTAGACTGAGTGAAACAAGAAAGGATGCAGATTTTTCACCCTTCCTTGAGTATGCGTGTAGCCATATGTAACAGACATAAATTCATACAAGGTTAGATGTGCGTCGGGCTTGAATTGCCCCGGTGCATTATTGGAAAGGCATATTGGGGAGTGCGTAAATGGAAAAAATAACAGAGTGGTTGACCTCGGGACCACCCTGGGTTGAATATCGTTCACGAGTTGATCTCTTTAACGAAGGAGAAGGTTCTCCGGAAGTGCAGTCCGCTCGAAAGCGATTGGTCGATCATCCTCAAGTTCAAGCCATCCTGGAGGAATTGGCCTCGTGGCCGGGTGCAGCCTTGAAGAGCCACAAATCTGCCGGGCATCTACTGCACAGGCTTACATTCATGGCCGATCTTGGTTTGCGTCAGGGTGATTCTGCGGTCGATAAAGTGATCGAACGATTACTTGCGCATCAATCTGATGATGGACCTTTCGAAATCGTGATGAATATCCATCCCAGGTATGGCGGGAAAGGGGAGGATGAGTGGGTCTGGATGCTCTGTGATGCACCATTGACACTCTATGCATTGGTGAAGTTTGGCTTGCAGGATGACCCGCGTATCCAAACTGCGGCTGAATACCTGGTCGGATTGGTCAGGGAAAACGGTTGGCCGTGTGTGGTATCGAAAAAAGCAGGGAGTTTTCGAGGTCCGGGCAAGAAAGGTGATCCTTGCCCGTATGCGAACCTGGTGATGCTCAAAGTTTTGGCTGAATTCGATGATTGGCAGGATAGTGAGGTAGCCAGGAGCGGAGTCGAAGCGGCATTGACATTGTGGGAAGAGCGGCGCGAACGCCATCCCTATTTGTTCTACATGGGTACGGATTTCAGCAAGCTCAAAGCGCCGCTCATCTGGTACGACATACTGCATGTCACGGAGCGACAAGCGCTTATTGGAGATGGTTGGGGTTATCCAGACGAAAGCAGATGCGGATGGGCGTCATACGCCTGAGTCGATTTGGATGGCTTGGAAGGGATGGGATTTCGGTCAGAAGAAGGAGCCTTCACGATGATTAACCTTCCTGGTTTGGAGAATGCTCAACCGCATGGCATAGTGGAAGTAGATGGGGCACTAGTAGGAAAAGATGTACACCAACTCGTATTCGATTATGGCTGCACTCCAAGTTATTTTTAAACTTCAGGTTGGCAGCAATATTGTGATCTGTGTCCCTTGATCGGGATTGCTTTCGGCGATGATCTCTCCTCCATGTGCTTCCACCAGCTTCTTGGCGATAGCTAGCCCCAAACCGCTCCCTGCGGAATCGCTCGATTTGTAGAAGCGCTCGAAGATGTGGGGCAGGTCTTGGGCATCGATCCCGGAGCCGGTATCGCGAATGATGATCTGGACTCGATCGGCGCCCTCCTGCCCAATCTGAACCTCGATTGCTCCGCCGGAAGGTGTATAGCGCAGTGCATTGGCGATTAGATTGGACAGCACCTCTCGAAATCGCAATGGATCGACGTTGACTAAGGGAATACCCTCCGCGGAAGCTAATTTAAGGGAAATTCCAGCCGCCTCAATTTTAGGGCGATAGGCGGCGAGTGTTTCGCTGGTTAGGAAAGCCAGATCCGTGGCTTCTCTATGCAGTTGGAGTGCTCCGCTCTCGGCCAACCCAAGTGTGCGTAAATCTTCGATTAAACTGGAGAGCTGTTTTGTCTCCTTGAGCAGGGCTTTTAAATGAGCATCATCCCGTGCGTATACGCCATCAATTATGCCTTCTATGTTTCCCTGGATAACGGTTATGGGTGTGCGAAGTTCGTGGGTGAGATCAGCCATAAGCTCATTGCGCTGATCTGCTTGCATCTCAAGTTGGTGGACCATGGCGTTGAAGGAGGATACAAGGGCAACCATCTCAGGAGCTCCTCGCTCCGGGACTCTCACCGAGTAGTCGCCTTCTGCAACGCTATAGGAAGCTTCCAGGAGATCATCGATGGGGGATATCACGCGGCGGATCGTTCGACCCATTTGAAAGACCACGGTGGTGACAAGAATACCCACGCCGATGAATATGGGTAAAGCACCCGTTTTGTGAAGGTCGATCCCTGGCGACAGTCTCGTGAGTAGATAAACGCTTCCTGAGCAGGTTACCACAGCGATTAGTAAAGTGATGAGCGCTCCAATGGCGAAGCGCGGGAACAATTTAGGGTGGCCCTTGCGCCAGAGATGGGGAACTGGTGGCCAGGATTCATCCTCCGGCCACCAGTGTGGAGGTGGGCGATTGAAACGGCGCTCACGCGCCTTGGTCCAGAAACGATGAGAGGGATGGTCTCTATGCTTCATCGCTAAATCGGTACCCCACACCGTAAACAGTTTGGATGTAACGCGGCTCATGTGAGACAGGTTCGATTTTACGACGGATGTTCTTTATGTGCGCGTCGATCGCGCGCTCGTAGGATTCGATCGCAACACCATGGACGGCGTTGAGGAGTTGGGAGCGGGTGAAGATTCGCCCAGGCTGGCTGGCGAGAGCCTGTAAAAGATGGAACTCCGTTGCGGTGAGTTCGATCTCATCATCGCCAACAGTGACCCGCATACGTGGTATATCTAAGGTGACATCCCCTACACGGACAACTTCTCGTGCTTCCTGAGCCAATTCGGATCTTCGCAGAACGGATCGAACCCTGGCGACGAGCTCCTTGGGGCTGAAGGGTTTGGTTACGTAATCGTCGGCGCCGAGCTCTAGCCCGACGATTTTATCAGCCTCCTCATCGCGTGCGGTGAGCATAATGATCGGGAGGTTCGATGTCTTGCGGATCGATCGACAGATATCCAAGCCGTCCATGCCAGGAAGCCCAAGGTCCAGTACAACTAGGTCAGGCTGATCGGCATGGATCACACTTAGGGCGCGTTCCCCGTCGCCAGCGCTGAGGACCGAAAACCCAGCATTTTCCAGGTAATCCTGTGTGAGCTGGATGATTTTCGGCTCGTCATCAACCACGAGAATCTTCTTCAACCCGGGGACCTCCATAAGCGGGAATCGATGCGGATGCACCTATTCTACATCAGCTGGCAGGTGTTCGGCCGCCTTATCAGGGAAGCGCAAGCCCGGGTGATGTCGAGAAACCACCCGGGCTGCTGGAGACAAGGGCTAGGCTTTAGATCTGTCAGTCTCGTTATCTTCGGCGTCGTGCATCTGGGAATGCCACTTTTGGATAATATCTGGGGTGTTCATCTCATCCCAGTCCCAACAGGCGTACCTTCCCATCGGTCGCCAACCAGGATAGTGAGGTCCCACTCTCTTTGCGCCGAAACCGAAAAGCGGGAAGAAGATCACCCTTCCTAGAGCGCGCAGCAAGACCATTAACAACAAGAAACCCAGAAGCCCCATGAGGAACGGGGGGAAACGATGCACAAGGATAGGAAAGCTTTCTGAGCCAACTTCAGTGTAGGCTTTATGGGTCAGAGGACCACCGGGAAAGACAAACCCTTCTAGGTCGGCAGCAGAGGCTACTCCCCGGGAGATGCCGATGTTGTAGAAGATCACACCGACGACCACCAACGCAGCGATCAGTAGCACTGTTGCTGCTATCCCAATCCATACATTCCTTTTCATGTTAAACCTCCTTTTGATGACTGGAATTTGCATTGATTCTGCCCGAGGATTGTGAACTGAACATGAATAGAGAATGGAGAAGTGGGGGAGATCGCGCTTTTTGAGGCTTATTGCGTTGCAGTAGAGTCGTAAGAGACTGCTGTCAAGGTGTGCCAATTAGAGTTATCACATAGGCTTTCAAGGACACATAGAAAATCAAGGGATGCTCATTCCCATGAACAGGGCATGAGCATCCGTTCCCGAATATGCTTACTACAGGACTGCCGGCAATATACTCAGCTGAGAAGTGACGGGAAAACCAACCGACTCTTGACCGCACAGTCAAATCTGACAAGAAGTGAGCCATCCGGCCAATGTGCCATTACACGCCCGGCTCCAAACTGGCCATGATGAACAGCCTCGCCCAATCGATAATTTACAGCTATCCCGGATGAAACCTTGCTGGGGCGGATGCTTATCACCGTTTTGGCTCTTGCGATGAGGCTTGCGAAATTCCTCAGCGGGGTTGCCGGGCTGTAAGTCTTGACGTTTGATCGCAGTTCCATGCTCATTTCGAGTGTTGACGGAGTATTCATGATTCTTCCTCCATTTGCCTTGATCTACTTGAAGCGGATATACTCAAACCCTAACATCCTGCGGTCTCCATAATGTCCTTGGAAGCGTCTCTGAACGTCTATCAGGATTGCTTTTGGACACGAATGAGGATCGAACAGCGACGGGAGTTCTGGACGTCTGAAACCCGTGGCAGCAGATAATGTGTTTGCGAATGCTGCGATGTTCAGCCAGGCACCTCGTAAAGCGGCAGGCACTTAGAATGCTCGAAATCCGTATGCTAGGGCAGTTCGATTTGCGACGGGATGGGGCACCGATCGAATTGCCTTCACGTCCAGCTAGAACACTGCTGGCATATCTCGTTTTAACCCTGGGGATCCATCACCCACGAGAAAGACTGGCTGGCCTGCTGTGGCCGGATTCCAGCGAGAGCAACGCACGCAAGAATTTGCGGCAGGCATTATGGCATCTGCGTAAATCCATTGGTGACCACCATCTTCTTGTGGACAGAGTGTCCATCGCCTTCAACGTAAAATCTGAGTTCTGGCTCGACATTGGTCTGTTGGAGGACCCGGTAAATCAGGATCTAGAGATCGCGGTCACTGCCTACGAGGGTGAATTACTCCCAGGTTTTTACGAGGACTGGGTATTGCTTGAGCGTGACCGTATGGCTGCGGTCTATGAGCGCCAGATGCAGCGCCTTATTGACCGATGCATTCAAGAACAGCGTTGGAACGATGTGATTAAGTGGTCTGAGTGCTGGATTGCCCAGGGTCAGATTCCCGAAGCTGCTTTCAGGGCGCTCATGTTGGCACATGCAGCGGCAGGCGAACTATCCAAAGTCGAGGCTGTATATCAAAGGTGTAGTGAGGCACTGCAGCAAGATATCGGCGTTGATCCATCAGAAGAGACAACGCAGCTTTATCAAAGCTTGCTGGCTGGCGAGGTTCCTTCTCGACAGACCTATGCTGAGCCATCCGGACAAACAGATTCCGCAGCGGCTCGGCAAATCAACCTTCCAGCTCAACCCACAGCATTCATTGGTCGTAAAGAGGAATTGGCTGAGATAAAAGCCGTGTTAGTTACCAATCGCCTTTTGACGCTCATTGGACCTGGAGGGATCGGTAAGACGCGCTTAGCCTTGCGGGCGGCGGCTGAAATGGCTAATGAATTCGACCACGGGTGTTTCTTTGTTTCCCTGGCGCCTATTCGCGTGGTTGATCATCTCATCCAAACGATCGCTGAAGCTGTGAATTTCCCCCTGGCAACCTTTGAAGAACCACAGTACCAGCTGCTCCGCTTTCTAAAGACGAGGCAGCTCCTGCTGGTGATGGATAATTTTGAGCACTTGTTGGATGGTGTGAGCATTGTTAGTGAGATTCTAAAATCCGCGCCAGGGGTGAAGATCCTGGCCACCTCCCGCGAAAAACTCAATCTGCAAGGTGAGAACCACTTCGTCGTCGGCGGCATGGGGTTTCCCCAACAAGCAAGGCCCGCAGACCCAGGAGCCGATGATGCCATCTCCTTGTTTGAACAAAGCGCTCGCAAGGTTTGTACTGGATTTCACCCCTCTCCCGACGAACTGGACCAAATCGCAAAGATCTGCCAGATCGTGGGAGGTATGCCGCTTGCCATCGAGCTGGCCGCCGCCTGGCTGCATATCCTTAGCGTGGAAGAAATCTATGCAGAACTTGAGAAGGGCTTTGATATCTTGGCGACCGAGATGCGTGATGCTCCGGAGCGACACCGCAGCATCCGCGCCGTTTTCGATCACTCCTGGTCTTTGTTGGATCAGAATGAGCAGGAGATATTTTTGCTGCTCTCTGTGTTCCGAGGCGGCTTTACGCGCGAGGCAGCTCAGCAGGTGGGAGGAGCTTCGCTGCAGTTAATAGCGGAATTGGTCAACAAATCATTTGTAAGCCATGACTCAAGTTCTGGTCGATTCGAAATCCATGAGTTGCTGCGACAATATGCTCAGGAGCAGCTCGCGATGACACCAGAGTTGAGCGTTTCCGCCCTCGAAGCGCACGCAGCTTACTATGCGGCTTTTATGCATCAAAATGGGGAACATCTCAGAGGCAAAGGACAGATGCCCGCGCTGGCGCAGATCGATGCAGATATTGAAAACATTCGTGCAGCATGGCGATTCTACTTGGATCAAAAAAATGCCACCCAATTGTGGAAGTTCATCTGGGGCTTATGGCATTTTTACTGGATTCGGTGGTGGAATCACTCCGGTATGGAACTTTTCGCAGAGGCCGCCAGAGGGTTAGATGGAGAACAAGACGAAGAAACTGCTGCCTTATGGGCGCTTGCAAAGGCTTTCCAGGCGTACTTCATGGCCTGGTTAGGGCTTTCCGATCAAGGATATATATTGGCTGAGGAAAGTGCGAAGATCCTGGAGAAGCACAACCGTCCAGAGGCGTTGCTGTTGGCTTATGATAGCCTGGCTGTGAATGCATATTTTCTTGGCCGGATGACAGAAGAGATTAGCGCAATCGATAAAATGCGCGAGATTGCCACAAACATGGAAGATGAGTGGCTTTTGGCATTTACATTGTTCGCTGCAAGCATGGCTGCCTTGCTTAACGAGGACTATGCCGAGGCGGAGCGTTTCGCAGAATCCAATTTGAAACGCTATGAAGAGGTCGGTGATGTGATCGGCTCGACGATGCCCCTGATTGTTCTGGGGCACGTAGCCTTAGCTCGTAAGGATTATGAAAAAGCAAGAGGATGGTACCTGCGTTGTTTTACCGTTGCGGAGCAGGTCGGTTTTCATTATTCAACACAAACCTCAAGCAAATACCTGGGTAAGGTGGCTGTCTCCATGGGTGATACCGCCGAAGCCGAAAAGTATCTTCGTAAGGGTCTATCGATCACAAGGGAAATTGGTTTTGTGCGGGATATCATCAACCTCCTGTATGAAGTAGCACGGTTGCGGGTGACTCAAGATAAGCCAGAGGAAGCTGTCGAACTGCTGGCGCTGGTGTTAGAACATCCCGCCAGCCTTCTGACCAGATGGCTAGAAGGGCGCATTAGTGATAATGCGAAAGAATTGCTCGCAAAGCTTGAGAAGGATCTTCCCCCGGAGACCTATACGGCGGCTTTAGCACGAGGTCAGGAAATGGACCTCGACAAGGTTGTTACAGAATTGCTTAAAGCGAGCAATGCCTGAACGGCGCAGCATTCTCACTTTGACGTTTTGGCACCATTTCACTCCACCTGGAGCCAACGGGCTATCCTCGATAAATTCGGATAGGAGTGCTGCAGCCTGCCCACTCGCTGGAGCCTTCTACGTTTCAGCCAGGACAAGCGAACCTCACTTACCCTTACAGGGCACTTTGCCACTGGGAGGAAAGGTCATTGGAGTATTCGGTCTGGATTTTCATTCTTCTCTTAAGCGATAAAGGAAGATAGATGAACAACGGCGATGCGCAGAACCCACCATTGGATATCACGTACCACGCAATAGGTCTTATTTGCAGTCCTTTCAAGGATTTGGAAGCGATGCCTATTCAACCCGCCAGCAGAACCAGCGCTCCGGGCAGGGTCGAGATCTTTCCCAAGTTTGTGGAAGGTTTAAAGGATCTGGATGGGTTCTCTCACATCATCTTGCTCTACCATTTGCACGCTATTCGAGAATACGCTCTCACTGTTATACCTTTTCTCGATTCATCACCGCGCGGTTTGTTTGCGACTCGAGCACCAACGCGACCTAATCCAATCGGTCTTTCTATTGTCAAACTTATTCGTGTTGACTGTGGTGTTCTCTATGTCGATGATCTGGATATTCTGGATGGCACGCCGCTTCTCGATCTTAAACCGTACATACCTGAGTTTGACCATAGACCGGACACCCGGATAGGCTGGCTGGAGACAGCCAGGGGAGAGATCAAGGGAAAGACTTCGGATGATCGATTTAGGTGATTGGCTGAAAGATGAAGGTTTCGCGATCGAAGGGGCATCGAAGTGATGTTGCGGGGGTTTTTATAAGTCTGATGTCTCTGAAGTTCGCTCTGAGTTTGATCTAGGCGAGACAGCGCGATTGACAAAGACGATTGTTGAAAGAGATATCGCTACGCTTGCCGAGATTACCGGGGATTTCAATCCGATTAATATTAACACTGAGCGTGCTCCTAGGACACGTTTTCAGGGACGTATAGCACATGGGATTTTGAGCGCGGGTCTAATCTCTGCAGTTCTGGAGATAAAAGTTCCCTGTCTTGGTGCCATATACTTAAATCAATGGGTAAAGTATCTTTACCCCACGAGGGTTGGGGAAACGCTTACGGCTGAGGTTGTAGTCACGAAGTGGAGTATGGAGAAGAATATAATTCACCTCGACACTCGATGTTCCAGCCAGGATGAAAGGAACGTTATAGAAGGAGATGCGGTTCCGTTGATAGAACCCCTGAGACCCAGTGTTGTTGGACAGATTGTCGGAGGAACTGCACAATGGTCTGGTTTCTCCTGCGCTCAGATTTCCCGTAATGGGTGAATCTTTCCACCCATTTTTGAAGGTCGAATTTGTACTATACTGAAATCCGTTTAATTTCAAGGAGGTTACTATGCTAAATCGAGTGCATGACCACATCGTTAGCGAACTGAACCAGAGTAGTCGTACAGACACTATCTTTGTGGTGACAGCTATCGCATTCAACCTCATCGTTCTCGGAATTAATTCCAGCGTGGCAGACGCTGCCTCTGGAAGAAGCGGCAATACTGTAAATGACATCGTATTGACCGTTTTCATAATCATGACGCTCTTGATGAATTCGATCGCGATTTCAGCATTGAACCTCGGTAAGCGGACCCGGCAAATGCTGCTTAAGGGATTGGTAACGATGTATAGCGACAATGATGTGGCGAAGTATTACGATCCTTTGCTTCTGTCGAACTACAATGCCCGTTATCTCCTTTTCAGCGGCGTGATTGGCACCCTGGCGCTTACCGCGATCGCAGTTCCATTGATCATCCGATTTCTATAAACTTTCCCGCGCAGAATTTGAGGTGAAGGAATAAGCCAAATTTCCTTTGCAGTTGCTAAAGAATAGCCTTCAATCTGTGCCTTCAGGTCGAATGTTCTGTTACGTAAGTATTTACCTGCATGAAGTTAGCCACAAGGGTTGTTGGCATGGATTCGGAGGCGGTATGGTTAAATCTTTATGGGCTTTTTGGATTCAGAGTATGTCACACATGAGGGATGGTAGACCTCGACCATGGGACGAAGAATACTAAAGCTGATCAGGCTAGCACCGCTCATTATGCTTCTATCCTGTGCGCGACCTATCGAGCAGCAAGGTCCAACAGGCATAAGTATTCCTGATGAGACACAAGCGGTTTCAACAGGGACGAGTGCTACGGAACGAACGTTGGATACACAAGCGAGCATACATCGTCCGCCATCACAAATGGATGCCAGTTCCAGCTCTACTGTAAACCCAAACCAAGAAGACGACTTGCCATCTGATAATGGGACGCCTCCATCATGGGTCCACCTCGTTGCCACGGTTTGGGAGGAAGAACCACGCGTCCCGATCCTAAACTATCATCAGTTTTCACCTGAGTCTGCAGAACATTCCACGGCTATGAAGACTAGGCTTCCGGATCTAAGAGCCCATCTTCAGAGTTTGTATGACAATGGTTACAGCCTGGTTTCTCTGGAAGGCTGGTTGGAAGGTGACCTTCATGTCCCAGAGGGTCGCCGACCTCTGATCATTACGATGGATGATCTTTTTTTTAACAACCAACTATTATTAACAGAGGCTGGAGACCCTGATGTCAACACTGGGATCGGGGTTATGTGGGAGTTCTCAAAAGAGCACCCTGACTTCGGGTTTCAACTAGCTCTCTTTGCGACCTTGGGGGATAAGCTCTATGCAAACCCAGATTTACCTACATGGGAGGATAAGTTGGGATTGGCAATCGCCTGGGGATTTGATCATGGAGCGATTACATACAACCATTTCTACACCCATCCACATTTAGATCAGATAGAGCCGCGTTATATTGTTCCCGACGCAAGAATGAATGACGAATATCTACGAAGCTTATTGGAGCGGGTTGGAAGATATGACATTATTCCCTCTCTAGGAAATATCATCGCTCTCCCTTATGGTGCGTGGCCCACGAAGTCTACGGGAATTCAACTCCTCTTAGCGTATGAAACCCCGGAAGGGCTTCCACTTCAGGCGGTTATGGAATCCGACTTCATCATTCGAGCCAAGTTTCTTTCACCGCCTTATTCCGCGGATTTTGACCCTTTGCATATCCTCCGCATCGTTGCAGATCAGACCGCAATCGATTACCTGGCAGAAAATTCCGGGCAATTCCCGAGAGCTGTTCACTGTGAGTTCGAGGTCCTTGACCATGCTCAAATAGGGAATCGCGCTTTTCTGGCAGGAGAGATCAGACAAGCTCTAGCGGAAGGGAGATGCCCTGAAGGTATCTATAGTATAAGCGGCAAGATATTCACTGCTTCCGCATCGGGCGTTCATCTTCTCTTTCCGGGGGAAGGTGGGGGTTAACATCAAATGTTTGCAACCAATAATCTCGGGTAGATTCATACAATAACAGCTGTGTATTCTTCCCGGTAGTATCCCTGATCTTGCTCGTAATCATTCAGGTCTTCGAACGGATCACCTGAATAACTTATGCGATCATGTCCTACTTGAGTGAGCATCAATTATTGCTTGCTTATCACCGCGATGAGCGTTGCCACGCTTATTACGGGATTGATCTTCGTGCAATCGATAATCTGGGTGTTTAATGGAGAATGTGCCGCTGTTCATAATGGCGTCGCGCAAGCTCATTTTTCGCAGGTTGGAGTGCTTGGCGGTTTGTGCGCGTCATATTAAACTTTTAGGTTATGTCTGAATCAACTGAACTCAACGCCCAGGTATTTGCCCAGGTCGTAAAAAACGCGCCTCTGGTTTCGATTGACCTCATCCTACAGGATGCGCAAGACAGGATCTTCCTAGGACGCCGCCGCAATCAACCGGCCAAGGGGAAATGGTTTGTACCCGGAGGTAGGATTCGCAAGGGTGAGCGACTCGACCAGGCGCTTCGCCGCATCGTTAGGGAGGAACTCGGGGTGGATTCCATTTTGTCAGATGTGCAGTTTGTAGGTGTATTCGAACATTTCTACGAGGAAAATTTCGCTTCGGAAGCGGGTTTTGGAACGCACTTTGTCGTCCTAGCGCACAAGCTTGTTCTTGAATCGCCCTTAACGAACCTGCCCCCCGAACAACATTCCGAGTACCGGTGGTGGAAAATCGCAGAGCTTATTAAATCGCCGCGAGTCCACCCGTATACAAAAGCCTATTTTTCATAACCTAAAAAAGAGTCGCGGATCCGAATGGGAGGTCATTTCATGGCTGCGGAAGCGTTTCAGGATAACTACCCCGACGATTTAAGCTATTGCTATGGATGCGGTCGCTTGAATGAAGATGGACTTCAAATCAAGAGTTACTGGGATGGCGATGAAACCCTGGCGCGATATACTCCGCGGCCTAGCCATATCGCCATCCCGGGATTTGTATATGGTGGCTTGATCGCTTCTCTGATCGACTGTCATTCAACGGGAACCGCTTCTGCCGCGGCTTATCGAGCAGAGGGGCGAGAAATGGACACGGATCCCCCGCTACGTTTCGTGACGGCCTCGCTTCATGTTAACTATCTCCGACCGACGCCTCTTGGCGTACCCTTAGAAATCCGGGGAAAGGTGAAGGAGCTCAAGGGGCGGAAAATTATCGTCGAAACAACCCTTTCCGCTGAGGGGGTGGTCTGTGCGCAGGGCGAGGTAGTTGCTGTACAAATGCCAGAAGATATGCTCCCTGCGAGGGATTAAACCAGCTATCTTTTGCGCAAATTGCCCGTTAGAACCCACGGCTCATTCGAAATGACCTATAAGTTGAGTGATATTTGATTTTCCCCATATCAGCGTAGATATGCCAACCGTTTCTGATGTATCCTATAGGTACATAGATTCTTAGCGGTGAGATTTGCCAAGAGAGATGGCTCCAGCAGGTAATCGCGTAACGGGATAATTCATCCAGCCCCATCATCATTATTAAATATCCATGTTGGTTTATTAAATTAGTAGATGCCTACAGCGCGGCTCTAATCGGGAGTCAAGTATGCAGCGTGTTCGATTGATCCATTGGAAGGAATCCGAGACCGAAGAGAAAGTCGGGCCCTTAAGGAAGGCAGGTTACACAGTAGAATCCTCGCTTCTTGATAATGACACTTTGCGTCAAATGCGGAAGGATCCGCCCGCCGCGTTTGTGATTGATCTTGATCGTCTACCTTCGCAGGGAAGAGATTTCGCTTTGGGTATTCGCATACACAAAGCAACAAGATATGTACCGTTGGTTTTTGTCGGAGGGGACTTTAAAAAGGTTAAAGGCATCAGGAAATTGCTGCCGGATGCGGTGTATACGCAGTGGAATCAGATTGGTAACTCGCTCCGAAAGGCAATCGATTCTCCCCCCACCGACCCGTTTGTCCCTGCTTCGGTCATGGCGGGTTACTCTGGGACACCATTGCCGAAGAAGCTTGGAATCAAAGAAAATGCTATTGTAGCTCTAGTTAATGCCCCAGATGGAACCCGGGAGCTCCTGGGTGAAATGCCGGAAGGAGCTGTCTTGAGGTCAGAGTTACAGTCCATTGGTGATCTAACACTCTGGTTCGTTCGTTCTCGAGCGGAGCTCGAGAACGGCATGCGGAAGATGGTTGATTACGGGGATTCGGCCGGGCTGTGGATCATCTGGCCGAAGAAATCCTCTGCTGTGGAAAGCGATCTCACCCAAAATATCGTGCGGAAGATTGGCCTTGCATCCGGTCTCGTGGATTTCAAGATCAGCGCCATTGATAAAACCTGGTCTGGTTTGCGTTTCACCAAGAGGGCGACTGCTCAGAAGAAGTAATTCTAGCATTTCGCAAGGAGGGAATCATGGACAGGGCACATGAGAAATCGAGCCACTTACCATCACTCATACCACGCATTGCCCGCATCTGGAGCATTGCATGCTTCGTTATCTTCGTCTTGATCATCATCATGGAAATCATGTTCCCGCATGGCGGAGAAGATTGGCGCCCCCGCGATCTCGTTCTGGCTGCTTTCTTTCCGGTCGGTGTATTTCTTGGCTTGGCGCTGTCATGGCGCTGGGAGGGCTTGGGAGGGGCACTTACAACGTTGAGTGTAATTGGCTTCTACCTGGCGATGCTTATCCTGGATGGGGATTTTCCTAATCCAATGGTCTTTATCGTGCTGGTCCCCCTACTTATTCCAGGGATTCTCTTCTTGATTTCCTGGGCGCTTCATCGCCAACCGTCCTTTCGTACTTGAAGCACCCGTAAGAGTAACTTACCTGAACCATTCTTTCCCCTCCATCGAGGATACGGATTGTCTTTCGCTTTCCAGATTGGATGAAAGGAGGATTTTTTTAATGAAGAACTTCAGCTTCTGGCAGCGTTGGCTGCTAGTGGTGAGCTGGATTATCGTATTGTTCGGATTGGCGATGGCACTCTTGAATGCGACTCCTATCTTTGATTTGATGAATGATCGCGTAAATCCGGTGTTCTGGGGGGATGGTCCAGTCCCACATGCAAGCGCCCTCTTCGTCCGCTGGATCTATGGCGTATTAGGTGCGGTTGTCGCTGGATGGGGCGTGTTCATGGTTTTCATCGCCCGCATCCCGTTTAACCGGCAGGAGCGCTGGGCGAGAGATACCATTCTTGTCGGGTTGCTGCTGTGGTATGTGGTGGATACCAGCATCACGCTCTATTTCAAAGTCGCGTTCAATGCAGCGTTGAATACGACACTCTTCATCATGGGTATGCTGCCAGTTGTGATGACGTGGAGAGCTTTTAGTGATGGGCAAGGGGAATAGGTTTTTTTTTAATTGCAATTGATTCGCAAACGATGTTCATTGGATGATGAAGGAGTATAAATTGATGACGGAGAACGTAAAAGAAATACCGAGTTGCGCGCAGTGCCCACTGAGAGAGAAGTCGGAGAAGAATCCCAATTCTATAGTGAGCAGGATTTGGCGCTGGCATACGACCTGGTGCCCTGGATGGAAGCAGTATCAGGAGTATCTCGACCATCAAGATTCATGAGAATTACTACGTAGATTATAAAAACTCGCCATCCATGAAAAATAATGCTCACACAGAAAAGGCTGCGCATAGCCATTAGTTATGTATGCTGACAGGCTTCCAGAGTAAAAAGGTGCACTCCTCAGTGTGCTGCAAGTATCACCGCCTTGCTTTTATCGACGGCTAATCTTGCATCTCTACGGTAAAATCGGGAACATGACTCATCACGTACAGCACAAAGGAACCGAAGCGAATCTGCGAGCGGCTTTCTTCCTTAACCTGGCATTTACATTGCTTGAGGTCGTTGGTGGGTTAATAACGAACAGTGTTGCGATCCTTTCCGATGCAGTTCATGATCTTGGAGACACACTCTCTCTGGGGCTGGCATGGCAGTTAGATCGCGTTGCGCAGCGTGGCGGAGATCAGCAATTCTCCTATGGATATCGGCGTTTTTCACTCTTGGGCGCAATCATCAGTACAGTCGTTTTAATCATCGGCTCATTGATCATTCTGAGTGAGGCGATTCCACGTCTCTTCTCTCCAGAACATGCCAACGCGCAGGGGATGATCCTTTTCGCAGTTTTGGGAGTAGTCGTCAACGGGCTTGCGGCACTTCGACTGAGAGGGGAGAAATCGCTCAACGCCCGAGCCATCGCCTGGCATTTGATCGAGGATGTCCTGGGCTGGGTTGCCGTACTTGCTGTAAGTATCGTCCTGCTCTTCACGGACTTCTATATTCTCGACCCGCTTCTCTCCATACTCATCACGATCTATATACTCTTCAACGTCTTGAAGAATCTGAAACAGACCCTAGCAGTGTTTCTCCAGGCCGTCCCGGAGAATGTAGACGCGGCTTCGATTGATGAGAGATTAAACGAGATCGAGCATGTATGTTCAACTCACCACACCCATGTTTGGTCGTTGGATGGTGAACACCATGTCCTGACGTCGCATATCGTGGTGGACGAGGACGTCTCGAAAGAACAAGTACTTTGTCTGCGCAAGGAAATCCTTGAACTTGTACGTGAACTTGCCTTCGCGCATTCCACGATCGAGATTGAATTCGGTGATGATGACTGCGGGGTAATGGATAGTGGGATGTGAGTAGGGATGCTTACCAACGTCAAGCACGAATGGGAGAGGATTGGTATTAAGATTAACCCCTCGACCTTAGAGAGGAGGATCACCCGTATTTACCTCGGTGGATTGGATATACGACGGGAGATGCGGCCCTATGTATAAACAGACCACGGTTCTCCTGCTATTCATCTTTCTATTTGCTTGCCAGGTCGCGCCAACTCCTGACGGAATATTGAAGGGCCATGTTTCTATTGGCCCTATTCAACCAGCCATTCAAGACAGTGTGCCGGAACCTACGCTAAACCCGGAGATGTACGCGGCCAGGCAGATTGTGATCTTCGATCAACATGGTCGAAGGGAAATGGCACGCGCCCCAATTAATGCCAACGGGGAGTATGAAATCGCGTTGCCAGCGGGTACTTATTCAGTAGATATCAACCATTCCGGTATCGATTTTGCAGAAGGATTGCCGGCGCAGGTTGAAATCCAACCTTATAAAGTTATGCGTTTAGATATCGCCATAGACACAGGGATACGCTGATTTCGATGATTCCTTATAGGCTTACTGCAAACCGTTCTTTTGATCCCGCAGGTGTTGAGTGGTCCTGCCGTAAGAGTAACAGCGAGGGAAAAGGATGGATGCACCTGATGATAAGAAAGACCTGATTACAAAGATCCGAGAAGAGCGTGATAGCCTGGGGGATCTTTTGGGTACTATCTCGCAAAACGAGATGTTGATTCCACTGGAGGAGAATGGCTGGTCTGTAAAAGATCATGTCGCCCACATCGTTGTCTGGGAAAAACGGATGGTCGAGTGGCTGAATGACGTAGAAAGAGGGGATGTGCCGCGGCAGCTTCCACCGGGGATGACATGGGATGATCTAGACCGCTGGAATGAGCAAACCTTCAAAGAGAACAGCGAGCGAGACCTAAACGAAGTATTGGTTGACTTCGGCCATTTCGCAGAAGAAGTTACACAAGCAGTGGAGGCGATCCCGGAAGATTTGCTTATGCGAGCGGACTCTCTAGAGTGGCGTTCGGGATCACCGCTTTGGGAGATGGTGGCAGCGAATACGTTCTGGCACTACCCAGAGCATCGAGAGACGATAAATAATTGGCTAGAAACACGAACATCCGACAGGTAGTGGCTCCGGAACTGCAAGAAAGGAGAAGCGGAAGAACCCTGCCCTTTGGCTCCTTTTCATCCGGACTTGGGTAGTTGCCACGAGATAACTTCCTGTCTAAATGGATATCACTGTGATGGTAAAAGCGACAATTGTGAATTTGATGAATCGCCCTTGGATGTTAGAATACTATTGCCAAAGTGAATTGCCATTCGAAGGCCAATAATCTAGACCGACCGGATTGAAAAGGAGAATGCCATGACCGATAGTGTTTACAAAGTTATCGAGCTCGTAGGGACGAGCGAAGAATCCTGGGAGAAGGCTGCGGCAGCGGCAGTTGAGAGAGCCGGCGCCTCTTTGCGGGATCTGCGGATCGCGGAAGTTACAAACCTCGATATGCAAATTGAAAATGGTAAAGTCGTCACCTTTCGAGCGAAGATCAAGGTCTCCTTCAAGTATTCGGACAAGGACTGACCGCACCTATTCAAGGAAATTAGCGGAAAGTTCCTAAGCTCTCCTTCTGGAAAGCTGCGCATAGCCAATTATCAAGGCCTAATAAAGGCAGAGATTTTCTATTCACATTGCGCATGCCGATAGTTAACCTTATAAATATGAACCAGACTCAACTGGTGATACCGAGCGAGAAATACGAGAAATCATATTCTGGTTTGCTTCAAGAATTTGAGAGCCGGAAGGAAGTGCCGATTCCCTTCACGTTAGGCTTTGAATATGATGATTTTAGGGGATTGCTGACAAGACTTCATAATTGCTCGAAGGGAATAAATATACCCGATGGATTCGTGCCGCATAGTTCTTTTTGGCTGATCGATGCCAATGACAGAGTTATCGGTGTTTCTAATGTTAGACACGGATTGACAGACAAACTAAGACACGAGGGCGGACATATTGGCTATGGCATAAGGCCATCGGAACGTAAAAAGGGTTACGGCACGATCTTGCTGAAGAAATCGTTGGAGAAAGCAAGAGAAATCGGTATAAGCAAGGTGCTGATAACGTGCGACAAACAGAATCGCGGTTCAGTAGGAGTGATACTGAAGAATGATGGTAAGTTTGACAGTGAGGAGTTTGTCGATACCAGGGGATGCGTGATCCAGCGTTATTGGATAGAGATATAGACCCAAGGCTAACAATGGGTTGCACTTGACCGTCGCTAACGCGCCGGCAAATGAACCTGGATGTCATATCGGTTTATTTATAACTGTCGAGGCGGCCTCTCAATCTGGGATAGATTACACTACTTATACTTCAACAAGGAGATGTATATGTCATCGGAGAAAAATCTCGGATCAATACCACACTGGGATTTGAGCAATATATACCCGAGTCTCGATTCGATAGAATTAGAAAGCGCCGTTGAAGACCTGAGCACGCGTATCAAGAAGCTCGATCAATTCCTTGAAAAGGAAAAAATCTCCCGTGAAGGGGAGATCCCATCATCGGTTGAACGAACAGCGACGCTTGTCTCAGAATATCTCCGAATGATGAACGATATTCTCGCACTAGCAGGGACGATAGATGCGTTTTTATACGGGTATATTTCAACTGATTCTTTCAACACGCTGGCGAAACGCAAAGAGTCAGAACTTGAGGGGATCAAGGTCCGAATAAACCAGCAGGAAGTCCTCTTCAGTGGTTGGTTTGGAGAAGTGATCAAACAGGGGATCGATCTTACCGCATTGGATGCCGCCAGCCCAATTGCGAAAAACCACGGTTTCTTCCTCCAGGAAACGGTTGAACAAAGCAAATATCTCATGTCCGAAGAAGAAGAAGCGCTGGCTTCGGACCTTTCATTGAGTGGTGCGAGTGCTTGGAAGAAGCTGCAGGGGACGGTTACTTCGCAGATCAGTGTGCCCTTTGAGATTGAAGGGAAAATCGAGGATATGCCGATTGCCGCGCTGCAGAACATCCGTAGGTATGATCCTGATGAACAAACCCGGCGAAGAGCCTTCGATGCTGAGATCAATGCCTGGGAGAGCATGCGTGAACCTCTTGCGGCTTGTATGAATGGGGTCAAAGGCACGGTGCTCACGCTCAATCAACGGCGCGGGCGGGAGGATGCTCTCCATGAGGTGTTGGATCAAACAAGGATCGACCGCGAGACGTTACAGGCGATGCTTGGCGTCATGAAGGAATCCTTCCCAACTTTCCGCCGTTACTTCAAAGCAAAAGCGAAAAAAATGGGCAAAGATACGCTAGCATGGTGGGACTTGTTCGCCCCAGTAGGAGGATCCGAGCAGCGCTTCACATTCGAGGAAGCGAGCAAGTTCATTGTTTCTAACTTCGGTAGCTTCAGCCCGCGGTTGGCTGAGTTCACTCAGAAGGCTTTTGACCAGCGATGGATTGACGCTGAACCTAGAAAAGGAAAACGCGGGGGCGCCTTCTGCATGGACATCCCGCTTAATGAAGAATCCCGCATTCTGGCTAATTTTGATGGCACGTTGGATCAGCTATCAACGCTTGCCCACGAACTCGGACATGCGTTCCACAATGAGTGTCAGTGGGGGCTTACGGAACTACAGCGAATTACCCCAATGACCCTGGCAGAAACTGCATCGATTTTTAATGAGACGCTCATTGGTGAGTCGGCATTAAAGCAAGCCCGAAGCAGAGACGAAGAGCTCTCAATCCTAGAGACCTCCCTCGTTGGAGCTTCGGGGGTCATCGTCGATATCTACTCCCGTTACCTTTTTGAGTTCGAGGTCTTCGAGAAACGCGCAGATGCCGAACTCTCCGCAGACGATTTCTGTGAGATTATGCTCCGCTGCCAGGCGGAAACGTACGCCGATGGATTGGACGAACAATATCGACATCCGTACATGTGGGCGTGGAAACCACATTACTACAGCCCCTCGCGATCGTTCTATAACTTCCCCTATGCATTTGGACTGCTCTTCGGATTGGGTTTATTCGCCCTTTATCAGGAGCGGGGTGAAGATTTCATCTCGGATTATGAGAGTCTCCTGCGCAATACAGGCATGGGAAACGCCGCAGACCTCGCCGCGCGATTCGACATCGATCTACGCAGCCCAGCATTCTGGAAGAGCAGCATGGAAGTTATCGAAGGGAGGGTGGAGCGTTATCTTGAGTTGGGGTGATGGACCCGCCTCACCGTAAGGATCAACGTTCCAAAATGGGTAAGTTGATCTTGGAGAAACATAGATGACAAAGATCGCTCGACATGCGGGACGTGCGGTAGATGAACTGAGACCGATCTCGATCACGCCGGGCTATATCGATTACCCGGAAGGATCGGTGCTTTTAGAATTGGGGGAAACGCGGGTGCTTTGCAACGTAACGATTGAAAAAGGAGTTCCCAAGTGGATGACGGCGCGTGATTCACAGGGAGGGTGGATTACCGCCGAATACGCCATGCTCCCGCGTGCAACGCAGAAGCGAACCGCGCGCGAGGTGGGCAAACCAAGGGCCCGCAGCCAGGAAATCCGGCGTCTGATCGGGCGAAGCTTGCGCGCAGGTTTCAACTTGGAGGCGCTTCCCCCCATCACCTGTATCGTTGATTGTGATGTGCTGCAGGCTGACGGAGGCACTCGAACAGCGGCGGTTACTGGAGGGTACGTCGCTCTAGCCATAGCGCTTAACGGCCTGATGGCTGAAGGTGATCCCCTCCTGGATGTTTTTAAATCGCCAGTTGCAGCTGTGAGCATCGGACTACTGGATGGTATTCCAATTGTAGATCTTGACTACCTAGAGGATTCGGTTGCCGAAGCGGATCTCAATATCGTCATGAACGAACAAGGGGAGCTCATTGAAATTCAGGGCACAGCCGAGCGCGAACCCTTCACGACGGATACCTTAAGTCAGATGCTTCAGCTAGCAAACGACTCGATTGGGCAATTGATTCGGAACCAGAGACTGACTCTAAAGGAACAGGGATTGTCTATCTAATGATTGAAGGTTAAAGCTTGAAGGAGGGCCCGGGGACTATTATCGTTTCGGGTTCTCCTTTTTCCTTATTTTCATCGTTCAATAAAGATGTGAGGGGCGGTACCTATTTAATAAATCGGTTGAGATCGGGGAAGATCAATTTCCCTGTTTCACCACGCAGGAGCGCTGGCCGGTTGGCAGCCTCGAAGTTGCGGTGTACTTCACGAAGCGCTCGCACTTGCCATGATGGCGGGTCTTGCGAGAAAACAGCCAGACTGACTGTGAAAGCACCCGGGATGAGGACTAATGTTTCACCGCTGTCCGATGTAGTGGCGAAGAGTCTTCCATCAGGGGATTCGTCATCACTTGTGCTGAAGGTCCCCAGAAGCGCCATAGCAGCCTCCGCTGATTCAGGCATAGCACCGTCAACGAAAATGCGCTCCTTAGATTGAATGTTATACAGACCAACGCTATAGCATGCGGCTTCATTCAGCTGCAATAAGAAACGAGTCTTGCCTTCCTCGAGAACCATCTCCCAGCGGTTGCTGTCAGGATAGGTCTGGCGCATGCGCAGCGCGACTTCGCGCTGCCCCATATAGTGTCGGTATATCGCGCGATATTGAGATGCGTTTATGCGCCCTTGTTGGAAATCCTGTTCGAGGCGAGCGATCTTGTTATCAAGTGCTTCCAATCGACGACGTAGTTCTGGATCGTCAATATCTTCAATGGAAGGTTCCTCTGTGATAACTTCGGCAACATTCTTTTCAATCACGGGGGAAGGACTCTTTACCTGCTCTGGTAGAAGAGCAGAGCCATCGTGAATCTCTCCGATGAAGGGGGATGCTTGGATCCCTCCCATGGCGTCGATTTTACTCTCCTGTTCCCGCAGGAGTTCTCGAACCGCGCGCAGTTGGCCGGCGCTGATTAAGCCATCACAGAATGCAATAGCTGCCGAGAGCATGCGTTCCTGCGCGCGCTCTAGGCGTTCCAACGCGGCCAGATATTCTGGATCTTGTTTCGCTGCTGGCTGCGCAACTGTCTCTTCAGGAGGCACTTCAACCTCTTCTGGGCGTGAGCGAGCAGCGGCGGTTACATTTGAAGTACTCGCCATATACGAGCATCATAGCATGATGTGAATAAAGAGGTGGAGAGGAAAGATGTACCAATCGAAACCTCCCGCGATTCCCTGAATTTCGGTGAATTGATCTGGTCTGCGGTATACTCATCCGGGTTAATATTATGCAACTCCTATGCCGTACGACCCGAATAAGCCATCATGAGAATCTGACGGTTATGTTGAGACGATTGATAATCGGATCGTTCTTGGTTGCCCTCACTTTATTCGTGGGCGCGTGTGGGGCTGGGACGGGACTTCCCTCCACTCAGTCTAGCGAGGCAGTACTCGCAACAGCGTATGCAAAAGCCGAGCTGACCAAGCAGGCGACTTTTCAGACGCCGCCGCCGACACCCATTACCCCCTCACCAACGGCACCCTTAGAAAGCCCAACCCCAACTGTGACAGCAACGCCTACTTATAGTAAGCCTGTAGTATCAGCGAATTACAATGCTTATGTCCGCTCGGGTCCGGATGAGAGTTATGACAGCATCGATTTCTTTTTAGAGGGGCAGCGGGCATTCGTTGAAGGGCGGAATGAGAACGGGACAACTGGGACCTGGTGGTACATCCGACGGATCGATGAGGGCAAGGATGGCTGGGTATGGAGCGGGGCGGTTACGCTCATAGGCGAAGCCTCAGGTGTACCAATCTTGGAAGCGCCTCCCCAATAAACACGATTCCTGAAGGTGTGCATATAAAGGAGAATACTCTCCCGGATCATGGATCTCCGGGAGATTTAAAGTATTGGAGATGGATGATATCGGGGTCTGTAAACTCACAGGTGGATCCCGGGAACACATAAATCGTCGATAGATTTCATTCCCCGAATTATTTCCCTTGTTTAATTGAAATTAGAATACCTGGGGTACAAGTCTGGTTAGCGCAACTGCAATCCAGGCGACGATAGACCAGTAGACGATGTACTCGAAAAATGAAAAAATGAATACAGGAATTGGATCGAGGGCACTGAATACGGGCACTTTTTTGAGGATTCGCAGACAATAGACTCCAATTATATGTTCAACAAGACCCTCTATCCCTCCCAGAAGAATGAAAACCAATACTGGGAACGTATTGAAACTGGTTGCCAGGAGCCACATGACCAAGCTGAATGCAGCGTATGTGAATATGTTTAGTGGAGCGAGGGGACGTATCCAATAGGGGTAAAAGTGCCGGTAGTACAGTTCCCAGAATGTTCGGAAGGCGATGATACTTAAAAACCCCCAAAAAATCCCCGAGGCTGCGATTATGGCGCACGGCGATCGAAAGAAATCTGCATCTGGATAGAGGAAGAGCAGGGGAAGCAGCAGCAGCACGCCAAGGATGGCGAACGCGGCAGTGCTTCCCCAAACATCTGTGTTCGTTACAGGGCTATCCGTGGGATCCATCGTTACTTATTGTTGGATCCTTTCTTTCTAACCCAAAATGGAGGTTGCACTCCGGCATCTCCACATGCCCGTTGTGAAGGATCGTTATTTATGGTGGAGATGGTTAGCGGCGATGAAGGAGAGTCCATTCTCCGTTAGAGCCCAAGCAGTCTTGTTTAGAGAGTCGAGCTTATCGCTAAAATTCAAGGTTAGATGGTCCCAATCTCCAGCCTCTATGATTTCCTCTTTGTCGCGGAAGTAGTCCAATATATCACTTGGATGTTCTCGCTCGACGTCTATTTCGGGATCAGCCCCCTCGTGTTTAGCGGAAATATTTGAGACGTGATCGGCAATCTCAACTAGTTCGTCCCGACGGTTGTATGGCTGACGGACGATGCTCTTATAGGTCTCAACGATGTGGTGCTCGTAGCGGATTACATCCTCAAATCCCAGATCCTTCCTGAATTGGGCCGTGATCTCCATCGTCTCATTGTTGATGGAGTTGCTCCAATTAAAGCCGATCAAAGGAGAGGTCCCATCCTCGCGGCTAAAGAGCTTGGCGCCGAGAAGCGTCCAGAACGCTGCGTACGGATTATCGTTCCCCATATAGACCGAGATCTTGAACTCAATGTCAACCCCCAGCCGATGGAGAAGGTACCCAAGTAAGACAGTCCCAGGATTTACATTCAAGACCTGCTGGACGCCGTAATTTGTGTAATAGTAGAGGTACTCGTCCAACCACTTTAATGCATACTCATTGGGTTGACCAACACCGCCGAAGTACCCCGTGATAGTTTCCGGACCACCCAGGTGTACATTCGACCCGTCGGTGCCCTTTGTGTCGAGGGTCTCTACGTAGCTGGCGCCGATGATTTGCATGGCGGCGGCGAAAGCTGGGAGATCACCATCTTCTTCCTGCTCCTTCATCTTCCGCACGCGGATGAACCGACCAGGCATCAATAAACCCTCCTTGATGGCCCGTTTCGCAGCTAGAATCACATAAGGGAAGTACTGGCAGGCGCTGATCTCGAGGGTGACGGCGAAATCATCATTGAACGACATCTTCTCGGCACGCTCGCCGAGAACTTTCTTGCGGTAGTCGTCAACGCTGATGAAAGCGTCCTTTTCGCGCTGCTCTTGAAGCCAGTCAAGATCTTTCAAGTAATCGGGCTGGATATCTCCGATCTTCTCGCGTAAGACAGGCATTTGCCGCGCGGCGTCGGCTTTTGCATTGATTTCCTCTGGGGTGCCATATTTCGCAACCACCGCTAAAAAATCGTTGATGATCTTCATGTCGGGATCCGCAAGGATCTGGTTTATTGCATCCAGGCGAGAAGGGGGAATCTGCAGGAGAGCACGAATATCCTTACTCATAGAATTTGCTCCTTTTCTAAACGTATATTCGGTAGATTAGCCCTTGATTAGTTTCAACAACTCGTCATACTCTTCGTCGGAGATACCAAACCAGTTTTCCGGCTGGGGGAAGGTTTTACTTTGAACTTCTTCAACATACTCTTTCAAGCCATCGGTGATGGTCTTCCCTGCATCCGCGTATACTTTCGCCATCCGCGGCTTGAATTTTGGGTAGAGCCCGAACATGTCATGGTAAATGAGCAACTGCCCGTGAGCATCGGGACCCGATCCCAGGCTGATATTGAAGCAGGACTCCATGCGCTCTGTGATCAATGTGCTGAGCCGATCTGGGATCATTTCAAATAGGATGGCAAAGACACCCGCTTCTTCAAGTGCTTTGGCATCGTCCATGATCTTCTTTGCCTGTACAGCACCTTTCCCCTGGACCCGGAAACCGCCCAGGGCACTCACGCTTTGAGGTGTTAATCCCAGGTGCCCCATCACAGGGATTCCCGCTGCCAGGATGCCCTTAATCTGAGCGACGATCTCAGCGCCGCCTTCAAGTTTAATCGCATCGCAACTGGCTTCCGCCATGAACCTGCCGGCGCTGCGGATGGCTGTCTCCACACTTGGTTGATAGCTCATATAGGGCATATCGCCTATCAACCAGGCATTGGGTGAGCCACGCCGGACCGCCTGCGTATGTCTGATCATATCATCCATGGTCACTGGAAGCGTGGAATCATAGCCCAGCATTGTCATGCCTAAGCTGTCGCCGACTAGAATCATGTCGACTCCTGCTTGCTCCTGGAAGTAGGCTGTCGGGTAGTCGTAGCATGTCAGCATTGTGATCGGCAAGCCCTCTTCAACTTTTTTAAACAAGGTTCGCAGCGTGACCTTTTTGCGATCACTCATTATCAACCTCCAAATAATAGAATGTTCGATTGAGTTACTGTTCGGAGTCTAGAGCAATCATGGATTGATATCAAGTTACGTCCTTCCATGAAGTGGACGCGTTTCCCCACCTAAATACTAAAGACTGATTTTCCTGGTTGGGAACTTCATCGTTATTGGGTAATCAGTGTCCCATTTGGTGAGCCGAGGAGAACCTCTTGTAATTGACCAGGGGCCTCGCCAGAAAAGATGCGAACTTCAGTGCCTGGAAGTTGTTTTGAGAATGCCAGCGCATATTTCACTTTCGTCTTCATCCCGCCGGTGACATCCAGCAGCTCATCATCCGCGAAGGCTAATTCGTCAAAGTCAGCTTGGGTGATTGAGGAAAGGATCTCCCCGGAACGATCGTACACACCTGGAGTAAGACCTGCAAGCAAGATGCGGTTGGGCTTTATTGTCTCGGTTAGATAAGAGAAGAGAGCTTCAGTTGAAGCAATCGCCGCTCCTCTAGTTACATCGAATACTACGTCGCCATGGGTCACGGGGATCAGGCTTTTTGACAACGCTTGTTGAAATGGCTGGATTGCGAGGCTTATCAACTCGCCATCATGTGCGAGAGCGGATGCAGAAGGAGGGAAAGAGATGACTGGAAGACCAGCCGCAAGTAGTGAGTCCATAACGAATCGGTGCAGCTTATTAGCCGCCTTCCAGACCGCGACGACTCCTTTCCAATCTTCACTTGTCGATGCACCATGATGGGTGCCGAATTTCGCGGCAGCATGGTGGCCGAAAGAACCCGATCCATGCCCAAGAAGGAGGGCAAAATCTGGGTTCTCCCTGCGAGCATCATAGATCTCAGCGGCCAATCTATCGATCACCTCTAGGCGGGCGGTCTCAGTCTGTGATTTTTCTGTAATCAGCGAGCCGCCTAGTTTGAGGAAAATCATCCGTCCACCTCTGTAATGAAAACCTGTTTTGCTCCGCTTTCTCTTAGAGCGGCCTCAACTATTTGAATGGTATCCGGCTCCACAAGTGCGAGCATGATACCGCCCATTCCTGCGCCTGAAAGTTTGGCACCTAAAGCGCCAGACTCGCGGGCTGCTCGAACGAGACGTTGAAGCTCCAATGAACTAAGACCCATATCTTCCAACACCGCTTGGTTTCGATTCATCAGCACGCCCAAAGACTCGATAGATCCCACCTTTAGCATCGTACGTGCTTCTTTGACGATTTCACCAATCTCTTCGAACCATGACCCGTATGTCCCGGGGTCTTTTTCCCAGCGCTCACGTAATAGACTCACCGGTATGGTGGTTTTCATTGATACGCCTGTATCGCCAATAATCAGATTAAGCGGAGTGGAGATAGGTATGGGCTCAGGTTTGTGTTCTCGAATGAAGTAGACCGGTTTTTCGTACGCAACTACGGTGTTGTCGATCCCGGAGGGTGTGCCGTGATGGATGCACTCTACTATGTAAGCGATCTGGGAGAGCGCTTCAACTTCCAGTGGTTTCCCAAGGTGACCGCTCAAAGCGCGGATGATGGCGACCGAGACGGCTGCGCTTGATCCGAGTCCCGATGCAATGGGGAGCTGGGAGTGGATGGTCAAATGGACATCTATGGGTGCTTTCACACTTAGTTCATCAAGTGTAATGCGCACGGCGGATGCTAATGGATCATCTCCATCCGCTTCGTGTAGCCAAAAAGATTGGTTGATGTCCGGGGCGTCGATGAGAACGCCCGTCGATCCTGGATCGAGGCTCTTAACTTGAACAGTTGTACGGATCCGCGATAGAGGAACAGCGATTGCAGGCTTGCCGTAAACGACCGCATGTTCCCCGAAGAGTATGGCTTTGCCTGCAGCGCTGGCTATGGTCATATGGAGAAGTACAGGATGGCGACAGCGGTTAAACCCCAGAGTGTAACCGTGGCCATAAGTGGTTTATCCGACAGAAGAAGTTCTTCCGGAGCTCCGCCTTTGGCTTCAACATGGATAAGAAATAGATATCGAAAGATCCCATAGATTACAAAGGGGATCGTCAGCATCATCAGGTGATTACCGGGGAGATTCTCTGCAGAGAAGGTATATAGAGAGTACGCGAGGATCGTCGTGCTGGATACAATCGAAAGCAGGTGATCGATGAACGAAAGTGTGTAGCCATCCAGCACGCGTCGATGAGAATTCGCATTTTCCGCTAAAAGAACCATCTCGGCGCGCCTCTTCCCCAAACCCATAAAAAGAGAAATGAGTGTGACGCATACATACATCCAGGGGGAAAAACGCTGAACCGTGATGAGCACAACTCCTGCCCCTACACGGAGGACAAAGCCGGCGGCGATGACGAGGACATCGATGATGGGGATATTTTTGAGGAAGAACGAATATAACAAGTTCAAAACCATGTATGTAAGGAGGATGAGACCGAACTTGAATTCGAGCCAGAAACCGAGACCTAGGGCGACGATAGAGAAAACAACCGCGGTTGTGGCTGCAACGTTCTTCGAAAGTTTTCCTGAGGCGAGCGGACGGTTTCGCTTCAGGGGGTGCTGGCGATCTTGTTCGAGGTCAGCGAGGTCATTGATGAGATAGACCGCACTAGCTCCCAAACAGAATACGAAGAACCCCCCAAGGGTCCTAAGGAAGGAAGGTAGGTGTAATAATTTCTGATCGAAAACAACTGCCGTGAAGAGAATGCCATTCTTGACCCATTGCTTGGGGCGCATGGCTTTCCATAGATATTTGATCATGGACCGCATGATAGCAGGAACATCTGGGAGGGGCAAGAGAGGCCTCCCTCAGATCCTGACAAGGTCGTCCTGGAGATGGGTTGAACATTCAGATTGAAGTACAATCGGGATTATGCCCACCAAGAAGCGCATCGATCTCCTTATGGTTGACCGAGGGCTCGCCGAAAGCCGTTCTGAAGCACAAAAATTGATTATGGCGGGGCTCGTTCGATTGGAAGGACAATTGATCCATAAAGCATCTCAAAAAGCAGAACCGGGGATGTTGATAAATGTTGCCTCTGGACCACGATTTGTCTCGCGCGGAGGAGAGAAGTTGAAAGCTGCAGTGGAGACATTTCCGGTAACTGTGGATGGTAGGATCTGTGCCGATGTCGGTGCCTCCACCGGAGGGTTCACCGATTGTCTCCTGCAAAACGGGGCTGAGCGTGTGTACGCGATCGACGTGGGTAAGGGATTACTCCACTGGAAATTGCGAAACGACGATCGTGTTGTGGTGATAGAGAAGACGAACGCTCGATACCTGGAATCCCTTCCTGAGCTCGTCCATATTGTGACGATGGATGTCTCTTTTATCTCGCTTCGCAAGCTGTTCCCGGTCATCGCTGGATGGTTGAAGCCAGGGGGGGATGTGATCGCTTTAATCAAACCGCAGTTCGAGGCTGGACCCGCTCGAGTGGGAAGGGGTGGGGTTGTTCGCGATCCCGCTGTACATCGCGATGTCATCCATCGAATCCTGGATTTTGCCGTCGAGCACTCGCTCGCGCCTCAGGGACTCATTCGTTCCCCTCTGCGTGGTCCGAAAGGGAACATTGAGTTTTTGGCCTGGCTGCGTAAAGACGCACAGGCACAAAGCGCAGACGACTTACTCGAGATCGTGTTCCCATCTTGATTGGTGATCTAAGGGGGTGTTTTGGTGAAGGACGTTCTCCGATCATCTGGACGGGATGATGTCTGAAGATGGATGAAACGGACCTGGTGCGGTTCGTGCACACGTACAACGGTGCCGGAAACGTCAAAAGGGTATAATTTCCGCCTGATAGCAATGTCACGAAACTCGCGTAGCGTTCTTGTCTTTATTCTAGGAATACTCATCAGCGCAGCAGCGCTATACCTGGTCCTGCGCTGGGCTGGCTGGGCGTCCCTTCTCACGGCGTTAGAACGAATGGATGTCCGGTTCTTGCTTCTTGCTATCGGTGTTTATCTAACTTCTATGCTCGCGCGAACGGCGGCGTGGCAGGCAATACTAAATCATAAGTATGGATACGGTCGTGTTTTGGCCGCGCTGAATGAAGGTTATCTTTTAAACAACATTCTTCCATGGCGCCTGGGTGAAGTGGGGCGGGCCGTTCTACTGGGTCGACGGCCGGGAGGATCGGTATTATCGGTCCTTTCATCAATTATTGTTGAACGTTTATTTGACCTCGCACTTGCCTTAGGTTTGCTATTTGCGTTATTGCCCCTTGTCGCAGGTATTCCAAACGTACCACGCAACGGACTTACTATCGCAGTTGTCCTGGTTATTATCATTGCTGTTCTGTGGCTGCTTGTCCGCAAGCCTGAATGGATTGAAATCGTTGTCGGTAGCCTTCCCGGAGGCGGAAAGCGCTGGATGCCCGCCTGGGAACGTGTGCGCCAAGGCTTGCAGACGCTTCAAGATCCTCGCTTGCTTTTCACAAGTCTTGGTTGGATGGTGCTCACCTGGGCTCTCGCCGGTGTAGAGTACTGGTTGGTCCTGAAAGCCTTTATCCCCGACGCAGAATGGACCTGGGCGTTATTTATGTTAACGATAACACTGCTCGGGGGAGCCATACCTTCATCGCCAGGCTATTTTGGCGTGTTTGAGGCGGCAGGAGTATTAGCGCTCTCTGTGTTTGATGTTCCGAAAGCGGAGGCGCTGGCTGTCTCGCTCACCATTCACGGGATGGTTTATTCAATAGGATCTCTGTTTGGCCTCATAGCTCTACTCAATGAAGGGGGGACGATCTCAGGTTTGTACCAGGATATCCGCAACTGGCTCTCCACAGGCTCGAATCAACAAGCGGTTTGAATGCGCATACTAAATACACTCTATTACTATCGCCCTCATTTTTCTGGCCTGACGGTTTACACGGAACGCCTGGCGCGAGCGCTTGTGTCTCGTGGGCACCAGGTGACGGTGTTAACTTCGCAATACGAGCGATCTCTTCCGCTGGTCGAAAGGATAGATGGCGTTGATGTAAGGCGTGTGCCCGTTGCGTTTAATGTCAGCAAGGGTCCGATTATGCCAACTTTCCTCTACCGGGCTGCGCGTTTGATACCCGAGCATGACGTCCTCCATCTGCACGTCCCGCAGCTCGAGGCAGCGCCTCTTTCACTGCTCGGGCGCGCCTTCGGAGTGCCTGTAGTGCTGACCTACCATTGCGATCTACTGTTGCCCCCCTCGCTGTTGAACGTGCTGGCAAATCGAATCTCAAATTTGGCGAATTTGATTTCGATAAAAACCACAAATGCGATAGTTGTTAACTCGCGCGATTATGCGGAAGAGTCCCCACTCTTAAGTAGAAGGCTCGAAAAAATCGAGATTATCCCGCCTCCGATTGAAATGCCTGAACCGGAGCCTGCCTTCGTCCAATCTATGCGCGAGCGTTTCAAGATTGCCGAGGGGGATCCAGTTATTGGCATGGCCGCGCGCTTAGCGACAGAGAAAGGGGTCGAAGTGCTTGCCCAGGCGATGCCGGTCGTTCTCAAAGAGATGCCAGGCGCCCGAGTTCTATTTGTCGGCCAATATGAAAACGTAATGGGCGAGGAGGCATACCGTCTCCGCCTTCTCCCACAGATCGAGGCGCTTGGTGACCATTGGACTTTCTTGGGGGTTCTCCAGCAGAGTGAGTTTGCAGCTTTCTTTAAGATGTGCGATGTTACGGTGCTCCCCAGCTTGAACAGCACGGAGAGTTTCGGAATGGTTCAGGTGGAATCGATGCTCTCGGGAACCCCGGTTGTTGCCAGCGACATCCCGGGAGTACGTATGCCTACCCAGACAACGGGTATGGGTTTAACATTCCCTCCCGGGGATGCGGACAAGCTTGCTGCTGCGCTTCTGCAAGTCCTTAAGAATCCTGAGAATTACACGAATGACCATGCCAGCGTCATGGCGCAATACTCAAGCGATGTCGTATCGGATAAGTATGAAACATTGTTCGCCAAAATTATTTCGAGTGTGTGAGCCTCAACGATAAATGACGAAAGATTATTTCTGGTTGCATCTGCGTGATCTGCCGTACTTCCGGGCACTTCTGCGTTCGATTGAGGCCAGCTTCTACGAAGGTCTGAATCTCCCGTCACCGACTCTTGATGTGGGTTGTGGTGATGGACATTTTGCAACGATCGCGTTTGATAGACCTATTGAGATCGGCATCGACCCTGACATACCGATCATGCGCGAAGCCCAAGTACACCATGCGTATGATCTTCTTCTGCAAGCAGATGGGGCATGCATACCGCTTCCAGACAATTCAATCGCATCGGCGTTCAGTAATTCTGTACTCGAGCACATACCCCATCTTGACGCGGTTCTGCGCGATGTGGGTCGGGTGTTGAAATCAGGCGCACCATTTGTATTCACGGTGCCCAACCCGGGCTATCGTGCGCAGTTGAGCCTGCCGCGGACCCTCTCTAAGGTAGGCCTCTCGGCTCTAGGGAAGTCGTATGAAACTTGGTTCATGCGGATGTCGCGAACGATTAACCTTGACGACGAGAAAGGTTGGGAGCGGCGATTATCTGCAGCCGGCTTCGCGATCGAGCGTACCTTCCGCTACTTTCCTCCATCCTCCCTGCATGTTCTGGAGTGGGGGCATTACTTTGGTGGGCCCTGCTTGCTCCCGCATAAGCTATTTGGCAAGTGGATTCTCGCCCCCTACCGTTGGAATCTCGGTTTGACGGATCGGCTTGTGCGACGATACTATGATACGTCGCCGACAGAGGACGGAACCTATAGCTTCTATTTGGTGCGTAAACGATGACCTCACCTGAGCCCGAACCCATCTTAAATCCCGAATCCGATCGGGGAGAGGCACAGGAACCAAGCGTTTTGGATTGGTTGAAATCGCTGGTTCGTGGACGTCCGATCCCTATACCAGAAGGGCCTACAGAGAGCACAATCGACGACCTGCCATCTCAGGTGATGAGCGAAGCCCCCCATGCTGATGGATCCCTGGTGGTTGAAAATTCGACGAGTTTCTCCAATCGGATCCTTCTAGTTATCATGTTCATTTTTACAGACCGCAGAATCCGTTTTCCCGTGGCGTTACTCCTTGCATTCGTCGCTCAGTATGGCCTGGAGCAGCGAGAAGGCTCTTCTTTGATCAGTGTATTTTTGTATATCCTTGCTGCGATTGTTATAGCCTTGGGAACATGGTTAGAAGATTTTCATCTCGATTCACTGCCTACATCACCAGAGAAAACCGGTCCTGTCACTTATCGTCCTGCGTTCTTGTATGCAGCACTTGCTCTCTCTCTGCTTACTTTCATCACTTCTAGAAATAACCTCTTCGATTTTCCGACAATGGTCTTCTGGACCGCTTCAATCATCACCGTTCTGCTGGCTTTCTGGGAGGGTGAGTTCCCTCTGGTGAGTTGGTGGAAAAAGTTCAAAATTTGGATAGCTGACCCAAGTCTGCGCCTATCGCTCTCTGGTTGGGAGCTTCTGGTTCTTGCGGGCTTCGGTCTTTCCATCTATTTCCGGTTCTATCTCCTCACAACGGTTCCGCCGGAGATGGTCAGCGATCACGCCGAGAAATTGCTGGATGTCGTCGAAGTACTCAATGGAAAACATTCGATATTTTTCTCGAGGAACACCGGGCGTGAGGCTCTGCAGTTTTACATGGCTGCGGCAACGTACAAATGGTTAGGCACGGGAATCTCCTATCTCACCTTGAAAATCGGCACAGCTCTGGCAGGGGTTCTTACCTTACCCTTCATATATCTCCTCGGCAAAGAAGTCGGGGGAAAACGAGTGGGGCTGGCGGCCATGATCCTCGCAGGGATTGCGTATTGGCCGAATGTGATCAGCAGGGTGGGGCTTCGGTTTCCGCTTTACCCATTGTTCGTCGCTCCGGCTTTTTATTACCTCGCCCGGGGCATCCGTACTCGCAATCGGAATGATTTTCTGCTTTGCGGGCTAGTTGTCGGCATAGGACTCCATGGGTATAGCCCGGCACGAGTTATCCCCATCGCCATCGCGGTTGGTGTTGCTTTATATCTCCTGCATAAGGATTCACACGAGCAGCGTCGGGTGATGGTTACACTGCTCGTCATCACAGGCCTCGTCGCTCTGGTTGTACTCATGCCCCTAGTGCGAGTTGCGGTGGATCGCCCGGATGAGGTGATCTATAGGATGGCCACACGCTATGGAAGCGCCGAGCGGGAATTACCCGAGCCTGCATTACAGATTTTCTTTTCAAACGTTTGGAACGGCTTGAAAATGTTCACCTGGGATAATGGCGAGGTATGGGTGAACTCCATCCCGCATCGTCCAGCGCTGGATTTGGTCACCGGCGCTCTGTTCTCTCTTGGAGTAATCATCGCCATCACCCGCATTGTGCGTTACCGGCGTTGGATTGATTTATTCATTCTTGTTTCGATCCCCATCCTCCAGCTTCCCTCCACGCTCTCGCTTGCATTTCCGGCTGAGAACCCAGCTACAAATCGAGCAGCGGGGGCGATTGTGCCTGTTTTCATCTTGGCTGGTTTGGCATTTGCGGCAATTCCGGATTGGATCGAAACCCACTGGAAAGGACGCGGGACGACTGGTATCAGCCTTGTATACACCGGGTTGCTCTTATTAATCGCCAGTCGATTGAATTACCAGCTCGTTTTCAAGGATTATCAAGACCTATATCGTCAGTCTGCGTGGAATACGTCTGAGGCAGGCGCTGTGATTCAGAGCTTTGCTGAGTCGATCGGTTCCTATGAAACAGCGCATGTTGTTGCCTACCCTCATTGGGTGGATACACGGCTTGTTGGGATCAATGCAGGTCAACCCACCAGGGATTACGCCATTTCCGAAGAGGACTTCGCAGATACGATCTTCGAGCGCCGACCACAGCTCTTCCTGCTCCATCCAGATGACGAAGAGTCCTTGCAGAAACTAAAAGAATTGCACCCCTTTGCGCTGGTTACGGAGTATCCAAACATTATCGAGGGGAAGAATTTTACTATTTTGTTCGTTCCGTTCGTCCCTGAAGCTCATCCAGAAGTGATCCGGGAATCCGAATAATTATGGCTGAAGTTGAAGCACCCATAGATCAACAACCTGAGCCACTTGAGAAAAAGAGATCCGGGGTCCTTTCGGATCGTGTGGTTGGGATTCTCCTGATCGCGGTTCTCAGTCTGGCTGCGTACCTGCGCTTCACCGGCTTGAATTGGGATTCTAATACCCATCTTCATCCGGATGAACGCTTTCTCACGATGGTCGAAACCTCGATTCGCCCTCCGCAGTCGATTGGGGAATACTTCAACACCGAGACATCCCCTCTCAACCCGCATAACGAAGGGCATGGATTCTTCGTCTATGGTTCCTTCCCGATCTTCCTCGTCCGCTATTTGGCTGAATGGACCGGAATGTCTGGCTATGACGAGATCCACCTTTTAGGGAGGGCGGTTTCAGGAATCTCGGATCTCATATCGATTCTTCTGATTTACCTGATTGGGGAGAAACTCTTCAATCGACGGGTCGGGGTTCTTGCAGCACTGTTTACAACCCTTTCGGTTTTGTTGATTCAACATGCGCATTTCTTTGTCGTCGACCCGCTAGCCAACGTATTCATCCTCAGCGGTTTGTACTTCTCGGTTCGAGTTATTGGCCAGGGGAAGCTCAGTGACTATCTGCTCTTTGGTGTCATGCTCGGGCTGGCAGTGGCGTCCAAGATCAGCGCTGCCCCTCTGGCGGTTGCTGTCGCGCTTGCTGGACTCACGAATACCCTTCGTGCCCCCGCGGATCAAAGGTTCGCTGTTTTCTCCCGTACGCTCGCTTTCCTGCTCGGTGCCGCACTCCTATCGCTGTTGGTCTTCCGTATCTTCCAGCCCTATGCTTTTGAAGGGCCGGGCTTCCTTGACGTGAAGTTCAACCCGAAGTGGCTGGCGAATATGGCGGAGGTCCGAAGCCAGCAGGCAGGGAATACCGATGCTCCTTATGCGCTTCAGTGGGCTGATCGCGCGCCGGTTTTCTTCTCGCTGAAGAATATGGTTCTCTGGGGATTGGGTATACCGCTCGGAATCCTAGGCTGGGTCGGTTTGGGGTGGGCTCTTGTTGAGATGATCCGGGGACGGTGGGAGCGGTATTTGATCCCGGTAGTCTGGACCGCCGGCATGTTCATCTGGCAGTCGATCAATTTCACCAAGGCGATGCGCTACCAGCTGCCCGTCTATCCGACACTGGCATTACTTTCAGCCTGGGCGCTCTGGCATGCATGGGAGAGTGTGCCGCAACTCAACACCCAATGGCAAAAGGCAGCCCGAATCGCTGTGCTTTTGGTTGGGTCGGTCACCATTCTGGGGACGGCTTTATGGGCCTTCGCCTTCCACTCGATATATTCGCAACCGCTCACCCGGGTATCTGCTTCGCGATGGATTTACAGGAATATTCCGGCAGTTGTTAATCTGGTTGTTGAGGCCGATGGGGAGACATTTTACGAAACAATTCCCATGCCCGTACCCTTTGATCTAAGATCTGGGGACACCTACACAACGGAGATCTTCACAGACGTAGCGGGTGAAATTAGCGGTGTTCTCCTACCCTACGTCTCGACGGGTGATGGCAGCAGCGGCACCCTGGACCTTTCTGTAACGCTTGCAGATGAGCCTGACGCCAGCGTCGTATACGCCCGTGGGGAATTTCTGGGTGACGTTCTCGCCGGCGAAGAAGCCCAGGTTGAAATGCAACTTGATCGGTCCTTTGACATTGGCCCAGACACTCGCGTGTTTCTGATACTCGAAAATATTGGTGAACAATCCCTGCATATGCGCCCATCTCTCTTGGTGCATGAAACGACCTGGGATGATGGTTTGCCGTGGGGGGTTGATGGTCGAGGGCTTGGCGGTAGATATGATGTGCACAATCTCGAACTTTATTGGAACGACAACCAGGACGATGATAATAGCGGGATCCCCGATAAGGTAGAGAGAATCGTGGAATATCTGGAGCAGGGGGATTATCTTACGATCTCCTCCAACCGCCAGTATGGGACGATCCCCCGCGTTCCAATCCGCTACCCACTCACTTCTGTCTTTTACCGCGAACTTTTCGGCTGCCCTGATGAAATGGACGTTCCCACATGTGGTGCGACTGCAGAGGTGGGATTGTACGCCGGCCGTTTAGGGTATTCACTCGTTGAGGTTTTTGAAAGCCACCCCTCAATTGGGACGCTGAAGATCAACGATCAGTTCGCTGAAGAAGCATTTACGGTGTATGACCATCCGAAGGTGTTGATTTTTAAGCGGGATGCTGATTTCAGCGCGGAGAAGGTGTTTGACCTTCTTTCCCAGGTTGACTTGAGCAGTGTAGTCCATGTGCTGCCTAAGGATGCCGCCGTTAGCGATACGGGGCAGGAATTATTACTCTCAAAGGATCAATGGCAGCGACAGCAGGAGGAGGGCACCTGGTCGGACATCTTCAACGCGGAGAGTATTGTTAACCGCTCGGGATTATTGAGCGCAGTCTTCTGGTGGATGGCGATAGGATTCTTGGGTTTGCTGGTTTATCCCATAACGCGAGTCGTCTTCCGTAGCTTTCATGATGGCGGTTATGCGCTCTCACGGCTAATCGGGCTGTTGCTATTCTCCTGGGGCGCCTGGATCTTCGGTAGTCTTGGGATTACTGTAAACCGCTTGACGCTCATCATGGTGCTACTGCTCCTCGCTTGTGTTTCCTTTGCTCTTGCATTGCGTGACCGAGAGGAACTTTCTATTTTCTTCCGGACGCAATGGCGGGATATCCTCTGGGTAGAGGCATTCGCGCTCAGTTTTTTCCTACTGGATCTTGCGATTCGATTCGGTAATCCCGATCTATGGCACCCAGCAAAAGGTGGGGAGAAGCCGATGGACTTCTCCTATCTAAACGCTGTAATTAAAAGTTCAACCTTCCCTCCTTATGACCCGTGGTTCGCTGGCGGGTATATCAACTACTACTACTACGGTTTTGTGCTCGTTGGAATGCCGGTGAAACTGCTGGGTGTTGTCCCGGCGATTGCCTACAATCTAATTATCCCAACGCTCTTCTCGATCCTGGCTTTGTGTGCGTACAGCATGGGTTACCACCTCGTGTGTTCGGTATCTCAGAGAATGTCTCTTCGCGGAAGGGCTAATCCCAAATTAGCGGGCCTCATCGCAGCCCTCCTACTTGTCGTTTTTGGAAATCTGGGCACAGTCAGGATGTTTTATGATGGGTTTAAACAGATTGGAACTCCGGCAGGGGCTCAAGAAGGGAACTTAATTATTGGAGCGGGTCAAGCAGCTAAGGGATTTGTAAATTACCTTACGTTCAAGTCTCAGCTTCCCTACCCTATGGACCAATGGTATTGGAACCCGAGCCGAATGATAACCCCTGGCGAGGGTGAAGCAGGACCGATCACTGAATTCCCATTCTTTACATTCCTGTATGCCGATCTGCATGCTCATATGATCAGCCGTTCGCTTACGGTCCTTAGCCTTGCGTGGGGACTCTCGTGGATCCTTTCCGTCACCCAATGTCGCCATCGAGGCAAACTCGACATCGCCTTGGCATTGTTTGTGGGTGGTTTGGCACTTGGGGCGCTGCGACCCATTAATACCTGGGATTTTCCTGTGTATTGGGTATTAGGAGTGCTCGCCGTCATCATCGCTGTGTGGTGGCGAGATCGAGAATTTGATGTGCCACAAATTACAGAGGCAGCGTTATATGCCATCCTGCTTATAGCATTGTCGCAATTCCTTTATCAGCCCTACCACCAATGGTATGGGCAGGGATACGTGTCAGCCGAAGCCTGGCAGGGGGGTCTGACACCCTTAATCGATTATCTTACGGTGCATGGAGTCTTTCTCTTCCTGATCGCAGCCTGGATGGCGTGGGAAACTCGTGAGTGGATGGCTCAGACCCCAATCTCCGAGCTGAACCGGCTGCGACCGATTGCGATGTGGATTGGATCTGCGACATTTTTTATTGTGGCGGTTACCGCCTGGTTGGCGGGTGTTGGATATCAGATCGCGCTGATCGTCATTCCTCTCGGCGCCTGGGCGTTGATTCTGTTGTTGCGACAAGATCTGTCGATAGGCAAGCGTATCGTGCTTTTCTTCGTTGGAACTGGGCTGGTCCTTACGTTTATCGTGGAGGTTGTGGTGCTCAAGGGGGACATCGGTCGCATGAATACGGTATTCAAATTCTACCTCCAGGTGTGGGAGCTCTTCAGCCTTGCTGCAGCCGGAGCTCTCGCGTGGACGTATGCCTCCCTCCCGAAATGGGATCGCATATGGCGGTGGGTTTGGCTGGCGGCGACGGTTTTGCTTTTGTTCTCTGCGGCGTTGTATCCCCTCACGGCATCTTTATCGAAAGTCCGCGACCGCATGGCGCTAACCGCGCCGAGGACGCTTGACGGTATGCTCTATATGGATTACGTGAACAACCGCTTCGAGTTGGGCGAGAAGCTCCCCTTGGGAGAGGATTATCAGGCGATTCGTTGGATGCAGGAAAACATCGAGGGCTCCCCAGTAATCGTTGAGGCGAATATTCCTGAGTATCGCTGGGGTTCGCGATATTCGATTTACACCGGATTGCCAGGGGTCCTCGGATGGCGCTGGCATCAAACCCAGCAGCGCGTAGCCGCGGAGAACAACGGCGTTGACGAACGACTATTCCAAATAACAAATTTTTACCTCACGCGAACGATCGCGGAAGCGCAGGAATTCCTCACAGAATATAACGTTAAGTATGTCGTCGTCGGCGGATTGGAGCGCGCTTATTATGCCGAGGTCTATCCGTGCTGGCCGGATGTAGGTGGACCGGGCATCTCCTGTGATCTGCGCGGTTGGCCGTTGGGGATGCCGACATCGTTCCCGATCTCGCCTGACGAATGCGAACTGGAACACCCCGAGAACGAAACATCGAGCCTGAGATGCCCGACACATGCGCTGGACAAATTCACCGCCATGGAATTGGACGGAAGTCTCCAGGCTGTCTTCCAGGAGGGGAGTACTGTGATCTATGAGGTTGTAAGGTGATCCTAGACGTTTTCTCATGGTGGTTGATAAGCACGCTTTTAGGCGTCCTGGCGCTGCCAATCGCCTGGCGGATCTTCGGGCGGCTTGAGGACCGCGGCTATGGTTTTACCAGAGTGTTGGGGTTGCTCCTGGCCGGATACTTTTTCTGGATGGGAGCCACGTTGCGAATATTCCAGCCGAGCGTTGGTGGAGCGGTTTTGGCAGTCCTTGCACTCTTAGCTTTTAGTGTTTGGCTTGGGCGTAGCTCCTTGCGTGATGTCCTCGATTGGCTAAAAGAGCACCGGTCTACAATTCTTACCATGGAGCTCTTGTTCCTACTCGCGTTCGCAGTTTGGGCGTTTGTGCGGGCGAATAACCCGGAAATCGTCGGAACAGAAAAACCGATGGAGCTCGCGTTCGTAAATGCGATTCTTCAATCGGACAGCTTCCCCCCTCATGATCCATGGCTCTCGGGCTATGCGATATCCTATTATTATTTCGGCTATATACTTCTGGCTTTGCTCACCCGGCTCACAGGCGTTGCATCTGGAGTTGCCTTCAATCTAGGGAACAGTCTCTGGTTTGCATTGGTCGCTTTGGGTACGTACTCTCTCGCATATAACTTCCTCGCCCGACGGATGCCCGGCCGTGTTAAACGAGTCTCACCGCTTCTTGCGCCGATCTTCGTCTTGATCAGCGGTAATTTGGGAGGTTTCCTCGAGGTTCTTCGTTCAAAATACATCTTCTGGACGACGACCGATGATGGTTTTTTAACGTCGTCGTTCTGGAACTGGATTGGGCTTGAGGATCTGGAAAAGCCACCCTTTCTCGATGCGAGTTGGATACCGGAACGATACTTATGGTGGTGGCGCTCATCGCGCGTGATCAGGGATCTCGATTTGAATGGGTTGCCACTTGGACTACAATCGATCGACGAATTCCCGTTCTTCTCTTTCCTGCTTGCAGATAATCACCCCCACATATTGGCGATGCCCTTCGTCCTCATGGTGATCGCCTTCGCTTTCCAGATTTTCCTCCAGGGACAGCGGACCCCTGTTCGTTTGGGCGAAGTGAGATGGACTCGCGTTTTTCGTAGAAATCTGTTGATTACACTGGGTTTGGTGTCGGCGCTTGCCGTTGTCGTTCTGGGATCAAAAGCGGGAGCGGCAGGTCTTGGGTTCTCCGCTGCTTTCATTTCAATCCTTAAGGGTATTGTGACCTACGGGCTTATCTTTGGGGGAGGGCTTCTTGTAGGAGCGGTTGCAGCGGGTTTTCTGCCATCTTCACTCAGTAAGCTCGAGTTCTGGATCGGCGCATGGCTCTTCGGGGCGCTGGCTTTTTTGAATACCTGGGATTTCCCGATCTATTTCAGCTTGCTCTTATGTGTGATGATCTGGAGAAGTAGGACGCTCCCACTCACAGTTTGGGTTAAGTCGGTGCTTACGACGAGCCTGGCATTCATCGTAGCTGCTATTTTATTTTATTTCCCCTGGTATCCATCGTTTTCCTCACAGGCAGGCGGCATCCTACCGCACTTGATGCATCCCACTCGTTTCCTGCATTTCTTCATCATGTTCGCCGTCTCATTCATCCCTATCAGTATCTGGCTTATCATGCGAGTGACGCGGGGGATCAGGCGAGCGGAGGGGAAATGGCTTCTTGGAATCGGCTTGGGACTCCCGCTCGTGCTCTTGATCCTTTCGTGGCTTTTCGCAGCAATGATTTACCTCGTCGGTGCAAACGTCATCGAGATGGGGTCGATACTCAGTAGCATGGGGATGGATAGTCTACGCGATGCCGCGCGAGCGACAATCACCATCCGATTAACACAGTCGTGGACAGCGATCGGCCTAGGCTTGATGATCGCCGCCGCCGCTGTGATTGTCAGACGTGTGTGGAAAGACTCTGCGGATGATGCCAAACCAGGTCCTTTCATCCTTATGATGATCACTATTGGAGCGCTCTTGGTGCTTGGTCCTGAGTTTTTCTATCTCAAAGACCAATTCGGGCTGCGTATGAATACGATTTTTAAATTCTACTTTGCAGCCTGGATCTTCTGGGGTCTCGCCGCAGCTTATGTGATGGATGTGATCTGGTCCAAACGGAGCACGAAGATGATCCCCGTGCAGTTGCTCACGGTTCTCCTGTTGCTCACCGGACTCATCTACCCTGTCCTTTCAGTATGGACGAAAACAAGTGGCTTGAACCCGGTCCATGGCCGAACTTTGAATGGAGCTTTGCACCCTGCCTACGCGACCGAGGCGGACCGTGACGCGATCCATTGGATGAGTGATAATCTGGATACCGGGGTTGTTGCGGAAGCCGTCGGCGGGAGTTATTCGTATTTTGGGAGAGTATCTGTGCATACGGGATTCCCCACCGTTATCGGCTGGCCTGGCCATGAAAGCCAGTGGCGTGGTGGATACCAATTCCACGGAACGCGGGAAGAAGATGTCAGAGCATTGTATAAATCGCCGAATTGGGAACAAACTCAAGAGATCATGAAGGCATATAATGTGAAGTATGTCTACATTGGAGAACTTGAGCGATTGACATATGACCCTATCTTTGACGGAAAATTTGATGCATTCATGGAACTGGTTTACCAAAACGACGGGGTTAAAATCTACGCCAGGAGAGCAGGTGACTCCTCTTGAATAACAATCGGAGCATCAGACTGGATACTGTAATTCTCGCGATCTTGATTGCTTTGATTGCATGGATGCGGCTTGCAGACCTAGGGACAAATCCGCTCACCGATGCTGAAGCTGTTCATGCGCTTACTGCAGCATCGACGACCCCGAACGCATCCCCCTTCTGGGGTGTTGATAGCGCTGCAACCCCGGCTAGCGCGAGCTACTACATTTTCACAACCATGATTTTCCAGCTTTTTGGTGCATCCGACGTGGCAGCGCGTATTGTCTCAGCACTTGCTGGCATCATTCTGGTTTTAAGCCCCTTGATCCTGCGAACTCGAATTGGCACAGCCCGTTCACTGATAGCAGTCTTCATGCTGACTCTCACCACGTCCGGTTGGACAATCGCGAGAACCGCCGGCGGCTCAGCTCTAACGACTGCCAGTCTGGCGGTATTCGTGTTCCTCGCCTGGTCGTCGGGCTCATCTAACGATAAACGAGTTCGGCTCCTGCTCGCAGCTGGCGCGCTTGGCTTCGCGTTTGCATCAGGTCCAATGGTTATCCAAGGTTTGTTCGGGCTGCTGGCCGCTTTTTGCTTGTCACGTTTACTCGCATTCCGGTATCTGAAACCATTTGAGGAATTTGAACGTTTGATTGCAGTGAGATCGGGCCTATGGATTTCGCTAGCGGTAATGCTCCTTGTCGCCTCCGGTGTTGGTCTCTATTGGACCGGACTAGCCGGGTTGGGCGAGTCCATTACGAAATGGTTGCAGGGTTGGACACAACCGGGTCTACATTCAGCAGTTGCCTATGTCGTGATGCTCGTGATTTATGAGCCCTTATTTGTAGTTATGGGTCTCGTTGGGGCAGTTCTCGCCTGGTGGCGTAAAGATTCTCTTGGACAGGCAGCAAGTCTATGGGCATTAGGTAGCCTTTTAAGCGGTCTGGTATATCCTGCGCGGGGCGCGGCGGATTTGATCTTGGTGGTTCTTCCTCTAACACTTCTGGTGGCTTATACCGTCTTGATTTTGATTGAACGAATCGCGCGGCGTGGTATCGGACTTGAATTAGTAGGCCTCACCAGTGTGCTTCTGTTGCTGACCTCTTCGGCATGGATATCGCTTGTCGGCTACGTAAATGGTTATATCTTGGAGTACACACCGACCGACCCAGGGCTAATCCTGCTTGTATTTAGCGCGTTGATTATCATGGCGGTTAGCCTGCTTTTATTCTTCGGTTTGGGATGGTCTTGGGGCGTTGTGACCGATGCGCTTGGAATAACGGCCACCCTTGTCCTGACCGCGATCACGCTATCTGCAGCCTGGCGCTTGAATTTCACATCCCTCGCAATGGGGGCAGAGGAGCTCTGGCGTCCAGAAGCAACTACGAATGGGATGCGGCTGCTCACGGATACAATCGATACTGCCTCACTCGCCCACTCGGGTCGGACCGATGAGATCGCCGTAGATGTGCAATCTGAGATCAACCCTGCTCTAGCGTGGGCGCTGCGCGCTTATAATCGAGGGGGAGATGAATACAACTTTCTGGTAGATCCCTCCCCGGTTGTTCTTGCTTTGGAATCGGATTTTGCACCCAATCTACTTACCGACTATATGGGTCAGGAGATGGCGTTGAAGGAGCGGCGTGACTGGGATGGAAGTCTGCCACCGAATTTCCTGCGGTGGTTGGTCCTCCACGCTGCGCCAACTGAATTCGAACGTTGGATCATCTGGGTGCGGATGGACATTGCCACTCTCGGGGACGTGGGGTTATCAGATTTTGAGTAATGAGGGTGGGTTGGTTGGGCACACGCCATCCTGAGTTTGCTTTCCGGAAGTTAGACGACACAAAAAAGTAGAGAAGCAATGTATGAATAAAATTTGCGTGCCGTATCAGAGAAAATCATTGTACCTATTACTCACAATACCAATGATCGGGATTTATATTGGCATTGCCGTTTTACTATGGAAAGTCAGCGTTACCTTTTTTATAGTCTATTGCGCACTTTTCGTACTCGTGGCGATTGCTCAAAGCTACGTTTGTGTGTACTTTCAGTGTCCGTATATAGGAAAGTTTGCACCGTGTGTGGGCGGGTTTTGCCTACCATCGAGTCAAATAGCCCGCTGGTTTAAGGGAGCGAAACGATCGGAGGGGATTTATAACGTTGTTGTTACCTTGGCCTTTGCGGCCTTTTTGGGGATTATCGTTTTGCCGCTCTATTTTCTGTACCACCAAAGTGTAGTTCTTCTGCTAATTTATAGTGTGATTGTTGTATTCTATGCGGCTAGCTTTTTAGGTTTCATTTGCCCGGTATGCGGCACAAGGCATGTTTGCCCAGGTGGTCAGACATCCACGAAGTTGATGGAAATCATCAATGGAAATCCGACCTGACACATCACCTGGATGTGAGCAGGATTACTACTCGATTTGCTTCCCAATTTGTGTGATTGGGTTGCTGGAGTGAATCATGGCACCTCGCAGAAAGTGTGCAGGATTTCACCCCCAAAGACCGCGGGGGCTGCGCGGCGCGGGGCTGATATTTCACCGGAATTTTGCATGTGCGTTGTTGAGGAGGTCTGAAGTTTGACAGCAAGGATGATCGCGATAGATGGACCAGCCGCCTCCGGAAAATCGACTCTTGCCCAAAACCTCGCCTCTGCTTTGGGTTATCTTTACTTCGATACTGGTGTGATGTACCGGGCGGTTACTTTGGCGGCCTTGAAATCCGCTACCCCTATCGAGGATGAAGCTGCGGTATCCGCGACTGCAAATAAGTTGGATCTTGATGTCCAACCACCGAGTATCGATGACGGTCGCCAGTGTGATGTCCTCATGAATGACGAGGATGTGACATGGGAGATTCGCAGTCCAGCGGTGGAAGAGAATGTATCACAAGTATCAATGTACCCAGGAGTGCGCGAGGCGATGACCAGGCGTCAACGCGAGATAGGATTGCGGGGTGCGGTAGTGATGGTTGGCAGGGATATTGGGACAGTTGTCCTACCTGAGGCAGAACTAAAAATCTACTTGGATGCTTCCGTTGAAGCCAGAGCAAATCGGCGCTATGAAGAATGCATGCAGCGTGGAAGTCCAGTTGAGTATGATGATATCCTCGAAGGGATGCGAGAGCGGGACAGACTCGATTCGACTCGCACACTAGCACCGCTGCGACCTGCTGCTGATGCTGTAATACTCGACTCGACCAAGATGACCATCAATGAAGTATTTGAGAAGGCGCTAGCACTCGCTGAAAATGCAACTCAAATAAGGAAAGCATAGTATGCGCGAATATGCAGCCGGTCGTGATTATTCCCTCCCCTGGTATTCTCGGGTTTTCCGACCTTTGTCTCGAGTTTTCTTTCGTAATTTATTCCGACTGCTAAGTCGTGTCCTGATCACTGGCGTTGAAAACATACCCGAAGAGGGGGCGTACGTTATTGCCGCAAACCATGTTTCGATTTTCGAGCCTCCGTTAATTGCCTCATTCTGGCCTCAGCCGATTGAGGTGGCAGGCGCTGTGGAAATCTTAGACCGACCGGTTCAGAGTCAGATCATGCGGCTTTATGGCACGATCCCTGTGCATCGCGGGCGGTTTGATCGCCAACTGCTAAATGCGATGGTTGAGAGATTAGAGGCTGGGCAACCAGTTCTCATTTTCCCAGAAGGCACACGTTCGCGTAAACCAGGTTTGCAGCAGGCTTCCACAGGTGCAGCTTATATCGCTGCCAAGGCCAAGGTTAAAATCTTGCCGGTGGGGATCGCAGGGACAGATGTCCTTGCAGACGCAATCCGGAAATTCCATCGAACGCAACTTATGATGTCTGTCGGTGAGATCATTGAACTACCAGAGATTCCTTGGCGATCAGCTGAGAGGAAGGAGATATTGCGCGCTCAAACGGAAAGGATAATGCATGCGATTGCGGATCTGCTTCCGAGCGCATATCACGGCCTGTACGCGAGAGGAAATTGATGATCTCGGTGCAAAGCGAACACCAGGTGCCCATCAGGGAAGAATACGATCATCAAGCGCTTGAGAAGATACGGTGGAAATTGCGTTGGATGATTAAGTACATCGGTTTTCGCATATTAGCGAAGTACGAAGGCGTAAAGGGTTTAGAGAACTTCCCTGATGAGGGTCCAGCGATTGTGATGATAAACCATATCGCCTTAATCGATCCAGCCGTGGTCCTCGGCTCGCTGCCCAGAAATGTGGTTCCAATGGCGAAAATCGAAGTATATCGTTACCCTGTCTTTGGATACTGCGCAAAACTGTGGCAGGTCATCCCGGTTCGTAGGCGGGAGTTTGATCGGCAGGCGATACGTAAAGCGCTTGCGGTTTTGAATGCGGGGGAATGTATCCTTGTGGCACCCGAAGGGACTCGCAATCCATCGCTCCAACAAGGTAAGGAGGGCATCGCCTACCTTGGGGTGAAGAGCGGAGCGCCCATCATCCCCGTTGCTGTCACGGGCTCGAAAGGCTTTCCCACGTTCAATCCGCTGCGCTGGTTAAGATCGGGCGCATCCGTGAAGGTAGGGCGAGCTTTCAGATTTAGAGCTGGGGATGAGCGATTAGAGCTTGACGAACTGCGTCTCATGACGGATGAAGCGATGTATGTCCTGGCTGAGATGTTGCCAAAGGCTCATCGTGGTGTTTACAGCGATTTATCAAAGGCGACGACCCGGACCATCGAGTTCGTATAGCCACCGTTATCCAGGTGTCCTTTTACAAATAACCTTGGGATGGTGCAGTTTAAGGGTATTTACTCAATCATCCAGTCCAAAAAATAAGATCTATTCCAGAACAGATAGGGACTGTGTATAATCTTAGGTGAAGCGCGTATTTAGATTGAGAGGTGTATGGCAGATAAATACCAGATGGAAAGGGTAGCGCGAGGCCCCGATGATTCGGGGTGACGAGGAAGAGGGTTCCCTGCCGCGGGGCAGGGCTAACCGAAGGATCGGGAGGCTCCCAACCTCCGGACCGGGAAAATCGAAAGATCAGCGGATGCCCTCTGGGTGTACCACACGCCCATACCTTTCCTTACGAAGCAATAACCCTGCAGCTAATACTGGCTCGGTAACGGGTCAGGCAATGCTGAAGGGAGTGGGAATTGGCTAATAACTAACAATCTGGAGGCTTTGTATGTGTGGCATCGTAGGCTACGTTGGCCCGCGTGATGCGACTCCAATCATCTATGACGGGTTGAAACGGTTAGAGTATCGGGGTTATGACTCGGCGGGCATAGCCGTGATTGAAGATGATGAGATAAAGATACGGAGAGATGCAGGGAAACTCAACCAACTTGGTGAACTCCTGAGGGAGGATCCGATTAATGGCTTGATTGGGATAGGTCATACACGCTGGGCTACCCACGGTGAACCCAGCGCCCGAAATGCGCACCCTCATGTGGGTGAGTCAGGACGAGTTGTGATCGTCCATAACGGCATCGTTGAGAACTTCCTTGCTCTCCGCGAAGAATTGACCGCAGAGGGGGCTTCGTTCCGCTCCGATACCGATACGGAAATCATCGTCCTATTGGTTGAACGTTATTTGGCAAATGGGCATGATTTGACTGAGGCAGCAAGAAGAGCGATCTCAAACTTGGACGGAGCTCATGGGATCGTTCTGCTCTCGCTGGATGAGCCGGATAAGATTGTCGCCGCCCGAGTGGGAAATGCTGGGGGAGTCGTTTTGGGAATTGGCGAAGACGAAATGTTCATTGCCTCTGATATCCCGGCGATCCTCGAGCATACACGCCAAATGGTTTTCCTTGAGGCGGAGCAGATGGCGGTCGTGACAGCGAGCGGGTTTAGAACCATGACGTTATCAGGTGATGATGTTGATCTTGAGATTCAAAGTGTGCCTTGGGATCCTGTCTCGGCAGAGAAGGGTGAGTTCAAACACTTCATGTTAAAGGAGATCTTTGAGCAGGTTCGCTCGACCACCGACACAATTGCCGGCAGGGTAGATTTCAAAGAAGGTCAGGTTAATCTACATCAACTCAATCTCACGCCTGAGCTCGCTCAGCGAATTGAGAAAATCATCATCACAGCATGTGGCACTGCCGCGCATGCCGGGATGGTCGGCCGGCATCTTATAGAGCGCATTGCACGCATCCCTGTGCAGGTGGAGATAGCATCAGAGTTTCGCTATCAGGATCCGCTGGTGGACGAGAATACAGTGGTGCTTGCCATCAGCCAATCGGGAGAGACGGCTGATACGCTGGCGGCGATGAAGGAGGGGCGTGAGCGAGGCGCGACGCTATGGAGCATTGTGAACTCGATCGGTTCGCAAGCCATGCGCATAGCCGACGGGTATATCGGCATGCAGACGGGGCCGGAGATCGGAGTTGCCTCGACGAAAGCCTTCACTGCACCTTTGATCGACCTTTACATGCTGGCAATCCTGCTAGGAGATCTGCGCGGAACACTTGATGGCACGCGTAGGTTGGAGCTCGTGCGAGATCTGCGGCGCATTCCTGACCTCGTTGGTCAGTGCTTAGATCGCGCGAATTCGATTGAGAAGGTAGCTTGGGAACTTAAGGAATCGGAACATTGTCTCTATCTTGGTCGCGGCATTAACATGCCCATCGCCTACGAAGGGGCATTGAAGATCAAGGAGATTTCCTATATCCACGCCGAAGCCTATCCGGCAGGCGAGATGAAGCATGGACCGATTGCATTGATCGATGAGGATATGCCGGTCATAGCAATTGCGCCAAAAGATCCTTGGTATGAAAAAATGCTCAGTCAGATTGAACAGACGAAAGCACGGGGAGGAATTGTCATTGCCGTTGCCACGGATGGAGATGTATTGCTTCAAGAGATTGCGGATCATATGCTATGGGTACCAGAAACGCCCTGGCTTCTAAGTCCAGTGACGACGATCATCCCGCTTCAATTACTCGCTTACTACACGGGGGTGCTGCGAGGTGCGGATGTGGACCAACCTCGCAATCTCGCGAAGAGCGTGACCGTAGAGTAATCACGGATGCACATAAAGATGACGGAGGCTATCCGAATGAGTCAGCCCCTAGAGGGCTTGATAACGGGGGCATCAGTGGTGGGGCGTTGGTAGCCCTAACACTACTTTTACTCCTAACGAAAAATGAAAATCGCCCCGCTTGCCCTCGGGGCTTAGCCCCGTCCACTGCATGCGGGGTTATATTTCTCATGTATTGAATAGTATTCTCACCTTGTCAGTTTTTATCTCCTGTTTTACCTGATTTAACAGATTTGCACACAATTCATCCTACCTTTCACCGCGACGCCCCTCCAAAAATACAGCAACGTGATTTTCTAAATTCAATGGGGGAATGGAATGCCCAGGTAGTGCGCCGCTCAACATGGCTGAGTACATCAATGGTCCCAATAGTGCCGCCACGGCATGAAGCGGATGCTCCTGCCGCAATATTCCTTCCGATTGATATTTGGCGAATAAATTTCCAATACTGGTATAAATCTCGAAGGGGATGTCTAGCAGATCGACCAGTTCGGGATAACGTGGTAATTCCGAAAGCATGATGAAAATCAGTTGCCCATGTTTAACTGCCGAATCCTGATAAGCCTGTACCACCCGCAACAAATCGGCGGTTATATCGCAGGTGTATTGCGTAGCGGCTTCGAAATCGGTTTGGGCAACGAGCGCGGCTATGGCCTGCTTGATCAATTGCAGCTTGTTATGATATTTGCGAAATAAGGTAACCTCGCTGACATTGGCCGCCTCGGCCATCTGTTTGGTGGTTGCCCCGGCATAACCACGCTCGCTGACAACTTGCATCACTGCTTGATAAATTTCTTCGTCTCTAATGATTTTCGGCATTTAATTCTCCAGAGGTAAACAACTTACAATACCGAAAATATATTACCATATGTTAGCATTGACTTACAATAAGACACATGCTATACTATTTGTTAGTGCTCGCTATCTATAAAACAGCGGTTCCATATCGGTAACAAAATTGGTGTAATGATGTCAATCGCGACTAAATTTTTCGGAAAAATTCATGGGGGAAGCAGCACCCGTCCGTCATTGGACACGATGTTGGAAATGTTCGACAAAGAATTGGAGAATTTTCAATCTTTAGTCTTACCCGCGCCTGAATCAAAGCCCCGTACCCCATTCAACAGCCCCGAACTGCCCACTGAAAAGATGTCAATGGCGAATATGTCGACTCGGCAATTTATGGGTGTGCTCCCCGTTATGCTGCCTTTGGTGGTTAAAATGCGGGCTAGTTCGAAATTGTATGACGGCAAATTTCAACCGAAACGATCCGAAGCCCCCCCAGAATTTATCGGTAAATTCGAAAAAATTGCGCGGGCTGCGGGCACCAAAGATATCAAATATGTCAAAGTGCCTCGAAATGCGATTTTCCAGCAGCCCAAACCGCGCGGCGATGGCGGGATGCAGTGCATCGACCACGCTTCCTGTCGGGATTATTTCAATCAGAATTTTGGCTGTGCTATCTGTCTGGCGGGTTGCCCATTTAGTGTGGCCGGATATGAGAAGGTAAGATCTCGATTCAAAGGAAATTCCAAAGCGCCGCAATTCCGCATTCCAGTGGCAACCAACCTTGAAGCCGATCAACCGAATCCGATTTGAAGTTCCAGAAAAGTCGATTCCAGGATTAACCTATGCCCAAAATCAGATTATCCGAAAAAATTAAAAAAGCCCCTTGGTTCTTTACCATTGAACCTTACCTGCGCCAACAAGACAAACCCGTTTCTAGCCATCCAGAGGCCCGCGAACCGCGCATTGTCCCCCTGGTGATCATGGATTATGGCAGTGTACGGTCCCGGCTGAAGCAGATGCGCTATAAAGGATTGAAAGAATATTTCATTGGTACATTGCGGGAAATGCATATCAGCGCCAAGAGCATCAAGAACAACCCTTATTCGGGAAAAAAGACAATGGACGCTGAAACGCGGGCAGAATTGGAATCCTACGCCAAAAGTATAGGGGTCGCGGAGATTGGATATACCAAAGTTAATCCTCTTTATATTTTTCGGGGGTTCCGCATCTTGTACGGGAATGCAATGGTATTTACCATCGAAATGGATAAGGCCAAAATCAAGGGGGCACCCAATATGGAGTCGTTCAAAGAGGTCTTTCGGACGTACTACCAGGTAGGGTTAACGGTCAATAAAGTGGCTGAGTGGCTGCGGGGACGCGGTTTCAACGCTCATGCCGGGCCAGCTGGCGGCGGGGATGTGAACTATATCCCCGTGGCGATTGATGCTGGTCTGGGCGTGGCCGGGAAAAATGGGCTATTGATGACTCGTTACAATGGCCCCCGCGTCCGATTGGCAGCCGTCTACACAGATATCGAGAATCTCCCCTACTCCCAAGAAAATCCACATGGCTGGATCAGAGATTATTGTGAAACCTGCAATCTTTGTGTGGAGAAATGCCCCGTCGGTGCGATTTATAAAGAAACCAGAACCCTCGCTGATGGCGGCCCGGCTTTTATCGACCACACCAAATGTGCCGACCCGTTTTCCAACGATAATGGCTGCACATTGTGTATCAAGTATTGCCCGTTCAGTTACGGTGATTATGAGAAGTTGAAGGTGAAATTTGAAGCTGACCAATCAACAAAATTGATCTAAGGATATTTAAATGACAATCATCCCAGGACTAGTAAAAGACGGCATTTCAATTTTTAAAATCCGCAAAAAACTGATGAAGCGGCAAAAGGGACTGGACCAATTAGCACCCAGGGCTGGAGATATGGCACCGGATTTCACGCTGCAAAACATCGCTGGTACCGAGACAATTACCCTGTCTGATTATCGAGGCCAAAAGCCAGTAGCGCTGATCTTTGGGAGTTACACCTGACCGCCCTACGTCAAGGGAACCGTGCGTTTCCAGGAAATTTTCAATGAATATCGAGATCAGGTGCAGTTTTTAAATATCTATATTCAAGAGGCTCACCCCATCGATGGCTGGTGGCTGGGTTTGCGGTTGACCAAAAAACCTGTTTTGGCATATGCCCCCAGGGTTTCCATGGATTATTACGATCCGACAGACCTGGATGAACGTCGCGCTGTGGCCGGAGATTGTATCAATGCTCTGGCGTATGCTATTCCTACTCTCGTAGATGGGATGGATAACCAAGTTAACAAAGCCTACGCTGCCTGGCCGACGCGTTTATATCTCGTTGGATTGGATGGGCGGGTAGTCTATGCGGGGGGAATGGCCCCCTATCATTACAAACCAGCTGAATTTAAGGCTGCGATTGAGACCTATTTAGCAGCGGTGGTGGAACGATGACAATGAAGGCACGCCTCTATACAATCTTCAAAAATCGCGTTCTAAAACCCCAGCTGAAAAGAATGGATGCCTGGGAAGCCAGCGTAATCAACCGTCCTGGTGCGCTTCGGGGAGGAGAAAATTCTCCGGTGCGCTTTCATATCCCCCGCGAGGGTATCAAGCTGGAAGGCGATCACCCACCTTTACCGGGTTTCCCAACTTCTGGGCCACAAATGATCGGCAGCATGATCAATATCCGCAAATCGGTCCGTGACCTTGATCGCAATCCTGAAAACGGGAAGAAAATAATTGACCCCGTAACAATGGGTGAATTACGCAGCTATGCAAGATTGGTTGGCGCAGATGAAATTGGGTTTTGTACTGTCCCCCAGGAATGGGTTTTTCAGGATACGGCCATCCATTACACCCAGGCGATTGTGCTGGTCATGGAGATGGACAAAGCTCGAATGGACCTAGCGCCCAACCCGGATACGGCTGTGATGGTGCACGAGACCTATAATGTGCTGGGGCAGATCTCCAACAAGATTGCCGATTGGCTAAGAGAACGCGGCTATGCTGCGCATGCCGGACACCCCCTGGGCGGAATGGCGCTCTACCCACCTATGGCCCAGGCCGCCGGGTTGGGTTGGCGCGGCATTAACGGGTTGGTCATTACCCCTGAGTTTGGTCCCCGGGTCCGGCAAGCGGCCGTGTTTACCGAAATTGAAAACTTACCAGTGTACGAGGGCAATGAACACGCCTGGGTGCTGGATTTTTGTGAATCCTGTAAACGCTGTATTCGTGATTGCCCACCGGATGCGTTCTATGATCAACCCATCATGCATGATAACGGGCTGGTGACCGTGCTTGATAATCGCAAATGTTTTCCGTATTTTGCGAAAAATCATGGCTGCTCGGTATGCATCAAGGTTTGCCCGTTCCATCAACAAGGTTATGACAAGATAAAAGAAGGGTTCCTTCACAAGAATTGAAGAAATCAGGAATATGCGTATGGATCAATTTCTGAGCAGTCACCGACCAGGGGTTTTGAGCCCGGCGTTGAAAGCTGCCTGGCGTTTTGTTGGGGCGGTTCCTAGTCCGCCCCTGTAATGCTAGCCGAGATCACGATGCTTGGCTCGATCCTTCTTCGAATTGCCATCCCATAATAAAGGATCCATCAACGGGATTGCTATGGACCTCTACGAATCCATTTGCTACTGAGCGTAGAGCTCAAATGAACATATCGCGACGCTCAGAAAATATTACTTCCCAATTTGGATTGTTCAAAGCAATACCTCCAAATTTATTCGCCGCCTAACGGCTCCGAGCTGAGCGACCAGGGGTGGCACCTGACGATATGAATTTACCGCGCTTCCCTGGTCCGCTCCAGCGAGATTGGAATGAGAAGGCCGGTACCTCCATCACGTGATGCCTTATTATGGGCTCACCAATTAGACGCAGTCTACTTTCGTAGCTGCCAGAAAAGGAGATACCGACCCATGAATAAGATTAGCATGTTTTTTATAGGATTGGACCTTGGAGACAAGTACTCTTACATCGCCATTCTCGATAAGGAGGGTGAACTGATCGAAGAAACTCGCCTACCCACTTCCAAATCATCCTTCCACCAGCGATTCTCCTTGCTCCCTCCCTGCCGGGTTGCCATGGAGGTCGGTTCACATTCCCGCTGGGCAAGTCATTTGCTTACGGAGCTGGGACATGATGCTCTGGTCGCCAACGCCCGCAAACTACGAGCGATCTATCACAACCCCCGCAAGGATGACCGCGCCGACGCCGAGACTCTCGCCCGATTGGCGCGCCTCGATCCTGAGCTGCTCTCCCCCATCCACCACCGGTCGCCCCAGGCTCAAGCTGACCTGGCCGTACTGCGATCACGTGACGCCATCGTCCGTTGCCGCACCTTACTCATCAACCATGCCCGCGACATCGTGAAAGCATCCGGCTCGCGTTTGCCATCTTGCACAGCAGACAGCTTCGCTCATAAAGTCGCCTCTGACATCCCAGAGCCCTTTCGACCTGCTCTGGCGCCCATCATCGACACCATCGCTTCCCTCACCCAGCAGATCAAATCCTATGACCGAAAGAACGAAGATCTTTGCAGCGAAAGCTACCCGGAGACCAAGCTCCTCCGTTGTATCAGCGGCGTGGGACCACTCACTTCCCTGGCCTTCATCCTCACCCTTGAAAACCCCGATCGCTTCCGCAGGAGCCGGGAAGTGGGTCCAGCTATAGGACTTGTCCCTCGCAGAGATCAGTCTGGTGATCAAGACCCGCAGTTGCGAATCACCAAGACCGGAGACCCCTACCTTCGCCGCCTGCTCGTCTCCTCCGCCCAATACATCCTGGGTCCATTTGGGCCCGATTGCGACCTGCGCTGCTGGGGCTTGAAGCTGGCCGAACGGGGAGGCAAGAACGCTAAAAAGAGAGCCGTGGTTGGTGTCGCCCGGAAATTAGCCGTTCTGCTTCACCATCTATGGAAGACCGGTGAGATCTATGACCCCTTCTATCTTGCCAGAAAACATGACCAGGCACCCGAAGCCGTCCCCGCTGCAGCTTGATTTTG
>DAOUEQ010000092.1:0-5051 GCA_034430395.1 Anaerolineales bacterium | reverse complement strand
TGATTGTGGCGGGCCATCATTTGCCAGTCGAGGCGGCGGCTGTCCGACGACGGCTGGGTGTTGTGTCCCATCAACCTTTACTGTACGGCGATCTTTCCGCTGAGCAGAACCTGCGTTTTTACAGTTGGATGTATGGCGTCAAAGATCTCGATCAGCGGATGGGTGAGGTGCTGCATCTCGTCGGTCTCTATCCTCGCCGGCGGGATCTGGTGCGTGAATTCTCGCGCGGGATGCAGCAGCGTCTAGCTATCGGCCGCGCAATCCTTCATCGGCCCGATATCTTGCTTTTCGATGAGCCGCATACCGGTCTCGATCAGGAGGCAGCGGCGATGCTCGATGGGGTCCTACGAGAGATCGCCACCGCAGGTCGAACGGTGGTGATGACCTCCCACGACATTTCCCGGGCCGCCGATCTCGCAGATCGAGTGGACATTCTCTCGAAAGGTGTCTTTGCTGCATCCGAGAGCACAGACGCTCTCGATCCCATGCAGCTCACAGAACTTTATCGGTCGGTGACCCGTGTCTGAAACACCTCCTATGACGGATTATACGAAACAGAAGATCGAGTCCCGGGCGGATGGTTCGCTGCGGGCGTATCTGCGCTCGATTGCTGCCATCGTCTGGAAAGATCTGGCTGCCGAATTCCGCAGCCGCGAATTAATTGGAGCGATGCTTGTATTCGCTGCCCTGGTGATCGTGATCTTCAACTTCGCCCTCGAGTTGGACATTCGCACCCGTGAGGCCGTCACCTCGGGTGTCCTTTGGGTTACCTTCGCTTTTGCAGGAACGCTGGGACTCAACCGCTCGATGGCGATTGAGAAGGACCGCGGCTGTCTCGACGGTTTATTGCTTGCGCCGGTGGATCGCAGCGCAATATTCTTTGGGAAGGCGATCGGCAACTTGTTCTTCATGCTTATCGTCGAAGCGATCATCCTGCCGATGTACACCGTCCTCTACAATGTAAATCTCTTTCAACCGGGTTTGATCCTCGTAATCCTTCTTGGATCGATTGGCTATACTGCGGTTGGTACGCTATTAGCATCGATGGCTGTCCAGGCGCGGACGCGTGACGTGCTGCTGCCAATATTGCTTTTCCCGGTGCTGATTCCGCTTCTGCTCGCAGCCGTAAAGGCGAGCAATGGCTTCCTCCAGAGTTTTGAGATTGCGGAAATCATGCCCTGGGTAAATATAATGATCGCCTACGATGTGATTTTCATCGCGGTTGCGTTCATGGTCTTTGATTTCGTCGTCGAAGAATAGGGAACATGCCTATGTGTGGGATAGGTTGATATTGGAACGGATTTATTCATCTATATTATTGGAATGTGAAACACAGTCAGCGGAGGAGTGTCGTGGAACGCAGACCTAAAGCTCTACCAGTGTTGAATTGGTTGACCGGCGCGGTATTCGTCGCCGCCCTGTACATCGTGCTCTTCTGGGCACCTCAGGAGGCGATCATGGGCGATGTACAGCGTGTATTCTATTTTCACGTCGCCGCAGGATGGGTGGGCGCGCTAGCCTTTCTCGTCACAGCTATCGTTGGGGGGATTTATCTAGCTCGCGGCGGGCAGCGCTGGGACCGGGTCGCCATGGCGTCGGTGGAGATCGGTGTTGTATTCACCTTTATTAATATCGTGACCGGCTCGATCTGGGCTCGGCCGATTTGGAATACATGGTGGACCTGGGATCCACGCCTCGTAACAGCGACAATCATGGAATTGATTTACATAGCCTACATGATGCTGAGGCAGGGGATTGAAGACCGCGACCGGCGCGCCCGCTTTGGTGCAGTGTATAGCATCGTGGGCTTCATCAGCGTACCCCTGACTTTCCTCTCGATTCGCATCTTTCGCACGATTCACCCCGTGGTTGTGGGGAGCAACGACCCCACGGCGGCGGGAGCCTTCGACATGACCGTGGATATGCGGGCGGCATTCTTCTTCAGCCTATTCACCTTCACGCTGATCTATATCACCTTGCTCTGGAATCGCCTGCGTCTGCAGCAAAAAATGGAGGAGATTGAGGAACGCAAACTGCGTGCCCTCTCGGCCTGAGATAATCAGAAGCCAACGAATAACCACCCGGGTGTCCCCACGCTGAGCAGGGGACATTGAAGGAGTAAGAACCATGATTTTTCAGGAAGGACCAGCGGACACTTTGAATTATATGATCGCCGGTTATGCCGTAATCCTCGGAACTATCGGTCTTTACATCGTCAACATCATCATGCGCTTTCGCAACCTTCGGCAAGATGAGGCGCTGCTCGATGAGATCGAAGAGGAGCATGCCTGATTGGTTTGGTGAGCGGACGTAGTTAGGCTGGTTTACACGCTAAAGAAAGTGCGGTTTGAGAATGCGCCCCCTACGAATTGCGGCGATCAGCTTGCTTGTCCTCTACGCTGTATTTACTGCATACATCAGCCTCGGACCGTTGCTTGGCTTTCCGGCGGTACACGGCCACAGCATCCCTTGGCTCACATTGATCGCTACGGCTTTTGCCATCACCCATGCTTTGACCTACATCGGCTGGCGTAATACATTCATTCTGTTCACGTTGACCTACACCGTGAGCCTGCTTCTCGAGAGTGTCGGGGTGGCCACAGGGTGGATCTATGGCCCCTATCACTACACGGAGCAGCTTGGGCCGCTGTTCCTCGGCCTGGTTCCCTATTTAATCCCTATGGCGTGGTTCATGATAAGTTATCCGTCGCTCGTGATCGCGGAGGGCATCATCGGGTACCGATCGGAAGAATACCTTTGGCGTAACTTGCGTGTGGCTACATTGGCCGCGGTGGTTATGACGGCCTGGGACCTGGTTTTAGATCCAATTATGGTGAAGATGGGACATTGGGTCTGGGAAGTAGACGGCGTATATTTCGGTGTGCCGCTGCAGAATTATCTGGGTTGGCTGGTCACAACATTCAGCATCTTCATCCTTTATAAATGGGCGACGGGGCTTCAGGCGTATAAGAGGTGGGAAGCATCCGATCAGAGCTTCCTGATGCTCGCCTCCGGTTCCTATGCCAGCACAGTGGCTGGAAACACGTTGGCCGCGCTGCAGATGGGATTAATTGGCCCAGCGCTGATTGGTTTGTTCGCTGCGGGGGTCTTCGCTTTGCTGAGCCTATTTAACCTGGGGGTTGGGCAATCGGCCAAGAATGATTAACCGTTCACATGCAATTTGGCATTCTATTCCAGTTGTGCCATTTCCTGGCGCTAACGGGAACTATCCGAATTTCCGACGCAGATGCCGCTCGATTATTCGGAGCAGCTTGACCAATCCCCTTTTCGGTAACGGTAACCTTATGTTTACGTTTGAGCCGACTGTCTTGTCCCCTATACCATGGCATATTCCGCACTGATGACCTGGGTCGCCAGTGCTGATTGAACGCGACCACATTTCGTCTCCGAAAGTTAGGTTTAATACAACAAACCCCTGTCCTTTGCTGCTTAATGTTGGCAAGAGCGGGCAGGGGTTAATCTATAGATATGGATCACCTTGTCAGGGCGCTTTTTAAATCTAGCGCAATTGCTATTTGTCCTCTACAGATTGCTGAATCGTCCTTGGGAAGGATATGTCCAGCGCGGTCCACAGCAAAAGGGCGATGCCGCCCATTGATAAAGTGGCGCCTCCGGCGAGAAGAGGTATTCGCAGGACATGGACCAAGTTCACTCCATCAAATGTATGCGAAGGTCCGGCCCAGATCGAAGTAGTAATAACAAGAATTCCTGCCACGATCGCAGCAAGACCGCCGGCCGCTGAACGGACAGAGCCTGTTCCTGAGTAGGAGAAGTCGACACGATCGCGAATGCCCGGCAGCCTGAGGGCCAGGAAGAATAACAGGGGACCAAAGTTGCTAAAGAATTTCACATTTGCGGGTGTAGCCTTCCCCCGTATTTCTAGAGAATAATAATACTGGATGCCGGCGACAATGCTGCCTACAACCAGAAGAATGACGGCATTCCTGAAAGCGTTTTTACCGCCGCGGATAAGACCCATGACCGACCAGGCACAGAGAATTCCGATGATGATCGTGATGATCATGAGCGAACGATACAGCCATTGGTAATCGGAAAAAACCCACATCGATGGAAAGTTCTTGGTTAAGAATGCTGCGCATACGGTGCCAATGCCGCTGAGAATGTTCATGGAAGCGGCGAGACCCATGAGAACGATGGCCGTGATGCGTAGACTTTTATTCTGTTGGGAAGTCATGGTAATTTATCCTCATTGAGATAGGCGTTAAATCGGTAAAGTGGAACAGAACCGGCGACAATTCTTTTCTTCCATTCCCTAAAAACCATCGTCGAAGACAGTTCACAGGGTTTTGAGGTCCTCTACTAGCTTAATTCACATCCGGTAATAGTTACTATCGTGGTGCCGGGCTTGCAGAAGGTGTAAGTAGTAATACAAACTTGATAGGAATAAACCGCCGCCAATGCCGATATATGCGATCGCCAGATAGGGTTTGGGTATGGGTAAAAAATTGCGGAGTGAGATTCCCATCCCAATCATCACGACAACGAGGGGATAGCTCGTCCATTCCTGGAAGGCGAACAGGCAGATTTTGTCTCCAGCCATGTCGGTGATGCGCTGAATATTTTTCTTGGCGAGCTTGCTGAAACCGAAGTAGAAGATGGCCGAAGCGAGTAAGACACCAGCAAACGTCATCCATAAAACCTGAGGAAATGCTACAGGTAGCAACCAACCATAGGCCAGGTTGCAGAGCATTAAACCCACACCGGACCACATGATGCCGGCTGTAACGATAAGCCACGGCTTACCCGCGGCTGGCTTAAAACGTTCGAGGCGAGACAAAGCTTATGCGCCCAAGCCGAGCACGAAGGATGCGCTCATAAGAAGCAGTATCCAAGGAAGTAGCATAAAGATCCGCTCGGCGGAGAGGATGGGTCTGCCGGACTTCAAAAAGGCGAGCAGCATGCCACCGATCCCAATCAGTGCGCCACCCGCGCTCATGAAGAGATACATCGGTGCTTTTATGCCCTGAAGCACAAGGGCAATGGGCAGGCCGAAAATCAACAAGCCAGCG
>DAOUEQ010000091.1:0-3139 GCA_034430395.1 Anaerolineales bacterium | reverse complement strand
GTCCGAGAATCGTTTGTGAAGCTGTGTCATGGCTACCTCCTGGATAAAGTTGAGGTAGCCAGTATGGGTGTTCGCCTTTCATCTGAATAGAGTTCGCTTTTCAAATGAAAACAGTTCGCTTTTGAATTTCAAATGACATGATAAGAACACATACTTGACTCTTACCCCGGAATATGCAAGAATAGGTACGCTTCGGTAACGTTACCGGCAACATTCTCGGTAACCTTCTCGGAAACGCGGGAATGGAAGAATCCAAACGAACTGTAACCATATTTGATGTAGCTGAGGCGGCGGGTGTATCTGTGTCGACCGTTTCACGCGTATTAAACGCCAAGGATGATGTTGCCAGTGACACGCAGGCACGCGTCCTGGCCGTCATCGATGAATTAGGGTACACCTCCAATCTGGCTGCACGCAGCATGCGTAGCCGTAAGAAGAATTTGATCGGGCTCGTTGTCCCGGATATCGGATTCCCCTACTCGATTGAAATCATGAAGGGCATCAACCGGGCCATTGCCGAGTCAACCTTTGACTTACTTGTTTACACGACCGGGGATGTAAAAAAGAGTGGTGCGGCATCCCATGAACAACACTATGTTTCTCTCCTGAACAACTCCATCACTGACGGTCTTGTCATCGTTGCCTCAGCGGCTGCCGATTTCGTCTCGGATGCCCCGATCGTCTCCGTGGATCCTCACTGGGACAATCCCAATTACCCTTACGTTCAAGCGACCAACTATCAGGGTGCGATCGATGCGATGGAGTACCTAATAGGTCTTGGGCATCGCCGGATTGCCTTCATCACAGGCAGGCCGGAAATTGAGAGTGGGCAACGACGCTTGGCGGGCTACTACGATGCGCTTTCTCAAGCTGGTATCGAATCGGATGACAACCTGATAGCCCTCGGCGATTTTACAACGGAGGCTGGTTATAGGTGCACGCTTAAATTGCTCCAGCATGAAAATCCGCCAACTGCAATTTTTGCCGGCAACGACCAAACCGCCATCGGAGTTTTCCGGGCAGCCGATGAATTGGGTGTACAGATTCCCGCAGATTGTTCCATCATCGGATTTGACAACATCTCCGAAGCAAAATATCTAGGGCTGACAACTATAGATCAATCCCTGGAGGACATGGGCTACATGGCCATTCAGATGCTTGTTAAGCTAGTCAATGATGAGCCCCTTGAAGAACACATTTACAAAATGCCAACAAAATTAATTGAACGCAGTTCCTGTCAAGCTGTGACAGGAATTATTTAGTTATCGGACCGTAACCACAACACCGCTTTCAATCTGCTGAAACAATAATTCCGAAATCGATAGGAGGTGATGTTCAACTGAAGTTGAAAAAGCAGGCTTTCTCTTTTGACTTGAGATAAGAGAAGAATAACCTGCCACAAATCGCGGAGATCTCTCCATACAAAATCATGAAGGAGAAGAGAAAATGCGTAAGTCACTACTATTGATCATGAGTTTGCTGGTTGTTACTAGTCTTCTTCTCGGAGCCTGCGCAGGCGCTCCCGCTGAAGAACCAGCTGCTCCCGCCGAAGAACCAGCTGCTCCCGCCGAACCCGCCGAGCCCGCGGAAGAACCTGCTCCAGGGAAAACGGTGCTGAACGTTTGGTCCTTCACTAACGAGATCCGCACCATGGCGATTGCGTTCGAGGGTAAGCACCCCAACGTGGATGTCGTCTACACCATGATCCCCATGACGGATGGCGAATACCAGACCAAGCTGAAATCAGCATTGGGGACTACTGACATCCCTGACGTGGTTGCCTTAGAGGCCGCTTTCGTGAAAGAGTGGGTTGAAGCCGACTTCCTGGCGGACCTGAACGACCTGCTGCCCCTGACCGAAGAACTGAAGACCTTCCCGGCCGTGGTTCAGGTAGGCACCTATGACGGTGTAGCAAAAGGTTTCTCCTACCAGTCTACCCCAGGCGGCTTCTTCTATCGCCGCAGCATCGCGACAGAATGCCTCGGCACCGATGATCCCGCCGCAGTGCAGGAAATGGTCGCTGACTTAGATACGTTCGTTGAAACGGCAGCAACCATCAAAGAATGCTCCGGCGGCGATTACTTTATGGTCGGCACTTCGGCAGCTTTGTTCAACCCCTTCCTGGCGAATCGTGCACAGCCCTGGATAGTAGATGATGCACTGATCATCGATCCCATGGTTGAGGCCTACATTGATTTTGCCAAGCTGATGCGCGATGAAGGCTACGAATCACAGGCGGGCCAGTGGAGTGAGGGCTGGTTTGCCGGCATGAGCGACACCCTTGTTGACGCTGATGGAACGCCCAAGAAGATCTTCAGCTACTTCTTGCCCACCTGGGGCTTGCCCTACGTGTTGATCCCCAACTCCGGTGATACAGGTGGTGACTGGGCTCTGATCGACGGTCCGCTGCCTTATCAGTGGGGTGGCACCTGGGTAGGCGCTATGGCAAATAGCCCGAACCTGGATCTGGCCAAGGAGTTCATCGCCTTTGTCGCACTGGATGAAGAGAACCTGACGAACTGGGCTACCGGGGTCTACACCAATGAATACCTGGCCGCGATTGATCCTGAAGTTCCCGAGGATCAGGCCCAGGCACCTGGCGACTTCGTCTCCAGTCAGGTCGTGGTCAATAAGATCACCTCCACTTTCGACGGCTCCGCGCTGGCCGAGTGGTTGGGCGGACAGAACAACTACGAAGCCTTTGGAAAGGCGGCACCAAAAGTCAACGGTGCTCTGCTAACAGGATCGGATGATGCCATTCAACGTGCTCTGGAGAGCGTCCGCGATGCTTACCTGAATGGTGAGATATCTGAAGCGGAAATGTGGTCTCAGTGGTTGGATTCGGTTAGGAATGAATTCCCTGACCTGCTTATTCCTGATCCACCTGCTGCTGACTAGCTAATCCAATTGTTGTATGATGTGGGTCAGTGGTTATTATCATTGACCCACATCACTTTTCATCGGGAGGCACCATGAAACATTCTAGCACAAAATGGAATATACATGGATATCTCTTTATTACCCCGTTCATACTTGGGTTTCTTGTGTTCGGTTTGTATCCAGTTTTCAATACGCTCGCGTTAAGTTTCACGGATACGACCATCATGTCCGGGGAAGCTAGTTTTATCGGGCTAAAAAA
>DAOUEQ010000090.1:0-79599 GCA_034430395.1 Anaerolineales bacterium | reverse complement strand
CTTCGGGTCACCACTTCGGTTCTTCAGAAAGCTGGTAGGTAGAGTTGCAATATGGACATGTGACTACAGGCGCACCCGCGACCATCTTGATGTTGTCGGGGGATAACGCACCGCCGCAGCTCTGACAGGAAAGCGTTTCAAGATTAACATCGCCAGAGAGCTCAATCTTCTGGATCAACTCAGTCGATTCCGATTTTGCCTGCTGTCCTGCGAGCCAGATTAAACCGAGTCCGCCGGCTATACTGATAGCGCCAATTATGATCCACCCCACTGATCCGGTTTCACTGAAAGCACCCCAAACAAAAAGAACGCCGAAGAAGATAAGTATCGCGGCTGCAATATATCCAATGACTTTACCCATGCTTTTTTTACCTCCAAAGCCAAGATGTGATAGTAGTGTAGCAAATCATGTTTAACATGCAAATAGATGAATCGCACTTGATTAGTCTACCAACTGGTTGCCAAGTTATCCCCTGACAGACATCACATTTCTGTAAGATCTACCCGCTTGACCTCTGGCATGGCTAGACTAGAATTAAATAAAGAAGCGTGCCTGACGTGTAAATGATTTTACGCTGTCATTTACCGAGTGGGTCCTAAGAGACTGCCATGCTCTCTGCCTGATCAAGTCCCCGGAGAGTTAAGGATAAGGGTGAATACGGGTTCAACGGATGAGCAGATTGAATATTCTTGTATTGATTCCAGCCTGGAATGAAGCAATTCGGATTAGACCGATCATCGAAGCATTTCGCGAATCCTGGTCCGTTCTTGTGGTTGATGACGGATCAAGCGACGACACTGCAGCCGTTGCCCGGGGAATGGGTGTTGAAGTTGTAGTCCATCCACAGAATATGGGTAAGGGTGTGGCGCTGTCTACGGGATTCGCGTGGGCGTTGGAAAGAGGCTTCGACGCGGTGCTCACCCTGGATGCGGACGGACAGCATGATCCCGCGGAAGCACCTAGGTTCATCGAAGCCTATGAACGTGGAGAAGGGGATTTAATCATCGGCCGCCGTGATTTCCGGGAGATGCCTCTATACCGCGCCTTCGGTAATGGGATCGGAACATGGATGCTCTCGAAAGTTCTCGGGATCAAGATCGATGATAATCAATGTGGATACCGTCTCTATACGCGCAAATTGCTGGAGACAGTGGATCTGGGACGAACGGGATTTGAATTTGAGGTGGAGGCTGTCGTCGAAGCTGTAGCGGCGGGTTTGGAGATCGGATGGGTGGACGTGCATACAATCTATGGAATTGATAAGAAGAGCTATTTTCACCCATTTTATGATTCGGTAAAATTTTTGGATATGGTCTGGGTGGCGTATAAGAGGTTTCGGGAGTTGAAGAAAAACCAATGATTAACTTTGGAGAGTCATATTTAGATGGCACTCAATGAGTTCATCAACAGCCGGCTTGGTCCGATGGTTGGGGCGTTTCTTGGTCGAGTATTAACTCGCAAGCAGGCTTTCCGCTTAGCTGACTTTATAGTGGCGAGACTTTCTGTCAAGAGAGACAGTGCACTTTACAAGGCGGTGCGGAGCAACCTCGCCGTCGTGAAAGGGATCCCGTACTCGTCACCAGAACTCGATAGTGGAGTCGGCAGGGTCTTGCAGAATGCTGCGTATGGTTATGTGGATTGGTACAGGATGATGGCTTCTGGTTTGGATGATATCGAGTCGCTGTGCGAGCTGGATGAGTCGATAATTGATAGTGCGCTCGAAGCCCAGAGCAACGGTCATGGTGTCGTGTTCACGGGTGCGCACTTAAGTAGTTTTAATTTGTTTCTCTTACTTCTGGCTAAGAGAGGTTTCCCAATTCAGGTACTCTCATACGCCCGATCTAAAGCGAGTCACAGATCTGACAATGTCCTACGAGAGCGTTTTGGGATTAACGCTACACCGATCTCATTTGAATCTCTGCGCCAAGCATTCCATCGCCTTTCAAACAATGGGTTTGTCCTTACCGGGGTAGATCGCCCAGATGTTGGCGGAGCGCCATTGACCTTTTTTAACCGAAAAGTCGAATTACCGATTGGTCATGCCCGGCTCGCCATCCGGTCCGGGGCGCACATGATCGTTGCCATCGTAAATAAAGCTGCGGATGGCAGATATTCGGTTACCGCTCCTCCAATCATCAGACCGGAAATAACAGGCAATCTTAAACAGGATACACTCACGCTTGCACAACGTGTGGCGAGTATCCTCGAAGGATGCATCCGCAGCAATCCTGAAGATTGGATGATGTTTCTGCCGCTGTGGCCCGATGTGATCCCGTAAAATTACTGCATCTCAGACATCTCCTCAATTCACGTAAGGTAAGAGCGTCTCAAAAAGCATGGCTGAAGAAAATATCAAGAAAAGAATAATCACCCTCCGGAGTGAGATTCGGAAGCACAATTATCAGTATCATGTGCTGAACACGCCTCTCATCAGCGACCATGAGTATGATCGCTTGATGAGAGAGCTTCAGACGCTTGAAGCAGAGCACCCCGAATTGATCACGACTGATTCGCCCACTCAGCGCGTCGGTGGGGAACCAGCCGAGGGATTTGCACGGGTGTCGCACCCAGTACCGATCCTAAGTTTGAGCAGCGCTCATAGTCACGACGAAGTTCGAGCATGGTTTGATCGGATCACGAAACTTGACGAGCGTGTTCGCCACGCAAATTTCACCGTCGAACCGAAGTTGGATGGGCTGACCGTGGTGCTGCATTATGAGAATGGAGTGTTCACCCTCGGAACGACTCGCGGGGATGGGGAGGTCGGGGAGGATATCACCGCCAATCTGAAGACAGTCCGCAGTTTGCCACTCCGTATCCCAGTTATCGCCAGCGGTCCTAAGCCACCGGCTCGACTTGTAGTGCGCGGCGAGGCGATTATATATCTTGAGGATTTTCTGAAACTTAACCGCGACCTTGATGCCGCTGGCCAGCGTATATATGTTAATCCGCGCAACACAGCATCCGGGGCGCTACGTCAACTCGATCCGCGTCTTACTGCTTCCCGTCCGATTCGCTTGCTCTGCTATGACATCGTGGATTCTGACGGCACGGTGCCACAAGAGCAGTGGGAAGCCCTTGCCTACCTAGATGCGCTGGGTTTACCGGTCCCGTCGGATATCGCGCTAGAGTCTGACCTTGAAGGAGTCCTCGACAGATACCAGGACTGGATCGAGCGTCGCGATTCTCTCCCTTACGAAGCCGATGGCATTGTTGTGAAATTGAATGATCTTCAACTATCGAGGGAATTAGGGGTGGTCGGTAAAGACCCACGCGGTGCGATCGCATATAAATTCCCGGCTCAGGTGGTCACTACTCATCTGGTTGATATCGGTCTCAACGTCGGGCGGACAGGTGTCGTTACTCCATTCGCTATTCTTGAACCGGTTGAGGTCGGCGGTGTGACGGTCCGGCATGCGACGTTGCACAATTTTGATTTCATCCATGAAAAGGACATCCGCATAGATGATCGTGTGCTTATTAAGCGGGCTGGTGATGTCATCCCCTATGTAATTGGGCCCGTTGTTGAAGCCCGGACTGGGGAAGAAATTCCATTTCGAATTCCTGAACAATGTCCATCCTGTAAGGAGACTCTTGAGCGGATCGAAGGCGAAGTCGCAATATACTGCGTCAATGCGGCATGCCCAGATCAACTGGTTCGAAATATCGAGCATTTCGCTTCTCGTGGGGCGATGGACATCGAAGGTCTGGGGATTAAAGTTGCACAAATGCTGGTTGAGAACCACCTCGTCAAGGACGTGGCGGACCTTTTCAGCCTGGACGAGGAAGCTCTTTTCGGGTTGGAAGGCTTTGCGGACAAGAGAGCGCAAAACCTCATCGAGTCAATTCAAGCCTCACGGTCACAACCTCTTTCGCGCCTGCTGACTGCCCTGGGTATTCGCAATGTTGGTGAGGCAGCAGCTGGAGAGTTAGCCACCAAATTCAGAAACCTGGACCGACTATCCGAGGCTGTTTTAGATGAGCTTATAGGCGTAGAGGGGATCGGACCAAAGGTGGCCAAGACGATCACCGACTGGTTTGCGCAAGCGTCAAACAGAAGCATCATTCAGAAATTACGGGAGGCTGAAGTGTGGCCGGAGGTTTCCACAACCGATGATGAGGGAACTGGGCAGATCCTGGCAGGACTTACTTTTGTTCTTACAGGCACCTTGCCTTCATTGACACGCAGAGAAGCAAAAGATCTAATACAGTCGCATGGAGGAAAGGTCACCGGAAGCATCAGTAAGCAGACGGATTACCTCGTCGCTGGAGAATCTCCCGGCTCGAAGCTTGCTCGCGCTCAGGAATTAAAGGTGCCCGTAATTGATGGAGCCCAATTAAAAGCGTTAATTGAGTGAGATTAAGAGGCACTGGAAATCATCCTTTTCTTGTTAGTCAGGAAATACTCCTTGCATAAATATCCTGCTGGATGTTGACAGTATTATGAAGAAAGTTACATTGAAACCCCGTCGCGAAAAAGCGATCCTACGCCGCCATCCTTGGATATTCTCAGGAGCTGTCGAGAACGTGACCGGGCAACCGGATCCCGGTGATGTTGTTGAGATCCATGCCGCGGATGGGCGGTGGCTCGCTAGAGGAGCGTACTCTCCGCAATCACAAATTCGTATCCGTATTTGGACGTGGAACCGAGAAGAGGAAGTCAACGCAGATTTCATCCAGGAGCGAATATTTCATTCGATCTCGGCGCGAGACGAGATTGGGATTCCCCAATCATCGAATGCCTATCGAGAAGTGAATGGCGAGTCAGACGGCATCCCTGGCTTGATCGTCGATCGCTATGGGGATTACCGTGTAGTCCAATTCCTCTCCTTTGGCGTTGAACGCTGGAAAGACGAAATCGTAGAAGCGCTTTTCTCTCATGGCGGATCTAAGGGGATTTATGAGCGCTCTGACGTCGACGTACGTGCACTGGAAGGTTTACAGCAGCGCTCTGGAATGCTCGTTGGGGAGGAACCACCCGAGCGAATCCAAATACATGAAGGTGAACGGCGCTATCTCGTGGATGTTCGTAAGGGGCAAAAGACCGGCTTCTTCCTCGATCAGCGCGAGAACCGTGGGGCGACGGCGAAATGGATAAGGGGCGGAGATGTACTCGACTGCTTCTGCTATAGCGGCGGTTTTACCGTTGCTGCCCTGGGTGCAGGGGCAGAGCGGGTTACCGCTGTGGATCAATCCAAAACAGCGTTGAGATTGGCTGAAGAAAATGTCCACTTAAATGGTTTCCAAAGGGAACGAGCGGAGTTCCTTACGGAAGATGTGTTTCAGGTGCTGCGAATATTCCGTGACCAAGGAAGAAGTTTCGATGCAGTAATTTTAGATCCACCGAAGTTTGCGGCAACATCGGCTCAGGTGAACCGGGCGGCGCGGGGATATAAGGATGTGAATCTACTGGCGTTTAAACTGCTGCGAGCAGGTGGTTATTTGCTTACGTTCTCCTGCTCGGGTGGAGTACCCCCACAACTTTTCCAGAAGATTGTCGCCGATGCTGCGTTAGACGCCGGGGTTGAGGCGGTCATCGTTGGATGGCTTTCACAGGCGAGCGACCATCCAGTTAGAGTCTACTTCCCGGAGGGCCACTATCTAAAAGGGCTTGTGTGCCAGATTCGTAAGAAGTGAGGGGCTGCGCGACACCATAAGAAGTAATACGCTGAGCGAACTGACCCCATATCATGGGAGTAACGATCGTCATTAAACACAGAGGAGACATGGTTATAAGGGTATTCGAGATCGTGAACCAAGCGCCTCAAAGCCGCCTGTGTCTCATCCTTTGCTGATGTATTGAAGGTGAAGAACTAACAAAGATATGGTGAGTCATGTACTCACGCTAATGTCACCACTCCGTACTTGCCTGTAGCTGTTCTGTTGGGAAGATCCCACATCAATCAAGTATGCCCCATCAAGATGGGTTCATCTTTTCTTGCATTGATAGTTTCAACGCGTGTTTATAGATCTTCTGGGTTCGAGCCGCGGCTTCATTCTCCTGCGCGGCTTCCAGCTGTTGAATGGTCGAGACCAGAGCGTTCAGCAGATCGTTATCGATCGCCTTTTTACTTTCCTCTAGCAGGTTGCTCGCCTCTTCTTCATCCTCGATTTCCAGCAGACGTTGAGCGAGTTTGAGACCCTCAGGCATGGATTCTTGAGCGAGAGTTCGAATACGCTGTTCGATCGCTGATAGACGGGCAGTGAGGTCCTCATCCTGCCGTTTTTCTGCATCCTGCAAATTAGCACGAAGTACCCCCAGGAATAAATCGTCGATCATCGGCAGGGCCTGCAGTAGGGCTTGGTCTAGATCGTCTGCGTCGAGCAGAGACTTCAAGAGAGCAGCGGATTGCGCAGCTCGGGCCTCTTGAATCCTATCCAACTCTTCTGCAATTTCGAGGATTTGCTTTCGCAAAGAAGTAAGATGTTCTTTCTCCTCGCCCTGTGCCTGGTCAATCCTTTCGGTGATGAGTTGGAAGAAACTGTAATCCAATGCGGGGCGGGTGAGATTGACCAAAGCTACGACACGGTTTTCATTTGGCGCTTCCACCAACAGATCGAGAAGCGTCTCGTGCGTTAATCCCTTCTCAGCTAGCGTTTGCAGGCTTTCCGTCGCTTCTTTTAAGGCTTCTTCCTGAGCTTTAAGTTTCTTCCCGAAGGTGCTGAACTTTATGATCTTCTCCAGTCTGGCACCCATTGCCTCTGTTGCTTTCTTATCGCCTGTTGATTGAAGCGCAAGACCAGCAATCTGGAAAAATGTCGCATCGAGTTCGGCGTCGTGTTCCTGAACAAAGGCTTCGATTTGTTCATCCGGCAGCGTGAGCACTTGCTCGAAGAGACGCATGGTGGCTCGCTGCGCGTCGATTTCTTCCTTCGAAATACCTTCTGCCTCCAAAACTCGATCGACCAAGCCTTGCATCGTTAGAATGGCTTGCGGTTGAAAGAGGTACCCCTTGCGTTCTTCGGGAGGAAGCCGATCGGACACGCGCTTGATCATTGCACCGATGAAACGTTCCTGCTCATTCTTCGGCATGCTCGTTTCTATAGGGACATAGGTCAATAAAAGATCATGCTGCGGATCGTGATAAACGATTGGCACTGCAACAGCCCCTTTGAATCCGCAAACGCCGCATTGGACATGGTTGAACGATCCGGAAAGAAGCTGTTCCTTTGCACCCGGATTCTGCCCGACGTCGATTAATTGCTGGATCTGTGCCTGAATAGGTGCCCTACAATTGGGACAAAGTATTTGAGTGGTGTTTGATACCATATTATTCTTTTGCCTCGGTGTCCTTCAGTATAGGTAAAGAGAAACAGATGCGTGCTCCATCCTTTACGCGGTCATCCACCCAGATTCGACCTTCGTGGGCTTCGATTACGGCTTTCGCGAGGAAGAGTCCCAATCCTGCTCCCTTGATCTTCCGGCTGGTTTCGTTAGAGCGATAAAATAGATTAAAAATTCTGGGCACATCTTCGACGGCGATCCCCGGACCTTCATCTTGCACGCAAATGATAATTTCGTTCCGTTTTGTTGTCCCCGATATGGTGACTTTCCCCCCATCCGCAGAGTATTTCACTGCGTTGGAGAGTAAGTTTCCCATCACCTGTACCAAGCGAGTCTCATCGGCGAATACAAGGGGAAAACCGGAAGGGAAATCAATCTTGAAATCATGTTTGTCTGATTGCGTTGTAAAGCGGTCCGCCATTTGCTGCGCGAGGTGATCAAGGGCGATTTGCGACCGGTTCAATTTAAGCGCGCCTGCCTGCAGGCGCGAGGCATCTAATAAGTCGTCGATCAACCCAGTAAGATGGTCAGCTTCCTCCTCGATTACTGCTAGGCTATCCTCCACAACGGTGGAGTCCCAGCGTGCATCCTCTCTGCGGAGTGTGCCTACATAGCCCTTAATAAGCGCCACCGGAGTGCGTAACTCATGGCTGATGATGGAGATAAATGTGCTCTTTAATTCCTCTGCCTCGCGAAATTTCGTAATATCGCGCACGGTGGCGACGATACTAATAAGTTCCTCGGTCTCATCGAAAGCAGGCGCGTAGGTAATGCCTACGCTTACAGCGCCACCGATTTTTGTTATCAGATCGCCCTCTACGTAGAGTGTCGCCTGTGCGCTTAAAGGCCAACCGTCGGCCTCAGCGTCATCGAGGGATATGCCGGGTTCTCGGTTGAGCCAGCGGATGACCTCATTGTGTTGTTTCCCGATAACGTTATCAGCCTCATAGCCCATTAAACTCGAACAAGCCCGATTGAAACGGATGAAACGGTATGATGGGTCGAGGATAAAAATGCCATCAGCGGCGGACTCCAGGATGGCATCCAGATGATGGTGCTGCTGAGCAATTTCAGTGAAGAGCATCGCATTGTGAACAGCAATAGCCGCTTGTGAGGCGAATGCACTCAGGAGCTTACGATCATCGGCCGAGAACTGGCCGCGATAGGACCTGAAGACGAAGATAACCCCGACGGTCTCCCCCTTTACGTTCATCGGCAATCCGACGCCGGTGAGCAGACCCATCGAAGCTGCCTGTGTTATGCGCTGCAGGCGTCGGTTGACTTCTGGAAGTTCGAAGCGAGCAGGATCGCCGTGGTCTGGGATATCCGTAAGGAGTGGGTCGAGATAGCGGATGAAATCCGGGTTAATCCCAAACGTGGAGGCGACCCGCCAATCCCCCCCCGCATCACGCAATGCGATGAGGCCTGCGCTGCCGCCAAGTATTTCAGCCGAGAAACGCACGATTTCAGCCAGAACACGATCTAGATCCAGCTCTTCGGTGATCGCTCGGCTGATTCTTAGAAGATAATCGCGCTGGCGGATTCGGAAATCAGGAAGCATTTGTCGCTTTTACGCTCCAGTTTCAGCGGATGTAATTGCCTCTTCGAGCTTCTGGAGGCCTTCGTTGATAAGCTCCTTGGAGATGTTCAAGGGCGGGGCGATACGTATCGAGTTCTTACCGCTAGCCAGGGTGATCAATCCGTTATGGAATGCCTCTTCAACAATACGATCTCGTAGATTTATCGCAGGCACCTTGGTCTCGCGGTCCTTAACAAACTCAATTCCGATCATCAAGCCTTTACCGCGCACCTGTCCAATGGATGAATGGCGCATCATGATTTCGGCAAGCGCATCCAAAGTGTATTCCCCAACCTCCGCTGCGTTTTTCATAAAGCCGCCTTCAATTAACTCCAGAGTCGCTAAACCAGCGCTGCATGAGACGGGGTTGCCGCCGTAGGTATTCCCATGAGCTCCTATTGGCCAATCCATAACGCTGGCTCGAGCGAGGATGCCGCCCAACGGCATGCCCGATGCAATTCCTTTCGCGAAGCAAACAATGTCGGGCTCTACCCCCCAATGTTCGATCGCCCACCACTTCCCGGTGCGGCCAACACCTGTTTGGACTTCATCGGCGATGAGGAGTATGCCATGCTTGTCACACAATCTCCTTAGAGCAGGGAAGAACCCCGCGGGAGGGACAACGTACCCGCCTTCACCAAGGATGGGCTCGACCAGGATCGCAGCCGTTTCTTGGGGTGGAACTGTTCGGGTGAAAACGACCTCTTCAATGTAGCGCACGACAGCTTCGCCGTAATCTTCGCCTTCAGATTGAACGAGGATAGGTCGGTATGGGTCTGGATATGGGACGTGGGTCACACCGCTCATCATCGGGCTGAAATTTTCCCGATAACGTGTCTTACTGGATGTGAAGGCCAGTGATCCCATTGTCCGACCATGAAATGCGCCAAAAAAACCTATGAAGTGCTGCCGGCCTGTATGAAATCGGGCGAGTTTAATAGCAGCCTCAACAGCTTCCGTACCGGAATTTCCCAGGAATACTCTGGCGGGTTCCTTAAATGGAGCGGTCGAGGCTATTTTTTCAGAGAATTCTACCCACACTTGATGGTAGAAATCAGAAGAGATATGAATGAACTTGTCTACCTGGGTTTTGACCGATTCAACGACTTTCGGGTGGCTATGACCGGTTGAGCATACAGCGATTCCAGAGGCGAAATCGATGAAGCGATTCCCATCAACATCCCAGATTTCGGATCCTTTTCCATGGTCCATTACGAATGGGTATGTCCTTGAGTAGGATTGGGATATTACTGCATGGTCTCGTTCCAAGAGTTCCTTTGCCTTTTTGCCGGGTACGTTCAGCGGTTTCATTGATGTAATGCCTCCTGAGGAGAATCTGGATCTAGGATTGATGTGCGCCGGATATTGTTGCGCATAGCCAAGATTTATTGATGGATTTTATGCAATTTCTCCGCCGTTTAGATACGAAGAAGATGGTGAATTATATCACTCTCGCTTTGCATAACGCTTATTCCATTGTATAAAGGAAGGTAGATTTCTTAGCCCAACCAGTCATAAAGGAGAATGCAGACATGAAAGAGCGACCCTGGTTTAAGCACTATGAATCAGATGTCCCGAAGTCCATTGATTACCCAGATATGCCGCTCTCTCAGTTTTTGGAAAATGCTGCAGAAAAATACCCTGATCAGGCTTGTACGATATTCAAGGGCTCGATAATTACTTACTCAGAGATGGACGAATTAACTAATCGTCTTGCTGGAGCACTTGCTGCAATGGGCGTGAAGAAGGGAACACCAGTTGGTATCTTCATGCCCAACTCGCCTCAGTTCGTTATGGCATTCTACGCGATACTGAAAGCAGGCGGTATTGTCGTCGCAACGAACCCTCTTTACACTGGGCGGGAGATTGAACATCAAATGAAAGATTCGGGAACGGAGATTATGCTCGTCATGAGCAACTTCTACTCCTTGATCAAAGAGGTTCAACCGCAAACCCCCATTAAGAAGTTGATTGTAACGAATATTAAAGAATATCTACCTGGGTTGCTTCGCTTCCTGTTCACTCTGACCAAGGAGAAAAAGGACGGTCATCGAGTTGAACTGAGCGAGGGGGATTATTGGCTGCAGGACATCCTTAAGCAGTACTCAGCATCTGACCGACCGCAGATAAAAATCGAATCAACAGATGATGCTCTATACCAGTACAGCGGTGGAACGACAGGGTTGTCCAAGGCTGCGATCGCATCTCATCGGAACCTCGTTGCGAACACACTCCAGATTAAATCTTTTTTGCCCGATATAAAGGAAGGTGGCGAAATAGTCATGATGGCAATACCGATGTTCCATGTGTATGGCATGGTTGCGGGGATGAGCTTCGGAATCGCTTCGGCGGCCAGTTTGGTGATGATCCCCAACCCGCGTGACATGGATGATGTCCTCGGATCTATTACCAAGTATCGGCCTTCGATTTACCCCGGTGTTCCGGCAATGTACAATTCGATTAACAATCACCCTGATGTAAAGGCGGGAAAGGTAGATGTAAGCTCGATCAGGGCTTGTATCTCTGGATCCGCCCCGCTTATGAGGGAGACGCAAACCACATTTGAAGAGCTGACAGGGGGGAAGCTCGTGGAAGGGTATGGTCTATCCGAAGCCCCGACAGCGACTCACTGCAACCCGGTGTTCGGCATGAGCAAAGAAGGCTCCATTGGCATCCCCTTACCTGACGTGGATGCTCGCATCATCTCTCTGGATGACGAGGTTACTGTGCTTGAAACGGGGGAGATTGGGGAACTCGTCATCAAGGGTCCGCTAGTAATGAAGGGCTATCTAAATATGCCTACGGAGACAGCAAACGCATTACGAGACGGCTGGCTCTACACCGGCGATATCGCCTATATGGACGAGGATGGCTATTTCTTTATCGTGGATCGCAAGAAGGAGCTTATCAAACCCAGCGGTTACCAGGTTTGGCCCAGGGAAGTGGAGGAGGTCATCGCCGAGAACCCCAAGGTCCTCGAAGTCGGTGTCGCAGGCATTCCCGATGCTTATCGTGGAGAAACCGTAAAAGCGTGGGTGGTTCTCAAGCCGGGAGAAACGCTAACTGTCGACGAAGTAAAAGCGTGGTGCAAAGAGCACATGGCTGCTTTTAAAGTTCCCACGCATGTAGAATTCCGGGATGAACTGCCCAAGACAACTGTTGGGAAAGTCCTACGGCGGGAGCTCGTGCGTCAAGATCGCGAGAAGCAGGGGGCGGAAGAGTAAACAAACGTTTCCAGTTGGAGACCAGAATACGAAACGCCCGGGCAATTATTGCCCGGGCGTTGGTTGTAGTATGGATTAACAATTTCACGCACCCGCGAGGAGAGGAGTTCCGCTATTTTTCTCCTTGACAGGTTGGCCGAATATCTTCTCGAAAGTCTCTCGATCGATGGTTTCTTCTTCGACGAGATATTGGGCGATGTTATCGAGCGCGGTTCGATATTCGGTCAAGATCTTTTTAGCGCGAGCGTATGCTTCTTGAACCAAGGTACGAACCTCAGCATCTATCTTCTCCGCGATACTCTCAGAGTAGTCTCGCTGTTCTGAGATCTCTCGACCGAGGAAAACCAACTCTTCCTTTTGCCCGTATACCATCGGTCCGAGCTCATCGCTCATCCCGAGCCGAGTGACCATAGATCGTGCCATCTTCGTCACCCGTTCGAGATCGCTCGATGCGCCCGAAGTAATATCATTGAAGACCAGTTCCTCTGCCGCACGACCACCGAGAGCATAAGCCATATCCGCGAGAAGCTTGTTGCGGGAAATCAGGGTCCGGTCATCCTCGGGGAGGGCAAGTGTAAAGCCGCCCATCATTCCCCGAGCTATGATGCTTACTTTATGAACGGGATCTGATTCGGGGATAACGTGGCTCACGACTGCGTGACCCGCTTCGTGGTAGGCGACGATTAATTTCTCTTCCTGGCTTATTAGACGGCTCTTTCGCTCTGGACCGGCGATAACGCGCTCAATTGATTCTTCGAACTCATCTTGCCCGATTGTCTTTTTGTCTCGACGAGCGGACAAGATTGCAGCTTCGTTTACGAGATTCTCAAGATCGGCGCCGACAAACCCTGGGGTCGATTTAGCGATCGTCGAGAGATCTACAGCCTCCTCGAGGGGCTTACCTCTCGAGTGGACTTTCAGGATAGCCTCACGTCCACGCATATCTGGCTGGTCGAGGATAACACGCCGGTCGAAGCGGCCGGGTCGAAGGAGAGCAGGATCGAGGATATCTGGTCTATTCGTAGCGGCCATGATGATCACATTCGTATCCGTATCGAAGCCATCCATCTCAACGAGCATCTGGTTGAGTGTTTGCTCCCGTTCATCATGGCTGCCGCCGAGACCGGCTCCGCGCTGGCGGCCAACAGCGTCAATCTCATCGACAAAAACGATGCAGGGTGAGTGGCGCTTGGCTTGATCGAAAAGATCGCGCACCCGACTGGCGCCAACGCCGACAAACATTTCGACGAACTCGGAGCCCGAAATGGAGAAGAAGGGTACACCCGCTTCCCCTGATACTGCCTTCGCAAGCAGCGTTTTACCCGTCCCCGGAGCCCCGATCAAAAGCACGCCTTTTGGAATGCGAGCGCCAAGCGAAATAAATTTTTCGGGCTCTTCAAGGAATTCGACAATCTCCTCAAGATCCTCTTTCGCTTCTTCTATGCCGGCAACGTCTTCAAAAGTTACGGTGGGTTGGTCGCCTGTAAACATGCGTGCGCGACTCTTCCCAAAGGAAAGTGCCTGGTTATTTGTACCTTGCGCCTGACGCATCATGAGCCAAATCAAGCCCACAACAAGTAGTGCGGGAAGGATATAGGTGATCAGGCTGATAATGGTTCCCAGATCGCTGGGTTCTTTGATCTCGAGCGATAAATTCGGGAGAGTCAGTGCGGACTGGGTAACGCCCAGATCTTTTAATTGCTCAACCGTAGTTTTTGTAGGCTCCTTGCGAGAGAAGGCGTTTGTGCCGTCCGCATAGATCAATTCCAGTTCGTTTTCATCGACGACAATACGGACGATTGCACCGGATTGAATCTTTGCGGCGACCTCGTTGAAAGGCAGTCTTTCAGGTTTGATCGCATCGCTGCGTGAGTAGAAAATTACCGCCACGATTGATAGTAACAATATAAAAAGAACTAGAGAGTTTCTACTTCGGGGTGAATTCACATTTACCTCCCAAAGCAAATCGATTGCTTTGGTCATATTTGCTAATTTATAGAATGTTCGTCCGAATTATACCGCGCCCGATGTGGGTCGACCAGTATGTTGAGTTACCCGGGATTAATTGGGCAGGAAGGGTAAAGCAGGCATACCCACAGCCAGAGGGGGATTAACCCGCCAATCGTTAGAAAGGCTAATAAACCGAGAGCCACTACGATCCAATCCATCTCCGAGGTTATCGCTGTATCTTGAAGTGATGTGGGCATAACCGGTGCGAGATTAGGTAAGTCCAAGTCACCAGTTGTCGTTAAACTTTCTCCGGGTGTCGCACTCAAGTTGAAACTCGTGAGGATTCGGCCAAGTTGATCTGCGGTGCGATAGCGTGCGGATGGTTCTTTCGCGAGGATTTTTAAGACGATCTGCTGCAGGGTTTCGGGTATGCTGGACTCAATAGAACGAGGAGGTATCGGCTCAGCGGAAAGGTGAAGAAGGGCGAGATCTTCTGTGTTATCCGCCACGAAGGGAGGTTGGCCGGTAATCATTTCATAGAGGATCGCTCCGAGTGAATAAACATCACTCGCGGGCGAAGGCGCTCCCCCTGAGGCTTGCTCGGGAGAGAAGTACTGAGGGCTTCCCCAAACAATGTCTGAATGTTCATCCGGTTGGATCGTCGCGAGTGCACGGGAGACGCCGAAGTCGGTAATCTTCACCTTATTGTCGGGTGTAACCAAGATATTTTGTGGTTTGAGATCACAGTGAACGAGACCTGCTCGGTGTGCATAGCCAACTCCGGCAGAGATTTTTTTCATTAATTCTACAGCTTCGAACGGGGTGAGGTGTTTCCTGCGGCGGATGAGAGTCTTCAAATCAGTACCCGCGATGTATTCCATCACAATGTAGAGTGTTCCATCGTCTCGGCCGAAGTCGAAAACTGTGACAATATTGGGGTGAGAGAGATTCGCAGCTGCGCGAGCTTCATGCAGGAAGTTCTCTTGGAACGATTCATCCTGGGCCAGTGGATCGCGTAAGATCTTCACGGCAACCTCACGCTGGAGTTGGTGGTCCAATACACGGTAAATATCTGCCATACCGCCTGAGCCGATTTTCTCAATCAACTCGTACCGTCCACCCAATAGGTCCTGTGCCATGTTGTTAACTTCTCCAGATGCCCCGCCTGCCTGAGCTGGATGGGCATTTATTAGGGCACATCCAACATTCACCCTTCAACCCAAATGAGAAAGGGGCATGACCATTCGATTGTAATCCGTTCAAGTATTCGCGGCAATGAAGGAGAGAATATAAAACGGCGCTATAATGTGCCGAGGAAATCTATGACGAATCGATGTGCCTGGCTACTCTATAACCCTGCTGCTGGCAGGTTTCCCGCCAGACCGCTTCTTGAGCGCGTGCTGCGCGTTCTCTCAGCTGCGGGTTGGGATGCGCATATCGTCGAAGGGGAAAAAAAGAAAGGGCTGACCGATGTCGCCAAGGAGGCTGTCGCACAACGCTGTGATGCGATATTTGTAGTCGGCGGTGATGGCTCTATCGGTCAAGCGGCATCCATTCTAGCGGGGTCGGAAACAGCTCTTGGTGTTCTACCGGCTGGAACTGCAAATGTATGGGCGCAGGAACTTGGTCTGCCACGTCTTGATTGGATTCACGTCTTTGCACTGGAGCAGGCGGCAGAGAGGTTAGCCGCTGGAAATGTCCGTCTCGTGGATGTTGGAGAGTGTAATGGTCAGGTATTTCTGCTATGGGCGGGTGTCGGGTTGGATGCGAATGTTGTCAACGCCATCGAACCGCGGGAGCGCTGGGAGAAGGCGTTTGCCACGGTCCATTATGCAACCCTGGCTTTGTGGAATACTATCGGGTGGGAGGGAGTGGATCTAAAGGTTCGAACAGATGAGGATGAATTTGAGGGGCGCTACCTGGTTGCCGTAGCCTCCAATATTCCCGCATATGCTGGCGGGCTGGTGGACTTAGCAACAGGTGCAAAGGTTGACGATGGCTTGCTGGATTTCTGGTTTATTGAAAGCGGTAAACTTCGTGATGTCCTTATGCGGGTCGCACAGATTTTTATGGGTCGTCATGTGGATGCAGAAGGGGTATACAACTTTCGAGCCAGTGAAGCGGTCTTTGAATTGGACAATGGGGTGCCATTACAGTTTGACGGTGAACCGAAGGTTCTTGACTCTCCCCTGGAGTTCAGTATTCAAAATAAAGTCCTCAGAGTTCTCGTTCCGAGCGATGTGAACTCCAATCTATTTGCGAGTAAAGCTGATAAATAAGGGATGGATTTTGAAAAACATTAAACCTCTTCTCGAGAATCCTTTGAATTTGTTGTTGCCACTAACAATGGTCGCAGTAATTTTAGACACGATCGGTGCCTCACCGGTGTGGGTTCTCATTACCTCCGCGTTGGCGATGATCCCTGTGGCCGGGCTAATAGGAGAGGCAACAGAGTCCATCGCTGTGCACGCAGGACCGAGACTGGGAGGATTGCTTAACGCGACCTTTGGCAATGCGGCGGAATTAATCATCACCGTCGTGGCAATCCGCGAAGGGCTGTTGGAACTGGTTAAAGCTTCGATTACAGGATCGATTATTGGCAATCTCCTGCTCGTTCTTGGCCTCAGTATGCTCTTGGGTGGATTAAAAAACGGAAGACAAAAATTCAATCGAGAAAAGGCGAGCAGCGATGGTCTTTTACTTCTCCTGGCTATTACAGCACTGGCGATTCCTTCACTTTTCGCTCAATCCGGGCATGGGATTATTGATGAGTTCGACGTGGAGATTCTCAGCCTTGGTGTAGCTGGTCTGATGATTGTGCTTTATGCCCTCGGATTAATCTATGGCTTCCGGTTGGATGATGGCCCATTAACGCGTCCATCGGTTGAAGTGGTTGTGCATCGCCGGTCATGGTCGATACGCACTGGGATTATTGTCCTGCTCATCTCTACTATTGGTGTAGTCTGGCTGAGTGAGATCCTCGTTAAACATGTGGAAGTGGCTATCATAAGTTACGGGCTCTCCGAATTCTTCATGGGCGTGATCATCGTTCCGATTATCGGTAACGTTGCAGAACATATGGTAGCCGTTGGTGTTGCCCTGAAGGACCGAATCGGTTTATCCGTGGAAATCGCCATTGGCTCAAGCCTGCAAATTGCTCTCTTCGTCGTCCCCTTTTTAGTGTTTCTCAGTCTGGCGCTTGGGAACCCGCTTACCTTGGTGTTCAATGAGTTTGAATTGATCGCGCTCATAGGAGGCGTTTTAATTGCAGTACTCGTGGCAGAAGACGGCGAGTCAAATTGGCTTGAGGGGGCAATATTGGTGGCTCTTTATCTTATGCTTGCCCTGGCTTTTTTCCTGCTCCACTAATGGAAAACAGACCTTCTTTCCTCGGACTTGTGAAAACAAACTGGCTATGGGCTGGACTAGGTGTCTTGTTGGGCACAATCACTTTGTTAGGGTTGATTGTGCTCGGATATTTCACTCGTCAGGCTCATGCGGTGAAGTCCTCTGCTACACCAATATTAGTTTTAATCGCCGCGCCAACTGCTTACACTGCCGTCCCACCGCCGACAGAAATTATCGCACCTTCATACACCCCTACACCGACATTTCCCCCGGCAGTGGATGGTTCACTCTCGCAGGGGAGACTCGTCGAAGTCTTTGGCACGGAAGGGGACGGGCTTCGGTTGCGTGAAAATACAGGTTTGGATTCCAAGATTGTGTCTTTGGCTGTTGAGAGCGAAGTGTTTGAATTGCAGGATGGCCCCGTGGAAAAAGATGGCTATGAATGGTGGTTCTTGGTTAACCCCTATAACCTGGAAAAAACGGGGTGGGCCGTCAGCACCTACTTGCGAGCTATCGATTAGAAGGCGATTTGCCCCGTTAATGTTCATGAGCTAATATTTGCCCGTTTAAGGACGGAACAAGTGATGATTAAACCTAAGCGCGTCTCAGCCTCCCGTAAGGAATCGACATTGCGGATAGAATGGGAGGATGGTCATAAAAGCGAATATCCCTTCGGCACGCTTCGTGCAGCTTGTCCTTGTGCAGATTGCCGCGCAAGCCATGATGAAGATCTTGGCGCTGAGAAAGAAGATATGCTGGAGCTGACTTTACGCGATAAGAATGCGACGATTTTGGAAGGAATCGAGCGAGTAGGCAACTACGCTGTTCAATTGGTTTGGCGAGATGGTCACCACGCCGGCATTTACACATGGGATTACCTTTATCACCTTCACCCTGGAAACGAACCTGGTGAAGGAAGGAGATCAGTGTGAAGGGTCCTCTGGATGAGCTAATCAATTTCGCGGAAAGGACTTACGTTCGCTTAGAAGCGGAGACGCTCATCGTTGATTGTATCGAGCGTGGAGAGCCTAAACCCTTTTTCAAACTTCTTGAAGAATTGATTCTAGCTGGAACATCATCTCTCAGCGTGTTGCGTGAGATTCTAGATGTCATTCGAGTGTTAAAGGCTGGTCTGGGTAAAGAAGGGTTAGATGTACGTCAGAATCTCGTTGATGCGATGGCAGAATTCGGCGTCGCTTTGCCTAGGCTTCTCTCAGCGGAAGACCCTGAAGCGTTCAGGCAGATATGCGGCTACGAGATGAGATATAAGGTAAATGAGATTGCCTATAATTTGGAGATTGAGGAAAGTGCCTTACTCGAAGAAATTTGCATAGAAGCGGGGAATAAAGTAACTGCAATTGCCGGGAGAATGGCGATTCTCACGCAGCTCGAAGAAAGTGTCAAAGATTGGATTGATGGGCTTACTTATGAAGCGGTACACAATTTCGAGCCTTCGGGTTGGGATCGCCCTCAAGGGACGAGTCATTAAAGAAACCAATCACAGGAATTGTAGAAGGGCAAACCGAATAGGTTCGTGTAGCCATGTTTGGCACGTGTATACCACGTTCTTCACCTGAAAATTCGGAATAACAAAGGCAGCATTTCCAGATCACCCTCAGTAAAAGTATCTGCGGCCTACCGCCAAATCCTCCCACTAGGCCAACCGCCTCGTTCAAAAATCAAATTATTTTCCAAATACGGAAGGAAGCTGACTTATTCGCGTTCTTCTTCAACTATAGAAGATGATGGATAACAGATTCGTATCATCACCAACCATTTTCTGTCTGACACCGTTTGATCCATCATGAAAACGAAAAAGTGCACAATGGTGCCCTTTAGATGTGGAACTCTTGGCTTATCATCATGTGGATCAAGGTGGCCCTGGACTTAGTCGACCCTCCGATCTGGATGAGGTCCTTTCTTATAAAAAAGGAGGGATTAAAGGTAGTCTTTCAGATTATGCTCAACAGCATAGGCTGCAGCTTCCGCTCGATTGCGGACATTTAGCTTTGAAAGGATGCTGCTGACGTAATTGCGAACAGTTCCCTCTCCAAGAAAGAGCATCTCAGCGATTTGACGGTTTGTTCTTCCTTCAGAAACAAGCTGCAGTACATGCATCTCTTGCTGGGTGAGTTCTGCAAATGCCGAGGCTTCCTCTTCACGCGCTGCTTTCCGGACTTCCTGGAACACTCTCTGAGTGACGGCTGGATCAAGTAGGGCTTCACCTCTTCCAATCGCCTCGATCGCTCGAACAAGATCGCTTCCACCAATCTGCTTTAAAACATACCCAGCAGCCCCTGCGCGGATAGCTGAGAAGAGCATCTCATCCTCAGCATAGGATGTGAGCATGATGACTTTTGTGTTAGGGTGGTTTTCTGTGATGTCCTGACAGGCTTCGATACCAGAGCCACCCTTCAAGCGAATATCCATCACAACGACATCCGGCTTATATGATTTGGTTTTTTCGATTGCATCACGAGGACCAACTGCTTCAGCGACTACCTCGAAGCCAGGATGTTTCTCAAGCAATGCTTTCAAGCCTACACGAACAACTTCATGATCGTCTACAAGGAGTATGCGTTGACGAGTCAATTGTCTTCCTTTCTAATTCAGCTAATAATTATCCAGATTCTAATCGAGGAGACCTCGTTGGACAAGGAGCTATTTGCTAATCTCCCAGGCGAAGACTTGCGGAAGGATCCGTCAAAAATGGACTTTCAGATCGATTTTAGGAAAGGCAAGAGCGATGACCAATGCAGTGCCTGAAAGGGATGAGTGCATTTGTATCCAATGTTCAGAATCGATATCGAAGCGACTCAGGGAGGGAAGGCATCAGGAGTCCTTACTATTAGCCAGGTCGCGCTTGTAATCAACAAATCGGTAGCCTACTCCCCGTTCGGTGATGATGTATTTGGGGTTCGATGGGTCTTGTTCGAGCTTCTGCCGTAAATAATTGATATACAGACGGAGGTAGTGCGTTTCGTCGCGGTATTCATATCCCCAGACTTTGGCAAGCAGCTGCTCATGAGGGACAACCCATCCTGCATTCTTCACAAGATGGTATAGAAGGCGATATTCTGTTGGGCGGAGTTTAACAAGCTCATCGTTTACCCAAATCTCACGCCGGTCGAAGTCGATCTTAAGCTGGCTATCTACCTGGATAACATCGTGAATGGGCTGCCCGGCCATTTCGGTGCGGCGTAAAACGGCTCGCACACGACTTACCAATTCACGCGGGCTGAAAGGTTTGGTCATGTAGTCATCGGCGCCAAGCTCTAACCCTCGCACCCGGTCTTCCTCCTCGCCCTTAGCGGTAAGCATAATAACAGGCACAGTGGAGATATCCCGAATTAGCCGCAGCGTTTCGAATCCATCAAGGTCCGGCATCATAACATCTAGGAGAATCAGGTCTGGCAATAGATCTCGCATCTGGTCGAGCGCCTGAGTCCCCGAAGTAGCTTCGTAGACTTCGAAGCCATCATGCTCAAGATTCAAACGGATGAAGTGAATCATCCGCGGTTCATCGTCGACAACAAGGATCTTGCGTCGGCGGGGTGAGGAATCCGTCATTCTATTCCCGAACGAAACCGATGAGGTCTTCGTCTTCTTTGGTGGGGAGGATCTCTATGAAAAAGATCCGATGCATTGGCCACACGACACTTGTGACAGTCTCGTGCAAGAAGGGCAAATCTTTGTCATCCTTGCGTCGGGGATTATTTACCGCTAGCGATGTGTCTTGCGGCCCTGGTAAATCTTCGATCTCACCAAGAACCGCTTCTTCACCGGATATATGGAGCAAAACTGTATAAGCCATAGGCGCTACCTTGACCCTTTTGTCTGTTGCGAGATAATCTGCAGCCTTAAGCGGCCCAGCTGGATAATATCACCATGATGAATTGGCGCAGTCTCTTGTCCCTTGACGCGTTTACCGTTCACGATTGTCCCATTCGCGCTGTCCAGATCAACCACGAATACTCCATCTTCCTCGATTCTCAGTTCGGCGTGCATTCTGGAGATGCCTTGATCAAAGGCATCGTATTTTGCAAGGTCGACATCTGGAATAACTGCCTGGCCTTCAATTGATCGTCCAAGTGTGAAATTGTCCCGCCCAAGTAGGGAGATGACGTCACCCGAAGAAACAACCCGCACTCCTAACAGTGAACCGGTCGAGAGGTCGGGTCCGGCTGGAGGAGATGGTTTGGTCGCGTTTGCCTCCTTGCTGATTTTGTCGGGTGATATTGACATCGTCGGGATTGGGGAAGCGTGGACTAGCCGAGTGCCGCACTCGCTGCAGAAAAGAGTGCCGACGAATTCACGGTGATTACAGGATGGGCATTCGATCATGATTCACTCGAAGGTGGAAGTAATAGTAAAGCTCGCGTACCGTATTTTAACGTTTTTTCGCCTTCTGTCGAGAAACGCCGGGAGCGGGAGAGTTGAACTGCCTCATGAAGTGCGGCTTTTGCGAGATCGCGTTCTCCTGCCGCGAGAAGTTGTGTGGCGAGGTTCTCCAATCTCCTCGCAGCCTGTGCGGCTTGACCGAGTTCGACCTCGTGGCGCGCTTTTTCCTGCATTTTGCATAAAGCGAGCATATTCAATGCGGTGGCAATCTCCTTTGGTGGTGGTTTGGGGTCGGCTTCGCTCGTGACCGGTAAGCTGATATCTAAGGGCAGTGTCTTTGTCTCGATATCTACACCCACCAGATCCCCGCTGAGGTTGAGGTGAGCAAGCGTGATCTCGACTGCGCCCGCAAGAGGATGGATAACAAGCTCGATCAGAAGGCGGACTGAACCTTGCCTCGGAAGATTACCAAGTGTCATTGGAAAGCTGTCACCGAACGGCATTGGCTCCGGAAGGAGACGATAAGCTGAACGCAGATCAACTTGCTGACCCATCGCTCCGTCGATTCGTAAATTTTTAGCCACGATCTGGCTCAAGTTGTCATAGATTGAATGCAGCAAATCTGCTACAGCCCGTGGGGTGTTTAGAAAAATGACATGTCCGCCTGTTCGACTTGCGATTTCGTCTAGCAGGCGATCACTCCAATCGGAGCCAATACCAACGCAGTTGATGGTAATGCCTGTCGCTGCGGCTTGATCCGCAAGCTCAAGACATAGCTCCTCATCCCCATATGTTCTGCCATCCGTGAGAAGGATTAGATGGTTGACGCCCTCTTTTGAGAATGTTTGGTGGATCTCGTCCAAGCCAGCTGTCAAGCCCTGGGCGATCTCTGTGCCGCCATCAGCTTGCATGAGGCTCAATCGAGCTCGGGCGGTCGCAAGGTTTTTTGCCTGATCTGGCGTAACAATAACTTCAGCGCGATCGCTGAAAGCGGTAATGGAAGTGTTGTCCTCTGGTTGTAGATCTTGAAGGATCGCCAATACCGCAGATCGTACCTTGTCCATCCGCTTGCCGCCCATCGAGGTTGAACGGTCGATCACGATGCTGAGGTTAATGGGAGGCCGGATCTCCGGTAAATCTTTCGAAGGGAAAATATCAAGAAGGATGTAGTGAACTTGTGGCTCATCAATTTCAAGCAAGCAATTTCGACTGTTGAGGATGTTGCAGTGAAATGGCGAAGCCGCGGCGAAGGCGATATCTGCAGCCGCTAATTCTTTATCATAAGCTGCGCGCAGATCGGGGTCGATGAGAGTTTCATATGCCTTACTTACATCAAGGAATAGCTCCGTCTCACCAAGCTGGATGTTCTTATCGGGGTGGAGCTGGTGGGCGGCTTCGCGAAAGGCGTGGCGGATTTGTTCCGATGTCGCATTCCTTGGCACTTTGAGGAGAGTATAGTAATCCTTCTCTACTGGCACCTAGTTCCTCTAATCAGATGGAAATCGAACGATAACAACGGAGATGTTATCAGGCCCACCGGCGAGGTTCGCGGCTTGGACGAGTTGCTCGCAGGCGATTTGTGGATGAGGTGCATCGTTCACGACATGCTTTATTTGGAGATCGGGTACAACGCCCCAAAGACCATCCGAGCAGATAAGCAGATGCCCGCCCTTTGGTGCGGCGGTGGTGAAAACATCAATTTCAAGGTTAGCCCCCTGACCGATCGCACGGTACAGAACATTACGTTGGGGATGCGATTCGGCTTCCTCAGCAGTGAGTTGACCGAGTTCCTTGAGTCGTTCAACCAGCGAATGGTCCCTGGTCAGGATTTCAATTTGACCATTATTGATGGAGTAGGCGCGGCTGTCACCAACATGCCCGATCGTCAATTGTGACCCTAGCAGTAATGCCGCGGTCATTGTCGTTCCGCCGCCGGGCACTTGCTCCACAACCGCTGAGTTCGCTTCTTCTAAAGCAGCATGCAGGAGGTCCTGCAGCGGAAGCATCTCGGTGGAGTTATCCAAATCGAGCAGATGAAGGACCGTCTCTTCCATCAATTTTCGAGCAACAGAGCGGATGGAAACGTTGCTGGCGACCTCTCCGGCTCGATGTCCTCCCATCCCGTCAGCGACCATGAACAAGCCGAACTCAGGAAGCGGCTCAGCCCCAGCAGAATCCCCTTTGATAACCAGTTGTGCATCCTCATTATGACTTCGCTCGAGGCCAGGTGACTGACTTGCGCCGATGATGATTCGATCGTTGGGAGCAGAATTATAGGCGCGACTACCTGCAGACTCTCCACCTGTCAATTGAGTGCCAGCTCCGGTCTGAGAGGGAGGTGGTCTAAAGATGCGGGAAAAAAAAGTTTTAATCGGCATGTATTGATATCTCTTTAATGTTCCTATGAAGTTACCTACGCGACTAGAGCGTACATTTTGTGATCAGTTGAGCCAATATAGATAACGTTATCGGAGATAAAGGGTGTTCCTGTGATTGGACCTTCTGAATGAAAACGCCAGCGGAGCCGGCCTGTCTTGTAGTCCAGGCAATATACGGAACCGTCGACTGATCCGCAATAGATGGATCCATCATGTGCAACAGGTGAGCCGGTAACTTGGTGATCCGTCTCGTAACGCCAAACCTCGCGTGCATGCTTTGCATCAACACAGTAAATCTGATTATCCCCGCAACCTATATAAAGCATGCCATCGGAGTAGGTTGGGGATGAGATCGTTGCTCCCCGCATTCGAAAACGCCAAATCTGCCAGCCGTTTTCTGAATCAATAGCGTACATGGTCCAATCCCGAGATCCATAGTAGACAACTCCATCAACGATGATTGCAGAGGAGGTGATACCTCTCTTCGCTTTCTTCCTCCATTTCAGCTCCCCTTTAAAGTCATAGCAATAAAAATCGCCGCTCTCACAACCGAAATAAACGAGTTCGTTCTGCACAAATGGTGTGGACCAGATCGCATCATTTGCTTCAACGCGCCATGCACGGCGGCCATTCACCTGGTTTACCACATGAAGCCGTCTGTCGTCGGAGCCGATAAATATATGCCCTTCGGATAGAGTAGGAGAGGAGCGGATCGGGCCTTCAGCGTAATACGTCCAGACCAGACTACCTCGATTTGCGGTTAGCCCATAGAGACGACCATCCTCGGAGCCAATGAAGATCACTCCATCCTCGGCTGCGGGTTTTCCTGTGATGCCGCCCTCCGTGGCATATTTCCATTGGAATTCGCCTGTCTGCTTATCTAAGGCATAAAGATTGTTGTCATAGCAGCCTAGATAGACGGTATTCTCGTAGACTAGAGGGGAGCCGCGAATTTCGTCCTCGCACGAGAAAGACCATAACTCCTCGATCTTATCGCTATGAGCGATCACCGCGGCGATACTGGGTTGGCTTAGCAATCCAGTGCGTTTTGCGGCTGAGATCAAGGCTTCCTTCATGATCATAGCGGATGGATAACGATCCTTGGGATCATAGGAGAGGGCGGTGGAGATCACGGTCTCTACTTCAGGTGATACAAGGGGATTGATCGACCGAACCGGTCTCTCGGCGAAAGAAAAAGGCGCTTCAATACGAGGATCTCGTTTAGTGAGAAGGTGGTGCAGTGTTGCTCCGAGGGCGTAAACGTCACCAGCTGGAGAAGCCTCACCGCGGTACTGCTCTGGCGGTGAGTATCCCTCGGTGCCGATCATCGTCCCTTTTTCGCCGGGTTGAAAGTTGCGGGCGATGCCAAAATCGATCAAACGTACGTGGCTGTGGTGATCGATCATTACGTTTGAAGGTTTAATGTCCCGAAAGATGATCGGTTCGGGCTGGATGTTGTGTAAATATGAGAGGACATCGCAGAGTTCGATCGCCCAACCAATGACTCTATCCTCAGGCAGGAAGTCGGTGGTTTCGGCGAGGATCGCTTCGAGATCATCGCCATCGATGAATTCCATCACTAGGTAGGACCGTTTCTTATGGGAGAAGTTGTCGTAGATTGCGGGAGCTGCTGGGTGAGAGAGGGTCGCGAGCAGATCGGCCTCACGTTCAAAATTTTTCACGACCATCTCATGCATCGACTGATCGGCGATGAGGTTCACCATCTCTTTTATTGCGACAAGCTTAGTCACGTTAGGGAAATGAAGATCGCGCCCTTTGTACACGGAACTCATTCCGCCGGCACCCAGCATGCCCAGGATAAGGTATCGATCTTCGAGTGTAGTGCCCGGTTGTAAACGATCTAGGCCGTCGCCCTCGCTTTGTTCGTTTTCCCCGAGCTGACGCGTTGTTCTTGGCATAATTTATGTGTTTCGGATTATAGCATGAGAGGCATGCGCCGCAATTGATAACGATGCAAAATCGGCCTAGTTGTAAGCACTGTGTAAGGTTTTGCCTGACTCAGCTGGATTTAGTACTCTCGGCTCAAAAGCTTCTGCGCAAGGTGTGCCAGCTCCGACGCGGCCGGTTCGGTGGGCTCACTTATGCTGAGGGCTTCGAGCGCTGATTCTGTCCAACGCTGGGTCGCCTCCTCGGCGTACTCTCGCGCTCCGCATCGATTGAGAGAGGTTATCATCCTTGATATCCGATTATCGTCGATTTCATGGGAAACCCATAATCCCCGGAAATCATCCGAATGGTTTATTGCGAAGATGATCGGTAAGGTCTTCTTGCGAACGCGCAAATCGTCGCCGCTGGGTTTTCCTGTCACATCTGGTGTCCCCCAAATCCCCAGCAAATCATCATATATCTGAAAGGACATCCCTAGATCATGACCGAACTGCTGAAAAAGAGCGACTTTAGAAGGTTCGCTATGGGCAGCGAGAGCGCCAATTTCGCAACTCGCAGCAATCAGCGCTGCTGTCTTTCCTTCGATCATCTCCAGATAATCAACCTCAGTTACCCCGTCAGTCTCTTCGAATTTCAGATCAAGATGCTGACCGATTGTTAAATGCAGGCATGCCTTGTCAAGCTGTTTCTGGATCGCGAGAATGGTCGCCGAGTCGTGTCCTTGCCCCTCCAATTCGTATGTCAGAAGATGGGCTAATGCGAATAACGCATCGCCGGTATTTGTCGCTTGCGCGATACCCCAGCGGTTCCACAACGTCTCACGCCCTCTACGTGTTTCACTTCTATCTTCGATATCGTCATGTATGAGGGAGAAGTTATGAATACACTCGATTGCGCTGGCAGCGGGAAGGGCAGATTGCCAATGGCCGCCAGCGGCGTCGCAGGATAGAAGTGATAACAAAGGGCGCAGGCGTTTTCCTCGGCTGGCTTCAGGTTTTACCCAACCAAGATGGTGGCTTATCATTTGAACGAGGAGATCCGTGCTTTCAGCTTCCAGGTTGGAGAGCGAGGCTTTTAGATGATCTTCGATCCTGGCTTGCATTGCCTCGATGTACACACCTGGTTTGGAATTCACGCGCTCGGTTCCTTCCACAGTCTGGCAGAACGTAGAGCTGGGATATCAGCTGAACCAGTAGCAAACATGCTTACTTGAATCTGGGCTACGATCTGATCGATATGGGCAATAACTGCCTCGGTGGATATGGTCGCTGCCTTGAGCAGCGGCCCAGCCATACCGCCGAGGTCGGCGCCAAGCGCAAGACACTTTGCGACATCGATCCCGCTTCTCAGTCCACCTGAAGCGATTAATGGAATATCTGGAAGCGCTTGACGAACATCAATAATCGCATCGGCTGTAGGAATTCCCCAGTCGATAAATGCGGCTGCGACTGCAGCCCTCTCTGATGACTTTGCGCGGTGCATCTCGACTTGCGACCACGAAGTTCCACCAGCCCCGGCGACATCGATCGCTGCTACGCCTGTTTCCACCAAGCAAACTGCAGCCTCTTTTGAAAGTCCCCATCCAACTTCTTTGACGATGACGGGCACCGGCAACTCTACGCATATCTCGCTGATCCTCTCAAGAAGACCAGCGAAACAAGTGTCTCCCTCCGGTTGCAGGGCTTCCTGCAGTGGGTTCAGGTGCAGTATGAGGGCGTCCGCCTCGAGCATCTCGACTGCTCGTTTACATTCAGTGATGCCGTACCCGTAATTTAATTGAACTGCACCGAGATTCGCGAAGAGGAGGATATTGGGGGCGTATCGTCGTAGATTCATCCCTGCTGCGAGTGCAGGTTCTTCGATCACAGCGCGTTGGGAGCCTACTCCCATCGCTATCCCTTTTTCCTGCGCAGCCTCCGCAAGAGAAATATTAATTTTATCAGCTTGTTTTGCCCCTCCGGTCATTGAGGAAATCAACAGGGGTGCGTTTAGGGATTTCGCCATGAATGTCGTATGTAAATCGATCTCCGAAAGATTAATCTCGGGGATTGCGTTGTGAACAAAATGGTAGCGCTCAAGACCGGTATTCAAACTGGACTGAACTTCCTCGTTAAGATTAATGAGGATGTGATCCGATTTTCTGGTTGAGGTGGGCGTAACTTTACTCATAGACAGGTGTTCCATGCATTGAGAATGCCATCATAGCAAGTGTCTGAGGCACATGTCAACTTGCAACTACATCAGTGCCTCGATTACAATCTAACAGACCACAATGGCATATAAGGAGGCGAACTATGGCGGAAACAATTGACGATGTCAGGAATATCATTATCGAGCTCTTGGGTGTGGACGCTGGGAAGATTTTACCCGAGGCGAAATTTCGTGAGGATCTCGAAGCCGACTCTCTGGATTTGGTTGAGTTAATCATGGCCTTCGAAGAGAAATTCGGTGGTGAAATCTCCGACGAGGATGCGCAGAAGATTACCACCGTTGGGGAAGCAGTTGCATACATCGATGAGAAAATGAGGTAAGTCCAGATCATCGGTAAAGACTATTTAATCGGGCCGGCAATCCCGGCCCGTTTTGATTCCATGGATTAAGGGATTACGGTTTCTTCGATTTTTGTTTTGACCGCTTTGTATTTTTCCCCTTCGACTGACCGGTTTTCGAGTGTCTGGAAAGTAAACGGCTTATCTCTTTCTCCTCATCGATTTGAGCAGAAAGGTAGTCATCGATGAAGTCGGATCTGCGCAAGCGCAGCGCCATCTCGGCGACTTTCTCCACATCATCAGGTTCTGCCTTTTCCCGTCCGTCTGCCACGGCATGAGTTCGAGCCGCTTCAAAGAGGGTAATCTCAGCTCGAAGCGAATGGATCCCAAGATCATCGATAAGATTAAGCCCGAACTCTTGGGCATCTTTCGTAAGTTCAACATTTGGAAGAGTTACCCTTGCAGATTGTAGTTCCTCGCGGACCTGCATTAAGACATCGTCGTAATCAGCGATCACTTGGCGGGGATTACTGCGGTGTGCGATGGAACGGCGATATGCCTCTAAGCGTTCTTCGGGATCATCTAAACCACGTACAACCACGCGCAAGCCGAAACGATCGAGGATCTGTGGACGCAGGCGACCCTCTTCTGGATTCATCGACCCGATTAATACAAATCGAGCGCGGTAGGTGGCACTGAGCGTTCCGCGATGGAGTGTGTAGATTCCCTGTGCCGAAGCGTCAAGGACGGCGTTAACAAGGTCATCATCGAGTAAATTTACTTCGTCGACAAATAAGATATTTTTATCCGCTCGAGCGAGAATACCGCGGTTTAGGCGCAGGCGTTTTTGCACAGCAGCACGTTCATCGATCCCACCAACAACGTCCTCAAGTCGAGCGTTTAGAGGAAGTTCTATTAAGCGTACACGATCCATGTAGGTGAGTGGATCGCCCTCGCCATAGCGTCGGGCGCAATCCGCGCATACCGCATCCATACCACCCGAAATGATGTCTTCTGGAAGACAGCCGTATGGGCATAGACTCCTTGAAACTTCAGGGAGTAAAGCTGACAAGCTTCTGACCGCAGTCGTCTTAGCTGTCCCACGAGGACCAACAAGCAGTACGCCACCAATATTCGGATTAATAAGCGCCAGCAGCAGCGCTAATTTCATTTCCTGTTGGGCGACAATCGCCATGAAGGGGAAGGGAAGGTGTTCCGCCAGTCCCATATCCTCTGGTGGCGGAGTCTCGAGGAATCGTTTCGCCCCTGCTTGAGTCAGGAGATCGGTGAGCGTTTCAATCTTCCTTGTCACGGCTGCTTCTCGGAGTTCTTCCATTGAGAGAGCCGGTACGCCTGCCGCGCCTCACCATCTATCATTCGCTTTTTTTCAGCGTCGGTTTCGGCGATGAGCTTGGGAACCGGTGTGGGATTCCCCTGTTCGTCCAGGGCGACGTAAACCAGATAGGCATTGTTGGTATAGGTTCTCTCTCCACTTATGGGATTTTCAGCAAGGACCTGAACTCTGGTTTCCATGGATGTGTGCCCGACATAGGTCACCTCTGCATTCAAGATCACCAGATCACCTATTCGAATAGGTTTGTGAAAGGCCATCTGATCGATGGCGATGGTAACGACACGGCATTGTGCATGTCGCATGGCAGAGAGCGCGCCGGCTTCATCGACGAGCTTCATGATCCAGCCGCCGTGCACATCACCATGAAGGTTAGCCTGGACTGGTAGCATCAATTGGCTTAGCGTTACCCGTGAGGATTGAACAGTTTTTAATTCAGGAGGAGCTTTCAGTGGGTCGCTCAATCCATATCTTCCTTGAATTCACCGGTATCCGTGGTGTGCAGGCGGTGAGGTTCTTCTTCGAGCACATCGATGATTTCAAAAGGGAGTTCGGCCATCATCGGGGGTAGGGGAACGGTAGCGGGTGGTCGGATCCGACCGGGGTTAGGGGGAACCTCCCGCCGAAGGAGTTTTCCTTCTACGATGCGCCTTCTGAGTATCCGAGGCTCATCTGATAGCCAACCGACGAAGACGCCATCTACATCGAATACGTTTCGGTCAGGGGATACCCATCCAATCCACTCACCAATGGAGGTGTATATATGGGGAAATACAAGCAGAGCAGACCAGTCCCCCTGGGTTGTGTAAATTGGTATGGGTTTCTTTCTAGAATCACTCGCCATCAACTTCTCCAATATTGTTTGTGCACTTTCCATACCAATGGCGATGGATCATGAAAAATGAATGTGCGATTGTGTATAACTCTTAAAATCTGATAGACACGGCAATCATCTTCACTACTGATTATACACATTGGGGAATTTCCCTCCAACGTTGTGAGCATGACAGGTTCATTCAGCGTCGGAGTATGTCCAGATGCGGTTAATAAAGAAGTTCCAAAAAAGCACGACGATCACGGCCAGGGCTAAAGCAAGATTGCGTCCAAGGACTGTTGCGTTGAGAAACGTGAGAGAAGCAACGCTCTCAGGTAAGATCGATTGGGCGAGTGGGAGGAGATTCTCTGATAAAAGGATCATGGGTCCTTCTGAGAAGGCAAAAATCGGGGTGCGGATGACGAGGCCAACCAGGTTGACCAATGAGAATTGGATGACCTGTTGGCTGACCGGTTTTGATCTCGAATCGGGGTAAGTCCAGTAGCGATTCCAGAGGAAGTTACTGGTGATGGCTGCCGTGAATGAAATTACGCTGGCCACAACGCTGGCAACCCCGAACACGTTGGCAAGCAGATTAAATGATCCAAAATCAACAACCGCACCGATGATGCCAACGACGGAAAATTTAATAAAGCGGTTGATTTCACGTCGTGTGCGTGGTGAGACACCGCTCATAAGCGTTTCTCGAAATCCTCAATTGTGTGTTTAAGACCTGTTTCAAGATCGACTTTTGGTTCCCAGTTCAAGAGTGTCTTAGCGCGGGTGATATCCGGTTGACGCTGTTGGGGGTCGGAGGGAGCGCGGCCGTCGGGAACGTTCCGAATGCCGGCTTTGTTGCCGATGATGCGGTTGATTTCTTCTGCGAGTACCAGGATCGACATTTCCTGCGGGTTTCCCAGGTTGACAGGGTAATTCTCTTCCGATTGCAGTAGCAGATAAAGACCTTCAACCAGATCATCGATATAGCAGAAGCTGCGAGTTTGTGAACCATCGCCGTAGATGGTGAGAGGGTCTCCCTTAAGCGCCTGTACGATGAAATTGGGAATTGCCCGTCCGTCATCCAAACGCATGCGGGGGCCAAAGGTATTGAAGATGCGGGCGATGTGCGTATCGAGATCGTGGTACCGGTGGTAGGCCATCGTGATCGATTCTGCAAAGCGCTTTGCTTCGTCGTATACAGATCGTGGCCCAACGATATCTACGTGTCCCCAATAGCTCTCCTTCTGCGGGTGCTCCTGAGGGTCACCGTAAATCTCGGACGTGGAAGCGAGGAGGAAGGCGGCACCATGAGCACGGGCAACGCCAAGCGCATTGTGCGTTCCCAAAGACCCAACCTTGAGAGTCTGAATGGGCAATTGCGGATAGCCATAAGGAGAGTTGGGATTTGGGCTCGCAGGAGAAGCCAGGTGCATCACGGCATCGACCTTCCCTGGAATGAAGATGAAGTTGGATACATCGTATTTAATGAATGAGAAATCATCATGACCAGCGAGATGGCTGATATTGGCGATGTCCCCTGTAACGAGGTTGTCAACAACGACAACTTCGTGACTATCTGCTAAAAGACGGTCGCAGAGATGTGATCCGACGAAGCCTGCGCCCCCAGTAATTAGAATTCTCAAAGCCGCCTCCTTGCATGATTTAGATGTGGCATTTGTCTCGGTCCAGAATCATGCACCCTCAGGGTGCCCAATCCAAGATCTGCGTCTGACCATCAGCGGTCAATTGCTGGCCAATCCCGGTATCGACATCAACAATCCAGAGATCTCCTCTATAGATTACGGCAATTCGATCCCCAGCGGGCGACCAAACCGGACCGGGAAGAGATGGTTCCAGTCCGGGATCGCCGGGTGGTGGGAACAAGAAGCGTAAATTGCTGCCATCGCGATCCATAACCGCTATACGGTATGTGCTCTCTTGACTCTCCAGCGGCGTGATGGCCTGCAAGAAAGCTACGCGGTACGAGATCTCGGCGGTGTGTGAATTAAGAATCTCAGAAACAGTTGGGTAAGCAAACATCCCAGTTCGATCCGCAAGTGTAAGCTTCAGATTGCCCCCCATTGTGCGAGCTTCAATATTGAAGGCGGGAGACGCCTGGGGGCTTTCTAAGCCAAGAGGCTCATCATGCGCTACAAAATAAATCGTCTGATTGTCTCTTCCCCAGACGAGTCCCGGAACCCAAGCCCAGTCTCCAAGTGTTTGAAAGGGGATGACTTCTTGCAGCGGGACAAGCTCCTCTTTCTCAAGGTCTACAAGACCATAGCTGTCTGCCCGAACATATGCCAAATGGTCGCTGTCGTAGCCCCAGACATAGTTCGTTCCCCACCAACCGTACTGGCCTCCAGCATTGGCTTCAATAATTGTGTGGGGTCGGAGGGCACGACCCGCACTTGTAAATGTAATCGTCATCAGGTCATTATTTGCCTGCCAGCCGGGCGAAGCAGGGCTGGGCTCAGAAGTTGAATAGGTAACGGTGAAAGAAGGTTTTTGAGGCACCCAGTCTGCGAAATGGATGATGTTACGGACACCCAAGTCGACCATTTCAAACTCAGAATCATTCATTGACGCAACCCAGAGTCCGTTTATCGTATCCTCCTCGGGAGTTTCGCGTGTAAATAGCAGCCATTGTCCATCGGGGGAGATCTTGAGGATACGTCCATCCAGATCGCCGGTAACGACGAGCGGGCGCCGGCTGCCACTGCTGCCTTCGACGACCCATACATTCCCACTCGTGATATACACCAGACTGCCGTCAATCGCGACCGGCGAATGCGTGCTTTGAGTGCCGAGCATGATAATCTCAGGCACTGGTTCAGTAATAATTACATTCTTGACCGGTGACCTGGAGATTTCTACATCTGCTTCGATTAATATCCGATATGTGATTTCTTGTAAGCCGTTTTGACCCGGTTGTAGAAGGCGTGTCTCGCCCTCTGGCAAGGCTTCATTGCGGACTGTTTGGCGATCGAAAGGGATGATTATTTCCTCGATCTCGAAGCTCTCGAGCACTCGTGTAATATCGATATCTGCGCCATCTGAAAGAACGGTGTAGCCCGGAGGGTTCACTCGATCTAGGGAACCAAGGATCACACCAGCAGAGTCAAGTGCCTGCTGAACGCTTGCGCCAGAAGGTACTTCAATCGTTTTGACAGAATCGTCTAAATGGATGAGAACTTGAATCATTCCTGCGGTTGCCTGCGGTCGAGCGCAAGAACTCAGGATCAAGATAAGTGACGTGGTGAGAAGTACAAATTGACTACAAAGTTTTCGGCTCATTGTCGTTGAAAAAGGCGACTGGTATAATCACTCTCCGCCAGCCTAACGGAGTTCGCCAACGATCGCAAGTTGCCCATCGTTGATAACAAGAGATGAAACACGTATCCCTGTAGCAAACGAACCTAATGTTCCGGTGAAAGCCTCTGTGAGAATGGCGGAAATCGTATTTTTGATCGCTTCTGGAACGGGAATCGGACCGACGGAAGCTACTGTAAGTTCAAATGTGATTCTACCCTCTTGATCGAGTATTGGCGATATGGAGAGGTGGATATTTGCCCGAAAAATTCCCTGGATAATGTACCCGTAGACCTGGATGGCGTTCTGCCTGAGAAAGACCTGCGGCTCTTGTAAGGGAGAATCTTCTGCGGCAAGCCTCTGGACGAAAAAGGCATTGAGTTGGCTTTCATCGAGGATGAGCATGACCTCGCCAGAGTCAAGCGCACTTTCTAATGCAGATTGCCACAAATTTGTAACTTCATTGGCAGCCTGGTCGTCGGCAGGGCTTGGTGGAAAAGGCGGTTCAGGACCTCCAACATCTATCTGGCAAGCGAGAGTAGCAAGAAATAGACTGGCCAGAATGGAAGCAAACGCGAGTGGACGATAGGTAAGTCTTTGTGAGTGATTCAAATCATTCATCCTCGGATGCGGAAATCGCGGCCGATTATAGCACGCAGGAGAAAGAAGCGAACCCTAAGGGTTCTGCCCTCGACCTTACCGCAAGGATCGAGGCGTTGCTTTTTGTATCACCTGAGTTGATCTCGATCGCTCAGATCGCGAATGCATTAAATTCTTCTGTGCGTGAGGTCGAAAAATCACTGGAAGATCTCGATAGATTATTCGTCAACCGGGGAATTCGCCTTCAACGTGCATCCCGAAATGTTCAGCTTATCACTGCTCCGGAAATATCCGAAGATGTCCAACGCTTTCTCGACTTAGAAGAGACCTCTCGTTTGAGTCGAGCTGCATTAGAAGTCCTGGCGATCATCGCATATCAGGAACCTGTAACCCGACCGCAAATCGACGCAGTACGAGGGGTTAACTCTGACAGCGTCATAAGGACACTTCTGAGGCATGGGCTAATCGACGAGGTTGGAAGGACAGATGGTCCAGGCCGACCGTTTATCTATGCTACAACCTCTGATTTTCTCAACCATTTTGGCTTAGCTTCCACTGCGGAGCTCCCACCGCTTAACCTCGAGAGTGAAGTAGGCGAGTTGGATGTGAATAGATCCCCTGGCGCTGATCCTGAGGATGATGCAAGTGGATAAGGAAATTCGGCTGCAAAAGGTCCTGGCTCAGGCAGGCGTGGCATCCCGCAGAAAGTCTGATGAGCTAATCCGGGATGGCCGGGTGTCCGTGAACGGCAGCAAGGCTATTCTTGGAATGAGGGTTAACCCAGATGAAGTGGAGATTCGTGTCGATGGCGAAATTATCCACCTTAAATCTGGATTTTTATACATCCTACTTAATAAACCACGAGGCGTTCTTTCTAGTCTTCGATCACAAGGCGGTCGGGCAACCGTAAGCGATTTAGTCCAAGTGGATCGTCGTATATTCCCAGTTGGCCGGCTCGATCTAGAAAGCGAAGGATTGATCTTGATGACCGATGACGGAGAACTTACAAATCGATTAACCCATCCCCGCTATCAACATGAGAAGGAATATCGTGTTCTCCTGAACAAGAAACCAGACCAGACGCAATTAAATGCATGGCGACGGGGTGTGGTATTGGAAGATAGTTATCGGACGCGACCAGCAGAGGTGTGGGTTGAAAATTCGAAGGAGCCCTGGGTGCATGTGATCCTCACCGAAGGTCACAAACGGCAGATCCGTGAAACTGCGAAAAAACTTGGCTTGAGTGTGAAGAGATTAGTAAGAATCCGTTTTGCAGGTCTTGAAATTGGTGCTCTCAAACCAGGAGAGTGGAGGGAATTGAAGGGGGAAGAGGTCAAATTACTGCACCGGCTCATCAATTCCTGAAGCAGAGTCGCTCTATGCATCGTAAGGTTATTATCTGTAGAAGGATTATTATATTTCGTCGATTTACAGTGAGGGAGATTCTATGACGGCAGAAGCGGTCTCATCAAACGAAGATCAGAGCTGGCTGGACCGTACCCTTAAACGTAATTTGAGGATTGATCTTGAAGTAGCACTTTATATTTTCCTGCTCTGCGTGGCAGTATTTTCGCGATTTTATGATCTTGATACACGGGTAATGAGCCATGACGAGAGCCTGCATACCCAATTCTCATGGTATCTATCAGAAGGGCGCGGATTTTCTCATGATCCACTAATGCATGGCACTTTTCAGATGCACGTTGTATCCCTCTCTTATTTTCTTTTCGGTGTCTCCGATGCATCGGCGCGAATTCCAGCTGCGCTCTTCGGTGTGATTGCGGTTGGATTAGTTCTGTTGTTCCGTAAGTGGCTCGGGCGCTGGGGAACACTCGCGGCGACGGCGATGATGGTTTTTTCCCCCTATATGCTCTACTACGATCGCTACGTCCGCAACGAGGCGCTTGTTGTTCCGATGGCTCTGTTGATGTATTACGCGGTTTTTCGTTACTTCGAAGACCGTGAAGCGAAATGGCTTTACTTATTAGCCGCATCACTTGCACTGCACTTCACGACGAAAGAAACATCCTTCATCTACGCTGCTCAACTCCTGGTGTTTCTCGGCGGGTTCTTTGCTTTACGTTTGCTTCGCCTGACCTGGAAACAAAATTCCCATAAGATCGGCTTCGTTGTCGGTCTTATCACCACTGCGTTGGGCGGGACCCTGGCAATGGGCACCTTATTCGGTGGGTGGGCCGCATCAGGAGATATTGCCAACGCGCTCGAACCGACAATAGAAGGGGCTGTTTCAACGGGTGTAGGGGCTGCGTCCAGCTCTCCCCTCGTTGCGGCTGGTCTAATATTGGCAATTTTGGGTTTGATCTTGATGGTAGTTACATTGGTCCTGACGTTCGGCAAACGCTTGCGTACAGACTTCCCGGAGCTTGATTTGCTAGTTATTGTCGGTACGGTGACACTTCCCCAGTTGGCAGCGCTGCCGGCGAATCTATTGGGATGGGACCCCTTAGACTATTCAAGTTTCTCCAATCTAAACCAAACTATCGCCATCGTGGCCATCTTGTTCCTGATCAGTGCGGCTATCGGGGCACTATGGGATTGGCGAAGGTGGCTAGTCGCTGCCGGAGTTTTCTTTGGAATCTTTGTCGTCTTCTACACCACACTTTTTACAAACGACGACGGGCTCGCTTCGGGGCTCGTAGGATCCTTGGGGTATTGGCTTGAACAGCATGGCGTCGAACGCGGAGGTCAACCCTGGTATTACTATCTCTTCGTTCAGATTCCAATCTATGAATATCTGCCTGCCGTCTGCTCGATCATGGCTTTCGTGTATTGGCTCCGCTTACGACCAGATGATCAGGTTCCAGCTCCAGACAGTAAATTAGAGGTCTCCTTCCCGGCTATTGGCTTCCTCGGATTTATGACGATTACCTCTCTCATTGGTTACTCCTTTGCGGGTGAGAAGATGCCTTGGCTGACCGTTCACATTGCTCTACCAATGATCCTTTTTGGAGGATGGGGGATAGGTCAGTTCTTGGAAAGATTCAACTGGCCGAACTTCAAGGAACAGCGTAGCTGGTTGACCTTACTGCTTACCTTATTAATGCTGCTGGCTTTATTGAGCGCGATGGGAGGGATATTGGGGGAGACGCCACCTTTCCAGGGGAGTGAGCTCGACCAGCTTCGAACAACAAGCGGTTTCATCGTTGCGATTGCATTCGCAATTGGTGCCGCAATAGCAATTCGCCGTCTGTCAGAGGGCATCCCTTTTCGGATAATCGCGAGCATGGCAAGCGTATTTCTCTTGGGCGCGCTCTTTATACTTACAATTAGGACTGGTTTCCGGGCGGCGTTTGTTAACTACGATGATGCAACAGAATATCTGGTCTATGCCCATTCAGCAAGCGGTGTGAAAACGGTAATGGATCAAGTCGAGGATCTTTCTATCCGGACCACAGATGGTTTGGGGATCCAGATTGCTTTTGATGATGATGTCTCATGGCCTTTGAATTGGTATCTGCGGGACTATACCAACCAGTATTTCTATGGAGCTAATCCAACAAGAGAATTGTTAAACTATCCACTTGTTCTTGTCGGCGACAACAACTGGCATCTCGTTGAACCCCTTCTAGCAGATCGCTTCTATAGCTACGAATACATCCGCATGTGGTGGCCGAATCAGGATTATTGGAATCTGAAATGGTCAGCGATAGATGCGGAGAGAAGCCGTGATCTAATACCCGGCAGCGAGCCATTGTCACCGATGGGTGTTATGGAATATCTCTCGCTTGTCTGGGGGCGTCTCAAGCCTTTCTTCACGGATAGCACCCTGAGAGCAGCAGTTTGGAAAATCTGGCTCGATCGTGATTTTACGGAGTACGGGACTTGGAAGGGGCAGGATATGAGCCTTGCCCGCTGGACTCCTTCAGATCGAATGCGATTGTATATTCGCAAGGATATTGCCGCACAAGTTTGGGATTATGGTGTCACCCCGGCGTCTTTTAACCCGCCGACGATCGAGGATCCTTACGCTGACTCCATCATTAAGCTTGGAGCAGATTTGGTCATTGGTGGAGAGGGGTTATCTCCTGGAGAGTTGTTCCATCCCCGCGATATGGCGATAGGACCAGATGGAACAGTTTATGTGGCGGATACACTCAACCACCGTATCCAGCGATTTAGCTCCGAGGGACAGATCTTGACAACTTGGGGAGGTTTCGGTGAGTCCCAAGCAGGCGGGGCAGAAGATGGCACGTTTAACGAACCGTGGGGTATTGATGTCGCTCCAAATGGCAACGTATACGTAGCTGACACCTGGAATCATCGAATTCAATGGTTCTCGCCCACTGGCACCTACTTAGGTTCGTTTGGGCAGGAGGGCCTGGGGGATGAGCCCTACTCATTCTGGGGACCTCGTGATGTCGCTATTGACCGTCAGGGCAGGGTGTATGTTGCCGACACAGGTAATAAGCGCATTAAAGTCTTCGACAGCGAAGGGAATTTTGTCACCCAGTTTGGCGGCCCTGGCTATCTCCCCGGGTTATTAGACGAGCCGGTTGGTATTACGATTGGGGCAGATGACCGAGTATACATCGCTGATACTTGGAATCAGCGTATCCAGGTATTCTCAGAAATCTCCCCTCAATCTTTTGATGCTGTACAGGAATGGAATGTTGATGCCTGGTACGGTCAATCGTTAGATAACAAGCCTTACCTGGATGCTGGCCCCGGAAACACAATTTGCACCACCGACCCAGAGGGTTTCCGGGTGCTATGTTTCACGTTCGAGGGTGATTTCCTGCTCGGATGGGGAGGCGAATTCGGTGAGGCTAATTACCAATTCAGCTTAATTAGTGGAATTGCGCTTGGACCAGACGGGAAAGTATGGGTCGTTGACAGTAGTAACCACCGAGTAATGAGATTTGCGCCTGCGTTTCCATAAAGGGAAGCCTAGGTTATAGGCGGAGATTATCAGAGTAAGGAGAGCTGATGAAGCTACATGAATATCAATCGAAGCAATTGTTTGCCGAGCACAGGATTCCAATCCCACGCGGGCAGATGACGATGAACGCCTCAGAGGCGAAATCGATCGCGGAGGAACTCGGCGGGAGAGTTGTTGTCAAATCCCAGGTACTCGTCGGCGGACGCGGGAAAGCAGGAGGCATCCGTTTGGTGGACTCGCCCGAGGAGGCAGAGGAGGTGGCTACTCAGATCCTCGGGATGAAGATAAAAGGTCTCCCAGTTCGGAAGGTACTTATCGATGAAGCTGCCGATATTAAAACGGAGATCTACCTCGGAATTACAAATGATCGCAATCGGCGGTGTCCGGTAATGATCGCCTCAGCTGAGGGTGGTGTAGAGATCGAGGATGTCGCGAAAACGCATCCGGATAAGATCATACGGGTCTGGATCGACCCACTGCTCGGACTCCAGGAATACCAGGCAAGATATCTCGCTGCCTGCACTGAGATGCCCCATGAATATTGGCGCGATTTCATGTTGATCACGAAGGGACTCTACCGGGCATTTATTGAATCAGACGCAACTTTAGCGGAGATCAACCCTCTCGTAATTACAGCCGACAAGCGATTGCTGGCTTTGGATGGGAAGGTGGTGCTCGATGACAATGGTCTCTTCCGGCATCCTGAGCTCGCCGAAATGCGCGACCTGGACGAAGAAGCTCCGGAGGAGCGAGAGGCGCGTAAATACGGGCTCTCCTACGTAAAACTGGACGGAGAGATTGGATGTATGGTCAACGGCGCCGGCTTGGCGATGGCAACGATGGATGTGATCAACCTTTATGGCGGCTCGCCCGCCAATTTCCTCGATATTGGAGGTGGCGCCTCCGCCGAGAAAGTAGCTGCTGCAATTCAAATCATCATACGTGATCCAGATGTAAAGGCAGTTCTCTTTAACATATTCGGCGGGATTACACGAGGTGATGAGGTGGCTCGGGGGATCCTAGCCGCTTTGGAGAAAACACCATCAGAACTTCCAATGATCGTACGTTTGGTTGGAACGAATGCGGAGGAGGGCCGCCATCTGCTTGCAGATGCAGACATGGAGACTGCTATCTCGCTCGCAGATGCCACTGAGAAGGCGATTTCCGCAGCCCGGGCGGGGGAGGGATCATGAGTATTTTGGTTGATAAGAATACAAAGCTGCTTGTTCAAGGAATTACCGGGAGGGAGGGTCTGTTTCACACTGCTCGTATGATTGAGCATGGCACGAATGTCGTCGCCGGGGTTACACCCCAGAAGGGAGGGGATTGGGTGTTGGGGGGAAAGATCCCGGTTTTCGATACGGTGAAGACGGCGGTTGAAACTACTGGCGCGAATACTAGCGTGATTTTTGTCCCCGCGCGCTTTTCAGCGGATGCCATCCTAGAGGCTGCCGATGCGGGGATCTCTTTGATCGTGTGCATTACAGAAGGTATCCCTGTCCAGGACATGATGAAAGTAAGGCGATACCTCGATCAGATGGGCGTCAGATTGGTTGGACCGAACTGCCCGGGACTGCTTTCCCCAGGCAAAGCGAAAGTCGGGATAATCCCCGGGAATATTGCAATTTCTGGGAATATTGGCGTTGTCTCCAGATCTGGAACACTGACATATGAAGTCCTTCATGCCTTAATGCAGAACGAGATGGGTGTCTCAACCTGTGTTGGTATCGGTGGGGATCCAATCAACGGTACATCGTTCGTTGACACCCTGGAGTTGTTTGAGGCAGATCCTCACACCGAGAAGGTTGTTTTGATTGGCGAGATCGGCGGTAGAGATGAGGAGTTGGCTGCCGAATACATCCGCGACCACATGACGAAGCAGGTTGTAGCTTTCATCGCCGGAAAGACTGCGCCGCCTGGAAAGCGGATGGGCCATGCAGGTGCGATTGTAGAGGGCGGAGAAGGAACTGCTGAAGATAAAATTAAAGCTCTTGCAGCCGCAGGTGTAATGACTGCTGACAGACCAGAGGAGATACCAGGCTTGCTTCATTGAGCAATGGTAATCTATCCTCATCCGCAGGCTAAAATCGTTAATCGGGCAAGATTGCCAGGAGGGTGAGTAATCATTATGACAGTGGAAACGAAGGTAAATGGTCTTCAATCTTGTCTAGGGATTGTTCAAGAGGAAGCGCGGACGAACCCGAATAACGTAGCGAGTCAGAGTAGATTGGGATGGATATTGTTGGGTCTTAAGAACTTTGATGACGCGAAAAACACATTTGAATCAGCTCTTTCTCGTTGGCCTGGCAATATTGAGCTGAATTACGCATCGGGGATAACGTTTAAGGCGTTAGACCAAACCGATAAGGCAGTTGAAAGGTTTCAAAAAGCTATTGAAGGGAAGGCAAATTCAGTGCGAGAGTCGATGTTCCAATCAATAGCTGCCGAACAGATCAATTTAATCCGTCGGTAGATGAGACAGGGAAAACATACTTGATGGTATCAAAACGCGAGAGGTTGGAGGCGGCAATAGCCAAAGATGTAGCGGATCGTCCTCCACTTGCTTTGTGGCGGCATTTTCCAGTGGACGATCAAACCCCCGAGGGATTAGCTGAATCTACTTCCCTCTATCAGTCGCGGTATGACCACGATTTTATCAAAGTCACACCTGCTTCTTCTTTCTGCTTGCTGGACTGGGGTGTCGAGGATGAGTGGAATGGGAATCCTGAAGGTACCAGGGACTACACGCGGCGCGTCGTCAAGGAGTCTTCGGATTGGCGGGCTCTTGAAGTGCTTGACCCAGAGCAAGGTTACCTTGGTAAGCAACTGAGGTGTCTTGAGCTATTGAGAGAGAGATATGGAGAAACTCAACCGATCATCCAAACGATTTTCAGTCCTCTTTCACAAGCAAAAAACCTTGCTGGTCAGCAGACGCTGCTTGAACATCTCCACCGAGAACCGGAAGATGTGCTCGCCGGACTGGAGATCATCACGCAATCTACAGTTAATTTTATTGAGGCTATGAAGGATGGCGGGGTGGATGGTATTTTCTACGCCGTACAGCATGGTTCCTATCGAATATTTGATTCTGAGAATTATCGAAAGTTTGGTGAGGGTTTTGACTATCGGATTTTTGAAGCAGCGGAACTATTTTGGCTGAACGTGCTCCATTTGCATGGCGAGGCGATCATGTTCGACCTTGCGGAAAAGTACCCTGTGCAAATCGTGAATTGGCACGATCGCGAGGTGGCTCCGGGCTTAGCAGAGGGTGCGCTGCGGATATCTGGCGCAGTTTGTGGCGGTATTCGACGGATGACGATGGTTTGCGGTGACCCGACTAAGGTACAGGAGGAGGCTGCACAAGCTCTGAAGTCTCTTAATAGTCGGGGTGTCGTGCTTGGCACTGGTTGCGTTGTTCCTGTGCACGCACCACGAGTGAATTTAGAAGCCGCTCGTACCGCAGTGGAGTGCGCATAGTCACGCAAGTGAGATAGAAACAGCCTTGTTGAGGCGATAATGGCGCGTATTAGAGTGATCGCTGGTCATGCAAAAGGGCGTAAGCTTCATATGGTCCCAGGATTGGACGTGCGGCCTATAGGGGATCGTGTGAAAGAGTCACTATTTAATATTATTGGCGCGAATATTCGCGAGGCCAGATTCTTAGATTTATTTGCCGGTACGGGAAGTGTTGGGATTGAAGCGTTAAGTAGGGGCGCAGCACGAGTGGTTTTTATCGATGAGAATAGAAGGGCGATTGAGACCATTCGCAAAAACCTCGAGCACACGAAACTGCAGGAAGATGCAGATGTAGAGCAGCGTGACGCTTTCCAGTTTCTACGGCACAAACCGACGATGGCCCCATTCGATTATATCTACGTTGCACCGCCACAATACAAAGGGATGTGGCTTAGAGGGATTAGGGCTGTAGACGACAATCTGGCATGGCTGAATCCAGATGCATGGGTCATCGCCCAGATTGATCCTGATGAATACAAAGAAATGGATCTAAGATTCTTGGTGGAGTTTGACAAAAGGCGATACGGGAATACCTTACTTGTTTTTTTTGAATGGCCTGGAATGTAATTTTGTGCGGGGGGAACTCATGGTTGGACTGCGGGCGGTCTTCTTGACCGCCTTTCATCGTTCTACGAGGAATAGTTCACCATCTGCAGGGTTACCGAGCAGTCGGTTACCGTCCAGGATTTTCCGCAGGAAATGATACATCGCGAAGAGTTCTATTGCGAATGGTGGGAAGCCCAGCATACCAAGGAGAGGCATCTTTCCATAGTGCAAACCGAAGATCCGGAGAGGCTCCGGCACCAAATAGATCCAATGACCACCCCCAGAATGGAACGCCTGTAAGTTCCACGCCTCCCAGAGAAAGCCGCATACTAGCCCACCTGCGAGCAAGGATAGGATTGGCCAATAAGTCCGTCCTCGCAACATTCTTCGAATCGATGGCGTTCCCATGCGGTCATTGATCGGCTCGATCAACAATATAAAACCGATCCAGATGGGTCCAAACAGGTAGCAAGCGATCGGTGTGGGAAGTAATAATGGGATCACAACCATGAGCAGTCCGCATAGAAACCATAACCAGCCAGCGCCAAGGAGTATTTTGTCACTCTTGATTGGGTGATGGTGTAGAAATCGTGCAGGGGGTAAAGTAGAGATGATCTCCGAGGTTATGAATACGCCGGGCATGATTGTGGCGAAAGACCAAAAATAGGCGAAATTACGAATAATGGGGTTCTCAGGTACACCATGGTAGGTCCAATTCTGAATGTGAAAATTGAGCACTTCAAAGAGCAGCCAAATCCCAATCGAAAGCAGCACAACGAGTGGGAACTCCCTTCGCCGGGTCGTCAACCAGGAACTTCCTTTGCGGCGAAAAAGGAAGGCATCTGCGGCCAATATATAACCCGTCCACATTATCGGTGTTAGCCAGACTGCAGCGAAATAGACGTCCAGGGCAAGCAAGATTTCACCGATGCCCATGATGACGAGGCCAGAGATGCCATACAGCGGGAATTTGGATTTAGTTGAAGTTTTCACGGGTTGAAGTGGATTGTTGGACGCCCATCTTCATCGAATGTCGTCACGGCGCAAAAGGGTTGTTTATCGTGAAAACTCTTTATAGCTCGGGGCAGGAGTGCAGGCAGATCATCCACTAATGTCTGCTTCTCAAAGCCGTCTAGGTCGACCCATTCTGGATTTCCTTCGCAGGAATTTTGGATCTCCGAGACTTCTGTTTCACCGACAAAGATGTACAGGCCAATCCCTGGCGCGCTTCCAACATCAACAGTGACAACACCGGAAAGACAGAGAGAAGAAGGGGATAGGATTAACCCCGTCTCCTCTTTGATCTCACGCAGAGCCGCACTTCGTGGATCTTCGCCGCGCTCGATATGCCCTCCAATCCCATTCAAAAGACCAGCCCAATGGCCGCGGTCAACAGCAATGCGGATGAGAAGGACTTGCGCTTCGCGCAGCAGGAAGACTAAGCAACGAGGCACAACGGAATATCTCCCCGCTTGGACTCGTTGGCCTGAGAGTGACATTAGGAATTCTTTTTCGCTCTAGTCATCCAGATCACTAATATCGCCTACTCCACCACTTTCGGCGAGGTAAGACTTGATTCCAGGTGGAATTGGAACCAGCCTGGTAAATCTCTGGACCATTTCGCGCGTTTCGCCAACATTCAAGCGTTCGAAGAGAAGTTTGAACTGCTCCTCCCATTTCTTCTCGATCAAGTGGATCGTGCTTTCAGGCAGGTCCCAGAGCGCTTGCTTGAAAGGACCAATCGCTCGTTTGCGCGTCTTGTAATAGAACTGATCGTCCGTCTGACCTTCCTTGCGTTCGTTACTGTGATTATCGCGGAGGTAGGCGAAGATCTCTTCGAGAAGCTCTTGGGGGAGTTCGTCGTAGAGGATGTTTTGGAATCCTGTGGCGAGATGAACTTCAAGTGTGTTTGCCTCGGGGAAGCGGCTGAAGGCCTCCTCCGGCAGCGTAGAAGCCCCATGCTGGACTGCGCCGCCCATCCCATATTCCTTGGCGACGGCGGATAGGTGCTGCAACGTGTCGAAATCCACGCTAACTTCTGCGATGGACCCATCAGGTAAGACGACACCGCCATGGGATGTTCCAGTCTGGATGCTGATCTTAGAGAGGCTCGCGGCAGATGGAAGCCTTGCTTCAATCTCTTTGTTGTACCCTTCCATGAAAGCTCGCAGCTCAGGTTCGGTGCTATTCACCCCGCCTACCTCGCCGATCTCACCACCTAGTGATATCGTCACGCCTTCTGGCTCCAAGTTGCGAATACCGGCAGCAAGTTCGGCGCAGCAGGTATAGTTAAGTTCTTGCTGCTCTGAGATCGTTTCTTTGCTCAGGTCTACGAGGGTTGAAGTATCGATATCGATGTTGAAGAAACCAGCTGCAATCGAATCGCGCGACAGTTCGAGAATTGCATCAATCTCCGAGTCCGGGTCCTGAGCATATTTGCCTGCGCTCACTTGAAAGTGATCTCCCTGAATGAAGACCGGACCCTCATAACTTTCGGCGATTGCCGCGGCGAGGATGTTGGCTGCATACTCCGTGGGGCGCTGGTCGGTATAACCCATCTCTGATCGGGCGATCTCGAAAATCATAGCGCATGATTCAGTCGCTATGGCGGATCTAAAAACGGTTCTTGCAGCAGTAAAGGGCAGGGCGCGCAGGTTGATCGCCGGGACGGTGAAATCATCCGGTGTCTTGCTTTGTCCACGTGCCAGATAAAGGTCGTGGATCGATGCGGGAAAAACACCCATCCCCAGTGCACATGCCCGAATTAGCCACTGGCCGAGCGCTTTCTCGCGTGGATCACCGAGCACTGCCGTTCGTATAATTTTGTCAATATTGTCTGCAACTACTTTGGTATCGCGAACCGTTACAGCGGGACCCTTGCTAATACGAATAGAATCACCGAGCGGTTTTGCTACTCGCAGTAATTCGTCAATTATAGCCATTGAGTTCCCTTCCTTTCGACGCGATGCACAGTATCTATAGGTGAATTATACTTGTTTCAGTTCATAGTGGAGGGATCATTGTCAGCGTTTCGTCAGTCAGGTGTTTGTGATTACGGCGGCATAAAGATATAATCTACCCAGATTGGTGTATCGTATAGTGTATTTAGCGTGAGGAGAGAATTATGAACGATCCCCTGGATAAAATAACTGCAGGAGATAATCTTATTGGTAAGATTCGCAACTTCTTAGCCGGTTTTGTCGGATATGTTGAGCGAGATAACCGGAGGGAAGCGGATAAATTGCTGCGACTAACCGTAGCCCAACGTTTCGAAGAACAATGGGAGCGAATGGCAGAGATTCAACGCCGTTTAATTAAGGAAAACCAACTCGAACAAGTAGATGACTTGGAGGAAGCCGCGATCAAGTTGCGTGCTTTTATTAATCGGATTAGGAACGCGTCCTATGGTTATTCGGGGCTTTTTGACGCCGTCCAAATAAACAGCAAGGAACTAGAGCAGATCTATAATTATGATGTTGCTCTACTCGAGGGAGTCGAACAGGTTTCTAACGCTATCGACAACCTCGGTGCATCTCTCGGGACGGATGGCTTCCCCGCTGCCATTAGGCACATCGTCACTCTCAGCGAAGAGATCGTAAGTGCTTTTGAACGTCGAGAGGAAGTGATCTTGACTACCGTTGACTCAACAGGAAGTGAGGAGTAAAGAAGATGGCTCGAATATTTGATGTTGTCGAATACCCAAGCGAGATGGAAGATGAGATCGTTCATCGATTCCCGGAAGATACTGCCGGGGATTTTCGCATCGGTAGTCAGGTAATTGTGCGAGAATCTCAAATAGCGGTTTTTTACCGAGACGGGAAGGCACTTGACACTTTCGGTCCGGGGCGTCATACGATAGCGACTGCGAACATTCCCTTGTTGATCAACCTGATCGGCAAGGCTTTTAACGATCGTTCGCCGTTCACGGCTGAGGTGTTTTTTGTGTCGACACGTGAATTTGCGGATGAGAAATGGGGAACACCACAACCAATCCTGGTGCGCAATCCCGGTATGGGGCTCGGCGTAGCTCTGCTGCAAGGGTTTGGAACGTACAGCTACAAGGTGGCAGATCCTCAGCAGTTTGTCGCTCAAATCGTTGGTGTAACTGGAATCTACACGACCAAGGATATCGAAGCACGGTTGCGGGCAATGCTGCTCTCTAAGCTCCAGGATCTTCTTGGTGAGACGGCGCAAGAGACGAGTGTTCCTGAACTCATCGGTCTGGTCGAGGAACTTGGTGTTGGCGTTAAAGCCAAAACGATCGACGATTTTAAGGCTATCGGATTGTCCCTGATTTCCTTCTATATTGAGAGCTTGAAGCCCTCCGAAAGATCCGCGGAAGAATTGCGAGCAATGGGTATGCTCGATATGGATACCTACACCCAGCTTCAGGCCGCAGACGCGATGCGCGATGCTGCGCAGAATCCATCCGGTGGTGCAGGTCTCACGGCTGGGATCGGTGCGGGAATGGGCATCGGCAGCGCTATTACCGATAGTTTGAAGAAATCGGGGAGTGGATCAGCTGCTGACCCTGGCGGCGGTCCAGAAGCACCGGAGGTGATGACTCCTTCCGAAGCTGCCGCTTACTTGAAGGTCGCTGAGGAAGATGTAGTCGCAGCGATTGAAGCCGGAGATATTACAGCTAAGAAGATCGGGAAAGCATACCGGATCTCGAAAGAAGCTCTGGACGAGTTTCTAGGCAGCTAGGCTCCCGGCAATACCGCAGATAGAACAAGGGGCTGCCTTTTTCTGGGGCAGCCCTTTAGGTTTACTAAAAATCCATGGGATATGTGCACTCACGGATTTCATTTCAACTTTTCTGGGTTACTTAGAAGGGCATGTCGCCGCTGCTTCCTTACCTGGTGAATAAGCAGGTAAGGGAGTATTGAGAACGGGCCAGCGCATAGGCCGGCCTCTACGATTTAATGATATGGAAACGGGCCTGCCCCGTTTCTTGTTTTATTTATCAATCTAATCCGTATTGTTAGCGACAATCTTGAAGGTACTCGCCAGATGATGAATTTCTTCTGTGGATAATGACTTCCGACGTTCTATCCGCCTGATGTATGACTTAAGTTTCTTTCGATGAGCCGCTGGGATAGGCAAGCCATCTGAGGCGATGGTTGTATCGTTGGCGTAGAATACCAAGAGAGGGTTTATGGGTGTTTCGGAATGGTTGGGAAGCTTTTTAGTTAACGCTTTCTTCAACTCCTTCGTTTCAGTTTCGGCGTTTCGCTCAAGGTCTCTAAGTGTTTTTCGGGACCGACCGAACCTGCGTTTACCAAGTTTGTGAATCCATTTCCCCGATTCGTATAGGATCTCACCTTTTTCGTTTCTGGGTATGAGTGCGAATACACCTGCAGGGGTGAAGAGAGCGTGATTTGTGCCCAAGTAATAGTGAAACAAGGCGTAGTTTTCGCCCAAGCCCTTAAGCGAATCGTCTAGAACTTGATCTATTCGAGGGCTGCGACCGAAACGGTTGTGTAAAGCTGTGCCTAGCTGCGAGAAGAGACCACCCGACAGCATCAAACCGAAAGCGAGAGAGAGAAATGATGGTCGGAGGAAGATGATGATCACTGCGGCGAAGGATGCCCCCAGCCCGCCGAACATCATCAATCGGCCCAGGAATTTATTCCACTTAATAAGACGTTCGTTGCGATATAGCTGCACTTAATGCTCCCAGCGTTTTAGTATGAGACATGCGTTCTGCCCCCCGAGTCCAAAGGAGTTGGAGAGAATTGTGTTTACCCGAACCTGTCTGGACTCGTTGGGTACATAATCGAGATCCAATTCAGGATCCGGAATTTCGTAATTGATGGTTGGGTGGATTGCGTCGTTGTGTAAGGTCAATGCACACGCGATCGCTTCGATCGCGCCCGAGGCACCCATTGCATGTCCGACCATTGATTTCGTTGAGGAGATAGGGATCTGGTATGCATGGTCACCGAAGAGTTTCTTAATTGCGGCGGTTTCAGCAGCGTCATTTGCCGGAGTGGAAGTTCCGTGGGCGTTAATGTAATCAATTTCCTCAGTGTGAACCCCGGCGTTCAGAATTGACAGCTTCATCGCCCTCACTGCGCCATCTCCTTGGGGATCGGGCGCGGCGATATGAAAAGCATCGCTCGATGAAGCATATCCAGCAACCTCAGCGTAGATCATTGCTCCACGATTTTTTGCATGATCGAGTGACTCGAGAATAAGACATGCAGATCCCTCTGAATACACAAACCCCTCTCGCTTTTCATCGAAAGGTCGCGAAGCTTGTTTGGGAGAGTCGTTGAAGCTTGTGGGGATGGCACGCATGGCGGAAAAACCACCGATGATGTAGTCCGTAATGAGCGCATCTGTGGCTCCGGCGATTATGACATCTGCCCATCCGTTTTGGATGGCCTGCGCTGCCTCGCCGACAGTTTGTGTTCCGGTGGCACAGGCGGTTGAGATTGTGATGTTAGGTCCATGCGCTCCGAAATATTTGGCAACATGGAATGCAGGCATATTCGCAAGAGTGGCTGGAAGCACGAATGGGTTAACCTTGGACAACCCCTTCTCCCGAAGCGCATATACTCCTTCCATGCCTCGATCCCACCCTCCAATCGCCGAGCCAAAGTAAACACCCACACGTTCGGGTTTTGCACTCTCCTGGGGAAGGTTTGCGTCATCCATGGCTGTGATAGCAGCTGTTAAACCGATCTGGGAGCTTCTTGATATCCGACGAGCCTCTTTTGCGGGCATAAATTGAGCGGGATCGAAGTCGGGGATCTCTCCCGCTATTTGGCATGGCAGGTCACTGGCATCGAATTGAGTGATTCTCCGTATCCCCGACTTGCCTCGCAGGATGGAATTCCAGAAAGTCTCTCTGTCGGATCCCAGACATGTGACCATGCCCACGCCGGTGATGACAACGGTGTTGTCTGTATTTTTGTTGTTGGTCAAGAGGTGCTCTCCTATTTCTCAGCCAGGCGTTCTCTGATCGCTGACTGTACAGCTTCTAACACGTCACCTTCGACAGCCTGACGGGCGACGCGGATAGCATTGACAAGCGCCTTGGTATCCGATCGCCCATGTCCAATAAAGACGAGACCATTTACACCCAAAAGCGGGGCTGCGCCATATTCCGATGGATCAAGAAGCTTGCGCACATGCGTGAAGGCAGGTTTGGCAAGCAGGCCTCCGATCGATGAGATGGCACTGGAACGGATTTGATCACGGATGATGTCGATAAGGAACTTGCTTACGGCCTCGCTGGTTTTAATAAACACATTTCCGTCGAAACCATCAGCGATCACAACGTCTACCTTTCCGGCGAATATTTCCTTTGGTTCGACATTGCCGATGAAGTTAACACCAGAGGCCTCCAGGAGCGGGTATGTTTCTTTGACAAGTATGTTGCCTTTTCCGGGTTCCTCGCCATTTGAGAGCAGACCTATTCTCGGGGATTTCTTGTCGAACGCTTGAGATACATATACAGATCCCATCAGGGCGAATTGAAGCAAATACTCAGGTCGGCAATCTGTATTCGCGCCGATGTCGAGCATCACGGAATAACCGTCCTGCACGGGAAATGCAACAGCGAGGCCGGGGCGTTTTATGCCGTGGATGCGGCCGAGCCGAAAAAGGGCTGTCGCCATCGCTCCACCGGTGTTGCCCGCGGTGACGAACGCGTCGGCTTTTCCATCTTTGAGCAGGTCCATGCCGACCGCCATCGAATTTTCCGCTTTTCCCCGGGCAGTTTTAGCGGGCTTATCCGTCATCTTCAAGACTTCAGGAGCGTGGACAATCTCCACTGTGCTCGTGTCACCGCCAAGTTCGGTGAATTGAGCACCCAATTCAGATTCCGGGCCGACGAGTATGATCGGTTCCCCCCAGAGTTGATAAGCTTCGAGCGCGGCGTGTACTTCCGGGCCGGGGTGTGTGTCGCTTCCCATCGCATCAAGGACTATTCGCATCGCAACTTTCTCCTTACTAACCCCGGTGCTGGGTCATATCCATCGCAAAGAAATTGAATCCACTTTGTGCATCCATCTGGATTGGAATGCCTATGACCGCACACATAAAGTTGACATTCATGGTGTGTCGGCTATAATACCGCGGTTCCAACTAAAATCGCGCTGGTGCTGGAATTGGCAGACAGGCATGGTTGAGGATCATGTGCCGCAAGGCGTGCGGGTTCAAGTCCCGCCCAGCGCACAAAAGAAAGGTCGCCATGGGGCGGCCTTTGTACGTTAACATGAAAAAGGTCACCACTGTTCAGTACCTGTATTGGTGCAAACCCAACAAATGATCAATGCGAAAAAACTGTTTAAGAAAGTAAGAAAGACGCACAACAGCTATTGATACGAGGTCAGAGATGCGTTGAACGATCTCCAGACCATCCAAGATTAATGTTGAAGGATCTGCGAGAGGAAGAGCTTTGTTCGTTCCTCCCTAGGGTTGTTGAAAAGATCATGTGGTGTTGTGTGCTCGACGATAAGCCCCTCATCCATGAATATAATTTCATCTGCAGCGGCACGGGTGAAGCCCATCTCATGCGAAACGACCAACATGGTCATGCCTTCCTTGGCGAGATCGAGCATAACATCAAGCACCTCTTTGATCATCTCCGGGTCGAGAGCGCTTGTGGGCTCGTCGAAGAGCATAATCTTGGGATCCATCGCCAGTGAGCGAGCGATCGCCACCCGCTGCTGTTGACCGCCAGAGAGTTGAGAAGGGTAAACATCTGCTTTTTCCGGAATCCCAACTCGCTCTAATTGTTTCATGGCGATCTCCGCAGCTTCCGCTTTGGATCGTTTGCGCACAACCTTTTGCGCAAGGGTAACGTTTTCAATCGCCGTGAGATGAGGGAAAAGATTGAAAAGCTGGAAAACCATGCCGATTTCTGCGCGAACTTCGTTTAGGTGCTTCTGATCAGGAGTAAGCAGTTCGCCATCGATCGATACTTTCCCCTGAGTTGGAATTTCTAGATGATTTATGCAGCGCAGCAGAGTTGACTTCCCCGATCCACTGGGGCCGATAATCACGACGACTTTGCCGCGGCCGACCTTCATGCTGACGCCGTTCAGGGCATGTACCTGATCGAAATGCTTGTGGAGATCTTCGACCACGATGATGTGTTGAGCATTAGTCATTTCTACGAAGCCGCCTTTCAAAAGCCTGTAGCAAAAGGGATAGAGCCACGGTCAATGTCAGGTACATTACGGAGAGTGTCATGTAGGCTTCGCGGAAACGGAAGGTGCTTCCAGCGTATAGTCTGGAAATCTGGGTGATATCGCGCACGGCCAACACGGATACAAGCGAAGAATCTTTCACCATGGCTACAAAGTCGTTACCGAGAGCCGGTAGAACATTGCGAATAGCCTGGGGCAGGATGATGTGAACCATCGCCTGGCCGGAACTCATGCCCAGTGAACGCGCAGCTTCCATCTGTCCACGCTCGATAGACTGAATGCCGGCGCGGAATATTTCAGCGATAAACGCACCGTACGTCACCGACAAGGCTACGGTGGCGCGGACCGTCATGGGGAACGATTTGTTGCTAAAGGCAGTTAATGCCACGGCGAGAGGGGTGATCCCCTGCTGCCCGAACCAATGACCGAGGTTGTTAAGTCCATCAACTACTGCTGGCACACCCACAAGGGCGATAAAGAAGATGAGCACCATCATGGGCACACCGCGGATGAGCTCGACGTAAAGGCGTGCCAGGTTGTTCAGGAATACATTTTTGGAGAGCCGGCTCAGACCGGTTATTAAGCCTAGAAAAACCGCGATGAAGTATGAAATCAGGGAAATACTTAGGGTAACTTGAAGACCTGCTTTAATCCAGAGAAAAGCCTCACGATAACTTTCTTGCGCGTAAATTGTGTAGGCAGCCAATGCTGCGATAGAGATTAGGGCGACGAACCACCATGGGAATGCCCGCCAATTTCTAAGTTCACGCTGCCCCTCAATCTTTATCACGGGATGGGGCTGGAGAAGGGGATCGACTTGCTGTTCAGGCACTTATGGCTCCTGGGTTGGGTGATAGACCGGTGTGCAGAGGTTTCACTGCACACCGGTTATTATTCTCAGACGATGCGTGTACTGGTCACATCAAGTTCCAGTCACGCACCGCTCACGACGACTGTTTTTACTCAGGGAACTGGATGTCATCGTATGTGATGGTGAAATCGGGTCCGAAGTACTTCAAATTCAGCGCATCGAGGAACCCATCTCCCATCATCTCGCGCAAGACATCGTCAACTGGACCCTTAAGTTCAGATCCCTTGGGGTAGATGAAGCCAAGCCAGTCACTGGAGAGTGAGTCGCCAACCAATTTCAGTGCCTCGGAGTTCTCACCCACATAACCTTGACCGGCAACGTCATCGATGATGGCAGCGTCTATATCACCTGATACAACCGCCTGGACCGCAAAGGGGAATGTCTCGAAAGCAGAAATGCGTTCTTCGGGCAGATACTTTGTAGCTACTTCATAGTTCGTTGTGCCACCCTGCGTACCAAGCTTCAGGCTCTCGTCGGCGACGATATCATCGATGCTGGAAATCCGATCATCCGTGGTGCGTACAATCAAGCGCTGTTCGAGGCTGATGTAACCAATCGAGAAATCAACGATTTCCGCGCGCTCATCGGTGATCGTAATCCCATCGCCGGCAGCGTCCCACTGACCATCGGCGACAGCCTGGATCATGCCTTCCCAGGAAGCCTCGACGAATTCGACGGTGCAGCCAAGGCGGACGCAAATCTCTTCCCACACATCATAGTCCCAACCTTCAGGCTCACCAGTTTGACCATTGAGATAGTTGAAAGGTATGTATTGGTTTTCAACGGCGACTGTAACCACCCATTCTTCTTCAGCAGCAGGGGCGCAGGCGCCTATAGCAAGCACAGCAATAACGAGTACCGATAGTAAGACTAAACGTTTCATCTTCTTCCTCCTAGGAATTTTTGTAGATACAGCGTTTAATGGATCGTGGGTTCCGCTCGGAATTTCACCTCCTTCAACTTCTCGCGAAGAAGACTTGTTGATTTATGAATTACGTTTTCTTCTGTTTAGTAACCTTGACTCTAATAAAATAGCCGGAGTCTGGCAAATATGCAAGAAATTCCTGATCAGAGATTTATCTAATATTCGTAATATCCTCGATATGGAAAGGGGCATAGGAGTTGTTTTGAATCATACACTAGGGATTCCAGAGAGTTCTACGAATTGGATCAAGGTGTGGTCTCCAAAATAGTGATCTCAATGAGATCCGCCTGCAACGGGAGCAGGGGGCTGGCGAGTGTCGCCAATTGTGCTGGTGAAGGGGATGTGTACGCGTTCTCCGGTAGAAGGAGCGTGAGTTGTGTGAGCTCGGGTGTTTCACCAAGGTCCGGAACTTTCACGCTCAGTGCGCGCAGGATTTGGGCTTGCAGCTTTAGAGCGACAAGTGGTTGGTCTTCAAGCAAGCGAAGCGTGCCAATCGCTGAAGCGCCATCGTATGTCTGATCGTCGAGGGAGAAGCCGCCCAGGTAATCGATTAAAGCACTGAAACCCTCCTCATCTAGAACGGCAATGCCGAAGATGGGATGAGGGGAGAAGTGGTCCATCGCGGTGATGAAATCGGCCCCGTAATCCGGAGCTTCCCAAAGGGAGAAAGCCTCGCTAAGAGGGATTTCGGTGTTCGGAAGAAGGAGGTCCGAAGGCAACCCCAGGAGACGTATCTTTTTATCAGGGGGGTGGAAACTTATGAACCAGATGGAAAGAAGGTCCGGCTTATCCTGTTTGATTTCATCTACTCCCAGCACGAGAATGGAGACGGCTTCACTGCGGATAGGTGTGGTGGGTGCGATTTCAATCGATGTGAAAGGTGTTTTTTGAGGGCTCTTATCTTGTTCTTCACCTTGAAGGAGCACGCTAATAGCGCCTGCTGCGAAGCAGACCAACATCATAAGAACAAAGAGTACAACTGGCAATCGACTTCGCATGGCTAAAACGATGGTGTCTCAAGAGTAACAGAAAGTCGCCCGGATTGTACTCTGGGCGACTTTAGCCTGCAACGACAGTACGCGAGTTATGCTGCTAATCCCAATAGGAGAATTGTGCCAAACAACCTGCCAAACATATAGGCAAGGACCGCGGCGAGAACGATGGGCGCGACCCATAAGACGCGGTTAAAGAGTCGTTGGTTGCGTACCGCGGCTCCGGTAAGGCTAGCGGCAACTTTCCAAAAAGCGAGTTTTGCATACGAGTTGAGGTTGATCAGATATTCGTCCATGGCTATTTTGATGTACTCATCTTTATGATCCGTCCCCGCTCATCGGCGACGACGCGAACAATGCGGCTGATCTTACGACCCCCTGGCAGTTCAGCCTTCCCCTTGTAGGTCAACAAAAATTGTACATTCCCCTCCCTGCTGGCTTGCTTGCTTACCGAAGGTCTAACTCGGTCCATCTCGGGGAACTTTTTCCCGACGGCGCGGGTGAGTTTCTTTATCGTTGCCTGATCCACAGTTTGTTAGCTCCTTGAGCCGACAGCGGCGCGCCTTCTTAGAAAAGTTGGTAGGTCGAGATCCTCTATCTGATTACTTTTGACCTGAGATGAAGATGCGATTGCAATTTCATCAATCCCCTGTGTGGCAGCAACTGGGCAGCCTCCCACACCGGTGAAGATTAAAATGACTTGCGCCCGGCCCGTCATCGCTGGATCCGTCGTGGCACCGAGAATGATGTCGATATCAGGTGTGGTCACATTGCGCAGCTCGTTTACGGCTTCTCCAACTTCGTAGAGCGTGAGGTCCTCGCCTCCTGTGAAGTGCACGAGAACACCCGAGGCGCTATCGAGGCCGTCGATCTCTAACAGTGGGTGGTGCAGCGCTTGCTTAATCGCCGCGGGCGCTTTCTCTTCACCTTCCCCTAACCCGATGGCCATATAGGCGCCACCTCCGCGGGTCATAATCTCGCGCACATGTGCGAAATCTACGTTGATCAAGCCGGGACGGGTGATCAATTCGGCGATCCCCTGGACTCCCTGGCGCAGAACATCATCCGCAATACGAAAGGCGACCTCCAGGCTTAGATCCCGGGGAACGACTTGCAACAAGCGATCATTTGGCACGGTAATCAGCGTATTCGTATGCGGTTGTATTAGACGGACACCTTCCAGGGCATTCTGGGAGCGCTTGCTCATCTCGAAACTAAAAGGCATGGTAACAACTGCGATAACAACTGCGCCGATCTCCCGCGCGATCTCGGCCGCGACAGGAGCTGCTCCAGTTCCTGTACCACCACCCATGCCTGCGGTGATGAAGACCATGTCGGCTCCTGCAAGAACCGCGGCGATCTCACGGCTGCTTTCCATCGCTGCTGATGCGCCGATCTTTGGGTCACCACCTGCTCCCAGACCGCGAGTGATCCGTGGTCCAAGTTGAATGCGGGTAGGTGCAAGACTGGAAGCTAGTGCTTGCTGGTCAGTGTTGGCGGCGATGAACTCGACGCCCATCACCCCTAACTCGATCATACGATTGACGGCGTTCGACCCTCCTCCACCCAGGCCTAGGACTTTGACTTTGGCTTCTCCTAATTGCCGCGGATGTTCGGGTTGGGAGAGATGCTGTAAGTACTCGAGGGAATTTGCATCAGGCATTGACAACTCCAGAAGTGAGGTTCTTTGAAGCTAGTTCGGCCGCCATAACAAGAAGCTCTGACGCATCTGCCATTCGGAGGCGGTTGACATCACAACCGGCACTGCGCAGTTGGTCTTCGATAGCAGCAGGAATATCCGTCTCGTGGCCGATGATCGTCACTCGTTCGGCGAATTGGGCTTCTCCCACAGAGAAACCAACAACTGGTTTCACGGCTAACGCAAAGGGTCCTACATTTACCCAATCCTGGGTTAAGTTGCGGTGATTTGACATCGGGAGAAGCACGTAATGTGAGATGATTTTCTTATGAGTAGCGTTTGTTGTGCTCGTTTCTTCACCAGCAAACAGTTTCTTTACCTTAGCCTTTATTCGCCTTGAGGGCGATGGTTTTTCAATGATGGCTTCCCAGCTATCTCGCAGCCCTTCGGAAACCGTATGTGGGTCTAGAGCGAGGTTGAGTACCAGACCGGGGTGGTCATCACACCTGGCGTGCTCAAGAATTTCAGTGATTGCATCAAGATCTGGTTTTATTCCCGTTCTTCCAACCTGCGTCTGAGGGGAAATTCCGCCAGCGAGTATTAACATTGGCAGTTCAATTCCGACAACCTCGCGGCAGATTGCGGAATACCATTCGGTTATTCGAAAACCCCGATGGTCCTGGCTGTCAGTGGGGGTGTTGTATGGTTGTGCGCAGGTCCAGACTTCTGGGCCTCCAGCTCCCCAATCAAGCGGTTTCCCATAGCTCCATTGGTAGAGACCTAACGTGAGGTCCTTTAGCAATTCACCTTTCCCTCTGCGCTGGAGGGATCCAAGCGCTGTTCGAAGAAATGCGGTATCCCAATAATCGCCACCGGGTTCTAGAGGAGGGAAAATTGGCTTTAGACCATATTCGGTTTGAAACTCAAGTAAGGGGATCAGGTGGTCGATGAATCGCTCGACCAGATCACCACGAGACCAGCTCGAGGGATCCCACTGCGTACGCATATTCGGGCGGTCATGGAGAACGATGTGCTTGATGCCGCAATCCGTGTAATTAGCGAAAAGTGGTCTGAGCGAGCGAACATTGAGTTGGTCGATTGATGCCTCGAGGTGAATGATCGGCTTGATATCCGCCTCGATCAGTTTGCGCAGGAAGAACTCGGGGATGGCTAGTGAACAAGATCCACTCAGTGTGAGCCATTTCGTTTGGATAGATTGGAAAATTGGCAGCCAGCGGTCAAGATCCGCTTGGGTGTAATGGTCCTGGTCGTGATAATAATGAAATCCGAGTCGATCAAATCCTTGAGACATGGCACTTTGCTTCCTTCCTGCACAGATAGGTGCAAGAAGCGTGCCATATCTCCAGGATCGTGATGTTAGCGAGAGACCGCCAGCTTGGTCACTTTACCGGACGCGTCTAGCGTGATGCGGGCAAAATGAGGGTGGTTGCGCTCGCCATCGGGGATGTGCTTAGAGAGCGTGATGATGGTCGATCCGCTATCGGAGGAAGCGTGAGATTTTGCACCCATATGCATGGTAGGGCAATTATGATCCTCGCCCGAGCAATAGAAATGCTGGGGATGGATCTTACACGTAGCTTCCTGCATACCCGGAAGATATTGAGAAACGATGAGCTTGACTTTCCTAAGGGTGCTCGGTTTCAATTTGTCAGGTGAGACATCAGATCCACCCAGGGCACAGACCGTTTTCATCAATCTGGGTCTGGTGCGCCTACGGATGACGGATTTCTCGCCCGGCATCGGCGCAATATCTGAAGGGGTGAATAGTGGGTCGCCATATAGGACGAATGAAATCAAAGTCTTCTGGTCTTCACCGTCGAGGAAACCTTGCCTGTTGTGCATCTCGGTAGCGAGCTTCAATTTAGCGCGTCGTAACGCCTCCCCGACAGGCAACTTCTGATTGAGGTTCAGCCAGAATATCCGACCGAGTAGATCGGCAGCGATCAGTGGGGGGGTGATCGAACCATAGGATATCTTTGTCGAACCTACAATTGCCCGGCTGCCTGATGAAAGGAACTTAAGGCTGAGCGCAGATTCTGGGGTTTTCGACATGGAGTTTGCCCCATAGCATGCTTCAGTGAAAACGACTTTGGGAGCTCGGCCGCTGTTCACGACATCTTGTGGGCGCAGTGCGATAGGGAACTCTCTCAAGGCGCTATCATCGCGAACTGGATCACGCTGGCCATACCATTCAGGTGCATCCTCCAAACCATGGAGGTTGTAATAAGAGAGGCGCGCCGGCCGCATGGCAACGGATGGCAGCCGGTCCGCTTCAGTTGGTGGTGATGTGATCATCGTACGAGGATCGCCGATCGTTTTAAAGACCGAAAACGATGCTTTTCGCCAAATGCTTGCGGTGTACCCAAGAACCCTCTTGTTACCGCTGAATAGCCGTGTGAATCTGCGGAAAAGCCAGAGGTTGAAACGCTGCACTAAACCCATTGAGCGGTTCAGCTGACGGTGATCTTGGGTCGACCGTTCCAATTGTGTTACGAGTTGGTCGAGGTCATGATCGAATGGAATGCGTCCAACAGGCCATTCTGGGGCAAAATAATTTTCGTCCGTTGCAGCGTAGGGATTGTCTGACGGAACTACCTCGTCATCGTCGTCTGTGGGATTGGGCAGTAGGTGGAATGGGACGGTCCCGTGACCGCCGACGATCAGCACAGCCCCGATCATCTCCCCGCGCTTGGCAAGGGATTGATCGAGATCGGCAATACGGAGTTTTATCTCCCATGCATTTCCCGGATCGCAGGGGGAGATATCGAATGGGTCGAGAGTGCTCGGGTCGTCGGGGTAGATACGGTAGGCTGACCATCCTGAGCGGCGGCGGATCGCTTCTACCAGAGAGAGAACTGCATCGTTCACCCTCAAATAGCCATCTTCACCGTAACTCTGCTGCAAGCGTGTATGGCTTGAAAGCACAACATAGACTGGTGAGCGCCCGTCTTCATCTCGTGCTCGCTGCCGAGATTTCAAGCGGCTAGCGAGCCGACGGAAATCCTGCTCTATTTCTATCAAACTCTCTTCGGAGAATGGCTTTTCGACACTCTCGCGAATATCCCCGGGATTAGGTCCCCTGAACGATTCCCATGGTTCGGGTTCTGGCATGGAGTTTTCGGACGGCTCGGACTTGAGGGCGGGCTCCTCGTTAGTGTCCATTGTAGACTCGACTGAGCGTGTGTCATGCGCGTTATTTGAGATGCCATCAACAGGTTTCTTGTCGGTACCTGTGGAACTAGAGAGGCGGTTGTCGCCAAGGATTGCAGCTACATCAGCGGGAATAGGCCTGCTCAAATCTGCCGCTTGTTCTTCGGGCCACAGATTGCGATAAGGATGATCGCTCCCCAGAACGTCCATCGCGAGCCTGCCGCTTGCATCGTGGCTGACCGCTTGATGAAGGTAGGCGACCCCTTCGTCAACTTTATCTTCTTGTAAGAGATCCTTTGCTAAAGTTAGTAAGAAAAGGACACAATTCGGCCACCGCTCATGACCCGTTCTTGCTAGTGAAGAAACAGCCGACTGATTTCCTGCTGCTCTGGATGCATTAAGGGCAACGAGGGTAGGCAGCGCAAGATCAGGATCGGTCGTGAGAGCCACTTGAGCTGCGGTAATAGCTGTCTGGACATTTCCTCGGGCAAGGGATTTCATTGCTAACTGGATCTGGATAACCCAGGCTGGGGCATCCTGTGAATTCAGCTCCTCACCTTTGAGGGCCTTAGCACAAGCTTCATAAATTCGCGCTCTTACAACCTCGCCGATCGTGCGCAAAGAACTAGCCATTAATTCGTAGCCTTTGACACATTCCGGGTCGGTTGAAAGGACGGAATTCAAGCGTTGGATTACTTCACGGAATTGACCAAGCTCCATCTCCGCTCGTGCGAGCATGAGCTGGATATCGAGATCGCCTGGCCATACCGATAGCCAATCATTCGCTGTATGCTTGACGTAATCAGCACGCCCAGCGAGAAACGCTGTATCTAAGAGGTGAATGACGTTATCTCGATTGATCATAGGGTCACCGCCTGCTCTTCCATACCGCCATGGACTAATTGCAGCGCACGTACAGCAGCAAGCTGATGGAGCGCGTCTGGGTCCAAGGGATTTATCGAAACAACTTTTTCAAACATATCCGCTGCCTGTCGGTATGACTTCAAGACCTTCAGGATCAGCCCTGCTTGTTTGTAGGCTGCCGCTTCCTTTGGGTCGAGTGTAATCGCATGCAGATAAGCATTTAGAGCCTGTGTATCCTGCCGGCGAGCCTTATGGACATCGCCAAGCTCCCGGGCAATACGAGCGTCAACGGGTGCAAGAGAAGAAGCCTTCGTTAATACGCTAAGCGCCTGGTCAAGTTGACCGGACTCTTTGAACTTCCGTCCAAGAAGGAGTTGGTACTCCACATTGCGAGGAGCAAGTTTCGCCGCCTGGCTGGCAGCTTCGAGAGCAGCATCATTGTCGCCGGTCGAAGAGTATGCATCGGAAAGAACAGCCCACGCGTCCTCGAAATCAGATTCTGCCTCCGTGAGAACCCGGAGGTCGGCAACGGCCTCCTCGGTTCGCCCTAATCGAAGCAGGAGTTTACTGCGGGCTAATTGGACAGCTTTGTCGTCTTCGGAGACGCGTAACGCACGGTCGTAAATCTGGATGGCTTTATCAAGCCTACCTTGATGAGCGAAAACGTCACCTAATCCAGTGAGGACTTCCACGTTGTTCGGAGCAAGTCGATAAGCTTTGCGGGCATGCTCGAGCGCAAGTTTCACATTGCCAAGGGCCATAGCGGCTTGTGACGATCCGATCATCACACCAACATCAGAGGGCATTAAGGAGCAAGCTCTCTCAAACCAGGCTTCGGCTTTGTCGGCATCTCCGATTGCAAGGGCGACCTCGCCAGCCTCCTTCCAGACTTTGGGTGTGACGGATGACGTTTGCAGGCTTTTTGCGTATGTGGCTTGAGCGTCCGTCAATTGACCTGCTTCACGGTAGATACGAGCAAGCGAAGTTAGGTACTCCCCGTTCTCGGGTTCGAGTTCAACGGCATTCTGCCAGTGGGGTAACGCTGCTTCCTGCTTGTTGTTTTCCTGGTAAAGATAAGCGAGCTTGGCATGCCAGGAGGGTTCATCGGGCCAGATCGAAAGTGCGCTGTTGAGCGCTGTTATCGCCTTCTCATTGTCATCCGCTTTCAGCCATAACTGAGCCTCTAGGAAAAGTGCGAGCGGGCGAATCATAGGATTACCATGAGCCTGTTGAAGGTTCTCTTGCGCCTCCTCAAATCTCCCGAGCATCATCCGACTGATGCCGAGTAGGAGACCGTGATAGGGGTCCTTATAGCCTGGACCATTGTCTTGCAGGAGAGCATTCTCGGCTTTCCCTGGCCGGTTCGCCCGAATTTGAGCGATGGCAAACGCCTGGGTGAATTCATGAAGGATGTGCTGGGGTGTGTTATGAGATACCTTCCATTCATCAGGAGCCTTCGCACCTGTGGTGAGTTCAAACCACGTCTGGAGTAATTCGCCAATCGATTCATTGGAGCTGGCTGACCTAAATTGATCGATCATCTGTCGGAGATAGTTCTTTTTCTCTCCTGATAAATCAACCTGTGAAGGGGCATGTGACTCTGCCTCGCACGCTGTGCGGTACACCCAAAGCAAGTCCTGCAGCCGAAGCTGGCCGCGGAGATATTCAAGTTCCGCTTCCGGATTGTCCTTAACGGTACCCATCCATTCTTCGATGCTGTTAATAGCGGCGACCCAGTCGGCGAGTGCCACTGCGCTGCGTGTAGACCATAGAACATCGCTTAAATTCTCAGGTTCTGAATTGGAAGCCGAGGCGAATGCATCCTTTGCTTTTTCAAGTTCTCCTGTCTCTAAAGATGTGATGACCTGTAAGGCGAAACCTTTCAGGGAGAGGGGCGCAAGTATCGCCGCACGATCCAAAGCCGCACGGGCATCTGTATTCCGTCCGAGCAGGTGGAGCGTTTCGGCGAGAGCAATCAGCGGGACGGGATCGTTCGGCACGATGGATACTGCCTTCTGTAGTACACCCAAACCTTCCTCAAGCGAGCCTGAATATGTCATTGCTGAACCGGCTTCGATGAGGAAAGCTGGATCGTCCGGTTGAAGTGCCAGGGCATGACCAAAGCAGTTGAGACTGCGCTGTATCTCCCCAATCTGCATATAAGCTCGTCCGAGCGCGGTAAAGTGCAGTGCGTTCTCCGAGTCGATCTGCGTAGCTTGTTCCCACAAGCCAATTGCGGCGGTTCTCTTATCCAGTTTCCAGAGTGCATCCGCGGCACGGTCAAGAGGGTGAGTGTCGTTTGGAAGAAGATCTGCGATATGCATCCACGCCCGCTGTGCCCGTTCAAAATCACCGATATTTTCAGCGGCAAGTGCCAATTCCTGATGAATGTCAGGGTCATGCTCATCGAGGGATGAAGCGCTCTGGAGCAATCGTAATTGCAAAGGGTGGAATTTGAACTCGCCGCATAGGGTGGCAGCTTTTTGCAGGATTAGCTTATCCCTTCGGCCCAGGGAGAGGCCGCGTGCCAAATGGTTGCGGCTTGCGTCCTTGTTCCCGGTGAGCCATGTCAGCCGGGCGAGTTCTAGCCAGGGCATTGGCTGCTCTGGTTGGAGATTGGCGAGTTGTTTGCGTGAGGCGATGGCTTCATCCAGCGAGCCATCTGCTTCTGCAGCTATGCTTAATATGGAGAGTGCTTCAGTCTCGATCGGGTTTCGCTCGAAAGCCTGGCGAGCGAGATTCTTCGCTACGCTGAAGTCATTATTAGACATATGTGCTTTCGCCAGAAGGGTGAGCAGTTCGAGTGAAGTCGGGTACTGACCGCGGTGCTTCTCCATCGTTTCAATTGCCAAAGGTGCGTCGTCCATTGCGATGGCAGCATCCGCCAGACCTAGCACGCCTTGAAGATATGCCTCACAGGGAGACTCCTCAGAATTGTTCAGGAAGGTCTGGTAATAATTGATGGCTTCCTCGTTAAGATCTTGGCGGTGAAGGCCATGGGCGATCCAGTAATCGATGGCTATGTCGTCACATCCAACCTCACGGGCCTTTTCAAGGGTCTTTACACCAATTACAAGCTTGGAATCTTCTTTTTCGGAAGGCGTCTGGACGAGAATTCGACCTGCGTTCCAAAGTGAATCTGGGTCGAGATTCCTGGGGAGGTTGTCGATAAGCTCTGCAGCCGAAGCCATTTCGCCCTGGCTCTCGAAGGTGAGAGCTAATGCTTCGCGAGCCTTCCAGTTTTCAGGCTGCTTATCTAGGGCAGACTGCAGGATTGGCGTTGCTTCTTCTATGCGACCGAGCTCCCTGAGCAGATCCCCATAATCAACAAGCCAAGCTGCGCTCTCGGGATCAAGATCTACGGCTTTCTGCATATGCTCGAGTGCTTCGTTTGGCATCGATTTGCTGCGGAGCGAGTTTGCCTTCGCGACATGAATGATTCCGCTCGCTGGTAAGGCTTCGAGAGCGGCATTTAATGTCTTGTCGGCAGCATTTTCACCGCCTGTCGACAGCTGGCATTCCGAAAGAGCAATCCATGCATCGGCATCCGCAGGGGTTAGTTGTGTGACTTTCTTTAAGTGAGCTTCAGCCTCTTGATGCTCTCCCAAGGCAGAAAGAGCTTTTCCCAAAAGGACTTGGGCTTCCACTGACTCAGGATTTTCTGAGCGGAGTTCCTCCGCGCTTTGCTTCGCTAAAGTGTAATCCCCGGCTTCTAGCGCACAGGCGCATAACTTCGCAAGCGCTTGTTTCTCATGCAGGGTGATTGCTTGCCAATGTGCGATAGCCTGTTCTGGGCGGCCGGATTTCTGCAAGTTACGGGCTAAGATTTCGCGTAATTGCAGCGATTTCGGCATCAGCGTGAGTGCGAACGCCGCTTGCTCCGCTGCCGTATCAGGATCACCAGCCTTCTCGAGCAACGTGGCTAGATTATGTCGTAGTTCTGCATCGGTTGGTTTTAGTGCAGAAAGGATCTCGAGGACCTGGACCGCCTGGCGATACTTACCCGAAGCCTCAAGTCCACGGGAGAGCAAGTCCATCCATGTGGATTCTAGCGCAGGTGCATTGAGTGAGTGTTGATAGGCTTGAATAAAGCAATCCGCTGCAATCGCAGACTCGTTTGAAAGTAGATGAGCTTGTCCTGCGGCGATATATTCCTCTGCCGTCGCGGGTTCTTGGAGTAGATCGAGGGCATCTTGATGGCGATCTATTTGAACGTAAGCTTTCGCCAGTTCGGCGCGCCGTCGCGGCGAGAGTTTTAATTGCAGCGCTTGCTTGCGCGCTTCCACTTCAAGAACCGGGTCATTATCCATTTTGGCAATATCAGCCAAACGATCGGCGACCTCCGCTGAGATCAATGTGGTTCGGTCCCAGGCTTGAGAGACGAGTTTTTGCGCATCAGCGGAATTCCCTGATGCGGCAAGAATGATTGCCTGTTCTGAAAGGTCGCTCGGATCTTGGTGACCATCTACTGGATTAGGGTGAAGGTCATCACGGATCGATTCTGAAAGAGCCAGGAACAACTCATCCTCGTGCCTGAGGTTTAAACTGATCAATACCCGCTGAGTCGATTCATGGTCAAGATTTGAAAGAATCTCAACAGCACGGTTGACATCCATGTTCGCGTGCAATATTTGTATGACAAGCGCTATGGCAGCTTGACTTCCTTCTCGGATAAGTGCATTGATTATTTCTTGCCCAAATTCGAGATATGGCCACGCGCAGCAAAGTGCCGAAGCCCAGAAATCTGTGCTTCTTAGTATCGTTTCAGTCAGCCCACCTGGCCCTTCATCGGTCTCGATTCTCAGAAGTGTGACAGAGAGGAGTGCGGTATCCACAAGGTTCTTGTTCTCCGCAGCACCATCCAATTCCAGTAAATGGGCGATGCGACTCTCTTGCTCAGAGGAGAGAGAATCCAACGCCTTAGATAACGATGATTGTCCGAGGGCTAGAGAAGCGAGAGTGGCGGGGGACCAACCAGCGCGATCGATCTTCTCCAGAGCCAGGGTGAGGAATTCGCTTTTGTGAACCTCGCTCCACGCCTCTGGCACATACAGGATCCGTCTAATTGCGCTGGAGAGATCGTCTTCGTTCAGGACCCGGCTTAAATACTGCAATATTTCCGCGTCATTGAGCATAGTACCCATCCAGTCGGTTAGATTGGCCAGCTGATTTGCTGAATGATCCAATAGCCTGCGTACAACAAGCCTAATCCAACTGAGATCAGTATGATCCCTATCCCGCTTGCGGTCCGAACCAGACTATTGAGAGAAGCGACGAGCTCTGTGGCACTGTTAACAAGTCCTGTTACCTCTTGGGCAATACCTTTCTGGCCAAGCCTAGCGGTATGAGCCGCCAAGGCCCGCACCTCTCGGGAATAGCCTCGGCTGACTAAAACCAAAGCCCCGATGAGTACCAATAAGGAGCCCAAGATGAAGATGGTTGCAGCTATGAGGATTTGAACATCGCCAAATGTAAGGGGAATCATTTTCGCCTCCAGGTTATGCGTCTGAAGGCGAATGTTGCAAGTAGCGTGCCAAAGAGTTCAGGAAGCGAGATCTTGTATGTCAGGGGGGAGATGAGCGAGATCGATGTTTTCCTCGTCGCAAAATAGAATTGCTCTCTCGACCACGTGACGGAGTTCACGGATGTTACCGGGCCATGAGTGAGCTTTAAGTGCGTCAAGTGCGCGCGGTGTGATTCCCTCTACGATGCCGCCAACACGGAGGTTGATTTGGCGGATGAAGTTGCCTGTAAGCGCTGGGAGATCAACAATTCGTTCACGAAGAGGCGGGAGGTGAAGATCGACTACCTTCAGCCGATAGTAGAGGTCCTCTCTGAAGGTTCCCTCCTCGATCATGACCGGGAGGTTCCGATTCGAAGCGGCGATGATTTGAACGTCAACGCCAATTTCATTTACTCCGCCAACTCGTCTGAATTTTTGCTCATCCAAGACTCGCAGCAGCTTGGCTTGCATTTCCTGCTTAGTTGAGGAGATTTCGTCCAGGAAGAGGATGCCGCCGTCGGCAATCTCGATCAATCCCGGCTTCTTTTTTTGCGCGCCGGTGAAGGCTCCTGCTTCATGTCCAAAAAGCTCCGATTCGATCATCGTATCCGGCAGCGCAGCACAGTTAATCGGGATAAAAGGCGTATCTGCACGTGGCCCGAAGCTGTGTATCGACCGAGCGAGGACTTCCTTGCCGGTCCCGGTTTCACCTGTGATCATGACAGAGACTGATGCTTGGGCCGCGCGTTCGGCTTCGTGCATGATCTGCTTCATGATCTGTGTCTCACCAATGACCATCTCCGTTTCCAAAATTGAAGTCCGACGCAGGAGATCAAGCTCCCGACGCAGTCCCACAACCTCTGATGATCGCTCTATAGCTTGAAGCAAGCGATCTAGATCAAGGGGCTTTTGTAGGAAATCTAGAGCACCTTTCTTCATCGCATCGACCGCTGTATCAATCTCTCCAAAAGCAGTGATCAAGATCACTGGTGGTCGGGGATTTTCAAGGGCGAGGCGGTCAAGCAAAGATAAACCGGATCCATCAGGGAGCATAACGTCGAGCAGGATGATATCCCCTACACCCTTGTCGATCGCTTTATTTGCTTCCGCCAGAGTCCCCGCTTCGATTGCTTCAAAGCCAGCATCCGTCAACGCTTCGCTGATGAAGTTGCGGGCGGTCTCTTCGTCGTCAACGATCAATACCGTTGCGGTCATTCATCACTCCTTGGAACTAAGGTCCGCAGATGGGAGGTGAATTGTAAACACAGTACCTGCATCAGGAAAGCTCTCGACCTGAATTGTCCCTTTATGTGCTGTTATTATGCGTCGGCTAATCGCTAACCCGAGACCTGTCCCGTCCTTTTTCGTAGTGAAAAAGGGATCAAATATCCGGTGGATCTTATCAGGGGGGATGCCTGGGCCGGTATCCGCGACCTTCAACTCGATCATGCAATCTTGGGCAGGACCTATTGGTGCAAGACTAATTGAGAGTGTGCCGCCTTCAGTCATGGCTTCAAGAGCATTACTGACTAGGTTTACGATGACTCGCTCAAGTGTCCTCGGATCCACCGATGCGAGAGGTGTATCAGGATCGTATGAAGTATGGCAGTGAGTGCCGGTTTGATTAAAGCGAGGCGCCCATCTAGTAATCACTCTCTGAAGGAGCTCAGCGAGATCTAGAGGGTCCATCTTCAGTTGAAGTGGGCGGGCAAAGAAGAGCACGTCGCTCATGAGTTGATCGAGGCGAACACACTCCGCCCGGATGCGGCCCAGCGCCTCGAATTGTGGGTGATTTTCACCGAGGCGCGAGGCTACAAGCTGGACCCCGGTGGATATGTTGTTGATGGGATTCCTCACTTCGTGAGCGAAAATCGCGGTGACTTCGCCGAGCAAGGCTCTCTGGGCCAGGATTTCTGTTTGATCTTCAATTGCTTGCTGTTCGGATTGATCACCTAGGGCGATGAGAAATTGACCGTCTGCAGCTCCAGCCAGAGGAGCAACCCGTAAATGGACTGGCAGGCGCGTGCCATCACGGTGGTGGAGTATGAGTCTTGAGCGTTCTGCCGTGCGCTTGTGTCCCAGCGCGTCAAGGATCGTGGTTGTCACATCCTCGGGACCTACAAGGACATCCTGGATCGCAAGACCTATTACTTCGGGTGGGTGATAACCGAGCAGGCGGTTTATCGCCGAATTCGCTCTTGTTATAGTGAGCGAAGAGTCCACAGTTATCAGAACATCGGAAATGGCCTCGAATTGGCTTGTGATCTCCGCCTCAAGCTCGTTCATGGAGGTATCACCTTCGGTGAGGGTGGCTCGAAGCTGGCTCAGGTAGATGGCAGTGTGGAGGAGGTTGGCGATGATGCGGATCAGCGGATCGATGTCGGGACTTAGCGCGATCTCCTCTTTCCAGCCGACGATGAAAATGCCGATCCAAGCGGAATCATCACCAATCAGTGCAGTCTTCAAGTGGGTGAGTTCTGCGGTTCTCGCGGCACGCTGTAATTCGCCCTCAGGGCGTTGGCCCAGGCTCCAAGAGGAAAATACCTGTAAATTGCCGATTGCGTCGGCAGGGATCGTTTCTGGGAATTCGGGGGGCAGCGTACCTTCGATAAAGTAATCAGGCGAGTTTGCCGAAAGCCTATATATTGCGGTGTATGACGCGAAGAGTGGTTCAAGACAGAGCTCGAGTGCTGTTGGCACCGCGGAGGTGCCTCCCATCAGCATCAAGTTTGTAATGTTCTCCAAGCTGCGTAAGAGAGTCTCTTCAGCAAGTTTACGCTGCTCTATTTGTGAGCGAGCACTCGCGGGTTTTATCAGAAGAAGGACAGCTGTTCGGGGAGGAGCGATCGGGTGTGCTTCAAGATCAATGAGGACGACTTCCCCTGTGCGTGTCTGCAGTGGAACATCTTGTAGTGTGCAGTCTGGGTTCTCCCATGTGTCAAGGATCTTCTTGAGCATAACGTGACCCTCTTCGCCGGGAAAAAGGGCGGATGGGTTTAGGTCGTCGAGATCCTTTCGGGCGTAACCGGAGAGAAGCAGGAATTCATGGTTGCACGTGAGTAGACGCGATTCCGCCCCGGATAATACCAGGACGGAGTTGTCTAGAGTATCAGCGAGGGAGAGGAAAAGCTCGCGGTAGGGGTCAGCCTTAAATAAACGTGAGATCGGATTGGTGGGTGAAGTATCCTTTGCCAAAGATTACACCTTAGGCTGCCTGCGATAGTTTTCTTGCACCCCGCAACCGAGCTGGTAGAATATTCTCAACCGCACGGTATTTCGCGACAGTCCTACGTGCTATCTTAATCCCTTCCTCGTGTAAAAGCGAGGCGATCTCATCGTCTGTAAGTGGTTTGGTTTCATTTTCGACGATCTCTATGATACGATCACGCACCGAGAGACTGCGGTCAAAGAATTTAGCAAGAGGAATTATTCTGCCATTGGGCATTGCGACTGATTTATTCGCTACTGCTCTTGAGATCGTGGATTCGTGGACGCCGATCTCTTCTGCAATTTGGGCTCGCGTCATGGGTATGAGGTGGCGAGCGCCTTCTAAAATAAAACTACTCTGCTGTGATACTAGCAAGCCCATCAGGCGTTGCATTGTGTTATTGCGCTGCTGAATGCATTTCACAAAGAGATTCGCCTTTTCCATATGCTCAGACCACTCATCGCTCTGCTCTTCATCCGCTTCCCTCATGGCTTGCCGGAAAAGAGGGTTCACCCGAAGCCAGCCCGAAATCGACGAGAATATTTCAACCATCAGTGGCCCAGATTCATCAGAGGGGTTGCGTGAGATCATGACGTCAGGGGTGTGGTAAACATTCGAGTCGCCAGATTGCGGCTGTCGTCCGGATCCCCAGTACGCTCGCGCGGGGTAAGGGTTTAGGTTGTCGTGAATGAATGTGGCGGCTTCTCTTACTGCAGCAGGGCTGACTTCGAAGTTGTGAGCGATCTTGTCGAATTCTTTACGACCGAGTTCCGCAAAGGATTCCCTCAGTAATCGGCGTGCCAATTCGCAGCGCGGTTCTCCGCCATCACCTAACTGATCGAGTTGAACGAGAAGCGTTTCTCGAGGACCATTAGTTGCCAAACCGACGGGGTCCGCTTTACGTATCAAGTCGATGACCCTCATAACCTGAGGTAGATTGGAACGAGTGGCTTGTGCGATGTAGGGCGGGGGGCTGGTCAGGAAGCCATCTTCATCAAGGCTGTCAAGGACGTAAACTGCAATGTGCCGATCTTCCTCTTTAAGTTCCGCGGCAAGTTGCCGCATGACGAAAATTGAGAGATCCTCTGGGGCTGCGGGTTCTTGCTCCAGCGGTTGATCATCAAGTGTTCTTTTTCTGGATGGTCGGTAGGAATCCCGAGGGGAGAGAAATACAATTGGTTCTTCGCCTTCAGCCTGCCGGCTGCATACGGGGCAGGGTCCGGCATTGCTTAGGGGCTTATGGCATCCCGGGCAGATGCGCTCGTCAAGAAGCTCCAACGCAGGATTCGATGCAAGTTCTGTGATCACTCGATCGTGCAGCTCCTGATTGGATAAAACAAGAAGGCTCATCGTTTGAGCAAGGTGAGCTGTCGTGAGTGGTCTAAGAGATTGGTCTTGGATCTGACGGAACATAGTGCGCCTCTCGGGTGAGTATACATCGACTGGACATTGCTGGCAATTATGTTGCAAGAACTATGCCATCGTTGGCATGATAAAATCGCAAGATGAATACAGATGCTGTGGTGGTAGGAGGAGGGTTAGCTGGCAGCGAAGCGGCTTGGCAGCTGGCGAAGCGCGGTATCAGGGTTCGGCTTTATGAGATGCGGCCTGATATCTCGACTGGAGCGCACCAGACAGGATCGCTTGCAGAGTTGGTATGCTCCAATTCGCTCGGATCCAAACTGCCAGATCGCGCCTCTGGTGTTCTCATGGCCGAGCTGAGAACTTTGGGCTCAATGGTATTGATCTGCGCAGAGCAGAACGCAGTTCCTGCAGGGGGCGCCTTAGCGGTAGATCGTGAGCGTTTTGCACGAGATGTAACAGAGCAAATTGAAAAGCATCCCCAGATCCAGATTGTGCGCAGCGAAGTAAAGACCATCCCTGAGGGGTTTGTAATCATCGCCTCCGGTCCTTTGACTTCAGATTCACTGGCGCAGGCGATTGGCGGTTTATCTGATCAGGATCATCTCTATTTCTTCGATGCCCTTGCGCCAATTATCGACGTTGAAAGCATCAACATGCAGGTCGCTTTCCGCGCTTCGCGATATGAGAGAGGAGAACGCGCGGAGGGGGATTACATCAACTGCCCATTGAACAAAGAGGAATATGAAGCATTCATTGACAGCTTGCTCCGGGCGGAAAGGATCCCTCTCAGGAGCTTTGAAAAAGAAATCCAGGATGGGGTACGCGCTGGTGCGTATCATTACTTTGAAGGATGTTTACCGGTTGAAATTATTGCCGAGAGAGGCAGGGATAGTCTGGCTTTTGGACCTATGCGTCCTGTAGGGTTGATAGATCCTAGGAGCGGGAAGCGGCCGTACGCAGTTCTTCAACTCCGACAAGACAATTTAGCGGGGAGCCTCTACAACATGGTCGGTTTCCAAACTAACTTAAAATACGAAGAGCAACGGGATGTCTTTCGGATGATTCCTGGTTTGGAAAATGCGCGTTTTCAACGTTATGGTCAAATGCACCGGAACACGTTTTTGAATTCGCCGACGCAGCTAGGATCGAACTTGCAGCATCGAGGACGGAGCGATCTTTTCTTTGCCGGCCAACTTACTGGTGTGGAAGGTTATTTAGGGAATATCGCAACGGGGTTATTGGCAGGTATAAATCTCTCTCGATTAATTAAGCGTCATGAGCTTTTGGTAATTCCTAGAGAGACCATGCTTGGATCCTTAGCTCATTACATAGCGCATGCGGATCAAAAACTATTTCAGCCGATGAAAGCGAACTTCGGTTTGATGGTGCCGCTGGATGATGGCCGGAAACGGAATCGACGCGAACGCGCAAGCGCTTATGCGGAACGGTCAGCGTCAGTATTAGCAGAATATCTTGAAAATATACAGGAAAATTGCGCATAGCCATATGTGTTCCAACAACGATACTTTACATTGCTCATTGATAATTACAAAGGCTATGCGCAGTTTAAGCGTGGTTTTGTTGTTTGCGCTCGCTTCGTGCTCTCCATCTGCTAAAGATACCCAATTTGAAGGTCAGCGGGCACTGATATCTGTAGAAAATCAAGTAGCGTTTGGACCCCGTATTCCTGGAAGTAAAGCAAGCAGGAGAACGGCAGGCTGGATCATCGAACAACTGGAATCAGAGCGATGGGAGGTCGAAATCCAGCAATTCGAGTATCTTGGAACTCCGCTGATGAATATTGTTGCGAAATCGGAAGGTGATAACAGCAGTAAGCCAATTCTGCTTGGAGCGCATTACGATACCAGACCTTGCGCGGATCGGGATCCCACGAGTCAAGAGGCGCCAGTCCCGGGTGCAAACGATGGCGCATCGGGAGTCGCGATTCTGATAGAATTGGCCCACGTATTAGATGTCCGTCAGTTAAAACATCCGGTTTGGCTTGTGTTTTTTGATGCCGAAGACAGCGGAAATATTGGCGGGTGGGAATGGATCGTTGGGTCATCTTTCTTCGCTGATAATCTCACCCAAGACTTAGAAGCGGCAGTGATTGTCGACATGGTCGGGGATCGGGATCTCCAGCTATTTATCGAGAGATATTCTGATCCCAACCTTGTGCAAGAGATCTGGAATACAGCGAATCAGTTAGGTCACCAAGCATTTGTAGACGCTCCAAAATATTCAATAATCGATGATCATTTGCCCTTTCTTCGAATCGGTGTCCCCGCTGTTGATATCATAGATTTCGAGTACCCTTACTGGCACACGATCAGTGACACGGTTGATAAGGTATCGGCAGATAGCCTGGAGCAGGTCGGGCAAACGTTAGAGTATTGGCTGGAGAACCAACACTGAGTATGCGGTAGATGTATCCATACTAATAAATCTGAGTAAACTTAATTGGTTTTGCGGAGATTTGGAGTGCATAATTTCGAATGATGAATACCCAATGATTAATACCGTTGAATTTTTCCTTAAGCACCGACAGGACTGGGTGGATGAATCTGGAAGGATGCTCGCGATTGATAGCAAGCACCCGGCGATTTCAATTAAGGAACTTGAAAACCTCCTCGATGCCATCCTTGATGCCATACTTACTGGTGAATTTAGTGTTCTAGAAAAACGTATCGATGGATTCTTTGATGCACCGATAGAATTTAATTCGGTTGAGCAAGCATTAAGCGCGTACCAAGAGCGAGGCATCGTCTCCGCGCTGCATGCCCTTCGGAATACAGCGTTTGCCTTGATCCAGAAGAATTTAGATGCTGAGATCGCGCTCCTGTATCAAAACAATCTTGAGTCCCAATTTTGTCAAATTATTGAATACGCCGCTTATCGGGAATTCGCGGCGATTATTGAGAAGCTCACAACTAGTCAGAATGAGATCCAAGAGGCTTTTTCGCTGCTCGAAGATACTCGGTCGAATTTCGTGACCGTCGCAGCTCAAGAACTGAGGACTCCGCTAACACTTATCGAGGGTTATACAGAAATGCTCAAAGAACTCCTGATGGGCGGAGACTTGGAGAGCGGACCATTAGTGTCTGGCGTGGAGTCTGGTATTCAGAAATTGAGACACATAATAGACGAATTGGTTGATATCTCTATGGTTGATACAAAGATGTTATTGCTTCATTATCAACCTGTGCAGATTAAAAAACTTCTTGAAAAGGCAGAAGCAGAGATTGGAATTATTGCTGTTGAGCGTTCACAGAAGTTGGACGTAAACGTATTCCCTTCAGCGGAAAAAACAATATTCGTTGATCCCGAACGGCTTCTGCAGGCAATTATCATTGTGCTTGACAATGCCGTGAAGTTTACGCCAGAAGGGGGCTCGATCTTAGTGAATGGAAGAATGCTTCCGGGCTTTATCGAGCTTACGATTGCCGACACAGGTGTTGGCATAGACCCAAGCGCACAAGCGATGATTTTCGAGAAGTTCGGATCGGGGCGGCAATCAGAGCCTGTCAGAGATGATGGTGTGGTGCCCGGTCCGGGCCTTGGGCTGCATTTGGCAAAAGGTATTATCGAAGCGCATGGCGGCGCAATATGGGTCGAATCACAGGGTTTTGATAAGGAGCTTTGCCCAGGCAGCACCTTCCACCTGATGTTTCCCTCCAGAGAGTCACCACCGGATGATCTGACCGCGCGCTTACTTGGACATCGGCAGGGTGCGAGTGATGAGTAAGGTCGCAATACCAACAACCCATCCCCAGGAACGAGCGTTCCTAGTCGGTCTTACTATTAGAAATCAGCCCAGTTTGCTTACGATTGACGATTCTCTTCAAGAACTCGCACTTCTTGCGGAGACAGCTGGATTGGGCGTTGTGGGTCAGGCACGGCAAACTCTTGAGCATCCCAATCCGAAAACGTATCTGGGATCAGGGAAGATCAAGGAAATTAAAGCGCTTGCGGGGGACCTCGTCGCAGATATTGTGCTGTTCGATGATGAGCTCAATCCCAGACATCAGAGAGAGCTAGAGAAGGAGTTTGGGGAAGCAGTCCAAATCGTTGATCGCACCGCGCTGATTCTTGATATCTTTGCTCAGCACGCACAAACGCGCGAGGGTGCTCTTCAAGTCGAGTTGGCGCAATATGAGTATCAATTACCAAGACTAACTCGGGCGTGGACCCACCTTGCCAGGCAGGCAGGTGGAGGCGGAGGACGATCCGGGTCTGTTGGCGGTGTGGGACTTCGTGGACCAGGCGAGACCCAGCTTGAAGTTGACCGTCGCGTAATCCGACGTAGGATCGCCAGTTTGAAGCGCGAATTAGAGAAGGTCCGTGCACATCGTAGTCGCCACAGAGAGCGCAGGAAACAGTCTGCGATCCCCACGGTGGCGTTGGTCGGCTACACAAATGCAGGTAAATCAACGCTATTAAACTACCTATCAGATGCTGAAGTTTATGTGGCCGACGAGTTATTCGCGACACTTGATCCTACAACCCGTCGTGTGACTTCTTCGAAAGGGCATCCTTTCCTCTTTACGGACACCGTGGGTTTCATTCAGAAGCTGCCTACGGCACTCATCGCTGCGTTCAGAGCAACCCTGGAGGAGATCCATGAAGCAGATTTACTGCTTCACGTCGTCGATATTACGCATTCAAATGCTGCTTCTCAAGCCGAGGCGGTCCAGGTAACGCTTGAGGAGATACAAGTTTCGGGCATTCCAATGATTACTGCTTTAAATAAGATTGATCGGCTGCCTGATCATGAAAATGTATTCGACCAGGTAGATGCCTTCGAACGCGCCGTTCCAATTTCTGCTCTTACCGGGGATGGCGTGGACACTTTATTGGGGGTCATAGAGCAAGAAATCTTCGATGACTCGTATGAAGTTACCGTTGAATTGCCGTATAAGGAGGGTCGCTTAATCAGCATTTTCCATGATTACGGTGAAATTGCTAGTATTTCCTACGATCGCGAACAAGTTGTGATAAATGGAAGGCTGCCACAGCGTCTTGAAAAAGAGTTTCGTCCTTATCTTCTGTCTGACAGCATTGAGTCGGAAGGACAGGATTACTCCGACTAGAACGATTATAATCCCCTGCTAATTTTGTATCTGCAGACATTATTCAGACCCTAAGTTAAACCTGCGCATGGAAAAATTTTCAGAGAAGGTGCTTATCGAATTGCAGAGAGATCTTCAAGTGCGTCTTGAAGGTGAGGTGCAGTTTGATAAGTATTCGCGTGTTCTTTACAGCACCGACGCGTCGAATTTCCAGATCGAACCTCTTGGTGTTGTCCTGCCAAAGGATGAAGATGAAATTTGTGCTGTCGTAGAGATCGCAAAGGAATATGGCGTATCGGTAATTGCCAGGGGGGCAGGCACAAGTATGGCTGGGCAGTCACTCGGGTATGGACTAATCCTCGATTGTTCAAAATACTTGAATCACATCCACACGCTCTCTCCCGGGGATCCTTCGGTTGAAGTCGGTCCGGGAGTTGTATTGGCAACACTTAACCGTAGAGCAGCTGAGCACGGTCTCATGTTCGGACCTGATCCAGCCTCCGCAGATCGAGCGACGGTTGGAGGAATGATCGGCAACAACGCCACAGGGGCACATTCGATAAGGTATGGGATGGTTAGCGATCATTTGCTTGAAGCCAAGGTGGTATTAAGTGACGGGTCGGTTGCCACGTTTACACCACTCGAACCACATTCATTCAAAACGAAGCAAGCGAGCAAGAACCTCGAAGGAGAAATTTACCGCAAAGTATTTACAATCCTCGATACTCATCGCCAAGTCATCCGTGAACGGTGGCCACGGACATGGAGACGGGCATCCGGCTATAGCCTTAATTATCTCATCGATTACTCACCGGGGTCCCCAGCTGTGTGGTTTGATGAAGCAAATCCATACCCACCAACCGCGGGGTTAAATCTAGCTCCCTTACTCTGCAGCTCAGAAGGTACATTGGGTATTCTCCGACGGGCCAAGCTCAGGCTTGTCCCGAAACCAAGAGCGACGATTTTAAGAGTGTTGCCGTTCGATAGCGTCAGTGAAGCTGCCGATGTCACCCCGGAGATACTAGAGACACAACCCGATGCCGTTGAAATTCTCCCGCGGATGTTGCTGACACGCGCTCGCGAGATCCCCGCATATGCACGCAAAATCGATTTCGTAAATGGAGACCCTGCCGCATTGCTTGTTGTTGAGTACGCTGGTGAGAGCAAAAAGCAGGCGATTTCGTACGCGAAGAGACTTACCGGAGGTGTACTGCTGGAGCGCGAGGATGATCAGGCTGATCTTTGGGAAGTGCGGAAAGCAGGACTGGGGCTTCTAATGTCCATACCCGGAGATACAAAACCGATCTCATTCATCGAAGATGTGGCTGTGCCGGTTGAGAAGTTGGGGGATTATGTGCGACAGGTGGACACCATTCTACAAGAGCATGGAACAACAGGAGAATGGTATGCCCATGCCTCCGCCGGGTGCCTTCATCTTCGACCCATGGTTAATCTAAAAACAGAAGAGGGCGTGGAGAGAATGCGCAGCATCGCAGATGCTATCGTAGATTTGGTGATCGAAATGCAGGGCTCCATCTCGGGGGAACACGGGGATGGTCTTTCCCATACGGAGCATAACGAGCGCCTCTTTGGACAAGAGTTGGCATGCGCCTTCCGTCAAGTGAAAGAGGCATTCGACCCATACGAAGTGTTAAACCCTGGAAAAGTCGTACCAGCTTCCAGCGGATTTGGAGGCGAAGGTTCCCTAACTTCAGATCTCCGTTATGGTGAAGCGTATCGAACTGACTCTCCGGTAACATTCTTCTCATACTCTCGAGAGGGGGGCTTCGCATCTGCGGTAGAGAGTTGCACCGGCTCAGGCGTATGTCGAAAAGAGGACGGCCTGATGTGTCCGTCTTATCAGGTTACACGGGATGAAATGCACTCAACTCGCGGCAGAGCCAATGCACTCCGTGCCGCGATCAGTGGACAATTACCGTTTGAATCGCTCACAAGCCATCAGATGTATGAGATCCTTAACCTCTGCCTGGCTTGCAAAGGCTGCAAGGCGGAATGTCCCACCGCCGTGGATATGGCTCGGTTGAAATCAGAGTTTCTGGCGCTTTATCATGAAGAACATGGATTACCTCTGCGTGATTTTCTTTTTGCTCATATTGCCAAGCTCTCGCGTATTGGAAGCGTATTTGCAGCAGTCCTTGATATCTCCGCCCGACTGAGGGGATTTCGGTGGATGCAAGAGAAATTGTTGGGGATTGCACGGCAACGGACTCTGCCGCGTTTTGCGAGAGTGACCTTCAGCGAGTGGTTCTCCAAGCATAAAGGACCAGATTTCAAAGAAGTCGTCGTCCTTTTCTTGGATACGTATACTCAATATCAGTATCCCGAAGTGGGCATCGCTGCGGTGGCAGTGCTGGAAGCTGCTGGCTATCGAGTTGAACTGGTCTCCGAGCAGGTATGTTGTGGGAGGCCGATGATCTCAAAGGGGCTATTGAGGGAGGCGAAAGCGCTTGCCGAGACAAACATCCGCGCTCTTACGCCCTATATAGAAGCAGGGGGTTCAGTTATTGGCCTGGAACCATCTTGTCTCATTACACTACGAGATGAGTACCTGGATTTCTTCCCGCACGATCCGCGCGCTAAACGGCTTGCCGAGAATTCATTTACCTTTGAAGAATTCCTCGTCCGATCGTGTAGTTCAGATTCGCGCCCAATCGATAGAATTCAATTCCGGGAAGCGGATGCCTCGGTCTTATTCCACAATCATTGTTATGCGAAAGCTTTGATAGGCTCAGCGCCATCTGATGCGATGTTTGAAGCGGCTGGAATTGATGTCGAGGAGATAGATTCAGGATGCTGCGGGATGGCCGGGGCGTTCGGTTATGAAATTGAACATTACCCCATCTCAATGGAGATCGCGGAGGATAGATTATTGCCCGCAGTGCGTGAAGGTTTACGGCAAGGTGTGCAGATTTCTGCTTCAGGGCTCTCGTGCCGAACGCAAATTCATGATGGAGCGGGTGTCCAAGCGCTGCACCCTGCGCAGATCCTCGCTAAGCTTATCGTGAACGAGTAGTGGTTGTCGCGACAATTCGGCAGTACAATCGCGCCTACTTCAACCATAGCGGTGGAGTACTCGCATCGATAATCCGTAAGCAAACTGTACTTAGATCTCGACTCAATCCGGGCGCTTAATTCACGTGAGTGTCTGAGACTTGCATCGTTGATTAAGGAGCCATTGTTTCAGTAACGGCGGCGAAGCAAGTCCTTATGGAGTACCCGATTTAGATAGGTGCAATTCCTGCGGTGATCTATGATGGGGCAGGGT
>DAOUEQ010000089.1:0-8624 GCA_034430395.1 Anaerolineales bacterium | reverse complement strand
TCATGGTCGATCAAATCATAAAGACGGCGGCCTGGGCCCACGGCGAATGGGTGCGTATTCACCCCTTTGCTAACGGAAACGGTCGAACGTCTCGCCTTTGGGTAAACTACGTCTTCATTCGCTACGGCTTTGCTCCACTTGAAATTCGCCCTCGTCCTGACAATCCGTATGGAGTTGCAGCTGAATGTTCGATGAGGTATCGTGACCATTCCCTCATGGAATCCGTACTCTGGGATCTGCTTTGGGAAAGCATCAAGTATCGCATAGACGATCTGCTTGTAGAATAAAAACTGCACACCAGCTTATCTGTCCACTCGTTTACAACCCCGACGGCTCGAAACAGCCCCCAGCCTCATAGCAAGTTAAGGAGGCTGCTAAGGAATGCAGGAACTCCATAGGGTTCACCTTTTGATTTTCCCAAAACCCAAACGCCTAACAAACGCGTAGTTGCTGAAAAATCCTCTACAATACGCTCAACAGCACCGTGTCTTTTAGATGACACATATACAAAGGCGGAAACAGCCATGATCAAGAAAGTAATTATTCCCCTTGGCTTCGTTTTGCTTCTGATTGGCCCGAGCAGAGGGATTGAGGTTACAGCAGCACCGCTTCTTGATCAGTTCGATGTTCCACGAAGCATGGTCAACACACCCTGCGTTTCTCACAGCGTAGAGCAGTGGGGTGGTCCCCCGACATTAAACTGTCTTGGATTAACTGAACTGATATCGGGGAACGATGCCCGCATCAATCTTCCAACACCCAGGATCTTTGACAAGAAACCTGATTTGAGCATTGTGGCTGTTCCTTCATTCATAAATCTCGGTTGGTCTGAGGATTCCTTTGGGTATCAGGATGCAACCCGTCCCTCCTTTAATTTCACGGGCGGGGGAGTGGAGCAGAGGCTTCTGGGGATACGCTACGAATTGCGCATAAAACAGCACGAGCCTTTCAATACGCCTACTGGACTTGTAATAGGCAATGTTCAAGTTCTCAATCCATCCAGGGATTATCTCAGACTTGCTCAGATTGACGATCCTGGCAATGTGCTTGGCTCAATCCCGGCTGCGGAAAATGTTTGTGGTGACGAGACAGTGACCCTTGCCGATACGAGCAGCGCATTTGGCGGGTTTTCAAGCTGTCAGTCGATCGCCAATATGCTTGAGGCCGGAGCCTCGGGATCCCCTCCGGATGCTGACCGCTACCTTGAATGGGAAGAGTTAGATGAAGTGATTTCCTTCTGGTCCCAATATGCTTCCATGGGCGGCACAAAAGATATCAATGGCAGCCCTGCTTTTTACCTGGATTTCGTTACCTGGTATGAAGTTGAGGCGAGAGCCGTTTGGGAGGCGCATCAATATAAAGAGGAATTCACGGATACCGTCATCGAGTGCAGATGGGAATATTACGACGACTACGACTTCATCGATTGGAGCCGAATTCCTCCGTTCTGCAAGATATTCACAATCATCGACTACAGGTGGGTTGATGTCTGTAGACCCCTGGCCGGGGGGAATTGTCCATATGCACCCGCCAATGTGAATGATTGGTGGCAGTCCATTGGAACCTTCGGCACTGGCTACGTGGTGACCCCGGACGGCGTATACGAAGAGGACTTTCCTTTTGTTGTAATTCAATCCAGACCGCTTCTCGACAAGCCATAACCCAAGAAAGTAGCGAATTCGACGGCCTAAAGCTCCTTGCCCAGACGAGGGGCTTTAAAGTTTCAGAGTTCCTCCCCCCTTAGAATTACCTTCAAAAACCAAACGCCTAACAAACGCTTTAGCAAACGGCTAGCAAACGCGAAACGGCCTGAAGTGATGCTACATTGAGATCAACTATAGACAGGGGAGGTTGAGATGGTCACCATCAGCACGGCAAGCCTGATTGCCCTTGCAGCCGGCAGTTTCGTTGGTATTTGTGTGATCGTCAGGGCAGGTGTGTGTTTTGTGTGGAGGCAGCGGTATCGAAGGACGGTTGACGAGCGTCTCGAACAGCTTTGGTGGGAAACGAGGTTTCAACGAGCGCTCCAATGAGTGATTGGGTTGGTATCCGGCGGAGAGGTTTAGTGGGGAAGTCTGCAGCAGACGCAAGGGCACGGGTGGTACAAAACATCAACTCGACCATCTCAACCTCCCCGCTTCCTCCCCCTCCTCGACCAGCTTGGTCTTGAATTCAACGATATTCGATCACTGCTCATCAATGATGAATAAGACCGATCTGGTGTAATGGCTGGCCCCAGGTACCCCCGCAAGAATTAATAACTATCTCAAGAAGCTAGCAGAGTAAAAACAGTTACAGGCCCGAGATTTCTTCACTCGGGCCTCTTTGATTCTCAAGGATGGAAAAAAAGCATGGATAACAACCAGATTGCTACTTTGCCCGGATTTGACCTGCAAAAACAAACTCAACAATCACAATTTGTCCGAGCGCTCCCAGTTAAAGAGCAGCCAGCTTACCGGGCAACCTATTGTGCAGAGGCATGCACTACAACCGAACTGTTGGCTGCCGTTATTCGTGGCCCCGATCAGATTGAGATCGCTTCGAATCTGACAGCCCGCTTTGGAGACATCCATGGAATTGCCGCCGCGAATGATGTTGAGCTCAAAGAAACGCGAGGCATTGGGGTGGCCAAGGCCGCGGCTATCAAAGCTGCCTTTGAGGTGGGACGTCGACTGAACCAGCCTCTGCCCAGCTCGCGGTCTATTCAGAGTCCTGATGAGGCCGCTGCTATTCTCATGCCAAGGATGCAGCATCTTGAGAGAGAGGAGTTGGTCGTCCTGCTTCTGAACACCCGCAACCATCCGATCGGAGAGCCCATCGTTGTGTATCGCGGCTCCTTGAATTCGAGCCTGATCCGCATCGGCGAAGTTCTCAGGCCCGCGGTGCGATCAAATGCAGCGGCGGTCATCGTCGCACATAATCATCCGAGTTCCGATCCAACCCCCAGCCCTGAGGACGTCGCAGTGACCAAGTCGATCGTTGAAAGCGGCAAGCTTCTTGATATTCAAATTTTGGATCATCTCATCATCGGTCATGGGCGGTATGTGTCTCTTAAGTCAAAGGGCCTGGGATTCTGATATGCCCTGAAGCGGGAGAGGATGTTATTTCAAAGAGCTTTCACAGGATCGTGATGCAGCCCAAGTGCTTATCTCCGCGCCGCTTTCCGCACAGCTGCGACTTTTATTATGAGGGGGTCATTATGAAGGCTGATCGACTGCACCATCCGGATCTTGAATAAAGACCAGCAAAACCCTCCGATGTAACGGAGATCATCCGATATCTCCTCAACACCGCACTGCAAACAGAGTCATCCCTGGTCACGATCGGGGTGGTCGGTCCGGCGATATCGTTCAGCGATGACGGGGCAGGCTGGAGCAAGAAGGGCTTAAAGATGAAATATCCCCTCTACAAGCTCCGGCGCCTTCTCACAAAGCTGGGATGCACGAAGCTCCAGATCACCTCCAGCCACCGGGACGAAGCTTGGACGACAGGCCTGATGAGCGTCGTTGATCTCGAAGAACCGCAATTCAGAGACATCGAGCTGTCCGTTACTGGAACCACAATCGTCTTCCAGTTTGGTCGCTCGATTGAGGATTTTCACAATCTTGTTCAGTAGGCGCGCGGGGTCGTGCCGCTCGAGGTAAAGCTGAACGGGAATACGATCCTGCCGCCTGATTCCTGTGAGAGTTCCTGGTTCACACTCGGCACCGCCAGGCCCTCGGGTCAACTCGTCTTGGATCAAATCCTTGATAATGAGCAGCTCGCAGCCCGGCTTCCGCGCGCCTGGCCGAGGTGAAGGGTGAAGTTGGGATTTCATAGCTAAAGGAGGATTAATGATCGAAATCATCTATGTCCACCACGAGCAACTTGATCACGACCCGGACAACCCCCGCCGTTTCTACCCGGAGGATGATCTTGCCCAGATGGGACATACCATTGAAGCCAACGGCGGTGTGGATCAGGCGCTGCTGGTTCTCCCCCATGGGTTCTTGCCCGATGGGCGACCCAGCTACCTTGTAGCAGATGGCAACTTCAGACTTGCAGCCACCAGGCTGCTCGAAAGCCGAGCGCCTCTGCTTAAGTGTGAGGTGCTGCGAAATCTCAACAGGAAGCAGAAACTGCTCATCATGGGCAGGACTGCAGAGCAGCATTACCCCAAGGATCCCATCAGTGAAGCCCAACTCTTCCGCGAGCTGCATGATGTCGAGGGTATGAGCATCCAGGAAATCTCACGAAACCTCGGGTGCTCCGCCCCCATGATCACCAGCCGTTTGAGGTTGCTGGATTTTGATGAGCCGATACAGGAGCTGATTGCGCGAGGCAAGCTTCCCAAGGATCGCCGCGCGGCCGAAGCCATCCTCGGGATCCCTGACACCGATGCTCGTATCGGGCTTGCGCGTGAGCTCGCTCGGCGACGGGCTTCGATCAACACCATCGTGCGCGCCTGTGAGCGCTGGAGAGAACATAGGGCGACAGCCCAGCTGGAGAGCAGAGCACAGGACTTGCTGGAGCAGGGAAAAGCCCCAAGTGTGGCATATGCTGCCTCCTTTCCAGAGGAATCCAGGCTTGAAGACACCGATGATGCGGATTGGGAGACTGTGCGCAGGAGCGCGAAGGCCGCCTGTTCCGCTTGCGATATGAAAGTGGACGCTCTCGAGCACGTGGGAGAGCCGTCCTGGTCGCTGTTCAGTCATGGGGCGGAAGAAACGTGTGATCTTTGTTCGCTCAACACAATTCAAAGCGTATGTAGAGGCTGTCCGCTTCCAGAATTCTTAGTCCGCCTCGCACGCGAGGCAAAAAAGAGAAAGGATGTAAGTTACCTTGAGCACATCACCGGAAGAACTGATAGACCTCGTTGTCACAGAGGCTGAAATCGAGTCGGGCCTGGACCCCTCGGTTGTCTCAAGCAGAACAAGCTTTGGGCGCCGAGGGGTCTTTGTTATCTCCCAAAGGGAAGCCGAGGGGCAGGGGGCAGGAATTTCACCCAAGCAGGCTTTATGGTCACCAGCGGAGAAGAGCTTCGTGCAAAGGAACTTGGGCAAGCTCAGCCTGGAAGAGATCGGCGCGGCGCTCGGGCGTTCAGAAAACGGCGTCAAAATCCTATTCACTCGAAACGGGTGGCCAGCCCCCAGCAAGCAGCCCGATGAACTCACAGCCCATCAGATTGCAGAGCTGATGGGCAAATGCGGTAAATCGATTGCTCGTCTAATCGATGAAGACATCCTGCCAGGGAGGCGTCTTCCCATGGAGCGTGTGATCCGGGTCGTGAGAACGACGACGTTCAAGCGCTGGCTCATCAATCCCGAGAACTGGATCTACTTTGACTGGAGGAAGACACGAGATCATCATCTAAGACACCTCTGCGAACTGCAAGCAGAACGTTGGGGCGACGCCTGGATCACAACGGGTGAAGCAGCGCGTGTTGCGGGGTGTACCCATGCAGATGTTAATCGTTGGATCCATATGGGGAAGGTTCGAAGCGCACGCAAATGGGGAGCCAATTGGAAGATGCTCTGGTCCGAAGCGGAGAAGCTCGATATCCCCAAACGCGGGAAGGGATCGAAGGGCCGCGCTATGGCTGAGTGGTCGGAACCCGCCGATGCGTTTCTTGTGCTGGCAAGAGCGGTGGGAATATCCAATTCGCTTACAGCCCGCCTCATGGGGCCGGGATGGGAGAAGCGAGTGGGCTACCGCCTGTATATCCTCAATCGCGATGGCCTAATCCCGGCTCTTCTAAAGAGGCACCGTTATCCCATCGAGTTCCGCCCCAAGGGGCGAATGCCCGAACTGTTCGCTGACTGGCGCAAGTTTGCCCCTCGGTTTCCCTTTCTAAGAACCTCCGTGGAACGCTACCTTCAGGGAGGGAATCTCACTCAGAAGGACTTGGAAAACGTGCGCGGCCTCCTCTACCGCTGGGCGAGCTGGTATTTGGGCAGTGACCCCTCAAGCGAAAAGCTGGTTCGGCGTCTCCAGTCCCTTGGCCGCATTTCTTATGCCGAAGCGCGGTTGAGAAATTTCCACCAACAACTTCAATTTAGGGGTATTGACCCCCTCACCTGAGCTCGCTTTCTAATCCAATACATTTCGCAAAAGGGTAGACTTCTGTCCTCAGAAAAACGCTTGGGTGATGGGGAGACTGCGGTCTCTCGTCTCAATCGTCCAATACGCGGTTGCCCTCGAGTGGCTTAAGCGTGTAGAGAGGTAGGGAGGAAGGAATGAGAACAAAGCCCTACCGCCTTAGTATTCGATAGGGGCTGACGCAGGTGGATGACGGTGGCGATCGAATTCCGCGCTAAGCGGAACAAATTTCACCAAGATACATGATGGTGTGGTGAACGCTATACGGCTTGGCAAAGTCATTTATACAGGGTTCTTACTTTCTAGAAATACCTTGAACTTAATAACAAGTAAGATATAATGTAATTGGTAATACTTCCACCGGAGGTAATGCATGATTGGTTCAAAAATCACAAGCAAGGGTCAGACTACCATTCCGAAGAGGGTTCGAGACGAGCTCGGCCTGGAGCCTGGTGACAGAGTGCAATTTGTGCTCAAAGATGGCGAGGTGGTGCTGCAGCCGATCAAATTAACTCTTCTCGACCTCCGAGGAAGCATCAAGCCTCGCCATCGCCCTGAGGACTTCAACGAGGTGCGTCAAGAGGTGAAGAAGCGGGTTGCTCGGAAGGCTTCCCATGAATGAGCTGTTCGTCGATACCAATGTGTTCCTTCGCTTTCTCACGGAAGATGTACCCAAACAAGCACAGGCAGTAGAGCACTTACTGCAGCACGCCGCCGCGGGCGAAATCACTCTTTCCACCAGCACCCTTGTTATGGCTGAGATCATCTGGACGCTCCAGTCATACTACGAGCTTTCCCGAGAAGAAGTCAGGGACAAGGTGCTTGCCATTCTAAATACTCCTGGTCTGAAGGTCGAAAACGCAAACATTATCGCCCTGGCCATGGCCGTGTACGTGGACAAGAACATTGATTTTATAGATGCCTATAACGCGCTTTGGATGGGAGAGAACGACCTGGATCAAGTGGTCACCCTTGACACCAAGCACTTCAGTCGCGTGGAGGGGATCAGGGCGAAAACACCCGAGGAAGTGCTATCAGCTATCTCTGACTAAAATCGAAAGCTTCACCATAACAGCTTGATGGTCAGCTAACCACTTTTAGAGCCATCGCCAACGCAGCCGCAAATCGAAGCCAGACAGCATTGCTGTCTGGTGCTTCTATTTAAAAAGGAGTTCAATATGAAAGCAGTAGGATTTGCCTCCGTGTTAGCCTCTGCTCGAAGAGGATCCGGAACCCACACCGTCGTGTGCAGAGGCCGTTGAAAACCAGGAGCAGTGCCTGTATGTGAACAGATTTATAGCAGGTATTGTCGGTGAATATCTTCGTCGTCTGATTTCGGGCGAATTGACGGTCTTTCAGACCTGGGTGGACCTGTCCAACCTGGAAATGGCTTCCGTTCCCGTCAATCAATATCACATCAGCCGGCAATCCCAGTTCAGGGAAGAAAGCCAGAGGAGTTCTACGGAAACCGTCCAGGAGGTATTGGTCTAGTAATCAGCTCGTCCGCATAAACTCCACTTCAACGCCGAGACAGACCCTTCGCGGCCTGTCTTGTTTTTGGAGGACAAAGACGAAGGCATTAACTGTGGGGCTTGAAAGATCGTGATCGATGAACCCCAACGGAAAGGAGAGAACACAATGGCTTCACAAGTCGCCGCAAAGGCATCGGTTGCAGCTGAAGTGCAGGAGGTGAAAGGTCCTTGGGTGTCTGATATTCAACCCGGGGACGAATTCATCGGTTTCTACGTAGCCAGAAATCCGCGGCTTAACCCATACCGCGATCCCTCCAAGGGGAAGTACATGCGCTTCTTGCTCTCGGATCGTACGGGTTACGTCCAGGCGCGCATCTGGGAAGATGCGGAGCCGGCCGCAGAGGAAATCACCAACAGCATGCCGATCAAGGTGGATGGTGTCGCCGAGCTCTATAACGGCGACGTTCAGGTCCACATAAGGCGCTTCCGCCTCGCCAGGGAGGGCGAGGTTCAACGAGATGACCTGATAAAGGCGTCAAGTCGAGATGTCGAGCAGATGTGGGTGGCCGTCCAGGACGCGATTGACCAGGTGCAGGAACCGCAGATATCTTCGCTGCTGCGCTACTTCTTTGAAGATATTGGATTCACGTCCAAATTCCTTGAAATCCCCGCGGCAAGAGTCATCCACCACGCCAATTTGAGCGGGCTACTTGAGCACTGCTACGAGCTCGTCCTTCTTGCTCAACCGCTGCTCGAACTCTATCCCGAAATTGACCGAGACCTCCTCATTGCCGGCATTCTCCTGCACGATATTGGAAAACTCGAGGAGTATGACTATGAATACGATACTTCCGTGACGGATGCTGGAAAGCTCATCGGGCATGTTGTCATCTCCGAGCGCATCGTATCCAGGGCCATTAGTGCAATCGGAGGGTTTTCCAAATCGCGGGAAAACGAAATTCTCCACCTCATCGTGTCACACCACGGACGGTATGAGTGGGGCGCAGCCCGACGTCCAAAATCCCTTGAGGCGATTGCGCTCCACCACCTGGACAACCTCGACGCCCAGGTCAA
>DAOUEQ010000088.1:0-1903 GCA_034430395.1 Anaerolineales bacterium | reverse complement strand
AAGCGCAGCCCAGCAAGTGCGAGTGCAGTATGGGGGTAGTGTCAACGCGGGGAACATCTCGGAGTACATGTCTATGCCGGAGATCGATGGGGCTTTGGTCGGCGGTGCGAGCCTTAAACCCGAATTCGTGGAGCTCGTCCGGCAGGCATCGCTCACCGCTTGACCACACACCGGTCCAGCATAGGCAATATCGCCGGGTGTTCTGACGGTACGGGCCGGATCGGGATTGCCGATTAAGCATAATCAAATGGGAAGTTGTCCATTGTTTCCAACCTATCCATCCTGTTTGCACCTAAATTGCACCATAAAGCCAAAAAATCAATAAAAAAGACCTGTAAAATGGCATTAACCGACAGGATGGACAAATTACTTTACCATGAATTCTCGGAGTTTAATTCCGAATTTTCATGGTAAAATCAGGTTATGATCAAGAGACCTTTTTACATTTCCAGCCTCTCCACTGCGATAAGCCGATCGCCAATCACAGCTTTGCTCGGACCGCGACAATGCGGTAAGACAACCCTAGCGCGTCTGTTAATGAAGGAACAGAAAGCAGCCTATTTTGATCTAGAATCTGTCCCTGATCAGAGGCGATTAGAAAACCCGGAATTAGTATTGGGTGACCTGAAGGGGCTGGTTATCCTTGATGAAATTCAGCTTATCCCCAGTCTTTTCCAAGTTCTTCGTGTGCTTGTCGACAGACCAACTAATAAAGCCCGATATTTGATCCTTGGCAGTGCTTCGCCTGAGATTATAAAAAATACCTCAGAGACTTTAGCGGGGCGGGTTGAGTTTATCGAGCTGAGTGGTTTCAATCTGGGTGAGGTTGGCAAGAAAAACTGGGATGCCCTCTGGCTGCGTGGCGGCTTCCCAAGGTCTTATCTAGCAGATTCAGAAGAAAACAGTCTTGCCTGGCGGGAAGGTTTTATCAGGACTTTCCTCGAGCGTGATATTCCTCAATTAGGCATTAACATATCCCCTGTTGCAATGCGTAGGTTCTGGACCATGCTGGCTCATTACCATGGACAAACCTGGAATGCTTCGCAGCTGGGACGGTCCATGGGACTAACTGACAAGACAGTGCGTTCCTATCTGGACGTTCTCACTGGCACATACATGGTTCGGCAGCTGCAGCCATGGATCGCCAATCTAGGCAAGCGACAGGTGAAATCTCCGAAGGTTTATTTTCGTGATAGCGGTTTACTTCATCGTTTGTTGGAAATCACTGATAATCACAATCTACTCGGTCATCCACGGGTTGGTGCTTCCTGGGAAGGCTATGTGATTGAGCAAGTGCTTCAATTTGTGCGTCCCAATCAGGCCTATTTCTGGGCGACACACAATGGTGCCGAAATTGATCTGCTGTTTTCTGATCGGGGAAAAACTTATGGGGTTGAGGTCAAACTCAATGAGGCGCCCAAGATTACTGCCTCAATGCGTTCTGCCCTCGCAGAATTGAATTTGGAACACCTCTGGGTGATTTACCCGGGTGAGGAAGCCTACTCAGCCCATGAACAAATCTCTGTTTGGCCTTTAAATCAAATAGACAGGTTGCCCTTCGGAGCCAAATAACCTGGTCATATTTTCTATTCTGAAAAGATACAATCTCCCCATTCTGGGCCGCTAGTTCAATTGGCATAGCAATTGGCTCTTAATCAATAGCGCTCGATCCTTGGACCGAGCGCTTGGTGTACCATCCATTGATCCAAAAGGGGTGGGTTTTATGTTCGCCAACTAGGCCGCTATCGACACCTCATCCACAACGCCGACAATGACGGCTCGGATAGCGCCGGGGTCGAGGTCGAGGATCTGTCTGGCGCCATTCCCCTCATCAATCACCAAAACCGTATCGCCAGGACCAGCCTGGACGACGTCGACGGCGATGTCGTAGTACCCCGTCTCG
>DAOUEQ010000087.1:0-51186 GCA_034430395.1 Anaerolineales bacterium | reverse complement strand
ACCCCTCGGTCGCGTTTCGAAGGAGGCGGGTGGAAGCCCTTGGAGGGTATCAGGAGTTTGGCTGGCCGGAGGACTATGATCTCTGGCTGCGCTTATACCTGGACGGGGCGCGCTTTGAAAAGATCCCCGAGATTCTACTTTACTGGCGGGAACATCCAAAGCGCCTGACGCGCATCGATTCGCGCTACTCCGTGGAAAATTTCCTGCGCGCTAAGGCTAGGTACCTGATGAAGGGCCCACTGCGAGGTAGGGATGCCGTAATCGTGTGGGGCGCTGGTCAGATGGGTCGCCGGCTCTCAAAGCATTTAGTGCGCGAGGAGGCGCCGCTCGAGGCATTTGTGGATATCGATCCAACGAAGGTAGGCCGAACCCGTAGGGGAGCGCCGATTATTGCGCCGGAGGAGCTTAAAGAATGGTGGAGTCGATTTACGAATCCTGTTGTCCTGGCCGCGGTGGGGTCTAGAGGTGCACGCGCCTTGATCCGCGAGAATTTGTGCGGCAGAGGGCTCCGCGAGGGGATTGACTGGTGGGCAGTGGCGTAGTTATGTGCGCGCCTTGCTGATGACTTGGCCTGGCGGGTAGCATCTGCCGGGCCGCGGAACCAGTCGCGGGACGCGGCTCTGATAATCGATATAGGCTTGCCCGAATTCACCTGCCAGCCGCCGCTCCTCAAAGATGCTGCCGATGATTATATACAGCGTCAGACCGAGATTCAGAGCAAGAACGCTTGATGTCATCACCGGAGTGAGCCAGATAAAGAGCAGTCCGGCGGAGTAAAGCGGGTGCCGTACATGGCAATAGAGCCCGTTGATCACTAAATCATTCGGCTCTGGTGCATCAGGATGGAGCAGCTGGTGCAGACCGAGAAAGTGCAGCGAGTCGGTCTGTAAAAGACCAAGGAGCAGCAGGATGACGGCCAGTGCCTGACCAGCTGAAGTGAGTAAAACCCAGGGCCAAGCCAGGTTGTAGAGCGTCTGCCCTGGATCGAGCGCGGCGACGGCGAGAACCGGCAAGAAGGTGAGTCCCCCAACGAGATTAAAGAATAGCCGGTAAAAGCGGTCGCTTCTTGGCCCAAAGGCGCGCCGAAAAGCTTGCTTCACCGGATTGCTGGCGAGAAGGCTGTGCAACGCGCCATACAAAGCGACGGCGATGAAGGTTAAAACTGGACCTGAAATCGACATGATCCTTAAACCCATATATTTGTTTTCTGTTTGACGTTCTAGAAGTGTATTTTATTACGTGTTGCTTTCACCGAGTAGGTGAGACCACTGAAGTGTGAATTGTTGGAACTGAATTGGGTTTTAAAAATCCAACTTTTCCCAACCAGAGCACTTCCTCTAGATAAGTTCAACCGTTGGATAATGCCAGCTTCCGATTAGAGTAGTCGGAAGCTGATAGTTTCTTGGATTCCACTGCTTAGTGCAGCAAGGGATGGATGATCGAAAAATTCCCGCTTCGAACTTCAGTACTCAAATAGAGCCATACCCACAAGCCGCGATTATTCCCGGACTCTGATGAATGGCATCACAGCCGAGAATAGCGGATATTGAATCAGTTCTATCGCAGGCGACCCAAAGCAGCCTTTGCGGGTTTGGCGCTGAGCAGCATCAACGCTGTGATCACCACCGCTGAGGTCAGGCACCAGGCACACGTGGCTCCGATCACAAAGGGCTCGAGGAACGTGAGGTAGATGGAGAAGAGCGTTCCGATGAAGGCCATGAGGAAGATCGCGGCTTTAGCGAGGTCAGCCACTTGCTCCGAACCCCAACGGTCGAGCAGCCAGGCGCTGAGGATGGCAATATAGGAAAGCATGCCGAGCAGTCCAACGGACAGCACTCCAAAGAGGAATGCATATTCGCTCTGTTGGACGGTATTGCAGTCGCCGACGGGGCCACAGACTGCCTCACTACCGGTTGTCTCGATGAAGGCGAGATAACCGGCCACAATAAGCCCCACTAAGGCGAGCAGAGGCACGGCCCAGTGTAGCTTCGGCCGTGCTTTGGTTTTCTTTTGGCTTCGCCAGCGGATGCCCATCATCATGGTGCTGATGACCATCCCGATCAAGACGATTACGGATAGCGAATTCCCAGTAGGGTCTAGTTGGAATTTTTCCCGCACCGAAAGATTGTTGGTGGAAAAATCAACTCCAGATGCAGGTACTGGATCTACGGTTGTAGTGGTATTGTTCGGATTACCTGAAGCAGTGGATGTTCCCTCACCCGGCGTCTCCACTGTTGGATTCGGCTCGGGTAAGGAGATCATTGCCTCGATGCTAGCTGCTAACCCGGGGATACCTGGCCACGGAAGGCCACCTTTCTCGAGAGCTTCATCGACCAATCCCGGTAACAACTCGGGGATTTCAACTGAACCGACGAGACTCGTTTCGCCGATGAATAAGTTCGGGACGCCGTAACGATTCTCGGGGACCTCGAATTGGAGAAGCGCGCTTCCAAACAATTCGCTTCCGAGCGGGGTTGCGGCGTTGATGAAAAGTATCTGGAGAACATCACCCATCAGCCCCACAATGGGGGGAAGTTCGCTGGTCTCTTCACCTGGTGGCTCACCGAGAAAGACCCATTCTTCCTCGCTGTTGTGCTTCTCAGAGAGTTGAGGAAGTACGTTCTGGATCACGTGATGGCAGTGCCCGCACGTCGGGGAATAGAACAAAACCACTTGAACGACTTCGCCGTCAGCCGATGCAGGGGTAGTGATAGGAACGATAAAGGCGAGAATGATGAGAATGCGCAAAAGACGGTTCATTTCAACTCCCGAACTTTGAAAAAGATGAGCAACATTATACCGCCAGTCTGCGCTGCCAGAGGGACCAAAGTGTACTCAATCTCTCCTCTAATCTCTTGAAAAGAGCCTCGCCCCCGTTCGATGTTACATCATCATCGTTTTCGAAGTTCACGAAGGGCACTTGGATGTCTTGGATTGAAAGATAGTGTGGATCCCCGCTTGAGAAGCTCTCCCAATCATCGTCTCGATAAAGGCGCTCGAGTCTTTCGTCCGGCAGCGCATGCTCGAGGATGCTGTCCGGTCGTTCGGGGTTGAAACGGGCTCGGTTTTTCCGCAGCGATTCTTCATAGGTGACATCGACATATAAACAGGCGGCCAGGCGTAGAATCTCATGGCTTAGGTGTTTGTACGCTGTTTCATACCCACCGTGCTCGGCGCCGCGGGAAAATTCAAAGACAACGGTGTGGTCTTTGGGTGTGTCCCTCCGCCATTTCTTATACTCGAGAGAAAGCCGCTGGATGAGCAGGTGCCATAGATCGTCGGTCAGGAAATACCCATCCGCGGTGGTGTGCAGTCGAGGCAGATGAAAGACTGTTTCCAGGAGGTGGTCCTCTTCGAACCAGGACCAGAGGATGGGAAAGTCATCGAGGATGTGAAGCGGACCGATGTGGAAGCGTTTGATTCGTTCATCCAACGGGGCCGTTTTAAGCGCATGGAGGATCTCGCTTTTCCCGGCAGCCGGTCTTGCATTGAGAATTAATACTGGGAAGAAGATTTCTGGCATGACGTCTAGACTCCTTATGTGGTTTGTGAATTTTCACGACAATCTTTGATCGCGTCAAGGGCACACTGGGATTGACGAGCGTTGCGCTGTCGTCATGGTAGAATGCCCTATTACGCCAAGATGAGTCCAATCATCTTCTACAGAGAATGGATTAACAGACCCGAAAAGGAATTTTGAACCGCGAGTGAGGTGCATTTGTCCGCCAACCCCGCCTGTATTTTCTGTGGAATTATCTCTGGGAACTCAGAAGCCAGCATCGTATTTCAAGACGACCTGGTGACGGTTTTCATGGACATTCACCCGGTTAATCCGGGCCACTTACTTGTTGTTCCCAACCAACACACATCCACCATCGACGAAGTTCCTGAAACCGTTTTCGCCCAGATGTTCATCGTTGGCAGGCGGATGGGCAGAGCACTGCGGCGATCCGGATTGCGGTGTAAGGGTGTTAATCTACTTCTCGCCGATGGTGCAGCTGCTGGGCAGGTAGTCTTTCACAGCCATCTACATGTCATTCCCCGTTTCCAAGGTAATCCCGGGAGCGTTCTTATGCAGGCGGGGTCTATAACTGTGGCCTCCCGCGATGAATTGAATGTACATGCGGAAACGATCCGTAACTCGCTTGATCAAGCAGGTGAGACAGGATAAAACTTGAGATTCTCGAAGTAAAACGTCGGAAATTGGAGATTCTATGGGAAGTATTCAAAACATCTGCATCTACTGCGGCTCCAGCGATCAAACGAAGGCTGAGTATCTCCAGGCGGCTGGCGATATGGGCGCCGCGCTCGTCGAGCGGGGCTTAAGGCTCATCTACGGTGGAGGCAGTACGGGCATGATGGGAGCGCTTGCTGACGCAGTGCTCGAGAATGGGGGTGAGGTTATCGGCATTATTCCAAAGATTTTTGAAACCCCCGAGCTCCTCCATACCGGGTTAACAGAACTGCTCGTGGTAGGAGATATAAATTCGCGCAAAACGCGCATGGCCGAGATATCAGACGCCTTCGTAGCTCTTCCTGGCGGGTTTGGAACGTTCGATGAATTATTTGAGATACTCACCTGGTCACAGATCGGATTGCACAAGAGTCCCATCGGGGTACTGAATACGCTGGATTACTTCACACCGCTTTTAGCGCTCATCGAACATGCTCGACAAGAGGGTTTCATCTACAATGAGCACATCGACCTGCTGATAAACGAATCGGATCCGCATGTCCTGTTAACCCGAATGGAAGGGTTTGAGTCCCCACCAAATCTCGAGAAGTGGGTACAACGCAAGGAAGATGATTAAGCGAGGAGTTAGGCGGGATAATCCCCCTTAGATTTCGTGGGTCAGCACAAGGATTCTAGGCTATGACGGAACCCATCCGTATGCTCCATTTCGCCGATATTCACATCGGCATGGAGAACTACGGGAAGATCGACCCCAATACTGGAACATCGAGCCGGGTACGCGATTTTCTGGACCGGCTGGATGAGGTCGTGGATTACGCGATAGAACATGGGGCCGACCTCGCGGTTTTCGCCGGGGATGCGTTCAAAGATCGGAGCCCCGATCCCACCCAGCAACGGGAATTTGCGCAGCGAATAAAGCGTCTGGCAGATGAGATGCCGACGCTGCTGCTCGTGGGAAACCACGACATGCCGGGCATGATGGTGAAGGCTAACAGCCTTGATATATTCCGTGCCCTGGACGTCCCCGGGGTGATCGTTGGCTACAAAGACGATGCACAGGTCGTGCAGACGGCGCATGGCCCCATCTTCCTCGCCTGGATGCCGTATCCAATGCGCAATCGCCTGATGGCCTGGCGGAAATACCAGGGCAAATCCATCGATGAGCTGAATCAAGGATTACGGGCGGAGGTGTCGAATCGCCTGGCATTATTGACCGAAGAGGCAGCGGCCCAGGATATGCCGCGCGTTTTCGTCGGTCACTTCACAGTTGAAGCGGCGAAGTTCGGTTCGGAGCGGTCCGTCATGTTAGGGGGCGATCTTCCCATCTTGAAATCCATGGTGGCTGACCCGGTGTGGGACTATGTAGCGCTTGGGCATATCCATAAACATCAAGATCTTAACCCCCAAGGCTACCCGCCCGTCGTTTACAGCGGGTCGCTCGAGCGCATTGATTTTGGTGAAGAGGGTGAAGAGAAGGGTTTTTGCTGGGTTGAGCTGCAGTGCAGTGAGACCACCTGGTCTTTTGTTCCCGTGAACGCCCGACCTTTCCGCACTGTTAGTATCGACGTTCGCGCCGAAGAAGATCCGACCACTGTGGTCGTCGATGCACTGGAGAGGGCGGAAACCGAGGGCGCTGTTATTCGGTTGCAATTGCAATTGCGCGCTGATCAGATCCCGGGACTGCGGGAACGAGATATCGAAGGAGCGCTGGCCAATACAGCGAGCTTCACGGTCGCGCGCGAAATCGAAGACGAGGTGCGAGCCCGGCTCGGTGATATATCACCAGAAGAGCTCACCCCTCTCGAGTTGGTCAAGCGTTATTTTGAGAGCCGTGATGTCGATGCCGAAAGAGTGGATGCGCTCCTGGCGAAGGCCGGAGAACTGCTGGAATGATTTGTCTGCCCGATGATCCCTGTTGAATTAGAGCTCCGCAACTTCCTCGCTTATCGCGATCCTCATCCCTTGAATTTTCAAGGCATCCATGTTGCCTGTTTAGCAGGCGAGAATGGTGCAGGAAAATCCTCGCTGCTTGACGCCATCACCTGGGCCTTATGGGGTAAGGCGCGCAGCAATAGCCCGGATGATCTGATCTATCAAGGCCAAACTGAAATGCGCGTGGCGCTGACTTTTTTGCAGGGTGATGATCGTTTTCGCGTCATCCGTCAGCGGAAGACCGGGAAGCGCGGCAGTTCTCTGCTCGAATTCCAGGTGTGGAAACCAGACGCTGAGAGTTGGCAAGGGATAGCTGAATCAACGATTCGCGAGACCCAAGCGAAGATCGACGGCCTGATCCGCCTTGACTACGAAACCTTCGTGAATTCCGCTTTTCTCCTTCAGGGGCGGGCTGATGAGTTCACCACAAAAAATCCGGCGCAGCGAAAACAGGTGCTGGCGAATATCTTGGGTTTGTCTGTGTGGGAAATGTATGAGGACACGGCCAAGCAGCGGATCTCAAAGACGCGTGCGGAGATCGAGCGTCTCGATGGGCGATTAGAGGAGATCGAGCGAGAACTGGTCCAACGTGAAGACTACGAACTTGAGCTTAAGTCCTCCGAACTCATGGCGGGCGAGAAAGCTGCTGAACTGGAGGCGGCGGAGAAGGAATGGGCGAGCCTTGAGGGGACGCGTTCTGACCTTGTAGCCTTGCAGCGCCAGGTTGACGATCTCACGCGGCGAATTACCTCCAGGGAGCGCGAACTCACCGAAGCGCAGAACGAGCTTGAAGAGGCTGATGCCCGAGCCGATCAAGCGGCAGTGATAGGCGTGCTGGACGAGGTCCGGAAGGAACTTGCGCAGCTCGACCCGCTGCAAGTTCGGATAAATGAATTGGACGCTGAGCGGGAGAAACTAACGAAGGAAGCCGCGAATTTGCACGGCGCTAATGATGCGCTCGCCCCTCAAACAGAGCCAATTAAGAAACGCATCGAAACATTGAGTGGGACGACGGAGCCTGTATGTCCGACTTGTGGGCAGCCCCTTACGGATGCGCATCGCCATGATCTCATCGGAGATTTAGAGATTGAGGTGGCAGATCGGCGGAAGCAGTATCGTGAAAACCGCATCCGGATCACGGAACTTGAAAAGCAACTAGAGAGGTTTTCAAGTGAGCGGTCATCCTTAAACAGCCAACTTTCCGAACAAGCGGCGCTGCAAAAACGAGCGGGGGAGCTTGAGACGATGCTCTCACACGCTGACGAAGCCCAACGCAGAGTGGATGGGCTGCGTGAGCGTCTCAAACGTTGGACCAGTGAACTCGATCAAGACCAGAAGCAAAGATCTGATCTTGAGGAGCAGGCGCAAATTTGTGAGAAGCGATTGCGGGCTGCGTCAATCACCCAGAAGGAAATCGATGAACTGCGGCAGGTGAAACGGTTGGCCGATGAGCGCGTGGGAGGTGCCCGTCAAAGACTCGCAGCGTTAGTTTCATTTGAGCAGCAGCGACATGAGCGTTTGCGCGAGCGGGAGCAGAAGGCAGAAGATTTGAGCCTCTACGAGGATTTAAGGGGGGCTTTCAGCAAACGCGGTGTACCAGCGATGATTATTGAGACGGTTGTTCCAGAGCTTGAGAGAACGGCGACAGAGTTGCTTTCAAGTATGACGGATGGCCGAATGCATTTGCGCATCGAGACACAGCGTGAGATAAAGACCGGCGAGCTGCGCGAAGCCCTCGATATCATCATCTCGGATGACCTTGGGAGCCGACCCTATGAACTATACTCGGGCGGGGAGGCATTTCGCATTGATTTCGCGCTGCGCATCGCGCTTTCCCGCCTGCTCGCACGACGTGCGGGCGCACAATTGCGCAGCCTCTTTATTGATGAGGGCTTTGGAACCCAGGACACCCGCGGTCGGGAGCATCTGGTTTCAGCAATCAATAGTATCCAGGATGATTTCGATCTGATCTTGGTGATCACGCACATCGTTGAGCTCAAAGAGGCGTTCCCGGTGCGAATCGAAGTGACAAAGACAGCTGAGGGGTCGATCTATCAGATCGCGTAGCCGCACCGAGAGTGTCAGGAATTCAACCTCTCATTGAGCTGCTTTAGCGCTTTTTCGGCAAGATCAGGGCGATAATTGGTGTAACTTTTCAGCCCCTTTGGGGCTGCTGGCCTTAAAGGGCCAGAATCTCGCGGTGCTCTTGGGATCAATCTTGGATTTCTTCGTTATCAATGGGGAGCCAAACGGAGAAACAAGAACCCTTTCCGGGTTTTCCTTCGCTGGCAACGGCTATGTGGCCATCGTGGCGGTGGGTGATTTCGTTACAAATCGCCAGGCCTAAGCCAGTACCGGGTGCCCCTGTCGATTTACTTGCAGCACCGCGGAAAAATCGCGTAAAGATATCGGATTGCTCTTCAAGTGGGATACCTAGCCCTGTGTCTTCAATCTCAACGACGACCCATTCGCCGGCAGCATCTGTCTCAGGGCGTGTGCGAAGGATGATCTTACCGCCCTTCTGAGTGTAGTTCATCGCATTGGTCAGGAGATTCGTGAACACCTGACTGAGCAAGCGTTCATCGCCCCGGATATCGGGTAAGTCTGTGGCGATCTCTATTTCGAGCTGCAATCCTTGCTTCGCTGCGAGAGATCTTCGATCCTCTGCAAGGGAGCGAAGCAGACTATTCACATTCATGGGTCTTCGGTGGAGCTGGGTGGTGCCAACGTCGATGCGCGAAAGTGAGAGCAAATCGTCGATGAGATTCGCCAGACGATCGCTCTCCCTTGAAAGGGTTTTTAGGTAGCGCTCTGTTTTATCCCTGTCCTTAACGCGGGCGATAAGATCGAGATACAGCCTGATGTTCGTCAGCGGCGTTCGCAGCTCGTGGGATACATCAGAAACGAAACGCGATTTTAAACGATCAATTTCCTTCAGCGCGCTGATGTCATGGTAGACACTCACATAGTTAATGACCGACCCTGTCGGACTCAGGACGGGAGTGATCGTGAGCGCTGCTTCATACAAGGACCCGTCTTTTCGCCGGTTGGTGATTTCGCCTTGCCAGGCAACTCCCTGGGAGATGGTCTCCTGTATTTCGGAGTAAAAAGTAGCATCGTGTTTGTCGCTTTGGAGGAAATCCGGGTTTTTTCCGAGAGCTTCCTTAATTGTGTAATTATTCAGTCGCTCCCAGGCGGGGTTGACGAATTGGATCGACGACTCGGCGTCGGTCACCATGACTGCATCGCCGATGTGCCCGAGGATGGCATCCAGCCGATCGCGCTCGGTTTTTAGGGCTTCCTCAAGCTCCATTCGTTCAGAGATGTCGGTGACAAGCCCTGTGATGCCCTGGGGGTTCCCGTCTTCGTCGGTGATCAGGCTGACTCCGATAAGGGTAGGAAGTTTGCGTCCGCTGGGGGTTTGAAACTCAAGCTCAAATACTTCTGTCGGCTCGCGCTTGCCGCGTATTCGCTGATTAAAATTTTCGAGAATTTCTCCAAGATTATCGGGATAAATAAAACCTAGAGAATCGAAGCGTTTGCCAAGGATATCCTCAATATCAGTTTCAAACATGGAGGCAAGAGCTTGATTGCCATAAAGGAAGCGCCCTTCGAGATCAAGCTGAAAAATCCCGGATTGAGCGCTTTCCACCAGGGATCGGTAGCGAGCCTCCGATAGGGATAGCTCACGTGTGCGTTCTTCGACCTGTAGTTCAAGCCGCTGTGCCTGCGCTTCGATCTGTCCGAAGAGATTTGAATTTTCAATCGAAAACGCTGCTTGGGCGGCGAATGCTGAGAGCAGGTCAAGATCCTTCTCCGTGAATGGGCGGTCCAGACCCAGCCTGCGAACAGTCATTGCGCCCAGCGTCCGTTGGCGAATGGAAAGCGGCACGATCGCCAGACATTCGGGTTCATCCTCCGGGGTTCCCGGCACTTGAATGCTTCTGGGCTCTGTCGTCGGGTCGTTGATCACTACAGGTTGACCGCGTTCGATTACGCCGCCGGTGATGCCCTCGCCAACCTTAAATTCGAACGCCAGGAGCTCCTCCGCATTTGGCTCTCGGGCTACGACGCAATGAACTGTGCCGCTATCGTAATCTACCAGATGGATGCGGCTGCCATCGCAGTCTAACAATTGATTGGCCTGAGCCGCGATCTCGTTGAGCACAGTTTCTGTGTCGAGGGATGCGGAGATCGAGTGGGCAGTGCGGATTAATGCCTGCGCTTCTTCAGCTCGCCGTTTCGCCTCGCTGTAAAGGTGGGCATTCCTCACCGCGATCGCGACCATCCCCGCGATGGAATCCATCTGAGCAAGATGCTCATGGGTGAACTTGATCTTCTCGGATCTCCCGAAGAACGCCATTCCGCCTAGGACATCATCACCGGCGATGAGCGGCACACCTAACAGTGCACGAACGCCAGCATCAATTGCGGGCTGTAGGGCGTCTGGATGCTCGCCGTAATCCTCCAGCAGCATCGCTTTGCGCTCTTTCAAAGTGATCCAAATTAAACCACTGCCGAGGGGGGGCATTCTCTTCATTTCCTCGGGAACACCGAAGCTGTATAGGAAAGTCAGGGTCTCCCCATCCGGTTCGAGAAGGGCAATAGCTCCCGAATCGGCACCGGTGATTTCTTCGCCAAGTTGAAGAACGCGCCCCATAATTTTGGGGAGATCGAGTTCGCGGGTGAGTAATTCGGCAACTTGAGTACGGAAGCGCTGAATCTCCAGCGAAGCCTCGATCGTTTTCCGGTTGCGGACGTGGTCGAGGGCGATGGAGACGTGGTCGGCAAGTGCGGAGACCAAGGAAACATCATCGGCTGTGATCCAATCCGCCATTACATTGAGGGTGCCAATTGGTTCGTCGTTTCCTATGAGTGGAGCAAAGATGACGTTACCGGGGCCGAAGATCTTCATGATTCGGGGAAGTATGCCTTTCATCGAGGGTGGCACCAACTGGGAAAATACACTCGATGAGTCCTCGGTGAATATTGCCCGCTTCGTAGAGAAGACCTCTTGGTAAATGTCGACGCTGGTGGGATCAATCTTGTAGTCGTTGACACGTAGGTTGGAGAGTTTTTCAAGCGCCTTCTCTATCTTGGATCCTAGTGAAGGGGTTTGAAACGCCAATTCGCCATTAGGTGTTAAGAGAGCTACGGTCCCGAGAAGACCAAGATGATGGAGTTCATCCGTCACGGCGCGGATGACATCGGCTTCGCTCGATGCAGCCTGACGAGCCACGGCGGTAGTCGCTCGCAGTGTGGAGGCCAAGATCGTCTCGTGGGGAGTCTGTTTTTTTGTTTTTGCCAAGGCAGTTAGCTCATAGGAATGAGGTCGAGTTTAGTGTATCACGGTTGGGGTTTTGAATACCATGCAGGTAGTTCGATCGATGATGTTGGAGAGCGCTCAATCGAGAAAACCATTGTCCCGATACCAGGCGAAGGCATCTTCAACGGCGGATCGATGGGAGCGTGGTGTTGGAAGGTGCAAGTCACGCTGCGCCTTTCGACTGTCATAGTAGAAATGTAGGCCGGCCAAGCGGAATGTGTGTCCGCGCAGAGGGATGCCCATTATCCGCCCGAGCAACTCGGCGGGTTTCGAGAGGCGCCGAAGAGCCCAGCTGGGGATATGCCAGCGCGGGCGCGGCATGCCGACGACCTCCGCAACGGTCACAAGCAACTGTTCAAGGGTGATGTTTTCCCCGCCGAGGATGTAACGCTCCCCCGATACTCCGTGTTCCAGGGCGGCAAGGTGGCCAGCGATCACATCGTCGATGTGAACCACATTGAGTCCACCTGAGGGGATGGGGGGACGCCGGCCGCGAGCCATATGCATGACGATGGCGCTGGAAGCGAGGTTTTTATCCCCGGCGCCAATGACCGAAGCGGGGTTGAGGATGATGGTCTCAAAACCATCGGCGGTGGAACTTTTCACCACTTCTTCCTCGGCGCGGTGCTTTGCGTATCCATAGGGCCATTTCTCGGGTGTGTAGTTCCAGGATTTACGCTCGTCCATGATGGGAAGGGTCTCGCTGGAATCCGTGGTGCGTTCGGGGATGCCCAGGGTAGCAACGGAGGATGTGTGAATGAACCGGCGAACTTCGCATTGCCGGGCGGCGGAGAGGATATTCTGGGTGCCCTCGACGTGGCTGGCGGCCATCTCCTCAGCGTCGGTCCAGCTTCCGACGCGACCGCCACAGTGATAAAGAACCTCGATGTCACGAGTGGCGAGAGCAAGAGAATCGGGTTTGAAGAGATCCCCCTGTACTCGTTCGACGGGAACGCCTTCCAACAACGCCAGCGAACTGGTGGGTCGGTGGAGAGCGCGGACATGATGACCGTGTTTAACTAGTGCTTGGCAAAGGTGTGAGCCGATGAAACCGGTCGCACCGGTAACAAGAATATTCATCTTCAGGAACTACCTCCGTCGGGTTTATTCTTTTTGGACCATCAAGTTTACCTGAAAGCCGGGACTTCTGGGAAGCCGTGGCTTTTTTCGCGCCAGTCCAGCACGGTCCGAAATCCCGCTTAAGTACTCACCTCGCAGCCTCAAGCAAGATTTCCACAATATACTTTCTCCTATCTGCAAACAACTAGAAATCCAACGCTTTCCTGGTCTCAAGTTTTTTCACTTCGCTTATTTGCCATCCCCTTAGAAATACCACTTCAATACCCATTTCGGTAGATGTTTTCCTGTCCCGATTAAGTTACGCTATCCATGCGATATTTATTGAAGACGAAAACACATTCCGCTCTGTGAAGAGAAACGGAAGATCCAGATATTGAGTATTGACAAACGATCCAAATTAATATAGAGTACTCTATATAACAGAGTACTCTGGAGGAATGATATGGATCGGCATGAGGCACATGAGTCGCTAGAGATTGTTCGGCAGGCCATGGAACAGACCCAGAGCGCGGTTGCGCGAGCGGGTATGGGATATATGTTCATCATCTGGGGGATCGTCTGGCTTGTGGGATTCCTCGGCAGTCAATTCTTAGGTGAATTACAGGGTTATCTGTGGCTGGCGCTTGATGTCTTCGGCATCGTGGGAACGGCAGTGGTCATCTTGAAATCGAGTCGGCGGGTACGAACGGCGCACGGTAAGCGGATCGGCATATTTTGGCTGATGATTTTCATTTATGGCGGCCTACTATTCTGGATCACTGGTCCGATTGAGGGCAATCGTTATCTCTTATTCATCACAACACTTGTCGCCTTTGCTTATGCCATTATGGGGATTTGGTTTTCGCCACCGCTACTGTATATAGGTCTCTGTATCACCGCTTTAGCCATCGTTGGCTGGCAACTGATCCCTGCCTACCTTGGAATTTGGCTTGCCCTCGTTGGGGGTGGAGGGTTGATTATCTCAGGAATATTTGTGCTGCGAGTCAAGGCGTAACCGATGGCGAATCTTGATACGCTCATCCACCAACCCGTACGTTTACGTATCGTAGCCTCACTGTCCGCACTCCCCGAGGATGGGTCTGCAGAGTTCACCTTCCTCCGCGATCTCCACGATCTGACAGACGGCAATCTGGGGGCGCATTTGCGAAAACTGGAAGAGGCGGGCTATGTGAGTTTGGAAAAAACCTTTGTTGAGAGGAAGCCACGTACCTTCATCACCCTCAGTCGAAAAGGCAGGAAGGCTTTCGTGGAGCATGTGAAGGCTCTCGAGCAAATATTGAAGGACAAACCCTGAACTATGTTGCTGCTCAGCAGCGGATTCAATCGAGGAGGAAAGGATATGCCACCAGTACTTGCAGTTACCGACTTAGTGAAATGTTACGGGGATTTACGCGCGGTAGACGGAGTCACTTTCACTGTTGATGAAGGTGAAATCTTCGGGATGGTCGGTCCGAATGGGGCTGGAAAGACCACGACCATCGAATGTCTTGAAGGACTTCGACAACCAGATGGCGGAAGCGTGTCGGTTTATGGGATTGACCCCTTTAAAGAGTGCCGCGCGGTTATGGAGAGAATAGGGATTCAACTCCAGGAATCGGATCTCCCCTCCCGTATACGGGTGGGGGAGGCTTTGCATCTTTTCGCATCCTTTTATGCTGAGTCGGTTGATCCCGAAGGGCTGCTTGAGCGGATGGGTCTTCAAGAGAAAGAGAGATCACCTGTTGCAAAGTTGTCGGGGGGGCAGAGACAGCGGCTGTTCATCGCCCTGGCATTAATCAACCGCCCGGAAGTGGTTTTTCTCGATGAGCTAACGACCGGACTCGATCCGCAGGCACGGAGGTCTATGTGGGATTTGGTGCTCGAGATACGCGACCAGGGGAGTACCGTTTTTCTGACAACCCATTATATGGAAGAAGCCGAGCGCTTATGTGATCGGGTGGCCATTATGGATCATGGTCAGGTTGTCGCTCTGGATAGTCCGCGGGCACTGATCCGCGATCTGGGAATCGAACGAAGGTTGAGTTTTTATCCCTTAAATGGTTCCGAGGATCTGGGTCTTGAAGCGTTACCCGGTGTCGAGCTTGTCGAACGCAGACAGGATCGCGTGATCGTCTCCGGATCTGGGAAAAGGTTCATCAGCAAGGTCGTCCATGCGTTGGAAGATAGTGGTATTGACTTCGATGATCTGCGGACAGAGCAGCCCAACCTGGAAGACGTATTCCTCTCCCTGACGGGGAGAGCGGTGAGGGAGTAAGAAGATGCGCAGCTTAACGGAACTGACGAAAACATCGATCAAACTTTACATCCGCGAACCCATTGCGGCGTTCTTTACCCTGGCTTTCCCAACGATGCTGATCTTGATCTTTGGTGCTATGTATGGCAATGACCCATCACCGATTTTCGATGGATTAGGGAGCATGGACGTATCCATGCCGGCATACTCGGCGTTGATCCTGGGCACGATCGGCCTTCTCTCTGTGCCCATAACTACAGCAGGCTATCGCCAGCAGGGTGTCCTCAGGCGGTTTCGAGCCACACCGATGCACCCGCTCACATATATTGTTTCCGACCTGTTGACCAACCTGGCGATGACAATTCTCGGAATGATCTTGCTCTTCACTGTTGGATGGCTGCTCTACCGGGTCCAATTTGAGGGTAACATCCTGCTTCTGCTATTCGCTGTGATCCTCAGCGGTTTAGCGATGAGCTCGATGGGGTACCTCATCGCCAGCATCGCTTCCGGTGCGCGGGTGGCGCAAGTTATCGGAATGGTGATCTTCTACCCGATGATGTTCTTGTCAGGGGCGGGGATGCCCATCGAGCTGCTACCTCCCTCGGTTCAACGCGTCTCAGATTTTTTGCCTCTCACCTACGTCGCTCGGCTACTCCGGGGATTGTGGTTCGGAGAACCACTTGTTGATCATCTTCTAGAGGTTGTGGTACTTGTGGTCATCCTCGTCGTATTTGGCGGGGCGGCAGCGCGCTACTTCCGCTGGGAGTGAACATTGCCGGCTGCGATGCTTGCAGCAACTTTAGATTGTGGTGAAAAATTATCAGAGGAATGCCATATGGCAATGACGAGGTTCGAAAAGCTGTTTGTTAATCGCCAGGAAAAAACCGAGCGTAACATTGAAACAGTTCAAAACCGCCTTCATAGTTTGAACATTCAAAACATTCATGACGTGCTTGAAATTGGATGCGGGATAGGAGCATTGTCAGCGTTCTTATCAAGCGAGTACGGCATGAACGTCCACGGTACGGATTTTGATCCCGCGCAAATCCAGATTGCCAGGGAGCTGTATAAAGAGGGCGACCGTCTCCATTTTCATATCGAAGACGCGGCGAAGCTCACTTTTGAAGATGCTAGTTTCGATTTGGTTCTCTCGCAGAATGTGTTTCATCACATAGCAGTCTGGCCCCAAGCGGTTAGTGAAATCGCCCGGGTATTACGGTTAGATGGGCATTTAATTTGGATTGATATGGTTTTCCCAAGGGTAATTACGCAGCTTTTCAAACCACTGGCAAAAACCTATGGTCTGTATACGTTTGATGATATTTGGCTTGAGTTATGGGATAATGGTTTCGATGAACGTGTCCATGAGCGCCAACTTCATGGCCCATTTTCATATCACCACTTTGTTATGCAAAAAGCTTGTTCGACCGCCCAATCCTGAGCGAAGCTGGTTTGCTTTCCTCAGGAGAGACCGCGGTACCCAACTTCCGCCGGGGCTAATCTCTAAGCGACTAACCGGCGATTTCCCGATTTCGGATTCGGTAAAATCTATACAAGCCATAGGGGACCTGATAGACTCCCGACCAGGTATTTGAATTCATTTTATTCGGAGGGTTCATGTCTTTACTTTCCAACTGGAAGGAAGTTCTCGATACTGTAAATCTTTCACCCGATAAGGAGATGGATGTCGTCAGTAAGTGGTTGATCATCACCCGGGCGGCGGTTTTCTCGATGACGGCTACCTCGGGCTTGATCGGGGGGTTGCTCGCGGCCGCGCTGGCGGAATACCGAAATTGGGTTCACTTCGCATTAGCACTGGTGGGCTTGGTCCTTGCACATGCTGCTAACAACATGATCAATGATTATTTCGATCTTGAAGGCGGCGTTGACACGGATGAATATGCCCGGGCACTATACTCCCCCCACCCAATACTGAGTGGCATGATCAGCAAACGCGGTTTGCTCACTGCAATCCTGACGGTAAACCTGATCGATTTGGCAATCTTGATCTACTTTGTCCTTAGCGTGGGTTGGCAGGTGCTGGTTTTCGCCCTGGCGGGCTTCTTCATCAGCGTGTTTTATGTAGCCCCACCTGTAAAACTTAAACATCATGGCTTGGGTGAGCCAGGCGTTTTCGTGGTCTGGGGGCCCTTAATGATCGGCGGCGCCTACTTTGTTACCGCAGGGGCAATCCCCTCACTCGGGGTATGGCTGGCGTGCTTGCCGTATGCGTTGATCGTCACAACCGTGCTCGTTGGAAAACACATTGATAAGCGCGAGCTGGATGAGGCAAAAGGGATACGCACAGTCCCGGTGATCATCGGCCATAAAGCTTCCCTTTGGCTGAACCAGGCGATGATGGTGGGCTACTACCTGATCGTCGCCATTCTCGTCTTCACGGGCACGCTGGGTATATGGGTGCTGCTGGTCTTTTTCGCCATACCGCGCCTGGTGAGAGTGTTGAAAATCTACAACGAGCCGAAACCGAACGAACCGCCTGCGGACTACCCGGTCTGGCCGCTCTGGTTCGTATCTGCTGCTTTCTATCATAACAAGCTTGCCGGAGGGTTATTCGTGCTCGGGTTGATCCTGAACCTGGTTTTACCCTTCACATTTAATCTCTTCTAACGATGTATAGCCCAGGAATACGAAGAGGGTGTCCAAACAGGGACACCCTCTTGTTATTGACCCCATTCTTATCGTGAGAAAAACCCTCTTTAGTCCGCAGGGAATTTATTGCTGACCGAGCAGTAATTTCACATATTGGGCTCGTTCGAATGCAAAGGGATTGTCGGTCTCTCTCTGACTCATCTTCCCGCGAAAATCGTCGAGGCTCTGGTAATCGTGCTCATCCATCCACCCCTCCAATTCACGTATCATTGTCGAGAGGTAGGGAACCCCTTGTTTGAGAAGCGATGACGCGGTCTGTACAACTTGTGCGCCAGCGAGGAGCGCCTTGGCGGCGTCTAACCCAGAATGGACGCCAGTGTTCAAAGCAAGGTCGGTCTTCACTCGCCCGTAGAGCAGCGCGACCCAGCGCAGAGGCAATTTCATCTCCTCTGGCGAACTGAGTACCATCTCCGATACCAAAGTTTCAGTTTTCGGGTCGATGTCTGGCTGTAGGAAGCGGTTGAAGAGCACCACGGATTTCGCGCCGCGCTTGTCCACTTCGGACACAACATTGGCGATCGATGTGTAGAAGGGGCTGAGTTTGACGGCAACGGGGATGTCGACCTCGCCGATCACGGCTTCAACGATCTCATAAAGCTGCGCCTCAAGAACCGCGCCGTTGACCTTCTGGTCGGCGGCGACAGCGTAGACATTGAGTTCCAGCCCATCGACACCGGTAGCTTCAAGCTGTTTGGCGTACTTAACCCATCCGCCTGAGGAGACGGCGTTTAGGCTGGCGATCAGCGGTAGTTTAACTTCTTTCCGCGTCTTTTCGATCCACATGAGATGCTCGTCCGCCTTGCCGTGCTCCATCTCAGGGAAATAGGAGAGCGACTCGGGAAAACTATCGGCGCCAACCGCGAGTTCTTCTTCAAGGCGCAGTGCGTCCATGAGAATCTGCTCCTCGAACAGAGAGCGGATCACAAGCAAGCCCGCACCGGCTTGTTCAGCGAACTTGATCCTGTCGATGAAGCTGGATATCGAACTCGAAGCGACGACAATCGGTGAGTTTAATTCGATGCCCATATAGGTTGTTTTTAAGTCTGGCATGGAACCTCCGTATGCTGCTCATTCAGCGAAGTCAGGGATCACTACTTAGGAAAGCGTATTAATAGTAACAGGTATCCTCCGGTTTAGGATGACATTTACACTACTGCTGTACCAGACATGACAATAGACTCATCTGGGATAACCCAAGGGGTTCTGCGCGCTTATGGGCATACCCCTTAATTTACATCATATTGGTTCAAAAGGAGCACCAAATGGCTACAAAGAAAGCCAAGCGAAAGCTTGTTCCCTACGATGGGAATGCCGCAGCCGCGCATACTGCTTACGCGACGAACGAGGTTATTGCAATTTATCCAATTACCCCATCCTCACCGATGGGGGAGATCGCCGATGAGAAGGCGGCGCGAGGGGAGCCAAACATCTGGGGGATGGTTCCCAGCGTAACAGAGATGCAAGCTGAGGGCGGCGCCGCTGGAGCAGTTCACGGCGCACTGACAACGGGCGCCCTGACGACGACTTTCACGGCTTCACAGGGCTTACTGTTGATGCTGCCCAACATGTTCAAGATCGCCGGAGAACTGACGCCGGCCGTATTCCACATCGCCGCTCGCTCTGTCGCCGCGCAGGCGCTATCGATATTCGGCGATCACAGCGACGTGATGGCCGCCCGCTCGACGGGCTGGGGGCTGCTCTCCTCTAATAACCCCCAGGAGGTGATGGACTTCGCCCTCATCGCCCAGGCGGTGGCGCTCGAATCGCGCATTCCTTTCCTGCATTTCTTCGACGGTTTCCGTACGTCCCACGAGATACAGAAGATAGAAGAACTCACCCACGATGATATGCGGGCGTTAATCGACGATGATTGGGTCTTGGCGCACCGCTTGCGGGGGCTTTCGCCAGATCGCCCATCTATCCGCGGGACTGCCCAGAACCCCGATGTATTCTTCGCCGCGCGCGAGACAGTTAATGCCTATTACGAGAAAGTGCCCGGGATTGCCAAGAAAGCGATGGACCGCTTCGCGGAGGTCGTCGGGCGCGAGTACCATCTCTTCGACTATGTTGGCGCACCTGATGCTGAGCGCGTCGTGATAATGATGGGTTCTGGCGCGGACACCATGCACGAAGTGGTGGAATACCTCGCCGGACAGGGAGAAAAAGTCGGGTTAATTAAAGTGCGTCTATATCGCCCCTTCAGCGGGGAGGCACTGCTTAAAGCTCTACCGAAGTCAGTTAAGCACGTCGCCGTTCTTGACCGCACAAAAGAACCCGGCGCGGGAGGCGAACCGCTTTACCTGGATGTCCAGAACACAATCAGCGAGGCCGTCGTAAATGGCGATATCACCGAAAACGAAAGACCCCTCATCGTCGGCGGTAGATACGGATTGGGCTCAAGGGAATTCAATCCCGGGATGGCGAAATCCGTGCTGGACAATTTGGCCGAGAAGAAGCCGAAGAATCACTTTACTGCCGGTATCGTCGACGACCTCACGCACACAAGTCTCGAGTGGGATGACGCCTTCTCTTCAGAGGGGGATGAAGTCCACCGGGCCATGTTTTACGGACTGGGCGCTGATGGAACCGTGGGCGCGAATAAAAACTCGATCAAGATCATCGGTAAAGCTACCGATTATTACGCCAAAGGGTACTTCGTCTACGACTCAAAGAGATCGGGCGCAATGACCATATCCCACCTGCGTTTCAGCCCGAACCCGATTCGCAGCACCTACTTGATTCAGCAGGCGGAATTCTTGGCCTGCCACGCGTTCCACTTCTTGGAGCGCTACGACATGCTCAAAAACCTAAAGCCGGGCGGCACTTTCCTGCTGAACAGCTCCTACCCCGCGGATGAGGTGTGGGATCACTTACCCGCAGAGGTGCAGAAGGCTTTGATTGATAAGAAAGCGAACTTCTATGTCATCGATGCCTACTCGTTGGCGAAGTCGCTCGGGCTGGGTGGACGCATCAATATCATCATGCAAAGCGCATTCTTCGAAATCTCCGGCGTCCTGCCCGAAGAGCAGGCACTTGATATGATCGAGATGGCTGTCGAAGATACCTATGGCAGCAAAGGCAAGGCGGTCGTCGACATGAACGTTAAAGCCGCCAACCTGGCCCTTGAGAGGATCCATAAGGTCGATCTGCCGAAAAAAGTGACATCCAAACTTGGCATGCTTTCGCCTGTTCCCGCGGGCGCCCCCGAGTTTGTGCAAAAGGTAACTGGTGAGATGATCGCCCGTCGAGGCGAGGAAATTCCTGTTTCCCTGCTGCCGAACGACGGCACCTATCCCGTTGGAACGACAAAGTACGAAAAGCGAAATGTTGCACTCGAAATTCCAGTATGGGATCCGGAGGCGTGTATCCAGTGCAATCAGTGCGCCTTTGTCTGCCCGCATGGCACGATCCGACCCAAGATCTACGACGCTTCCCTCGCCAACGGCGATGCGCCGGAAGGCTGGCAGGCTGTGCCGGCGAAGGGTCGCGGCTTGGAGAATATGCTGTATACTTTGCAGGTGGCACCGGAGGATTGCACCGGCTGCGGCAACTGCGTCCATATATGCCCGGCGTTTGCAAAGGATGAGGGTGGTCAGAAGACAGACCGCAAGGCGATCAACATGGCGCCCCAGCCACCGATCCGAGAGCAGGAAGCTGCAAAGTGGGATTACTTCCTCACAATCCCCAACCCCGATCCAGCGCTGTTCAACCGCTTTACCACCAAGGGCTCGCAGTTCCTGCCCACAATGTTCGAATTCTCCGGTGCTTGCGCAGGATGCGGCGAGACGCCGTACGTCAAGCTGCTCACCCAGCTTTTCGGGGATCGCACCATCATCGCTAATGCAACCGGCTGCACATCCATCTTCGGCGGCAACCTGCCGACAACGCCTTATGCGCCGCGCTTCGACGGCAGGGGTCCGGCCTGGTCGAACTCACTATTTGAAGACAATGCCGAGTTCGGCATGGGTATGCGCCTCACCGTCGACAAAATGACCCAATTTGCAAGGGAGCTGCTGGATCAGGTCAAGCTGAATGGTAAAGCAGCGTTGGCGAAGGAAATCCTGGATGCTGACGTCTCAACGCAGGAGGGGATCGAAATTCAGCGCGGTCGGGTTGACGACCTCAAGGCGCTTCTCGAGAAGAAGAAAGATCCGCAGGCGGAGCGGTTGTTGAGCATCGCCGACTTCCTGGTTCCCAAATCCGTCTGGATATTGGGCGGCGATGGCTGGGGATATGACATCGGTTACGGCGGGCTGGACCACGTGCTGGCATCGGGCAAGAACGTGAACGTTCTCTTGCTGGACACCGGCGTGTACTCCAACACCGGCGGTCAGGCTTCAAAAGCTACACCGCGCGCCGCAGTGGCAAAGTTCGCAGCTGCGGGAAAGGACATGCCTAAGAAGGACCTGGGAGCCATCGCCATGACCTATGGCAATATCTATGTAGCCCAGGTCGCGTACGGCGAGAACATGACCCAGCTAGTGAAGGCGATGAGCGAAGCCGAGTCCTATGATGGCCCTTCGCTGATCATCGCCTACGCGCACTGCATCGCCCACGGCATCGACATGACCACAGCTACAGATATCCACGCGGATGCTGTGAAGAGTGGTTTCTGGCCGCTCTTCCGCTACGATCCACGGCTGGGCGACCAGGGCAAAAACCCGCTGCAGCTCGACTCCAAGGTGCCGACCGAGGACATCGAGACGTTTATGTACAAGCAGAATCGCTTCCGTTCACTACGCCAGTCCGATCCGGATCGGGCAGGGATGCTGCTAGAGGCGATCCGCGAGGACGTCATCACACGTTGGAAGTTCTACGAGCAGATGGCCAACCTCGATATCTAATAAAGCCGGAGTCTAAAGATGCGCCCCGCGCGAGCAGCGCGGGGCGTTTTTGATATAGGGCTCAGTCAGCAAGGAGTATAAAAGAAAGGTTCAGGTTAAATCCATCCCCCTCCTATTTCCTATGCGGTCATGCCCTTTACATTCTTGATAGCTGCAGGGCCGATTATTTCAGCGCAGCGGCGATAGAAGCGGCCCAGGATGTGATGGTATCCCAGTCTCGGAAGTCACCAACCGGTGCTTTGATGCCCTTGATAAGCAGTTTCTCAGCTAAGCTGAGTTTTTCCATGTCCAAAACGCCGTGGAAGAACGCGATATCGCGGGGCTGGACGCGGTCGGCGATGGGTTGCTGCGCTTCAGGGAAGCGCCAGCCCTGCATCAGCTGAACCGGGTCCCCCTCGCCAGTGGGCCCGCTAGAAAAGAACCAAACCGGCAGCTTGGCCATCGTCCTCTCATTAGCCTCCAGAAAAGCCACTGCCTCCTTACGCCATTGACCCACATAAACCGCGCTGCCCAGAACAATTGCTTTATACGAGGAGAGGTCACTGACGCTATCTATGGGTAGCACGTCGGTTTGCAGGCTCGCTTGAAGAATAATTTGCCCGATCTTCTCGGCAATCTCCGCTGTTGCCCCGTACTTAGTAGCGTAGGTTACCAGAACTCGAGTTTCCATTTGATCGTCCTTTCCATTTGGTGAGAGCAACGGAAGAAGCCGTCGCGCCCGCGGGGAAGCGTATGATTATTCACCACATAGTAAATAGCCTATGCGGATTAACATTCCCTTATAGCTCAAATGCCCACTCACCCTTTCGCATTAATGGTTCTGATCCACCATCATGTGATAAGCCATCAATATCCATCTCGTCTGAGCCGATCATGCAGTCGATGTGGAGAGTGCTATCATTTCCACCAATGGACGCAAATTCTGCATCGGACATCGCTTCTCCGCCCTCTACACCAAATCTGTATGCGTCACCAAGAGCAATGTGATTGGAAGCATTTTCATCGATGAGGATGTTGTAATAGAGCAAACCAGACCTCGAGATAGGAGAACTATGGGGCACTAAAGCTATCTCACCAAGGCGATTCGCTCCTTCGTCCGCTTTGAGTATCTTCTGCAGGTACTCCTCTCCTTGGCGAGAGTTTATTTCAGTCAATCGACCTTCCGAAAAAGTCAACCTAAGTCCCTCAACCAAACTTCCACCATAATTAAGGGGCTTTGATAATTTGACACTCCCCTCCGTCATACCCCTGTGGGGTGTTGTGAATATTTCTTCAGTGGGAATATTCGCAGTGAATTCAATCCCATTTTGGCTTGTCATTTGGCCGCCCCTCCAGATATGCCCCATGGGTAAACCAACAGTCAGGTCTGTGCCAGGAGCGGTCAATTTCAAAGACGCATACTGCTTATGATTCAGGTATTCGCTCCGCGAAGCCAATTCGGCGATATGGACCTTCCACGCTTTCACGGGATCATCTTGATTGATTCGGCACATTTCGAAAATAGTGTCCCAAAACTTAAGTTCTCCTTTTTCCGCATGTAGATCTGGGAAGACCTTCTCTGTCCAACCTTCAACTGGTGCCGTAACGACCGTCCAGTTCGTGGAATTCTTTGAGATATATTCGGAAAATGGCGCCATGTGCTTGGCGATGGTTCTATTAAAGGTTGAGATTAAATCAACGTCTTGATTAATCAGTAAATCGGGGTTCTCTGCATAGAATACGAGCATGGCATCGCCGGCTTTCGCGGCCTCTATCGCCGCTTCCGCTCGCCATATTGGAAATTCCTCGAAGGTATTTTTAGCAGCATGCTTAAATCGAGTTAATCGAAGTTGGTCATCGTTCCAAATCACATCGACCATGCGAGCACCCAGCTTATACGCCTTCTCAACAACCAACCGTACTAGAGGGGCTAATTCAATCGGCGTTCCATACATTCCGTGACCCGGCCACCCTATGAGCAATCGCTGCCCGGGCTGAAAATTAAGACCAACCCTGAGAATTACATCAGCATACTTATCTAACTTCCGCATATGATCCGAGGTCATTGAATATCCTCCTCCATGTAAGTATATGGAATAACATGTGCAGATATCTTACAGCGCACATATCAAAGCGATTGAACGGCTTTGAACAGAGCGATCCTGCGCTCAATTTCGATAATATAGTAAGTTCTCACAAAACCAACTGAACGCGGTTGGCAAGCGGCTTGTTGCCGGCTGAGCTATTTGTGACCCTGTTGAATCCCCAATGCTTGGGCAACCCTCTCAGCGAAGTCATCTACCCCTTCCGTTTTGCCTCTGGAACAGACCGAGATGTTATTCTCCTTACATTCCTTGAGGATTGTGTGTGTTATTCGCTCGTCAAATTCGAGGAATTTACGCCACGCTTCCTCCGGCTTCGCCAATTGATCGATTGCCTCCTTCATGGATTTTCGTTCATCGGTCTCATTCCAGATTTCGGTGCTCGATTGTTCCGGTATTTCCAGGCATACTATTTGACGAGTCGAGATTACTTGCGCAAGGAGGCCCGGGTTGCATATCCCACCATCGATCAATACGCTAGCGTTAGACTTGGTGGCGTTCAGGTCTTTGGACAGCAAGTCCAAATATTCAGGAAGCGCCGCTTGATTGAAACTATCGAACTCGTCCCAGGACATATCGAGCAACCATGCCAATGCGTCTCGAGCTGTTGACCACGCCCTGTTAACTGGGTGACGTTTCTGTGTAAATCGGCTGTGGTATGCTCCGTAGATATGGGCGTCCATGTCGTAGACAGGAATATCAAATCTGGCGGATAGCGCTCGGCAGATGGTTGTCTTACCGGAGCCGGCACCGCCGACAACCCAATAGAGCCGGTCTCGTCCATATAGAGTGGTGCGAGTTTGTGTGAGTAAATCATTGTTGATGATAAACGGCATTAGAATTCGTCGCTGACCCCTGGAAAATCTCTTCGGAAAATTCGATTAGGTTGCAATCTCCAATGCAATTTCGGCCATCTGTGTAAAACTCTTTTCGCGTTGCTCGGCAGTTGATGATTCACCCGTAACCAGGCTATCACTCACGGTTAAGATCGAGAGTGTTGAAATCTTGTACTTCGCGCCGAGTGTGTAAAGACCGTTTGACTCCATTTCACAGACAAGGGCGCCATACTCGGACCATATTTTCCACCAATCAGGATCGTGATTGTAGAACGTATCACTAGAGAAAATACCTCCTACTTGCACGTTGATCCCACGCGCATTAGCGGCATTATAGGCTTGGAGCAAGAGATCAAAGCTGGCCGCAGGAGCATAATCCATTCCGTTGAAACGAAGCTTATTGATGTGCGAGTTGGTTGACGCAGTCATAGCAAGCACGATATCACCAATCTTTAAGTGTGGTTGGAGTGCTCCACACGTTCCCACGCGAATTAAAGTTTCAACGTTATATTCAGTTACCAATTCGTTCACATAAATGGATAGGGTTGGTATGCCCATCCCTGACCCCATAGCAGAGACAGTTTTGTCTCCGTAGTGACCTGTATAGCCCCACATGCCGCGAACCTCATTGAAGCAGACCGCATCCTGCAGTAATGTTTCAGCTATGTATTTGGCGCGCATTGGATCTCCGGGCAGCAGAACGGTTGATGCAATTTGGCCCTGTGTTGCGCCTATATGGATGCTCATCTGACACCTCCAGGTTTAAGGTTGGTACGCATTGTGCGTACAGGTTTATACCGTTGTTGGAGAGAAAAGCAATTTCCCGGTATCTGATCAGAAATTCTGCGGAAAACAATTTCGGGCTTATACATCTTTCAATCACATGATGCCTAATGGTTTCGATTTGTTAAGCCCCCCGTTCCGTTTTAAGCCCCCGAAGCGAAAAGCACCTCATCAAAAACATCGACAGCGAGGTCGATTGGCTTAAGACCCCGAATAGGATGGGGCAACGAGTCTTTAGGCGCAACTTTGCTTCTAGTCACCCTCCTACGATCTTCATTATTAAGCTGAAGAAGCTAGCCAATCCAGGTTTGCCTGTTCAATAGCCTTGTTTTCAATCTGGAGATAATCAGCGCCGAGGTAGTTGAGAAACTGGCTGAAGCAATGGATGAGCTCGTTGTGCAACCTTTCCGACTGCTTCACCTCAGATTCCCACCACCACCTCTTGATTATTAAATCCCCATTCTCCTTATCTCGCCCTGGCTCAAACCGGGCCACGAATCGGTCACCGTACAGAATGGGGAGCACGTAATACCCAAAGCGACGATCGGCAACCGGCTTGTAGACTTCCCAGACGTAGGAAAAGTCGAACAACTCCTCGACAAAGCGCCGGTCCCAAAGCAAATTATCTAAAGGGGCCAATATGGCAGCCTGTGAGGACGGGGTGCTGGCATCAAGCGTCGTTTTCAGGAGCCCCTCGTCCCCGCCCCTCATATATAGAGGTAGCTTTACTCCATCCACGTCCACCTCTATCACCTTGCCCTGTTCGAGTAACCGCGACAGAGCAGTCTTGCGTTCCTTGCTCTTAATTCCAAACATTCCAAGCCATGCATCGCCGGACTTATCCCATAGCAACCCTATGCCCCCAATACGTCTGAGAACATACCAATCGTGTAACTGATCCTCTGTCTCAATGGGGTCGGAGGCTAACAGCAGCGCTTCCGGAAGGTGACGACTGGCAAAGTCGTACACTTTTCGAGTGTTCACCTTGTGATGAATAACGAGCTCGCCCACCCAGTACATGCTCTCCAATGCAGCACGGGCTAACCGCGTTGGAGCCCACGACCAGTCTACGGTCTGATTGAAATCCAGGTCTATCGAAGATAAAGGACCGCTCTCCTCAAGCGCCTGGCGAACCTGGGGCAGGATTGATCGGACGGGCTCGGGGCTTCTGCCGGGATTGCGCTTAGCTGCTTCTCTACGACGGTGGAAATACGGCCAGTCCTCCACACAGTAGATGGACATATTCTTATCCCACCCATCCAGAAGTTTCCTGTCCTTGTAAAGCAACTCCTGCAGCATCACAGGCCGAAAGCTCGGAACGCGGGCTTGGAGAACCAACTCCGGGTTGCGGCCGACGATGTTCAGGGGATCGTACTGAATACAACCAACACGATGAATGTATTCGAGTATTCCGGCTTTACCGGCCAGCTCATATGGCGGCCATAAGCCTTGATGGGCGAGGACAAAACGACGGGCTTGTTGTTTGGTAAGAGTCAATCTTTCCATTGCTGATAATTATGACCTGCCCTTCGCTTTGAGTGCGTCTGCTTTCATTCTCTATAAGTGATACGAATCTGCGCGCCAAACGGTTTCGAGCTGTGAAGCCCCCCTTTCTCTGGGTGACGAAGCCCCCTATTCCGCGCTGCGCCCCCGAAGCGAAGCGGAGAGGGGTTTGGGGGCGCAGTCCGGTCAGCACTACACAGGGGTTAGCTGGCTATCGGCAACGAGACGGCGTTTCAACGACCTTTATTGTTCAGCTATCGAGGGTGTCGCTTCCCTGAGCCTTGTACAAAAGAGCAGGCTTAAAACCATGAGACCGATGAGCACAATCAAAGGTAAGGTCATTGAGCCAGTTTCCGGGGATTTCAAACTGTCCATCCCAAAGATGAAAGCAATACCCGAGATCTGGCCCATAAGCAGAAGCAAGCCATTTGACGTCCCTTCTGGTGTCGGATGGGTTACTTCGGCACCATACTGGAATCCGACCGGGCCAGCGCTTAGTAAGAAGAAACCAAAGACAAAAGCTGAGACGATCAAGAGCCAGTAGCTTGTGGCAAAGGTTATGCCGACCAGTCCCAGGGTCGCACCTATCACCGCCAGTAACAAATAAGGTGTTCTTTTGCGATAATGGTCCGAGAGCAGTGGGATGACCACGGCACCAATTATGCCGCCCACGATCATCAAGCCTCCAATGTTGCCGGCTTGGACGATCGAGAAACCTCTTGGCCTGACGATATCTTCGATCCAAGTTGTCACCGCATTGAACACACCCAAGCCCACGAAGAAGATGACCATCAAGAGTATAAAATCCCTTATTCGCAGGGATTCCTTAAGACCGTCAAAAACAAGGGAGCGTTGTTCCTGGTCAGGGGGGCAGGGAGGCGTTGGAGGACGTTCTCTAATAAATACAAAAAAGACAACTGCGGCGAGCACAGAAACGATCCCGTAGATTAGGAGCATGCCGCTAATCTGGGATTGGATCGTAAGATAAGGAGTCAGCACCAATGCCACAAGGATGCCGAGGTACATCGCCAGGGATCCAAGGCCTGCAGCGGTAGCTCGCTCCTGAGCAGGAAACCAACGCGCGGCTACGGAAGTTATAGCGTTGAGGATGAATGGCTGTCCGATGGCGATCCCTATCTGCGCAATAAGCACGAATGTGTAATCGGGTGCCAGGATACCCCGCAACAAGCCGAAGATGCCCGTTATCGCAGCGCCTATTCCCACGGCGATGCGAATGCCATAGGTGTCTATCGCCCAGGAGGCAGGGATCGAGATGGCGATATAGACGATCATAAAGCTCATGGACAAGAGACCGATGCTGAGATCCGAGACTCCATAATAGGTGGCAGCGTTGCTCGTGATTGGAGCAAAGGTAATCCACAAGAGCTGATTGATGGCGACGACAAACATGAATACAAGCAGCACAACCCAGCGATAACCATAGACTTTGAAGTTAGTTTGTTCCATCCGGTTTACCCTCCTACGCAATAATGGACTTGAGAATCGCTCCAATTATCATAGTACTCTTCGCTAAAGGGCAAGTTTCCCCTCCTCTTTAAAGATATGATGTTGCACTTCAGTCTCCCATCACGGATGGTGAGCCACATCACGGCTTGCAATCCGCTTCAGATAGCTCTCGTAGGAGATCGAGTTGTCTCCATTAGCCTGCACGATCGTCTCTATCGAATTGTCGTTGCACTAAGGTTTTCTTTTATAGCCGACACGAATGGTCGGAAATACTTGGGCCAGCAGGAACCTATCGATTGCCAAGAGTTCACAACGGTGGAAGCGGTTGTCGATTTGGCTTGGTGCATCCGGTTGAGCAGGTTACACTTCGATCTGAAACCGATTCTGACATAGGAGTGTGCGCTTGAAAGGGACACTGAAAAATCGCAAGGAAGCCACAGCATGGCAGAAGAAATTCGATGCTCATGCTCCGAGGATCGGGGAACTAGCCCCCGACTTTGAATTACGCGATAGCCGCGGCGAAAATCCCTTGCGCCTTTCCTATTTGCGTGGTCAACAACCCGTGGCGCTAGTGTTTGGCAGCTTCGCCTGACCGCCTTACGTACGAGGGACTGGGCGTCTCTCTGGTTTGTATCGCGAGTACGATGAGCGGGTGAAATTTACCTCGATCTACATCCGCGAAGCCCACCCGGCATACCTAATTGGGCTCGACGGCCGCGTCGTTTACCATGGAGGCTTGGGGCCATTTGATTTTCACCCCGCCAATTTGAGGATCACCATCGATAAGTACCTAAGCACACTATAGGGCCATTGTTTGCCCCCTCGAGATCCGATGGTATATCGCTCAACTCCTTCTGCTCATTCAACCTGAACGTGCTTCTTTTGCCCGCTCCACAAACTCGCTGACTTGTAACGAGGCTATGCTTTTGCCTATCAACTCCAGTGGCAGATCTTCCAACTCCTTGAAGCGTACACACGATTTCCCTACATCATATCTTTTCCCTGTTGCCCTATATGCTGCCTCAAAATCTCGGCTCGCCTTCTCGTTCATATAGATCGCCGTCAAATATACTGCCATGTGATTCTTCTATGCGGCAAGTGCCGCGTACATCAAGGGTTTTTTGTTGTAAGTGTCTGCATAGATTTCCAGGGGCACCTGGTAAGCGATCATCCCCCAATTCATCGCCTCTTCATAACCCTTGGGTAGATTCTTCAGAATCACTTGCCGCACCGCCTCTAATGCGGCTCGACGCTGCTTGGGTAGCTCGCCCAGGCATTCTTCCACCGTGGAAGCATTTGATCGCATTAGTTCCTACTCCTTTATAGAATACATGGTATTGGACCCCCTCCTGCCAAACGGCCCAACGCTCGAGATGAGTCCCTGCACGTTAATTGCAAAATACGCTTAGCGCTATTTTAAAGAACTAACTTTAGTTGCTGATCCAAGATAGTTTACGCCAGCCAGTACAGTTGGCGCCGATGATGTGTTAGGTCTAATCGGAAATAGGGATAACGCTGTTGGCGCGTTTAAACCGTGTATAGAAATTCCGTAAATTAAGTGGGTTCATAAAATCATAACCTGCAATTGCCATTGTTCCCTATGCCTAGCGGTTTCGATCTTCGAAGCCCCCTGTTCCGCTCAGCGTCTCCGCAGCAAAGCGCACTGCGGTAAAGCCCCCTGAGAGGGCAAGTGCGTCGCTCCCAGCGAGAGGCTATCCAACCCAATAAATCACACCTCATTACTCAGCATTCCCCCAGTACTCAACTTCTGATGGCAGTGGTCCTTGAAGATACCCGACAAGCTTCTTAGGATAGAAAAGATAATTCGCTATAGAATCAATGGGAAGCCAGGCAACGTCTACTTGAGCATGATCTCGATGAGTTCCACCTCTTGGATCATCCCCCCCGACTGTCTCACATTCATATATGAACTCCACTTGATGAACATCCGCGTCTCTCCAACTTGATTCACCATACTTACCTATATACTCCCGGATAAATTTCAAGCCCAGGTTTCTCACGGAGATTCCAAGCTCTTCCATACATTCTCGTATGAGTGTTTGAGGAAGAGTCTCACCATGCAATTGCCCTCCACCAGGAAGCGCATAATATTCACCACCCTCGTCCGCGTATTTAACGGCGAGGATTTTTGCATCTCGGAGAATGATGGCCTTCGCGCAGTTCCTAATTAGACTCATAAGATCTTTCTCGGCTGGATACTACATTAGTTCAGCCTCCGCGCGTGCTGGCTCCGAAAGCTGCGCAGCCCAGGCTAAATCCGTAAACCCACGCCGCACACTCTCTACGCAAAGCAAGCTCGGTCGCAAGTTGGGTTAGACGGCGCCGGATTTTACTAGGGCAAATCTACAGGTGTACCCTCAACTGCTTGCAGTTGAGAATCGGCGGATAGGCATCTCCGCGCCAGAATCGCCCAGGTTAGAAATACGACAATTGTCCAGTAATAAGCCTGAAAATTGTAAAGCATGTCCGATGACCATAAAAAGGGAAGATTGACCAACACAAGTAGGAATCCACCCAAGAGCAGGTTCGATTGGAGAAGAGGTATCATCCCGATTGCCAGCACACTCAAAACGCTGTTACCAGCAGCATAAGGCGCTACCAGAAGTGAACCCGCAATGAGCATTCCCGCCTTCTCGCGGGAAAGAGTCGTTCGACTTTTCCATGCCACAAATAAAGTAATCCCTAAAATCGCTATCCAAAATAGTGTTATGACGAAAGAGGGGACAAAACCGAGGCGCCTTAAAGCGGCGGAACCACTAATATCAATAATGCTATTGGTGTACTTTTGGTAATTAAATCCAAAGAGAGCAACAAGCCAGCTTTGTCCACGCCACAGTAGAGATAATGCAATCGGTCCAGTTATACCCAATCCCAGTTTCAACCAATTGCGGGGAGTCCAGGTTAAAAGCACGTATAGTGCTACGACCACTAGAAGCAAGGTTACTTCTTGAAGTTTAATGGTAGCTATTAGCATCCCGATTACAACAGCGGAAAGATGTTTTGAAGAGTAGCCATAGAGGATAAGTAATACTCCTCCAACGACAAGATTTTCCATGTTGCCATCTACGATGTTTCGGATCGATGGAAAGGAAATAACCAGAAGAAGGATACTTAGCCAGTAATATGGTTTCGATCTGATTCGAGGCACACTTGCGACAAGGATTAAAACGCCAACACCGGCAAGAATTCCCCACGATGCTTGCATGGGTAGCAAGCCCAGTGGTAACAGGGGAATTAGAGACCAGGGTGGAAAACGTAAACCGTCTGCAGGCCAGTACTGAAGATCACCACCGCGGATTGAGGACCAGTTAGTTTTCCAGTCCATAGCCAGCGTGTTATTTTGGGTCGGAATCTGTTCAAAGAAAACAGCAAAAAGAATTAAGACCGCCAAACAGCTGAAAGCTAAAAACGATAAACCCAAGAATTTATTTCTCATGTTTTATGCTCGAATTCTGTCCATTGCTTATGTCCGTAACAGTGTCTGTAGAGCTGGCGGCTAACGGCTCCGAGCTGCGAAGTCCCCCGTTCCGCACTGCGCCCCCGAAGCGAAGCGGAGAGGGGTTTGGGGGGGCGAAAAGTCCCCTGTTCCGGCACACGGAGATGTGCCGGGGCTTGGTTTATTATCCATTGGAAGATTTTCGTCCTAATAACCACAATATCCGATCATATGAAATGACATATTGAAGGAATATTACCCCTCCAAGGAACCATGAAATCCAAATGGAAACAAGATTTGATAGTGCCAAAACTGCCAAATCAAAGAAAACAAACTCGAGAGTTAGACGCAAAAAACCGGTAGTGGGGATAGGTGCTCGACCCGATCGGCCGGGATCATCTGGGACAGCGAAAACTCCCCACACAGAAGCCGCAAATACTGGAATACCAATCGCAACCAAAAATCGAAGTAAGCCAATTACTACGATCCCAACCCCAATACCCTGGAACTACCAGTGATATAGCCTCCAACAGAAATCTCAGGTCAAGATTGATTGGATTTGTCGTCGTAACTCACCAAAATATTGGACAAGATTCGCACAAGGTGTGAGCAGATTAGAGCGCGACCTCTGTAATAAGGAACAAAAGGAGAAGTTCGAAGAAGCTAAGTATTGAAGTTATGATCACTATTCCAGTAACTTCTGCTAACTTGTATTCATACCTTTCTGCAAACACAGCAAGAGCGATTGCGGCCGGGATACCGCTTTGGAGAAATAAAAATCTCTGCAATTCAATGTTTGTGTCTATAAAGACTAGAATTACCAAGTACGTAAACAGCGGAAGGGCTATACTCCGGAATATTGAATATTTGAAAGCTTGTCTTACCGCCTGCATAGAAAAATTATCATAAATGAAGATGCCCAAAGAGAAAATGGCCAGTCCTCCCGCGGTTTTTCCCAGCAGCGAGAGAGCATCGGATATCATCCCTGTTCTGATCCTAAAAAGAGAGCATAGCACACCCAGAAAAAGTGAAATAATCAACGGGTTTCTGATGATTTTCAGGAAAAACCCCAAACCCTTTTCTTTTTTGTTCGCATATTCAAAAAATAACAGGGCACAGACAATTCCTGTAAATCCAAGGACAGAAGCCATGACTATAGAAAGGGGAAGCCATTTCCCGCCATAAAGCGTTTCAAAAAACGCGACTCCAAAAAAGGCGTAGCTGCCAAAAGATATGGAAAGGCTGAGTAAAATAAAAGTATCTTTACTCAAAATCTTAGAAATCTTCAGCATATAAAGCGCCAATAATAGGAGAGCTATTGGGAGAAGAGAGCCTACAACGACTTGATAATCGATCGTTAACAGATCGGTATTGGAAATGCTGACAAAAAATAGGGAGGGCAAGGCGAAATAATAGACGAAAGAAGAGATTATTTTAATATGCTCACTTGAAAATATCCTTGTTTTCCTACTCAACATTCCAAGCAGGGCGACGATCAGGATAACAAATAAGCTCTCTAAAATTTCCATAGTTTGTAACCGTCAGATCCTATGTTCTGTCGCTTGCCACTCGTGCCGCATCCCCTGTCGCCTCCGGCGAGACGTGAGCCTGCCCTGTACACTGCGATGCTCGGGAAAGCGAAGGCTGTTTAGAAATAAAGTGTTCGTCCCAGGATATAGACATAAGTAAAAACCACGGTGATCGCCGCGGCGATCCATTGCCACTTACGGTGGATTTCTAGGGGTTCATTGACGAGTTTTACAAAGTTATCTGTCCGAAACCACCGCATCATCCAGAGAAACGGTGATAAAGCGCCTAATGCAGCAAATAGGCCAGCCGTTACGGGTAAACTTAGAAACCCATAGGGACAGAAAAAACCAGCGACCAGAACGACCACGAAAGATGTGATATAGGACAAGATACAAAGCTTATTGGCGCGATGAATCTGCTCGTCGACATCACCGCCAACGATCTTGCCCAATTCCTGTAACCCCAGACGGACAAAGAGCATAAATAACAGCGTGCCAACTATCGTCATAAGCCCGCGCCACAACCAACTTGGCTCCCAGCCGTTGATCACGACCGCCCAATCGCCAACGTTGCTGATGCCGGAGAAAATAAAATAACCTGCTCCATAGAACCAATTCATCAACATAAACAACCAAAGGAAGAATTGGATTTCTGAGGCTTGTTTTCTTGAATTGCGTAAAATGATCCACAGAAATACGCCGGCAATGAGGTTGTAGGTGGGAGCGCTGCCTGCAACCATTTTCGCTTGCGATACCGAAGGGCTATCGCAGGATTCATACAAAGCAGAGTATTCCTGCAAGTTACCGCCTACCGCGACGCAGGTTAGCGCATGAACGCCTTCATGGAAGGCTACATTGAAACTAATAGCGATTGCTGCAATTGCGACAACTGTCAACCAATCAACGACGGGTTTGCGGACCAAAACTGCCTGGGACATTGAAGGTTATCTCCTATAAATATCCAATCTAGAAAATGCCTTAATCAGCAGGCTAACGGTCTTGAGCTCAACAGCGCGCCCTCCAGTATCCGCTGGAGGAGGGGGCAGGGCACCATATTTGCGGAAAATCTAAATTCCTGCATATGATTCTAAAACAAGGCCCCTATCATTTATGTTGAAACGAATCAATCTTAGTATGAATCCCTTCTACCTTAGACGATTTCACCCTCTCCTGCAACCAGAAAAGGCTCATTAAGAAACCTATAAACATAATGACAGACCCACTGAGATACGGGTAATCCACGTGGATGTCGAAGGCGAAACCTGCCCAGATTGGACCAAGAATCCGGCCGAGACTGATAAAGGAATTGCTCAGCCCCATAACCGCACCCTTCCCCTTCGATGTCCGTTTCGATATTAATGCTAGCGCGGCTGGTCGAAGGAGGGTCTTAGAGAGAATGAAGAAGCCAGTCGCAAGAAGGATGGTAGCATAGGTGTTCGCCAATAATAGCACCAAAAAACCGACCGACCCTGCAATCAAGGAGCTCCTAATAACCTTGACCTCCCCCCATTTTTTTGTGCTGGGACCCGTAAGCAAGGCTTTACCTAGCGTCGAAACAATGGCCACAACCACCAAGATCGTCCCCACTCGTTCGGGGCCATAGCCAAACTTCTCCAAAGCGTACAAACCAAAAATGGCTTCAAAATTTGTCAGTCCAAAACTAAAGAAAGTGACCATGAACAAAAGCGCGCCAATCGGACTGAACAAGGCACGCCATAATTCCTTCGGATTTACCGCGCTTATGCCGTTACGTTTCCGCGCCTCCACGGGTAATGATTCGGGAAGGAGAGTGAAAATCAGGATGAAAGTAACCAAGGATAGAGCGGCAGCAATGAAAAAGGGAGTCGATAAGGACTCCACTGCCAGCCATCCCCCTAGTCCTGGCCCTAGCATGATCCCCAGCGCCATTGCGGCCCCCAGGATCCCCATCCCACTACCGCGGTCTTCTTCAGAAGTGCTGTCGCTGACGTAGGCTAATGCCGTTGTGATTGTGGCTGAGGACAATAATCCCGAAAGGGCTCTTGCGCCGAAGAGCATCCAAATCTGTGTTGAGTATCCGAAGAGCAATAAGGAGAGGGCGTTTCCAATCATCCCCAACATCAAAATTGGCTTACGCCCAGTTCGATCGGAGACGCCTCCCCATATAGGTCCGAAGATGAATTCCAAGAAAGCCGAGGTTGCTACGAGAAGACCTAACTCACGCCCTCCACCTCCCAGGCCTTCAATGAAAAAAGGGAAAATCGGGATTACTATCCCGAATCCCAATGTGACTACCACAAGCGAACATGAGAGTACCAGGAGGTTCTTCCGACTGCTTTCTTTCATCACCATCCGAACTCCATCTTCCACTGCCCCCTACTTTCCTGGCACTCCTTACTCTTTACTCAGCGCTTTTTATGATCATAAAGGCCTCTCATCCTGTTTCACTTCCCACTTTCCTGGTCCTTTATTTCGAGAATCTCCACAACCCCTTCGCCGCCATCGACGCGCACTCGATCTCCAGTGCGCAATCGCATCGTGGCATCGCCACAACCGACCACGGCCGGAATCCCCAATTCACGAGCTACGATGGCTGCATGCGATAGTGGCGCACCCACATCGGTAACAACGGCTACTGCACGGAGGAAAAGCGGTGTCCATCCCACATTGGTCGACACTGCTACCAGAATTTCACCCTCTTGAAATTGGCTGCTCTCCTCCGGGGAGTCCAAGACCCGGACCAGAGCCTCCACTCGACCAGCCGCGCCAGCGAAACCAGTGATTGTGTTGGACACAGAGCTGGAGATTGTGGCTGTGGAATCATAGATATCGCTGCGGCGCTGGGGATCGGACGCCCACTGGAAGGGGTTGAAGCGACCGCGAATAATCATCGGATAGGGTGGAATATCAGAGTACTTTTTATAGGCTTCCTTCCGGGGAGGGATATATTTCAGAATCGATTTTTCGCCGGATAAGACATCGAGTATTTCATCGATAAGCAGGAAGAAGACATCATCACCAAGGCCTGTGAGTTCCCCTACACGCAGCGCGAACGCGCGTTGGATGCCCCCCATCCGCATAGCCTCGGTTCGCACCGCTTCGCGCATTCGTGCGGCCTCGGGGACTTTATCCAAACGGGGCTTGATCTTTTTCGCCTTACGCGGATATCGTTGCTGAAAGTGTTCCCAAGCATCCTCGAAAGCCGCGTGTTGCTTGGCAAGAAGCTCCGTGACGTCAACCGGTGACTTTCGGAATTCTTCTAGCTGCCGGTCGAGCCAACCTGGTTCCTCTATTGGACGCGGCATGGAATATTCGGCCTCGTGCGGACCGCGGTGGCCATAGTTCTCCATATACTCCTTGCGGCTCATCTCCCCATTGGCAACCTTGGAAATTCCGACAAGGGGGCCTAGACTCGCGATGAAATCTGTTGTATCGCTAAAATTTAAAAACAACGCATTGGCATCCCCTTCACCAACCAGCTCTACAAGTTCCCGCCGCAGCTTCATCGCGTCCTCATAGGGTTGCGTTCCGCCGAAAAAAATCGCTAATGTTTCTAAAATGTACGGCTCCAAATCCGAATGCCAAAAGTCAAGAAGATCATCGCCAGAATTGGCGTTCCTCAGTTTCATCTCCATTGCCTGGCACCATTTCGGATTTTCTTTGAGAAAATTGGGAACTTTCTTGAGCCCCTTCTTCTGCTTCAAGGCGATTTTTAGTAGATTTGGAATGATGGAGAGGAGCATGGTTTTTGGAATGGGAATCAAAGGAACCTCGATCCCTTCTGGGGCCTGACCGAGCCCGTCTTCAACCTCTCTCAATGCAGAGGGGAGATCTTTCCCAAAAGCGCAAAGGATTGAAACCATCACGCTGATGTTGGCATAAAAACGTCCGCCGATATTTCCAGCATAGGAATAACCCGGGAGAAGGCTCATGTCCTTCCAGAAGTAATCTGTCAGGGACCATGTATACGGTGTCATAACGTCTGGCCTACCTTCGCCAAAGTTATTCCTCGACCAAAGAAAATCACCCGTCAGGCTGTCGTTCCACTCCCCCGTGGTGGAATCATGCGCGATCAACGTTGTGATGGGTCTTGACTGCAAAAGGAATAACTTCCCACCCTTGATCGCCCACTCGATATCCTGTGGACCGCCTAGTTCTCCTATAAGACGTCTTCCGAGTTTGAATAACTTCTTTGCATAAGGCTCGAGTTCAGCTGGTCCATCGTACGTTCCCTTTGGTCGAGACAGCGTAAAGGTAAAGGGTTCAACCTCCCCAGATACGAGCTCTTCCCCAAACCCGTGAACATAGTTACCGGTCATCTTTTCATGGCTGCCCGTGACCGGATCGCATGTGAACAGGATGCCCGAGATATCCGCCCGAACCAATTTCTGGACAACAACCGCCATCTCATGTAAGGGTTCCAGACCCTTGGCCTCACTGTAGGCTCTTACACGCTCGGAGTGTCGAGAACTTCGCACTCTCAGAATGGCCTCTTTGACCATCTCGTCGCTGTGGACATCCAGAACGGTTTCAAACTCACCAGCGAAGGAAGCAAAAGCCGAATCCTCGCACAAAGCAGAAGACCGAATAGCAAAGGCAACCTGTTTCTCCGCCTGTCGCATGCTGTTTAGCTGCTCCTTTATCTGCGGCCAGCTTTCCGTTGTCAGTTCATCCCCAGCAAACGCATCAGGAAGGATCACAAATCCATCAGGTACTGGATACCTGGCCTGGTAGAGCCGCGCTAGCGTCCCGCCCTTTCCTCCAGCTTGGGAGTATTCCGCGTCCCTCAATTCTCGAAATGAACGAATCTTATTCATGGTTTCACTCCTTAAGTTTGTGCGTTAAGTCTCAATTTCAATAGAGTCTACAGAGATCACTGTAAGGTTTAGATCCCAAATTTTAGAAAGGATTCCGCGTAATGCAGCTTGATCCGTTATCCTTCCACAAAGCATTGTTATTTTCTCCCCAGTTGTGATTTCCATCCCTTCGAACCAATCTGACCAGACTTCATCAAGCTGTCCTTGGATTTTTACTTCATACAATCGTGCCTGATCTGACATTTGGGGACGAGGATCGATTATCAATTCTGGATCTTCCGTTTCTCTTCACAGAGCAGAATGTGTTTTCGTCTTCAATAAATATCGCATGGATAGCGTAACTTAATCGGGACAGGAAAACATCTACCGAAAGGGGTATTGAGGTGGTATTTATGAGAGGATGGCGCACAAGCGAAGTGAAAGAACCTGACACTAGGAAAGCGTTGGAGTTCTAGCTGTTTGCGGATAGGAGAAAGTATATTGTGGAAATCTTGCTTGAGGCTGCGAAGTGAGTACTTAGGCGGGATTAAAGAATCCCAATGGATCTAGCTTTGGCGGCCGCGTGGGTTCGATTGCTTACACCCAATTTCCCATAGATATTACGGGTATGCACTTTCACTGTACCAAGCGATATGACGAGGCGTTCAGCAATTTCACGGTTCGAGAGTCCTTCTGCTATGAGGTTTAACACTTCTATCTCGCGTGAGCTAAGGGGCTCGATCATCTCAGACTCAAGAGGACTTTGGGATTGATCATCATGATCGATGTGCGCCAGGTGTCCAAGCAAATTTCCGCAGTATTCGGGTGCAATCCCTTGCTTAGCAGCTTCATAGAGCAGCTTTGCCATTGCCGCGCCCTCATCGATGAAAATACGGATATAGTTACCGTGTTCGCCAAGGGAGAGCGCATCCTTCAATACAGTGAGCGCTTCTTTCGAATTTCCGCTGCCTTGATGGGCAACGGCTTGAAGGATCAATGTTTCGAGCACCAAATCTGTCCGGTGCAACCTTTTCATCACGCTCAATAAGGGAGTCAATATCTCTAACGCGCGTTGAGGTTCTCCTTGGGCGATGTGGATTCGAGCAAGGATGAGCAGCGCATATTTGCGGAGGTGTTCACTTATGGTTCCTTCTTGCTCAACCCAATGCTCAGAATCGAAGGAATATTGTTCAACATTTCTACCCTCAACCCATCGGACTGCTGCCTGTATATCCCCTTGGGCAAGGGACAGTTTAGCGTCATAAACATCTACCATTAAGTCATCCAACTCTGTGATTTCAAACTGCAAGGCTAGTTTGCGCGCTTTTTCAACCAGCGGACGCACTTCAACACCCCTACTCTGGGCTTGCCGGACACGGGCAAGCGCGAGAAATCCTTCAAGTGCAACCACAGGGTTCCAAGCTTCGGTTAACTGAATGTATTTCAAAATACACTCTTCTGCTTTCTCAAGATCGTTCCATTGAAACCAAACTTCGGCTAAGCCCAAGAACGCTTCCCCGGCAATGGGGAGGTGATGACCTTTCTCGTCTATTGCCTCCTCTATTGCACGCTGATAAAGATCATGCGCAGCAGCAAGATCACCCGCGCGCATCCGAAGGCGAGCGAGATGGCATAAGGTAATGATTTCAACCATTACGTTATCAACCTCCCGACTGGCCCGGGCAATATCACTAAGGTATTTCGTTCCGGCGTCAATATCTCCTTTTGCAAGTAATGAGAAACCAAAGATTAGCGATAGAATCCCTCGCATGAAGCGATCGTCTTCGGGAATCTGTTCCCATGCTAAACGCGAGAGCTCCCATGCAGAGGAAAAATCACCTTGATAGAGCGCCAGATACGCCCGAATCGCTACCGCTCGTGCTGATTGGGCGCCTCCCTGCTCTCCAATGTTCCGTAAACGAGCTTCAACGATCTCGGGTGATGCCCCTGTAATCACCAACGTACAGGTATGAAAAAGATGCAAATGCGGATGCTCATTCAGGGTTTCTTCTGGGAGTCTCTCCAACCATCGGTTGAGAGTCCCCACCTCACTCCGCATCAGCATCTCCTCGCCAACTTGCGCCATTAAATGAGAAGCATGCTCAAAATCCCGCGCGCTCAATGCGTGTTCGATAGCATCAGAAAGTAGACCAGCTCGCTCAAACCAATCGCTCGCGCGTCTGTGCAAATCAGGAACAAGGTCAGGAGTCAATTGCTGGAGCCTTGTGAGGAGCAAATCGCGGAATAAGCGATGATACCGATACCAATGACGGTTATCATCCAGCGGCATGATGAATAAATTGGAATCTTTGAGCTGCTCCAGAATCGTTTGAGATTGAAAACAACTGTCGGGCAATTGCATCTGATCCCGAACCGCTGATCGCGTGTCGCCCACCTCATGTAATACCGCATCACACAATGAGCTGGTCATACGATCCAGAATAGATGTCTGGAGTAAGAAGCTTCTTATCTCCTCTGTTTGCTGGTTAAGTACCTCCTCGGTCAGATAATCGGCGATATATTGGTGGCTCCCAGTGAAGGAAGCAATGAAGCTGCGGATATCTTCCCGTCCTTGCATGGAGAGTGCGGTCATTTGCAGGGCGGCAACCCAACCTTCGGTGTGGTTTTGTAGAGCGGCGACATCGTCGCCTGAGAGGGACAACCTCGCAATCTTTTCAAGGAAGTCGCTGGCTTCTGCCAAGGTGAAGCGCAGGTCAGCCGCCCGCAGTTCGGTCAACTCCCTCCTCCCCCGCAGACGCGGAATGGGCAGTGGAGGATCAGCGCGGGTGATTATTACTACGTGCGTCTGCGATGGCAGATGCTCGACCAAGAAGACAACCGCTTCGTGGACGCCCCGCGTATGTATTAGGTGGTAATCGTCCAAAACTAGAGCGATGTCCTGATCACTAACCTCCAGATCGTTGATTATGCTCGTCAGGATGGTTTCATAAGAAGGGAGTTGGGGAGTCTGGAGGATTGCTTGGGCATCCTTGCCAATCTCGGGGTCGACGCCCTGAATTGCGGTAATGATATAGGCAAGAAAGCGAGTCAAATCGTTCTCTTGTTCCTCCAAAGAGAGCCAGGCAACAGGCATTGAGGCTTGCGCAGCCCACATGCTTACCAATGTGGTTTTCCCGAACCCCGCAGGCGCCGAGATGAGGGTCAGTTTGCGAGTCAAGCCCTCGTTCACTCGCTCGATCAAATGCGGACGCGGAACCAGATCCGGCCGACGTAGTGGAATATTGAGCTTTGTGGCGAGGATCTCAGGTTTCAAAATTTATCCCATATTCATGCTTTGGACCGCTTTTCGGAATCGAACTCAGAAAACGGAGGTTATGGGTTCATCCGGGTAAGAAGTTTTATTATTCTTCATGCTAAGGCGGTTCCTTACGAGATGCTAAAAAACTCGTGAACGTGAGAGGAATAGGAAGGATGAGATTCGCGTAGAAGAACAGCTGATCAATCCCTGTCAGTTCAGCCGTACCTTTTACAAACAACTCAAATATGTGAATTCCAAACCCAAAGATACCCGCGATTACGCCTGCGCCGAAATGTCGACTTCTGAGGCTAAGAAAAGATACGACTGAATAGAATACTAGAGCTATTAAAGCACCCCCGTGCCCACGCATGATCAACCAAACAGCATTGACTCCTGCGAGGGAAAGCAAGAAAGCAACAGTAATGATGCCGCTTGTGGAAAACTTCCCCTTTTTCTTCATCGTGTTACCGGTCATAGTAGAGGCTTACATTCCGAATACCAGGAACTCGCATCGTATGATCTCGCCCAACGGTCTTGATCTGAGGCGCCGGAGCATTCACCTTGGCCGGGAATTCCCGCCGTCCCGTCCCGCTCCATCGATGGCAAATCGCGTTGCATCCCCGTTCGCTTCCAGCGAGACGTTATGCAACTCCTAATCCTTCGCACGTAGTGGATTCTGATTCGGGTAACAGCAAAGAACATAGTCCTGATACTCGATTCCACAAAAATATGGGCAGATTGATATATCTTTTACAGCACATCTATGCTCAGAAGTACTTTCGTCCAAATTCCATGGACACGCATCTTGTTTCCACACAATCTTGTCTTCTGGAGTGACAAGATCAATATCCATATTTGCCCCATCTAGCCTTCGAAACTCGTCCTTCATCTCACATTCCTTCTGCTTCATTTGTAAGAAGAGTCATACAAGCTGCATAACGGTAGAGCTCAGCGGCTCTGAGCGTAGTCGAAGAGTCCACTGTAGCGGGGGTTAGCACGCACTCAAATTCCTATTCGTCATTCAAGACTTTATTCATATACTGGTTTGATTTCTCAGCTAATAATATACCCAACGAAGGTGACAGGCGATCAATCCACCAAATTATTTTCCACCAAAATGGAATTATGATAATAGCCTTGTTTTTTTTCTATTGCACTCAATGCCTTGACAGCATATGTGTTCGCATTCATTGGTTGGATTTTTAACTTCTCCCATATTTCACGTTGTTTTTCAGGTGTAACACTCATTAGTATTTTTCCATACTTACCACCTTCCAATATTGGTGTCCGAACAAAACTTGGGCATAATACACTTACACGCACTCCTGATAACTTCGCCTCTGCGCGCAAAGTCTTGGAAAGCCCAATAATTGCATGCTTTGTGGTTGTATATGACGGAGACCCTGATCCAACTACCAATCCAGCCATTGATGCTGTATTTATAATGTGCCCGAACTTTTGTCTTAACATAATTTGATAAGCTACCTGAACGCCATTCACTACACCCAGCAAATTCACATTGATTATCCTAATCCAATCTTCAATTCTATGAAGACTCGCATCGCCATATATACTAATTCCTGCATTGTTGAACATGAAATCTAATCGCCCTGTTTGTTCAACAATTTTTCGAAGGAGATTATCTACCGCTGAGAAATCAGTTACATCCAACTCGTACGCGTCTGCTTTGCCTCCATTAGAGTGTATCTCTTGTGCCACTTCTTCAGCTAGCTTTATCTGAAGATCTGCTAATACTACGTATCCCCCTCGCCTGGCGATTTCTTCACCCAAAGCTCGGCCTATTCCAGAAGCACCCCCTGTGATTATTGAAGTTGAGCCAGTGTACACACGAAGGGCTTTATCTGACATTTTATAATCTCCCGATATTCATTTTTTATCCAAATGAGTGTCATATAGGATGCGTGCTAACACCTGAGTATCCATAAATCTGAACTGGATATCCACCCCCAGTAGGGATTTAACCGACTTACCTTCTGGATATCATCCCTGTTCCAGGACTTTCTGGAAGCCCCGCACCGTTTACCCCCAAATGATGTCCTTAGCGATAATCCCCCTTCCGGAATCCCATCACCTTAGAGCTTAGCGTGAATTCATGGCGTGTTCAAGCAACGTGCACGAATGGTGTTCGAATCCACGCCACGGATCACCCCTCCCCGATTCCATAAAGAACCCGGAGGATGTGTTTTGGGCGCCAGTTGTCAGCACCTTAAGTTCACACTCGATGGTATATTCCAAAGGATGAAGCTTGATGACACCAAGTATTTGCTTTGGGTATAGAATTGAGCGCTTGATAACAAACCTTCCTCAGGCTCACCGTGTGGGCTCGATGGATGAGTTGGCTGATTTCAACGGAGGTACATCGTGATTGATATTCGCATAATCCGCGAAAATACCAAGGATGTGAAGGATGCAATCCGCAGTTTACAGGCGGAAGCGCCGATCGATGAGATCATCACGCTGGATGAAAAGCGCCGCCAGAACCTGCAGGAACTCGAAGATCTGCGCCACGAGCGCAACGTCACATCCAAGGAGGTCGGGCGGATGAAAGACGACGCCCCGCGCGAAGAACTCATCAAAAAGATGGGCGCTGTAAACGATCGGATAAAGGCGCTCGAGTCTGAACTGCGGGCGGTTGAGGCGGATCTCGAACGGGCGATGTACCAGGTGCCGAATTTACCGCATGAGAGTGTCCCTGTCGGGAAAGATGATAGTGAAAACATCGTTGTCAGGCAGGATGACGAGCCGAAAACTGCGGAGCAATTCGGGTTTGAACCACTGCCGCATTGGGATTTGGGACCAAACTTAGGGATCATCGATTTCGAGCGCGGCGTTAAGCTCTCCGGCAGCCGTTTTTATGTGCTCTTTGGCTTGGGGGCACGTCTCGAGCGCGCGCTGATCGATTGGATGCTGGATTTCCACGTGGAGAAGCATGGTTATATCGAGGTATACACCCCGGCCATCGTGCGCGAGGCGTGTATGTGGGGAGCGGGCCAACTCCCGAAGTTCAAGGAGAATATCTACCATGATGTGGAGGATGATCTATGGCTGGTCGGGACTGCGGAGATTCCCTTGACCAATCTGCATCGAGACGAGATTCTCGAAGCCGAGCAACTGCCAAAGAAATATGTGGCCCACACGCCCTGCTTCCGCAGAGAGAAATTCTCCGCCGGTCGTGATGTGCGCGGGATCAAACGTGTTCACCAGTTTGATAAAGTCGAAATGTATCATTTCACCACCCCTGAGTCCTCTTACGATGAACTAGAAGACTTGGTTAAGAACGCAGAGGATATCTGCCGGGCGTTGGAAATCCCTCACCGGGTGATCCAGATGGTGACAGGCGATCTGGGTTTTACGGCAGCAAAAAAATATGATGTCGAAATGTGGGCACCGGGCTGCGGTGAATGGCTCGAGGTCAGCTCATGCAGCAACTGTGAAACCTTCCAGGCCAGACGGGCGAACATCCGCTACCGAACGGAGTCGGATGGGAAGCCGGTCCATGTGCATACGCTTAACGGGTCGGGGCTTGCTTTGCCGCGCACGGTTATTGCCATTCTTGAAAATTACCAACAGTCAGATGGCAGCGTTGTGATTCCTGATGTGCTGCGCCCATGGATGGGCGGAGTGGAAAAAATCACGCCGGAGGCGAAATGACGGATATCGTGCTCACGATACTTCTGGGGCTGGCGATGTTAATCGGACTGGCGACAACGCTAATCCCGGTACTCCCTGACCTGGGGCTGATTCTGATCAGCGCGCTCGGTTACGGTTTGCTGGTCGGTTGGGGCGAGAACGGCTGGTGGCTTTGCACCATCATCGTTGTGCTGGGTTTAGCCGGACAAGCCGCGGAAATGTTCGTTAGTGGGGCAGGCGCTCGGCGCGGAGGGGCTTCATGGCTTAGCACCTTTGGCGGGTTGGCTGCGGGAGTAATCGGTCTCTTTGTGTTCGGACCGATCGGCTTGATCGCCGGTCTTCTTCTAGGGACATTTTTGCTGGAGTTTATCCGTCATAAAGATACTGAAGAAGCCCTGCGGGCGATGTTTGGCATGGGGGTTGGATATGGCGCCTCGTTCGTTGTTAAATTTTTGCTCGGGTTGGTGATGATCGGGGTATGGATCGCCTGGGTTATTGTTAAGTAACGTCAGGAGGGATTAAAGAAAACCATCCCGACACCCCTGCGCCGCAGACCTTCCTCAGCCCAGTGTGTGACGATTGGCGAATCGTCGTCCAGGGCGGTGAACAAGGGGGCGATCACCGAAGGGTCGTCAATGGATGCGAGTGCCCGTGCGGCTTCGATGCGGATAGCGGCATATTCAGATCGCAAGGCTTCAGTGAGCGGAGATACGGCGCGCTCACCAAGTGCAGCGAGGGCATCAGCGGCTAGGCGGGCAAGCAGCCGATCCTGATCCCCGAGTAAATCGAGCAAGATCGGAATCGCGTCAACATGAGGTTGGCGGCGCAGACCGAAGGCAGCACACTGACGGACTGCATTATCCTCATCGGTAAGAGACTCAAGCAGCGCTTTCCGCGCCTCCTCGCGATCGATATGGGTGAGCGCTGCAGTCGCCCACCACCGCTGATCCGGTTCTAAGGACTGCAGTTGTTTGAGGAGCAGCGGCAGCATGCGCTCGCCCAATTCGGCGACCCGGTGGACCGCGCTCTCCGATCGATCATCATCACCCGATTGGAGCTCGTGCAGTAACGTCTGCGGATCGTGATTTTTCCAGTCCATCAATCTCCTGGTGGGGGCACGGGAAGATCACTCTTCTTCACTTCAACCCACTTGTCCCCCTCTTCGATCAACATCACGGGAATATCATCCTTAATTGGATATTTACGACCGCAATCCAGTTCCTGGCAGATCAACCAGGTCTCCTTATAGAGCTCAAGGAGTCCCTCTTTCTCGCGCACACAAGCTGGACAACGTAGGATTTCGAGCAGGTCTTCGCTAATCATGGTCTACTCCTGCGGATGCTCAAGGCATGTTTTGATGGTCATGAAAATAGCTGAGGTCGGAGAAGTTGTCAAATAGGAGCTGTAAGCGGCGGGAATCTAATCCCCTTCCACTTCGATATTGTTCGGGAGATCGCTTCCGGGACCGAATTCGTACATCGCCCGCCAAGGGAGGTAGTGAGTTTTAATCGTGTCCTTGTGTATCGCCTCACCGTCCCGGGAGACCGTGCGATAGACGACGACATCTAACCCATCGGCCTCATAGTCGATCTTTTTGATCTCGTCCTTGTCCAGTTCCGGATTCTCCTTGTACAAAGGTTTGGGAGCATCTACTTTGTTCGACTCGTGACTGCTCCACTGTACCGTGCGCCCATCTGAAGTTGAATAGAACTTCCATAGCAACTGATTGCCGTAGATATAGGTCTCCATGAGAAGCCAGTAAGGCGTGTCGTTGCGGAATTTGAAGTCAACCAGGGGAACAAACACGGTCGCGTCAAGGCCCGGTCCCGGTGACCCTGGCCCCCCCTCGTAGTATCCAACTCGATAGGCGTGGGGATGGCGTTCGACAATCTCATAACCGCCGAAGAAGACTGCTCGGAAGAGGGTCGTGCTCACCTGACATACGCCGCCGCCGACACCCTTGATCGTGCGATCGCCATAGATGATCAGCGCCTCGGCGTAACCGTTATCGAGGCTGATATCCCCCAGTGCATCCGCCATTGAGAGGGTTTCACCGGGAGGGATGAGCAGCCCATGGAAAACCGAGGATGCGGTCTTGATATTCTGAATGCGTTCGGAGCTTGAGCCAGGGAAGTATGTCGAAACGACGCTCACGTCCTCGCTGATGCCAAGTTCTTGCGCGGTCGCCTCACTTCCGACTAAAGGTTCTTCGTACTCGAACGTCAACTCAATCGCATGCAAACCTTCACTTAATCCAGCGTTGATCGTTTCGATCGATGCGGCTATGTCCAGGTTTCTTCCGATCACTTCTGATTGAAGCAGATCTAATTCGCGGGTTTCGTCGTTGAAGATGAAGCGAGCGTTCTCAGGCTTGCGCTCCAATTCAGCGATACGAGGGGCGAGTATGGCCGCCAGTAATTCGGGATCAAGCCGCACCGCGTACGACGAGTCGGCCGCATCTCCCTGAACCTCAAAACGGATCATGGGCGCAAGTTCCGATGGTTCGAGCAGAAGGTCTTCGGCTCCCTCGGCGGTGATTCGTAAGGGTTCGGCCAGAATCCTGCGGGCGCTTTCCGCGGCGCTGGAGGCATCCAGAACAATAGGATTGGTTTCTTCAATCACAACAGGGATAACTGCGTCGTGCATGGAGCCGAAAGGTTCCTTGAGGGCATCAAGCGTTCCGCGGACGTCGACGGAGCGCCCAATTTGGCCGGGGCTTACCAGAACCTGTGTGCCCTCGATCTGGATCGCCGCCTCAATCATCGGCTGATCAACAACCGTGGCAATAGCTTGAAGGTAGAACGCTCCAACTACTTGGTCGAAGAGAACTACGGGGGTTATGGCATCGCCCTGATACCAGGCGTCCACCTGGTGCTGAAGGCGCTCGAAGAAGGTGCCCTGTCTTCCAACAGCGAGGGCATTCCCGGCGATCTTGTGCAGGTCAATGGATACACCAAGTTCCGCCGGTTTGGCCATCCAGGTTCGATCGGCATCCATGAGCACAACGGCACCGTCCTCGGGGTAGGTTAGAACCGGGTCAAGTGCAGCGATGATTTCCTCCTGAGACATTCCACTCAGGTTAACTTCTTGAAGATGTATGCCGGGGAGGGTGCGGTTGAAAAGAAATAGCCGTGTTCCAAGCAGGAAAAGTGCGAAGCCAGTAAATAGCACAAGTGAAGCCGCGAAAATTGCCAGCAGGGCTCGAGTGAGCCATGTAACCATCCGTGATGTTCGCCGGCGAAAAGCCTGTGTCGTCTCCACAATTTCCTCTAAAGGGTGCAGATTATATCATTGCAATGATTGGGCTCTCTGTGGTTACGGTTCCAAGGTTCGTGCCGCAAACAGGAGCGCTCTTCGGCTTGCCCACTGTCAGGGTCCCAACCAGACTCCGACACTTGTGTAGTGCACCAAACCAGGGACTTCGTCGTGCAGCTCGTATACACCGATGCGAGCCCACTGTTGATACAAAGTTTGATACGCGATTTCCACGGAGAATGTACCCAATTGACCCACGGCTGGAGCGTCAAGTTCCACCTGACCAGATCCCAGGATGTCGCCGGCACGGTTGATGATCTCGATTCGCAGGGGCACGTCTTGATCGACCCACCCTGCGCCTTGGATAAGCACACTTCCTCCAGCAATCACCTTCTCCTCTCGCGGCTGGAAAATGGTGAGTTTCTCTGCCCCCTGGATGGCAGTGTAAATGCGATCGCTGCCTGTTGAGAGAATCGTCACTTCTACGGTCGTTAGGTGTTGGAGAATACCGAAAATATCGTCGAACGAGCGGACCTCCAGCCAGGCCCGTTCGGCCACAAACTGGGACTCGAAAGGCATCCTGATATAGAACAGACCGGGTGTGCCCGGGTATGAGTAGAGAAACGAGTAGCCCTTGGATAACAGGCGCCCGTCCTCTCCGATCAACTGCACCTGCACCCGGTTGTTCAGGCTGGGTCCGCCATAACCCTTGACTTGGATTGGGCTGTTGAGCATTGAACCTGGACCTGGCGAGAGAATACTCAGCTCTTCCAGCGGTACGCTAACGGAGGGGGGAATGCTGGTTGGCGTTGGAGCAGGAAAGGATGGTTCAATGATGATCGCCGGTGTTGCTTCGGTGAGCGGGGGAAAGACCGATTCTCCGCCGATGGGATCCGACAATGGCGGCGCCAAATATGTGGTCTCCGCTTGATCCGGTGCGATGACAGTCATAGGAGGATCTGTTCTTGATACACAAGACGTCAGAACGAGCGAGATCAAGATAAGGCCAAGGGTTGTCCCTGACCGCGCAGCCCCAGCGAGAGTACCGGGAACAGAGGCTTTACACGCAAGGATTGCGCTCTCATCATGTGAGCGGGGGTTGGAGCGTGTGGTCATCTCGTTAATCATTCTACGTAATGCGTACACGGAGACCCAGGTCTTTTGTTAAGCTTGACAAAGCCTCTAGCTGCACGGTCGCGCACCAGGGAGCGGAAGAATTGAGTATACGTAGTGACTCACGAAGCTATTACGGGCCGCTCCAATCTCTCTCCTGGATAACGTGCTTGATTGGCAAAGTCTGTTCGTTCTTCAAAGCTCCCCCCCACTAGATCAGCATGCCACTTCGCTAGAGTTCGTAGATTTCTCCGAATTTATGTTCAAGGTACTGCAAGTACGGTTCCGCATCCAGGTCTTGCCCCGTGGCTCGTTTGAGCAGATCAAGGGGTTCGTACTTCGCTCCGTGACGGTGGATGTGCTCCTGCAGCCATGCTAGCAAGTCGCCGAATTCAGCCTTTGCGATCTTCGTATCAATATCAGGGATGTCCACGTTAATCTTGTTCCAAAGCTGGGCTGCAACCAGATTCCCCAGAGCGTATGTGGGGAAGTATCCGATGTATCCGTTTGACCAGTGGACATCCTGCAGCACCCCTTCGGCATCATTTGGTGGCGTGATGCCCAGGAACTCTTCGAACTTCTTGTCCCACGCCTCAGGAAGATCTTTCACAGCGAGGCCGCCATCCATCAGGGAAACCTCAAGCTCGAAGCGCAGCATGATGTGCAGGTCGTAGGTGGCTTCATCGGCTTCGACGCGGATCAGAGAGCGCTCGACCTTGTTTATCATTCTGTAGAAGGCATTAAGATCGGTCTCTCCGAGTTGATCCGGGAAGTATTCCTGCAAGCGCGGGAAATATGCTGACCAAAATCCCTTGCTACGTCCGACCAGGTTCTCCCACATGCGGGACTGCGATTCGTGTACGCCGAGAGAAGTGCCGGTTCCCAACGGTGTGCGGTCTAATTTCGGATCGACTCCCTGTTCGTACATGGCGTGCCCGGCTTCATGCATAGTTCCGAAGAGTGCCGTGTTGAGGAACTCTGGATCAAAGCGAGTGGTGATGCGAATATCGCCGGTGCCAAAGCCGGTTGTAAAAGGATGGACGGCTTTATCCTGACGACCGCGATTGAAGTCGTACCCAAAGGCTTTGGCCACCTCGATGCCGAAATCCCATTGTTTCTTCTCGTCGAAACTCTGATGCAAAGGAGCGTCATCGACGGGCTTGCCCCGCTCCGCGATTGCCTGAACGAGAGCGATCA
>DAOUEQ010000086.1:0-76531 GCA_034430395.1 Anaerolineales bacterium | reverse complement strand
GCGTATGCTCTCTGGTGGGAGAGTCTACAAAGGAATTCGACCCCTGCTTGAGGATTGATCCTCTAAGATCTTTACAATACAATTGAATTACGCCCCCGTAGCTCAATGGATAGAGCACCGGACTTCTAATCCGACGGTTGTGCGTTCGAATCGCACCGGGGGCGCCTGGGTATTGTTACACTTTTCAAGTGAGGCTTGGATGGTCTCAACCGGCAACAAACCGTTGCTTCCCTAGTCGTCCTTCTTCAGAATGACCATGGCTATGTCATCCGGCTGGGGGGAGCCGTCCAGGAATTGATCGATGTCTTCGAGGATAAGCTTAATTAATTCGGAGGGTGGGCGTTTCCGATGAGCTTGAATAGTATTTCTGAAGCGGTCCATCCCATAAAGCTCATTTAGTGGGTTTTGTGAATCCGTGACCCCATCGGTATACATAACCAGCAGATCGCCCGGATCCATTTGGATTTTTCGCTGCTGCCAATCCTGATCATCAAAGAGCCCTAAAGGCATTCCAGTATTTTTTAACATCATCATTTCGCCATTGACGGCTTTTAGATGAATAGCTGGATTGTGACCAGCATTACTATAGATAAGCTCGTTCTCCTCCGGCTCAAGAATCCCATAGAAAACCGTCAAAAAATGTGATGCTTCTGAATAGGAAAGCATGCGTTGGTTCACCTTGCTTAGAACACGGTCCGGGTGCCAAGGGAATTCCTCCGCAAGAGTTCGCAGAAGGGTTCGACCGTAAGCCATTAATAATGCGGCTGCCGCCCCTTTATCGACAACATCCGCTATAAGGATCCCAATATGGCCAGAATTGAGCGGGAATATATCGTAGAAATCTCCAGAAGTCTCTCGTGCTGATCGAAGCACAAAGGACAATTGAAAGCCCGGAATGGCCGGCGTTTGTTTGGGTATCAAGTTCGCTTGTAGACTGCCGGCCAATTTCAATTCCTTCTCGTACCGTCTATTCGCTTTCTGGAGGTGTTTTTGGAATCTCTGCAGCGCTAGATGAGTCTCGACTCGAGCGATAACCTCTTCGTATTGAAAGGGTTTCGTGATGTAGTCAACACCACCTACATCGAAGCCCTGGACCTTATTCTGAATTTCATTCAGCGCGCTGATGAAGATCACCGGGATGCCGCGAGACTCAGGGGATTCTTTCAACTGACGGCAAACCTCATAGCCATTCATACCGGGCATTTTGATATCGAGAAGGATCAGGTTCGGTGGGGTTGCACGAATAGATTCGAGGGCTCTTCCACCACTCTTAACAGCACGAACGACGTAGCCGCGATCCGCCAACATCTGGGATAAGAGGCGGAGATTTACCGGCTTGTCATCGACGATTAGGATTTCTTCTGCAAATTCTGCCTTAGTGCTAGGCATTTTCGTCTCTAATGTGATTGATCAGGCTTATTATCTCCTCGTGGTTGAATCCCTGTGCAAGCTCCATCAAAGTCTCGCCTAATTGTAGATCTTCCTCTGTTATTTTTGAAATCGTTGCCTCGATACGATGAAGGCTCCCTCTTATCGTAGCTGCCTCAAGATCGGATAGCAGCTTGGGCGAAAGGGATTTCAAGCGTTTTGCTAGAACACTGCGTTGAGCTTCGCTCATAATGCCATTCGTCAATCCACCTTCTAACCCAGATTGTTCACTTAACACTTCGCCATATTTGTAGCGTACTCCCAAATGTTTCGAGAGAATCTTATAAAGCTCAATATCGGTGAATGGCTTACGAATGTATGCATCGCAACCCTCAGATAAGATGACCTCGCGATCCTCTTCAAGTGCGCTTGCTGTGAGGGCAACAATTACGGTTGCATGTCCTTTCGTTGTCGCCTTGATATGGCGGGTGGCTTCGTATCCATCCATAACCGGCATGCGCATGTCCATGAATATCAGGTGCGGATCCCACTCACCCCAGATATTAATTGCCTCCATGCCGTCCTTCGCTTCTTGTATTTCAAACCCCAGAGGTTGAAGGTATTTCACCAGGAGCTGACGGTTGACTTCTTTATCATCCACAACAAGGATGCGGTAGGTTTGTTGTCCATCTTCAAGCCCGACCACTCTCCGTTGGGGAAGAAGTTCGACTAAGGAAATCTCATCGGAACCTTCAATAGGGATTTCCAATGTGAATGAACTACCCACCCCTAGCTCGCTGCTCGCGGTCAGACTACCACCCATAAGTTGAGCAAATTGCAGGCTGATGGAAAGACCAAGCCCGGTTCCTTCATGTTCTTGGTGGGTGTTTGTGGCTTGGACAAAAGGATCGAAAATCGTCTCTAATTCTTCGGGAGCTATGCCAAACCCCGTATCGGAGACAACGAATCTTAACTTATGGCATTGTGCGTCTTCAGTGTTATTGACACAGTGAACCCTCAGCTCGAGGCTACCTTTCTCTGAAAATTTAATGGCGTTGCCGAGCAGGTTCATCAAGACTTGCCGCAATTTTCCTTCATCGGCGTGGATATACTGGGGAACGTCTTGTCCAAGGTTTAGTTCCAGAGCAAGGGCTTTCTGCTCTGCCCGCAGCCTGAACATATCTTCCATGCCCTCGAGCATGCGATGGAGATCAAAGTCTTGCTTGTTCAGCGTAGCTCGACCGGCTTCGATCTTTGACATCTCCAGGACTTCATTGATCAAACCGAGGAGATGCTCGCCGCTGCGGACGATAACTTCAAGGTTCTCTCTTTGATCATCGGAAAGTGTTCCTGCCCGGTTAGATTCCGACGCGACTGGACGGATCATGAGTTGGCTGAAACCAAGGATCGCGTTGAGGGGGGTTCTCAATTCGTGACTCATATTTGCTAAGAACAAACTCTTGGCCCGGTTTGCGGCTTCAGCCGCCTCTTTCGAGCGCTTGAGTTCACTGAGGGTATCTGTCAGTTCTTGGGTCTTTTCTTTTACTTGGAGTGCTAGCTGCTTTCGCTGCGTTTCGATCGACCGCACCCGGAGCCTGAAGAAACTAATAGTTCCTCCAACAACGATTGCTGCCACCAATACTCTGAACCACCATGTCTGCCAGAATGGGGGAGTGATGATGATATTGATCGCAGCTCCGGCCTCATTCCAAATCCCATCTCGGTTTGTCCCTCGCACCCGAAATGTGTACTCACCCGGAGGGACATTTGTATAGCTGGCGAATCGTCTTGAGCCGATGTAGTTCCAGTCCTTATCCAAGCCTTCCATGAAGTAGGCGTACTGGTTCTCCTCGGGCGCGGAATAATGAAGGGATGCAAATTCGAATGAGAAGAAATCATCCGTGTAGTTGAGATCGATCGACTCAGTTACATTGATGGGCTTTTGGAGTGGAGATTCCTCTCCTATAACAACTGACTCATTGAATAATTTAAAATCCGTTATTACGATTGGAGGAATATAGGTGTTATTGACAACCTGGCTGGGGAAGAATGAATTTACGCCAGACAATCCTCCGAAGAACATCTCTCCACTGCTGCTCCTGAAGAACGAATTTTGATTGAACTCATTGCTCTGCAATCCATCATTTACATCGAAGTTGGTAAATGACTCATCCTGTACATTGAACTTGGATAATCCATTATTTGTGCTGAGCCATAGGTTTCCTTCGTCATCCTCCAGAATCCCATAGATAGTATTGTTGGCCAATCCATCTTTCTCGCGATAATGCTGGAAGGTTCCTGATTCGGGCGAGAGACGATCCAGACCACTAACGGTCGCAGCCCAGAGCACGTCGTTTTGATCCAGGTGAACATCCAAGATAATATCGTCACTCAAACTGCTGGGATCTTCGGGATCGTGTATATATTGCGTGAAGGTGTCTGATTCAAGATCAATCCCAACCAATCCTCCATTCAACATCCCAACCCACACAACCCCATCCCGACCCTCGTCGATCGTGTAGATCGCGTTTGATAAACCCTCTGGCGCTTTAGGGTTATCCTCAAAAAAGGTCATCTCGCCGGTTGCCCGGTTCATGACACTGAGTCCTCCAGCACCCCCAATCCATAGAAGGCCAGATGGGTCTTCGAGTATTGCTAGTATTAGCGGGGCTGTGTCGTATTGCGTGAACTTCCCGGATGTGGGGTCAAACCGATTTAGACCGCCTCCCCATGTACCTATCCAGAACATTCCATCTGAGTCCTGGGCGATGCTCATCACCGTATTACTGCTAACACTCTCGGGATCCTCTGGATCTGACATGTAATGGCGCCATAGTCCCGTCCTGCGATCGTAACGATTCAGTCCTCCTGAAAATGTGCCAATCCATAGCACGCCAGACTTATCTTCGAATATTCCCCATATACTGCTGTCGTTCAGGCCATTGGGTTCATCCGGGTTGCTGCGGATCAGGTTGAACTTCGAAGCGCTTGGATCATACTTGTTTACACCTCCTCCAAAACTTCCGAACCAGAGGACGCCTGCATAATCTTCGAAAATGGAATAGATCTGACTGCTGCTCAGGCTGCTCGGGTTGGATGGATCATGAGAATAGTGTGTGTATTTTCCCGTATCCCGATCAAGGGCGATTAAACCGCCTCCATCAAGGCCCACCCAGAGTACACCGGATCTGTCCTCAAGGATCGCCGCGATTGACTGATTGCTGATACTATCAGGATCCTTTGTATCTTCCGGGAAACGCTGGAAACGTTCTGTATCTCGTTCGAATCGGTTCAACCCCGTATCTTCCGTTCCAACCCATATCACCCCCTCACGATCTTCGAAAAGACTATTGATGTCGTCACCACTCAGGCTGAAAGGATCCTCAGGGTCATTTTTGTATGGAGTGAAAGTGCCCGATTCGGGATTATATTGGTTCAACCCCCCGCCGTTGGTGCCAATCCAGAAAGATTCGTTTTGATCTATGAGAAGGGCAGAGATGCCATTGTCAGAAATACTGTTTGGGTTCGTTGGATCATTTAGGTAGGAAGTGAAGGTACCTGATTCGTGATCGAATAGATTTAGTCCGCCTCCATTTGTCCCAACCCAAATTGCGCCGTTAGAGTCGATAACGATTTCTGACACGACATTGTTGCTTATGCTGTTTTTATCTTCCGGATCATTTGTATATCGCGAGAATTGATCTGAATCACGATCGAATTTATTTAGCCCTCCACCGAGGGTGCCGATCCAGAGCGTGCCATCAGCATCTTCAGCGATTGATGTTACCCAGTCATTGCTTAGAGTTTGATCGTCATTGGGATCGTTTTTATACACCTTAAAATCATATCCATCATACCGATTTAGCCCATCTTGGGTGCCGAACCATAGGAATCCCTGGCTGTCTTGAAGAATAGTGTTCACCACACTCTGGGATAGCCCCTGTTCGATGGATATGCGGGAGAAAATAATATCAGCTTTGGGTCTTTTGATTGAGCCTGGGCGGATTGAAGGCTGATTGTTCGTATTCCCGTCCGAATTCTTGGTGGTTTGGGAGGGCGTGCCTGTGAGCGTTTCTTCAGAGAGAGAGCCATCAGTATTGACTGTGGCATCAACGCCAGAAGGGCTGCAAGCGTTGATTGTCAGGATAAAGACCAGGATCGTGAGGATATGTATCCTCGAAGAGAATCTATGATCGGGGGTTTGCTGCTTCATAGGGTATACCTTTCGATGGCCAAGTACTCCAAATGCCTGAATCAAATGATAGACAGATTGTAATCAATCACCGTCAAGAAGGCGACCCAGGCGAATCTATACTGGACAATCAGGGCTATCACAAATGTTTTCATGATTTGCAGTCCAACAGTAGTATGTTAAGGATTGTCACATATAAAATCTGCGGAAGTTCAGATCCGCATAACGGTAAAACCCGGAAAATGAAATTCCTTGCTCAAACTGATTTACACTTAGACTTTCTCGCTGGGAAACGCCTCCAAATTGAACTGGAAGAGTTTATCTTATGTTGTCCAACGCGATAATTAGGAAGCATCCTCCCGCCTTAAAGGAGTGCAGGAGGACATTGTCCTCCTGCACTCCTTTGAAGGAGAAGATAAGCTTGATTTGCTCCATTTACAGGTACGCCAATATCGTACTTCGGAACGAGTGTAATTTAGAGCGCATCAGCCACCTTTTTGATGACCACAGAGCATACTGTGGTATCAAGCGTAGCGTACAACCTATCCGATCAAACGCTCATCGGCTTGTACCAGTTATGAGCTTTCGTCCCACCTCGTTACTGGCTGACTACTGGCCGGTGATTTGTTATTTTTAACCAAGCGTTTTTTAAGGTCCTGCTCTATCCGATCCCGAAGGACTTGTAATTCGATTTAGACGGAGCGTTCTTTGTTAACTTCATCATACGGTAGTGCTCAGCCTCCCGACGTTGAGAACGTCGAATTTCAGCTACTCATTCGATGTCTCTACCTGTGGGGAGCATCTCTCAACCCTCCAGCCTTCCACGATAAAACGGTTTGTGTGAGGAGTGTAAAAGTTTTGTATAACGCTACTTTAGCGTGAAACTACGAGGAACGTCATCCCCCAAACTGGGGGATTGGGTAGGGGATTTCTAGATAAGCTAGTGTGGCCCGAACCTTAGGTGGATTTCACACTTGAACGCGGGTTTACAAAAGCCCTAGCTCGCGCGCTTTTTCTACGGCATCTTTCCTGCTGTGCACTTTGAGCTTGCCGTAAATGTTTTTTATGTGTGAGCGTACAGTACTGGCGGCAATGAAGAGTTGACCTGCGATTTCGGTGCCTGATAGATGTGTCTCCAGAAGGTGGAGCACTTCCATTTCTCTCTCACTGAGGGGTTCGGTCAATCCTTCGGTGCAGCTGACATCGGATGTTATCCCGGCATCTACCTTAGGGCTCATAAATTGGAGTACTTTGCAAGCGTATGGCATCGTTGTTTCTTGTTTTTCCAACTCACAAAGCAACATGCGGATCGGTTCTCCTTCATCGACAAAGACACGAATAAACGCTTCCGGTTCAGCCAAGACCAGCGCTTGTTTCAACGTTGATAATGCTCTATCCGTTTGACCCAGAGCATCCTGGGCAATGGATGCTAGGACCATGAGTTCGATAAGAATTCTTCCTGCTCCAGAGCTCTCTGCAGTTGATTGCATCCTATCCAGGATCTCGATAACCTGATTCAATGCCGGGAGAGCCTCCGATTTTGACAGTGGCTTTCCTTTTGCGATAAGTATGCGGACGATTGTTAAATGGGTTTCGAAATCTTGAAACTCAATTTCGTCATTAGAAATCAGATCTTGATCATCGATCCACTGAAGGGCATAGGGGAGATCCCCCTGTGCTAGTCGAAAGTGAGCTTCCCATGCAGCGGATCTGGCTACATACCAGGGTGAAAGGTCAGGTGCAAGTTGTCGTGCCTTCTGGATAGAGCGTAATGAACCATCGCTGTCATCACAAGCCTGGAGTACATGGGCGTGTTCGATGTACGCGCGCATGAGTGATTCGGCCTGTCCCCATTCTTCGCAAAATACTAATCCTTCTTCAGCATATTTCCTTGCCATGTCAAGATCGTTCCGCTCACGGAGAATATTACTGAGTTGAATGGATACGAGACCATGCGCAGACAACCTGCTTCCGGATCGCTCATAATATTCTTCGGCCAAGGATAGCGCTTCACGACATGTCGTCATAGATCGCCGAAGGTCCCCTTGGGTGGACTGCAGAGCTGCCAGGTCGCAAAGCGATTCGACAAGGACGTTCGTAGCTCCGGCGGCTCGATTGATGGTGATGGCTTCTTGATATGCGCCCTTTGCTTCATTCAGTTCACCTGTCCATCGCAGAACGGTAGCCAGGAGAGTGGCAGAAAAACCGCGCAGCACGAGGTCTTCGTCCGGTAGGACTTTGAGCGCTTCGCGGGCGAACTCCGCAGCAAGCGGCATAGATCCGCGGATGGCGATCAAATAGGCGCGCAACGCATCGATCATACCGGAAAGGCGCTGAACTTCGATTTCATCCGTGATCGATGGGAGAGCCCCCTCGGCATCCCGCAAAATCGAGGCAACCGGTGCCAATTGTCCAGCAAATGAAAGCGCCCAGGCGTGGGCAATACTCAACCATGGCTGTGATTGCTTTACATTTTTAGGAAGAACTTCCAGCCACCTAGCAAGCGTTCCAAGGTTTCCGTGGTATACAAATGTGAGCGCGTTCTTCGAAATGAAATTCGCCGCTCGCTCAAACTCGCCGGCTTCAAGAAGATGATTTATGGTCTCCCCAATCAGCCCGTTTTGCTCGTACCAATCACCAGCTCGACGGTGTAAATCCGGGATATCGTTACCGTACACTTGAATTAATCTTTCCTCCAAGAGGTTGGCAAATAGGCGGTGATATCGATACCACCTCCGTTCGTCGTCCAACGGGATGAGAAATAGATTAGCGCGGTCCAAATGTTCAAGAATTTCCTGGGATTGAAGGGTGGGGTGCGCACGCCTGTTCGCCTTTCTCTTCTTCGGGGTACCCCCAACAGTATCGGACCATCCCATAACAGCGTCACAGATAGGCGATGACAGCTGATTCAATATCGACGTCTTAACCATAAATTCTTGGATTTCTGCGGATTGTAGACCGAGGACTTCCTCCATCAGGTAATCCAAAATGAAACGATGTTTCCCCGATAGGGCTTTGATAAAACCGGATACGTCCCCGCTCCCCTGAATGGATATGGCGGTCATCTGCAAGCCAGCGATCCATCCCTCCGTTCGGTTTTTAAGTGCAGTGATATCCTCCAGGGCAAGATCCAATTGCATTATGTCGTTCAAATAGGTCGTCGTCTCATCCAGTGTGAAGCGCATATCGGCTTCTGATATTTCAGTCAGCTCCACACGTGTCCTCAGCCGGGCAATAGGCAGGGGGAGACCGGTTCTTGTTGCGATGATCAGGTGCATTTTCCGTGGCAAATGATTGATGAGGAAATTCAAAGCATTATGAATTTGATGTGATTCAATGACGTGATAATCATCGAGGACCAGCGCGAAACGCTCATGGATTTCGTCGAGCTCATCGATGAGTGCTGTTAAGACTCTTTCAACCGGCGGTGGGTGGGGTGATTGCTGCAATTCGAGTGATGCATCCCCGATGTTTGGTTTGATTGTACGGAGTGCTGCTATGCAGTATCCCAGGAACTGGGTTAGATCGTTATCGCCTCCATCTATTGAAACCCAGGCGATAGGTATTCTAGTTGCAGCTCCCCAATCGCTTATAAGGGTTGTTTTACCGAATCCGGCTGGAGCGGAGATAAGTGTTAGCTTATGGTTTGAGGTAATCCCCGTTTCTATCCGCTGCACTAATCGGGTGCGCTGAACGATGTTCGGTTTAACCGGGGGGATCAATAACTTCGTTTTCAGCAGGGGAAGAATTTCCAGATCAGGATTTCTTGGTTTTTCTTCTTCTCTGGTTGTCATGCTCACTCACATCCCGGGATCGACAATCCGTGTAACGCCCATTGTATATCAGATCGTTCCCCAACTCATTCAGGTAACGGGCTTTCTTCTTGGATTTGAATCATAGGGAATGTTCGATTTGGGAATAGACATGTGATTGAATCCGGTTTTTTTACTGTAAGTTTGTGTATGTTAGGTCACACGGCCTCTCAATTATGTGGTGCACCATTTTTCTAACCAGAGGTATTTCGTTCGGGCTCCGCCGGGGTGCCTCGTTAATTACTTCCACATAAAAAGAGGCAAATTTACAGCACCTTACATACACCTTTCAAATATTCCCCAACCGCCGGATAACATGGTTTAATGCGGGCGTACCTTAACACGGGCGACCTCCGCCCGTAATCCCTCCGCCCTGGTCGCCTTTCGGCGACCTTGTGCGTTATTTGTTCAGCGATCCCCACAATCTACATACATTCACGGTCCTCTCTTCATCACTTCTTCATTTCCCCCCGATATCCTTCGCTTGTGGAAGTGCAGAACTATCCGTCTGCACAATAAACTACGGCGGTAGCGATAATGAGTTATAAGAAGGTACTTCTCTCTGCTAGATAAGTTATTCTGTACCATGGAAGCCTCCCGTGAGACAAATCGGGAGGCTTCTTGCGTTTTCTCTTCAGCCGCAAGCAGGTGAGTCAACGCCTAGCGAAAGGCACTATAATCTAGGTATGTCCCCAAAAATACTGATCGTCGAAGATGAAATTGAACTCGTAAAAGTTATCCGCGATTATCTGGAGAAGGCCGGATTTCGTGTCGATTCCGTAGGCGACGGAGCCTCTGCAGTATCTGCGTTCCAACATAATCCGTCGGATCTGGTCTTGTTGGATCTCAACCTCCCGGGAATGGATGGCCTCGATGTCGCACGTGAGATACGGCGCATAAACGACGTTCCCATCATCATGGTCACAGCCCGGGTTGAGGAGACGGATAAATTGATCGGTCTGGAGCTGGGCGCCGACGACTACATCACCAAGCCCTTCAGTCCGAGGGAAGTCGTGGCAAGGGTGCGTGCCGTTCTTCGCAGAACACAGAAACCGATCACAATACCGGAGATTATCGAAGCCGGAGATGTTGTGGTTGATCTTCTAAGGCACACGGTTAACGTCACTGGACAATCCGTCGAACTCACCCCCACAGAGTTCGATCTTCTTGTTGCTATGGCTTCGCAACCTGGTCGAGCCTTTAATCGTATGCAGCTCTTGGAGGCAACGCAGGGGGAAGCCTATGAAGGTTACGAGCGAACGGTTGATGCGCATATCAAGAATCTTCGGGCGAAGATCGAAGCTGATCCAAAGGAACCAAAATTCATCGAAACTGTATTCGGTGTAGGGTATCGCTTCCGAGATGAGTGACGTAAATCGACAGAGGTTTCTCAGTCTCGCATGGAAATTGCTCTTCGCATTTCTGGCCGTTGCGCTTGTGAGCATTGGGACTGTCGCCATCATTTCAGGCCAATCAACGGCACGGGAAGTGCGCGGGTTCGTGCTCCACGGCGAACAGTCAACTTACGCCGTGCTGTTAAAAGAACTTGAAGCCTATTATCAAGATCATGGAGACTGGGAAGGTGTGCAAACCATCCTGCCGGGGTCGGGGCAGAGAGGCCAATCAGGCCAGGGCCAGGGAGCCGAGGGAGGGCGTACTATCATGCTCGCGGATGCGTCCGGAGAAATCCTCTTCGGTCCATCTGGCAGGCAGAGCAGTAAGTTGTCACTGGTGGAGCGTTCAAACGCGCTATCTATTGAAGTGGGAAATGAGGTTGTTGGCTATCTGACCCCGATCGGATTAGGGTTTTCCAACTCGGAAACTCAGTTATTCCAGGATCTTCAACGCGCCTTTTGTGTCGCATCTCTAATCGCCAGCGTGGTTGCCTTGCTCCTGGGTCTATTGTTTGTTAAAGGCATGCTCCGCCCGGTCAACGAACTAACCAATGCCGCGCGGGCTCTGGCGGGTGGTGAACTAAGTCGGCGTGTCGAAATCCGTACCAACGATGAAGTAGGCGAACTCTCAATGGCCTTCAACCAGATGGCCGAGCATCTGGAACTCTCCGAGGAACGACGGAGAGAAACGACGGCAGACATTGCGCACGAACTGCGTAATCCACTCGCGGTCATGAAGGCGCGTTTAGAAGCGATCATTGATGGTGTCCATCCTTTAAATGTTGATAGCATCGAGCCCATTTTGGAGCAAAGCGAGCTTTTAAATCACCTCGTCGAAGACCTTCGCACGCTTGACCAGGCAGACGCAGGACAGCTTTCACTCGAGCGTTCGCGAACGGATCTAGGGCTTCTCGTTCAGAAAATAGTAGAAACTTATCGCCCTGAGGCACAAACGGTCGGGATTATACTGATCGCCGATATCCCGCCGGAACCATCGATTAGTGGAATTGTGGATACCACTCGCTTCGAACAGATCCTGGGGAATCTAATCACGAATGCACTTCGCCACACACCTGAAGGGGGTGAGGTGACGCTCAGACTGAGGAAAGACTCTCAAAGATCGAAGATCGTCTTGGAAGTGATCGATAGCGGGGAGGGGATTCCCGCGCAGGATCTTGAGCGAGTCTTTGAACGTTTATACCGCGTCGATCCATCGCGCTCGCGCCAGGTTGGCGGATCGGGTCTCGGACTGGCCATCACCCGCAAGCTTGTGGAAGCGCATGATGGCTTGATATACGCTAAAAATCGATCCGAGGGCGGTGCTATCTTCAGAATTGAGCTGCCGGGATGACTTGTGGCAGGGTGTTTAGAAGCTGCTGCGCCCTGTATTCTTGCCGCATCTCAGTGTTAAGTTTATAATCCACCAAGATAGATCGTACACACCTTGAAGTAAGATAAGTTACATCTTTCGCGTTGAGCCGCTACAGGCTCTCATCATTTCTTGGAGAGGAAATCATGGCTGATCTAACAACCACCTACATGGGATTGAAGCTCAAGAACCCTGTTGTTCCCTCGGCTTCGCCTTTATCCCGCGAGATCGACGATATTAAAGCCCTGGAGGACGCCGGCGCTTCTGCCGTTGTCATGTACTCGCTCTTCGAGGAGCAGATTGCGCTCGAAACGGGCGAGCTTTCTCATCTGCTCTCGGATGGCTCATTGAGCCTTGCTGATGCAAGCACTTACTTCCCGCATAAGCAGGATTACCCACGAGATCCAGATGGCTACGTCGAGCATGTGATGAAAGCGAAGGAGACTGTCGATATTCCCATCATCGCCAGCATGAACGGCACGAGTACGGGGGGATGGTTGGATTATGCGCAGAAAATTGAGCAGGCGGGGGCCGATGGATTAGTGCTAAATGTTTACTTCATCCCCACTACCGATACGCTTTTCGGACTCGACATTGAGACACTCTATCTCGATATTCTCCGTATGGTGAAAGAACAGGTTAACATCCCGGTCGCGGTCAAGCTGAGCCCGTTTTTTAGCGCTTTACCGAATTTTGCCTCCCGTCTAGCCGATGAGGGGGCAGACGCGCTGGTGCTATTCAACCGTTTTTATCAGCCGGATATCGATGTCAGTAAGAGAGACATCAAACCGCACCTCAGCCTTAGCCGACCGGAAGACATCCTTCTCCCGCTGCGCTGGATCGCAATTCTCTACAATCAGGTTAATTGCTCGCTGGCGTTAACGAGCGGCGTGCATAGCGGCAAGGGTGTGATGAAAGCTATCCTGGCTGGAGCAGATATTGCCAATGTCTGTTCGGTTCTCTTGAAAGAGGAAGGCATCGAACCCCTTAAGGGGATCATCGCAGATTTTGAAGCGCTGGTTGAGGTTTTCGGGGAAGACTCGCTTGAGAATTTGCGAGGGTCGCTCAGCCTGGAGAACTACGTAGAGCCAGCAGCTTTCGAGCGCTCAAGTTACATCAAGCTTCTGCAGGGATTTGGGCGAATCTAAGGCCAAAATTGCACGCAGTTAAAATAACCAGCCTCTACTTCTGGAATAAGCACCCGCAGGAATGAAGTTGGCTAAGTCCAGTTTGAGAGACGAGAGGAACAGCTCCGAATCACAGATGTTCGGAGCTGTCCTTTTTATCCAGGGTTTCACCAGCCAGGATTCGTGCCCTCTGCCAGGGAGGTAGATTTTCTTTCTCAGCGATCACCTCCCGTAATTCGAAGATTTGATCCCGAAGAGCTGCTGCTTTTTCAAACTCAAGCGCTTCCGCAGCATAACGCATCTGTTTTTCGAATTCATTAATGAGCCGCACGAGTTCATCTTTTGGTAGATTCTCGGGTGTTACTGCCCTGTATTCTCCGGCTTGTTCGGCGACCGCTCTTGAAGTGATTTGATCGGTTAGATCGCGTATTTCTTTACGAATGCTCACAGGCTCGATGCCATGTTCTTCGTTATAGGCGATCTGTATATTTCGCCGTCGTTCTGTCTCGTCGATCGCAAAACGCATCGAATCGGTGATCTTGTCAGCATACATGATCACGCGGCCATTAATATGCCGGGCGGCACGGCCGATTGTCTGTATGAGGGCGGTGCCAGATCGCAAGAAGCCTTCCTTATCGGCGTCGAGGATGGCAACCAGCGAAACCTCTGGAAGATCCAAGCCCTCCCGTAGAAGATTGATCCCCACGACAACATCAAAAACCCCCAGGCGTAGATCTCGCAAGATCGCCACGCGCTCGATGGTATCGACCTCTGAATGAAGATAGTGGACCTTGATGTCAAGTTCGAGTATGTAATCGGAGAGATCCTCCGCCATTCGTTTTGTCAATGTGGTTACCAGGACCCGCTCACCTATTTCAACCCGGCGGCGTATCTCGCCCACAAGGTTGTCAACCTGGCCCTCTACGGGCCGTATTTCGACTTCGGGGTCGACCAATCCAGTCGGTCGGATAATCTGCTCGACTACTTGTGTGGCTTTCTCGAGTTCATAGGGACCGGGGGTGGCGGATGTATAGATGACCTGACCGACACGGGCCTCGAATTCATCGAAGGATAGCGGTCTATTATCCTGGGCAGACGGCAACCGAAAACCAAAATCTACCAGCGTCCCCTTGCGAGAGAGATCTCCGGCATACATACCTCGCACCTGAGGGATGGTCATATGTCCTTCGTCGACAATGAGGAGAAAATTCGGGGGGAAGTAATCGATAAGCGTCCATGGCGCCGATCCTGCCGGGCGTTGGTCGAGATGACGGGAGTAGTTTTCGATACCGGAGCAATAGCCCACCTCTCGCAACATCTCGAGATCGTAGAGGGTGCGCTGCTCGAGACGCTGGGCTTCGAGTAATTTCCCCTGCGTTTTTAGGTAAACCAATCGATCTTGAAGCTCAATCTCAATATCTTTAATTGCAGCTTCTAATTTCTCACTTTCTGTGATGAAATGCTTTGCAGGATAGACGCTGGCTTTGGGGAGATCGCGCAGGAGTTCGCCTGTGAGTGGGTCAAAGCGGGTGATGCGCTCTAGTTCGTCTCCAAAAAAGCTCAATCGCAAGCCCAGCTCCTCATAAGCTGGCAGGATTTCAAGGGTATCGCCGCTCACCCGGAACACCCCGGGTTTCAGTTCCATATCATTGCGTTCGTAATGGCTTTCAACGAGCTGACGCAAGAGCGCCTCGCGGCGATATCGAGACCCCACCTCAAGATTGATGACAATCTGACCGTATGCTTCTGGATTCCCGATCCCATAGATACAGGAAACGGAAGCCACAACGATGACATCTGGGCGTGAGATAACAGAGGCAGTTGTGCTGAGTCTGAGGCGGTCGATCTCCTCGTTGATATGCGTTTCTTTTTCGATATACAGGTCATGCTTCGGTACATACGCCTCGGGTTGGTAGTAGTCGTAATAGGAGACGAAGTATTCGACGGCATTTTCTGGAAAGAACGATTTAAACTCAGCGTAAAGCTGGGCGGCAAGGGTTTTATTATGGGCTAAGACCAGAGCTGGGCGCTGTGTGCTGGCGATCACGTTGGCAATCGCGAAGGTTTTCCCCGTACCGGTCGCGCCCAGAAGCACCTGATGCTTGTCGCCGCGCTCTAAACCTTGGATGAGTTGTTCGATCGCCTCCGGCTGGTCCCCGGTCGGCTGGTAGGGTGCATGCAATTTAAATTCATTCATCGGTGGGCTCATCGGAATCGAACAAATGTGCGGATTATTATAACATGTTAGCGGGTCTCGTTCTCCGCGTAGATGGGCTTAATTTGCCTGGTTAGATGTTATCTGGAGTTGATATAGATGGGGTTGCTGAAGATCCAGCCACGCAGCTTCCCCTTGAATCGGAGATAAGCTTCAGCGCGGTAGACCCCTGGCTGATTAACAGTGTAAACTGCGGTTTCCTGGAGGTCCCAACGGTGAATTTCCTCACCATCACATAATAGGCGGATCTCCGCCCGCTTTGGGACGCTGATCTTCAGGGTGACACCGAAACGGATCCCAGTCGTGTCACCCATTTCAACCTCACCTTTTTCACCTTGGGCTGAAAAGCGAAAGCCTCGAGTTGAGCAGGGGAGGTCATATCCCACGAAGCAATTACCCTCGCGAAGGGCGTGGAACAACCGTCTTCGGTCGATCTCGAAATCTCCCGTCAGGGGTTCCCGCAGGAGAACGTGCGTATTGATCGTCTTGAAGAGGAATTCATAGGGGAAGATTGTGCGTTTGAACGGGCCTAACCTCACGGGAGTGGCGTGGGCATCTGTTCCTCCTATGGCGACGATTTTCTTACCAGAAGCGAGCAGGCGATCCCAGCGTTCGAGAACGCCCGGGTAAGGTCTGCAGGCGATAAGCGTAGGATTGTACGCATAGAAGATCGAGCGAGGCAGCGAAGTCAAATACCCCTTGAATTCGCTCATGAAATTCCATAATTCCAAGCCGTTGAAACCATCCACTTCCCAATCAACCCACGAGAGATCATCTTCATTGAATGCTGGCGCGGAGGGGTCCGTTGGATGGGCGATAAAAGATAACCCGCCCTCTTGTGCGACAGCATTCACCAATCCCTGTGGGTCATAGGCGTGCGGACCTAGTTCACAGAGTGTCTCGTAGACCAACAAGTGGTTCTTTTGCGGTGCTCGGGCTTGGTCATGGATCTCCTCCCCCGTCAAGAGGAGAACTCGCTGGCGGTCAAGGTAGCGGTATCCATCCATCCCACCTACCCAGACATTGTGGTCTGTGACGACGACAAAATCGAGGCCAGCTTTGATAGCCGCGAGGGCGATATCCTCATGGCTGCCATGTCCATCAGAATAACTCGTATGTGTATGCAAGTTGCCAACGTATTCGTATGCCACAACTTTCCCTAGATTCGAGCTTATCTTTTGGAGAACGATCGTTACTTTTCTCTACCGTTTTCCCGGTTGCGTCCTGCGTCGCTGGGGGTGATCAGCTGCGCGCCGACTTGGGCACAAACTCCGATGAGTTGTTGGCGTTGCGCAGAAGAGAGCGGTGCGAGGTGCGTTACAACAATTTCGACCTGTTCACGAAGCAGGTGTTCGAGGAGCGTGCGCCATGCGCTTCCCGAAGGCTTTTCATCGATTAAGATACTGAGGTTATCTGGATCATAAGAACCGATGAGGTCCTCTAGTTCTCGTTTAAAATCATTATCGAAATGAAGCCATCGAAAATAAGGTTTCGAGTCAGAGACTTCAAGAGGGTGGCGGTCGATGATATATACAATGATGGGTTTTAGATTAGACAATGTACGTTCCGAATAGAGTAATTATCTCTGATATAGATCAAAGCTTAGCACAAGGATGTCGTTGAAGCAACGATTCATTAAAGATCACAAGAATTTCACATCCCGCATTTATATATTTGACCCATATCGACATGGGTGTCGATTAGATTGAACACGGCGATCCATGGTGAAGAGTATAATCAGCGAGTTCGAGGCGACGCGATGAAATCCAAGACCCTATTCATATTTCTGACCCTGTTGCTCTTTTTACTGGGCAGTGCGTGTCAGTCCATGGACCTATTTTTAGAAGAGAACCAGTTCACAATCCAACAAACTCCTGACCGTCCCTTCAATCCGCTTCAAGCTACCCTGAGTGCCCCTCAAGATCGTAAACCATCCGACTCCCTCGGGAGCACGGACGGTGGGGTGCCCTCTCTCATAAGACCGACCCTATCGGGAGAACTTGATGCCGCAATTTCTTCAACAACGGATGCTCTGCTCTCAGCGATTAATGTCCGCAGAGCGCTTGAGGGGTGGCCGCCTCTTACTCGTCAAGTTGCACTTGCTGAAATTGCGACCAATAGAGCCTTCGATATGTCAGCCCATGCGTATCTTAGCCATGAAGATCCTCAGTCGGCGGAGATTCTCGTTGAAGATATGCTCATCGCGATCGGCTATCACGGTCAGGTGGCGGAACTGGTCTATGCTGCAAACGAACCGCTTGATCGTCTGGGTGAGATCGCGATTGATGAGTGGTTTGATGATCCCGTCACGCGTTCTGTGCTCCTCAGTCCCGGTTTCCGTTTCATTGGGATTGGGGTGATGGGTGATGGGGCGACGTGGGTGGTCGTGCAAATCCTGGCGGAACGCGGACCTTAATGGAGAATCTTGGGTGAAGAATCGTGAGATAGCGGAAATCTTCGAAACGATCGCCGACCTGCTCGAGATCAAAGGGGAGGCTGTCTACCGGATTATCGCTTATCGACGGGCAGGGGAAGCCCTGCGCTCGCTTGGCCGTGATGTCAAGAAAGTCTGGGAGGAGGGCAGTCTGGAGGCACTTCCCGGCGTGGGGAAGGCAATCGCGGCGAAGATCGACGAACTCCTCCGTACTGATCGTCTCGAATTCTACGAGAAACTGACTGCTGAGGTCCCACCAGGATTGGCGGATGTGCTCAAGGTAGGGGGTGTGGGTCCGAAGAAGGCTGCTCGTTTCTGGGAGGAGTTGGGCATCACCGCGATTGATGAGTTAGAACAAGCCGCAAGAAAGGGGAAGCTTCAACAGCTCAGCGGCATCGGTGAACGCTCTGAAGCGCGTATTCTCGAGAATATCCTTGCCCTGAAACGTCAGCATACAGAACGAATCTTGCTTGGAGAGGCGTGGACTACTGCTCAAAAACTCCTATCTAGATTAAGAGAATTAAAAGGCGTTCAGCGAGCAGAGGCGGGGGGGAGTCTTCGCCGAATGTGCGAGACAATCGGTGATCTTGATCTGTTGGTCGGCGCGGAGGACACCCCGCTTGTCATCCAGGCATTTGTCGTTTTCCCTGAAGTTGACAGGGTATTGGGGCAAGGGGACATCAAAGCCAGCGTGGAATTGATCGATGGCCTTCGAGTTCAACTGTGGGCTCATCCACCGGAGCGCTTTGGGAGCGCGCTACAGTATGCGACTGGTTCCCAGGGGCATAACGTGCGTTTGCGTGAGGTTGCCCAAAAGGTGGGGTTATCGCTCTCTGAACATGGCTACCAAGATCAAAAAGGAGGCATGATCTTCTGCCCGGAGGAGGAAGAAGTTTATGCCGTTCTGGGGCTGCCATGGATCCCGCCCACGCTGCGCGAGGATCGCGGTGAGATAAAAGCTGCGAAGGACGGCGAACTACCACAGCTGATAGAGCTAGAAGACTTAAAAGGGGAGCTTCACACACATTCCGTTTGGAGCGATGGGAGGTCAAGCGTTATTGAGATGGCAGAAGCCGCCATTGAGCTGGGGATGGAGTATCTTGTAATCTCGGATCACTCCCGCAGCCTAACCATCGCTGGAGGGCTATCAATCAAGGACCTGCAATCGCAGCGAACAGAGATCAAGCGCGTGCAGAAGATAATTGGGAAGAAACTTACCTTGCTTCAAGGTTGTGAGGTGGAAATCCTTGCAAACGGGGCACTGGATTATCCCGATGAAGTCTTGCAGGAATTGGATATCGTGATCGCCTCGTTGCATACATCTTTACGCCGACCGCGCGAGCAAGTAACAGAGCGCTTGCTGCGAACGATCAAGAATCCACACGTTGATATCATTGGCCATCTGACAGGACGCCTTATTGGGAAGCGAGACCCTGCTGATTTGGATATCGAAGCCATTCTTCAAGCAGCGGCTGAGCACGACGTTGTCCTGGAGATCAACTCCAATCCCGAACGGTTGGACCTGAAAGATACACACGCCCGGCTGGCACTCGCATCAGGCTGCCGGCTGGCGATCAACACCGATGCCCACCATCCTGACCATTTCAACTTCCGCAGATATGGTGTGGGTACAGCGCAACGCGCTTGGGCGGAAGCGCCTTCGATCGTGAATACATGGCCTTTGGATCGGCTCCAGGTGTGGTTAAAATCCCGAGGATAGGTAACGCCTGACCGCAACCTCTCTGTGTTGTAGGGGTTCTATTTCATTAGAGCAGCAATTGCTGCAGTTATAGACCAAGGAGAGGAACTTATGTCGAAAACTGCCATTATTACGGATAGCACAGCTTATATACCCCAAAAATTGATCGATCAATATGACATAAAAGTCGCCGCATCCTATTCAATATGGGATGGTGGTAAGGAAATGTATCGTGATGGAACGGAGATGCTCCCTTCTGAGTTTTATGCACGCTTGCAGAAGAGCAAAGACCTCCCAAAAACGTCCCAGGCTACAGCAGCTGATTTCCTTGAGATTTATAAGCCATTGGTAGAAGCGGGTCGACCAATTCTCGCTGTTCTCGTATCTCCAAAGCTCTCAGGGACTATGCAGTCTGCCAGTATAGCGAAGGAGGACTTCCCGGATGCTAGAATCGAGCTCGTAAACTCGATGTCCGCATCGATGGAATTGGGATTTCAAGTTCTGGCAGCCGCTCGTGCTGTTGATGCGGGGAAATCGTTTGAAGAAGTTGTCGAACTCGCTAAGAAAGCGAAAAATCACACAGGGGTGTTCTTTGTTGTCGACACGCTTGAATACCTCCACCGCAACGGTCGAATCGGTGGTGCAAAGAGGTTGCTCGGCACAGCGCTGAGCTTGAAACCGCTTCTCCTTGTTGAAGACGGACAAGTGGAGGCTTTTGAGAACGTGAGGACGAAAACGAAAGCCAAAGCCAGGCTGTTAGATATCGTGGGGGAAAAGCTCGAGGGCAAGCATAACGTGCGCATTGCGGGTCTACACGCAGCAACCGAAGAAGAAGCGCTTGAATTACTCCGAGAAGCAGAGGAAAGATTTAATCCTATCGAAGCCATCCTCTCTGAGGTCAGCCCGGCTGTCGGTGCGAACGTTGGTCCGGGGACCGTGGGTTTAGCCTACAGCACTGATCTTTAAACTTGGTGATTCCATGTCGGCATGGATATACGCCGGCATCGACGACAATTGTTTGAACTGTGCTTGAGGACCTCCCAGAATGGCGAGATCGTACTGGGAGGTCCAGGCGGTTAATTATTCCTGTTTTTAACACCAAGCTATCTGCATTAGCCTTCGATTCAGGAGCTCTCAGGTTAGGCGCTTCACTTCGTTCCGCGCTTAATCAGGAGGTTGGGAAAAATGGAACATAGATCACTGGGGAGATCAGGTGTGAAAATCTCCCCGTTAACTTTGGGCACGATGCAATTTGGATGGACGGCGGATGAAAAAACTTCGCTCGGGGTGCTGGATGCAGCTTACGAAGCAGGTATCAATGCCATTGATACGGCTGATATTTATTCGCGGTGGATCGAGGGGAATCCAGGAGGGGTCGCAGAGAGCATAATCGGAAAATGGCTTCGCAATAACCCGGAGAAACGAGCGCAGATCATTCTTGCCACGAAGGTTCGCGGCAGGATGGGTGAGGGGCCAAATGATGAAGGGCTTTCACGAAAACATATCTTCTCGGCTGTAGAACAATCCCTTGAGCGATTGGGGACAGACTATATTGATCTGTACCAGGTGCACTGGCCGGATGAGAGCACACAGATAGAGGAGACCCTACGAGCCTTGGATGATCTTGTCCGAGAGGGACGTGTGCTCTACATCGGCTGCTCAAATTACTCTGCGTGGCGTCTAATGGAATCCTTATGGAAATCCGATCAGTGCAAGCTGACAAGTTTTATCAGCCTCCAACCGCATTACAATTTAGTCCATCGGGATGAATTTGAACGGGAACTCGAAGATGTTTGTTTGAATTTCGGCATTGGAGTAATCCCGTACAGTCCGTTAGCGGGGGGATTCCTCACAGGCAAGTACGCTGGCAATCAACTACCTCCAGAAGGCAGCCGAGCGGCGATGAGCAACCAGATTAAGGCCTATTTGGATGATCCGCACAGCCTATCCATTTTGGAGATTGTCAAGCAAATTGCATTGGAAAGAAAGAAATCACCATCGCAGGTCGCTCTGCGCTGGCTGATTTCACGGCCTGTTGTTGTGAGTGCAATTATTGGCCCTCGAAACCTAGAGCAGTTGGAGGATAACCTTGGGTGTCAATCCTTTGCGTTAGCAGAGGAAGATATAGAGCGATTGGATGGGGGAAGCGCATGGTGATTTTGAAAATCGATGGGGGGAAGTAATTTAACCAAACCTCCAGTTTCGGTTTTCAAAGTGGTCAGAATGGGGGTGCAGTTATGGTAAGTTTATGCGGCCCGATGGTATAATGTAAAAAGAGTTTAAAGGAGCAGCTGGGAGATCCAATGAAGCGCTCCATCCGACAATATCTTGAAGAACTCCAAAACGAACACAACGCCTCGGTACATACCATCACTGCGTATGGCACCGATCTCGATCAGTTCTATAGCGTTATCGCCAGCTATTCGGGCATACCGCTAGCTCCAGAGGCGCTTACCCCTTCGGCTATTATTCACTATGTTGATTGGCTTCGAGCACAGGGTTACCGACCGGCAACGGTCTCTCGTAAGCTTGCTGCCGCCAGGTCTTATCTTGAGTTCCTTTCTAGCCAAGGTCTTAGGAATGTTAGTCGTTTCCGGGAACTGCTCAAAGGACCGGCTCTGGGAAGAACCCAGCCGCGGACGCTCAGCAAGCAAGAACTGGATCGTTTGCTGTTAGCGCCGCGAAAACATATCTCTCCGGGTGCAATCCGGGATGCTGCGATCCTTTCGCTACTGTATGAAACTGGACTACGAGCTACGGATGTTGTTCGCCTTAGAGTTACCGATGTCGATCTAGATAATGCGCGTATTCTAAGACCTCCAGACCGTATCCAGTGGTTGGAGATCCCTGAATCGAGCGCACTCCTGCAAAAATACTTAAGCGATGGGCGGCCTCACTTCGCTCGCAACATCGTCGAGAATATTCTATTTTTAAACCAACGAGGTCAGGGATTGAGTCGTCAAGGACTATGGCTGGTTGTCAAGCGCTGGGCGGCTGCAAGCGAATTGGAAGGATCTCTCTCCCCTCACACTTTACGCCACTCACGTGCCAGTCATATGTTAGAAGAAGGCAATTCACGACGCGAAGTACAAAAACTCCTGGGGCTTTCGAGCCCGAACGCTGTTCGAATTCATCGCCATCGATTTAAGAACGAAGACGAGAGGTAGATCATGGGGTTTATTAGTGATGTAGATATTGATGACGCAGTAGGTGCAATCAGAAAAACAACATCATTGGAACCGAAAATCGGCATGATTTTAGGTTCCGGATTGGGACCACTTGCGGATGTAATTGAAGATGCAGATCACCTTGAAGTCAATGCAATCCCCGGCTGGCCTGTGTCAACGGTCGAGGGGCACTCAGGCAGACTCGTCTTTGGTCAATTGGAGGGGATCCCGGTTTTCGTTTTGCAGGGCCGTGCCCATTACTATGAAGGTCACTCAATTGAGCGCATAGGTCTGCCAGTGCGAGTTATGCAGAAGCTGGGGGCCGAAATTCTAATCGTTACAAATGCTGCGGGGGCTGTCCACCCCGAGTTTTCACCCGGCGAACTCATGCTTATCTCAGACCATATCAATCTGATTGGAATGGCCGGTCAATCGCCGCTGAGAGGCCCGAACTTAGACGCATATGGCCCGCGTTTTCCGGATATGAGCCAGGCTTACGATCCGGAACTAAAGTCGATCGCCAGATCTGTCGCCGATAAAGGAGACATCCCATTGCAAGAAGGCGTTTACGTCTGCCTTGCTGGACCATCGTTTGAAACCCCGGCAGATTTAAGGTTTCTGCGCGGGATCGGTGTCGATGCTGTCGGAATGTCCACCGTTCCGGAGGTCATAATTGCCCGCCATGGCGGGATGCGCGTCCTGGGAATATCTGGTATTAGTAACAAGGCGAACCTCGACGGCACAACAGTGACGACTCACGAAGAAGTATTAGCTGCAGGCGAGGTGATCGTCCCGAGATTAACAGCTCTGATTAGGGGTGTATTAAAAGAGTTATGAGATTGGAAATGCATGGAAGAGGTCTTACTTTTTATCGAGGCTAACCAGAGATGGATTTCCCTCATCCTGTGTTTGCTTGGATTGGTGTATTTTGGGTCGGTTCTACGAGCGTATAACTCTCTTCGAGCGGCGATCTATGGTTTGGAGCGAGAAAGGTCCCTCTCCAAACTACGGCGCTCTGGTGGAATGCTTGCGCTCGCTGTCACGGGTATTGTTGTGGTGTTCATCTTGACGACTTTCACGAGCCCTGCTCTTCCTGCTTCGCTTCGCCCTACAGCAATGCCGACGGTTTCTCTGCTTGCCACCCCCATTTTGGGGCAGGGAGAAGAAGGGACCGCATTTGCCACAGCGACACCAATCGACCCGGATAGTATAGATGGCACAGGCTGTGCGAATCTTAATGCTCGGATTATCTCTCCGGAAAACGGCGAAAGAGTCCAGGGCGAGGTGCATTTTGGAGGGACAGCAAACATCCCGGGTTTTGCATTCTATAAGCTTGAATACCACGATTTGAAACCATCGAGCACCTGGCTGGCAATCTCAGCCAGCAATCAACCCGTATGCGAGCAGGGATGCGATGAGACCATAAAGTTGGGCACCTGGGATACAAGCCTCGTCCGGCCAGGTCAATATGCGGTTCAATTGGTTGTTACGGATACGCTAGGGAACGCTCCCTTCCCTTGCCAGATCCGGCTGCAAATCGTCCCATAACTACGCAATGAGGGCCAAAGGTTACGATGATTGAGCAAATTAATGTGCGCCAGGCGATTTCAAGTGACATCCCCAGATTAATATCCATGGACCATGGATATAACACAGATCATGTCTGGCAGCTCACATTCCGCAAGCAGCCAAGCGAGATCGGAGCGACCTTCCGGGAAGTGCGATTGCCGCGCCCGATGCAAGTCGTATATCCAAGAGATCCTAAACGTCTGGTGGATGAGTGGACTCATCTGGAGGCACTGCTCCTGGTAGAGGTAGAAGAGCAGCCTGCTGGATACTTGGCTTTGAGCGATGGTCCTGCCGAAGAGTCCGGCTGGATAACAGATGTGGTCGTGGATTTACGTTTCAGGAGGCAGGGGATTGCCTCACGGTTGCTTGCTGCCGGAAAGGAGTGGTGTCGAGCCAGGGACAGAAGATTGCTTTTCATGGAAATGCAGACTAAGAACTTCCCTGCGATCTGTCTTGCCCAGAGAACGGGATTTCTTTACGCGGGATATAGCGACCTGTACTACCCGGATCAGGATATTGCGCTTTTTTTCGCAGTGGAACTCGGTTGAGATCCAATCTTTATCCCTATGTCTGATATGACTGCACCGTTGCTCATTCTGAACCAAATCCTTACCGCCGGGAATACGATTACAGCATTCTCGTTGCTGCTCTACGCCTTGACCTTCAACATGCGCGAAAAGGTGGCACGGTCCCTGGCGGTATTATTGGCGTGTGTAACCGTTGTTTATTTTGGTGACATGCTTGTTGCCACAACCGATTTCCCCGCACAGACTGAGGTGTGGCTTCGTCTGCAATGGTTGGGCATAAGTTTTGTGCCTGCTGCCTATCTGCAACTTTCTGATGCACTTCTGGCAGCGACGGGGAGGCCCTCAAGAGGTCGTCGCTCGCGCCTCGTCGGATTGAGCTATCTTCTCAGTGGGCTTACGTTAGCAGGGGTTGCGTTCGGCCGATTGATAGCCGCTGAAGTTGTGATTAGCGAGTCGGTCGTCTATTTACGCCCTGGACCACTGTTCCCGCTATTCAGTCTTTTCTTGCTCATCAACTTAATTCTGGCAGGTTTTAATTTCTGGCGGGCATACAAGCGGTGCCTGACAAGGTCTAGCAAACGGCGGATGCGGTACCTGTTAGCGGGCTCAATCGGCCCACTCCTTGCGGCGTATCCCTGGGTGATGCTGGGGGGATCCACCCTAATTTCACAAGGCGTCCTTTTCTGGGGCATTTTAATCGTTATTAACACCTTTGTTGCGGTTCAGATGGTGTTAATGTCCTATGCCGTTGCATACTTCGGTGTAGAGATTCCGGATCGTGTGGTAAAGTCGCGATTGGCTCAATGGATCCTCCGCGGGCCATTTGTGGCATCCACAGTGCTAGCTCTCACCATCATCGTCAACCGGATTGCAGAAGTGGTTGGATATGAGAACAGTCGCGTCGTCCCTTTCACCCTGGTTGCATCAATCCTCCTTCTACAATATCTGATCACGCTTATCCGCCGTCCGGTTGAACTCTGGTTCTTTTATGGCGAGGATCGTGGTGACGTCGCTCGGCTTCAGTTATTGGAAGAGCGTCTGCTCACTAGTGGGGATCTCAGGCAATTTCTCGAATCCATCCTCAATGCTACCTGTGACCTTCTGGGGATCGATTCAGCCTTCGTTGCCATTGTTGGGGCTAGTGGGTTGGAGATGGAGATCGCAGTTGGTTCTGAGGACCCGCTACGGGGTTCGAAGGATCTTCCCCCGCTGATGGTAACCGAAAATCGCCAGGAGTTCGATGTTTTGGGCGATGTATTCACTTGGGATGTTTTCTGGTTGATCCCGCTACGACTCTCCAATCCCCTGGAGATCATCGGTTTTTTAGGTTTACACGCGCGCGGTCCTGTACCCGATTTCACGCAGGAAGAAGAGGAATATCTGCGCACACTTCTTGAGCGAGCCACGATTGCGCTTACGGAGAGCAAACTGCAACGAGAGATCTTCGCGATCGTCGACCGGCTGGTGCCGCAGGTCGAGACGATCCAAAGAATACGCGCTGAAGCGCATTACGCCGGTTTGGATGCTCTCACAGCCCCGGTAGAAGGGATTGGTTCCGAAGAAGATTTAATGGAGTTTGTGCGTGAAGCGCTAGGGCATTATTGGGGTGGACCTCGGCTTACCAGTAGCCCACTGCTTGGCTTGCGTGTAGTCAGGCGGGCAATGGATGAGCATGAGGGGAACCCCGTGAACGCATTGAGAGCGATTCTTCACCATGCGATCGACCAGGTGCGGCCGGAAGGAGAGCGCCGGTTCACGGCTGAATGGATGCTGTACAATATCCTTGAAATGAAATTTCTTCAGGGTAGAAAAGTAAGAGATGTTGCAAGGAAATTGGCGATGTCTGAGGCGGATCTTTACCGGAAACAACGAGTAGCTATCGAGGCAGTAGCCGAAACGATAGCGAATATGGAACGAGGGGTAGTCACCTCAGATGAGGTGATAACCCAGCAATTGGAATAGTTAGTGTTGGATGTTTTAGCGTGCTTTCGGAATTTCGCGGGTCCTACCGGATAAGGTGAATGGATAAAGGTTATTAGCATGACACTGGATGATGTTACAGACGAGGCGAACGAGCGTGAAGAACCGCCAGTTCTGGATGAGTCGTGGTGGGCGGCAGTCATGGAGGAGGAAGAGCATCTAGGCGATCACCCCGAACTGGAAACAGAGGACGGCTTCGATAAACGAATAATCAATCAAGGTGACCCAGAAGATTGGGTCTGGGCCCGCGAACTTTACCAGAAAGATGAAGTCGTCGATCTTCCAATTGTAGGCTTCAATCGTGGCGGATTGCTCGTCGAAGCGCGCAGCTTGCGAGGTTTTATCCCAGTTTCGCACCTTATGGACGTTCAACCTGAGCAAAACGATGAACTTCGGATAAAGATATTTGAAGATCAAATCGGCAAACAAATGGGTTTGAAGGTTATAGAGCTTGATCCCGAACGCGGACGACTTGTTCTCTCTCAACGTGCAGCGCTCGCGGGGCCAGGACGGCGAGTCGAGCTTTTGGCGTCTTTAAGTCCGGGTGATCGAGTACAGGGAGAAGTTACCAACATAACGCGGTTCGGTGTCTTTGTAGATTTAGGAGGCGTGGAAGGATTGATTCACGTTTCGGAGCTCTCATGGGGGCGGGTAGGGCACCCATCTGATGTCGTTAAGTGCGGCCAGGAGATAAAGGTGCAAATCATCTCCGTTGATCGGGATCAGGATCGAGTGGCACTAAGCCTGAAAGAACTTCTACCGGACCCCTGGCAAAGGGTCGATGAGCAGTATTCAGTTGGGCAGATTGTGGAAGGTGTTGTGACAAATGTGGTTAAATTCGGTGCCTTCATTGGCGTTGAGGAAGGTTTGGAAGGGTTGATTCATGTTTCTGAGTTGGGCGATGGCAGCTTCCTCCATCCTCGCAATGTAGTTCATGAGGGGGAGCAGGTGAAGGTGCGAATTATCCATATTGATGCATTAGGCCGTCGCTTGGGGTTAAGCCTGCGCGGTGTCCCACAGACGAGCTCAGAGGATTCTGAGACTGAGATTGAGCCTTCCGAATCTCTTCCGACTTTGTAGCCCACGGATCATCCTGCGCGTACAGGGTGCGCAGCATAGCGCGCTTAGGCGTCATTTAACAATCCGAATTGACGGGCATGAAAGAAAAAAACCGCAAGAAAAACTCAAGCAAGAAGGAAATTCCTGAAGAACGAGCCACGCCGGAAACGCATTTATGGCTCGATTCACTCATGGATTCAATGGGTGATCTCGTCGCGGTCGCTTCTATTGCAGTTGCGATAATTGTGCTGCTGGGGCTCTTCGGTCTCACTCGTGGTGGTTTGATCGACCCGATTATTGGGCTTTTACGAAAGGGACTGGGATATGGGGCTTTTCTAGCTCCAATCCTTCTTGGTGTTCCCGTCTACATCTCAATCCGAAAGCGTCGTGGTGATTGGGTCCAGGTACATTGGCTTCGTATTGTTTCGTTAGAAATCACCATCTTCGCAGCGCTGGCTTTAATGTCGACTTTCAGTGGGATGGGATTGGCCGAAGCGGAGGCAGGCTCTGGCGGTGGTATTGTGGGCTGGGGGCTTGCTCGGCTTATGGGCGACATTTTTGGCGGGTTCGGTCGGGTTGTTGTGCTGAGTTTGATCTTTCTCGCCTCTCTATTTTTTGGAGTAAGGGCTTTCCTCAAGCGGACAATAGATGGTTTTGTGCACTCTACGATTGACAATACGCCATCTTTGAGGGTGAGAGAAGATCTCGCTGCAGCAGAAACTCCAAAGGTGCAGCAAGATCCCAAAAAACCAGGGAGCGCCCAGTCGATTCGCAAGCTCCCGCGGGAATTCCGGAAGAACTTCCAAGTTGCCCAAACTCCGGATGAAAAACCAAGCCGACCCGCTAGGCGTGATCCCAGACTGCCTACGCTGGATATTCTCGATCAAGAGAATAAAGGCGCCGTTACTTCAAGGGAAATAAACCTTGCTGCAGGTCTGATCGAAAAGACGTTGGCAGATTTCGGCTTGCCAGCGCGAGTTGTTGATTTTCGTACAGGACCATCGGTGACGCAGTTTGCCGTTGAGCCTGGATATGTCGAACACAAGGGCATGGATGGTGAAGTTCACCGCCAGAAAGTGCGTGTGTCTCAGATATCCGCTCTCGCAAATGACCTGGCTCTGGCACTCACCTCACCGCGGCTGCGTATCGAAGCCCCAGTTCCTGGGCAGGCATATGTTGGCATCGAGGTCCCGAATCGCAAGGCATCGCTGGTTCGGTTGGGACCAATTTTGGAAACGGAGGCATTTCAGTCGATCTCGTCCCCGTTGGTTTTAGGGTTGGGAAGAGACGTAGCTGGTGCAGCTGTCGCGACCGACTTGACGGCGATGCCGCATCTCCTCATCGCCGGAACGACCGGGTCCGGCAAATCGGTATCAATTGCCTCGATCGCTGTATGTCTGGCGATGAACAATACACCGGAGGACATGCGCCTGGTGATGATCGATCCAAAAATGGTTGAATTGATACGCTTTAATGGGCTTCCTCATCTGCTCGGGAAGGTTGAGACAGACCTGGAGCGCATTGTGGGAGTGTTACGTTGGTGTACGGTTGAGATGGATCGGCGTTACCGGCTGTTGGAGTCCATCAAAGCGCGCGATATCGAAATGTACAACCGGAAGATTAGACGCCAAAAGAGCGTTGAGCGTCTACCGCGCATAGTAGTCCTGATCGATGAACTGGCGGATTTGATGATGATGGCGCCGGACCAGACGGAGCACACGCTTGTACGACTTGCGCAGATGGCGCGCGCGACGGGGATTCATCTTATTGTTGCAACACAGCGACCAAGCACAGATATTCTCACTGGTCTGATTAAGGCAAATTTTCCCGCAAGGATTTCCTTCGCTGTTGCCTCCGGCATTGATTCACGGGTCATCCTCGATAGCCCTGGCGCTGAGACGTTGCTGGGGAATGGTGATATGCTTTTCCTCTCCCCGGAAGCGAGTGTTCCGATTCGCCTGCAAGGGGTATTGGTGACCGATGGGGAAATCGAGCGGCTGAGGACTTATTGGGAGGAGGAACTTGGTGACGAATCTCCTGTGGCTGATGAAGCACCATGGGAAGATCTGCTTCACCGTCAGGCAGCACTTGCGGATCATGATGAGATTCTCGAACAAGCTATCGCTCTAGTCAAAGAACGAGACCAAGCCAGTGCATCACTGCTCCAACGTGGCCTGAAGATTGGCTACCCTCGGGCAGCAAGATTGATGGACCAGTTGGAGGATTTAGGCGTTGTTGGCCGCCCACAGGCGGGTGGGAGAACGCGTGAAGTCCTGATTGGAACAGATGAAGACCCGTTGGCTCCAAGTGACCCAGATGAGGAGAAAGAAGACTCGCCTTGACCATAATAATGTCTAAGGTTAGCATAAACTCCGATAACTCTGAAGGATGGGAGAATATAGCGCGTGGATAAAACGGTACAACAAGCCGATATAACTTTAACTGACGCACTTCGGATCCGCTTTAAATATCTTCTCGACCCAGTCGGCGCCTTTCTCAATCGGTTAGGGATCACGCCTAATACCTTAACGATATCGGGCTTAGTAGGAAACTCGATCGGTGCGTATTTCTTGGCGCGTGGTTCCTTCGTGGTTGGCGGGTTAATTCTGCTCTCAATGGGAGCAATAGATGCTCTTGATGGAACTATGGCGCGATTGCGGGGTGAGCCTGGTGACTTTGGAGCATTTGTTGATTCGGTTGCCGATCGATATTCAGAATTGGTCATATACGCTGGGTTGCTCTTCTACGCTATGATGGAGTTGAATTTAACCTTGGCGATGCTCGTGTTCGCAGCATCAGCGGGCTCTATCTTAGTTTCTTACGTTCGAGCACGTGCGCAGAGTCTGGGGTATGAGGCGAAGGGGGGGGTGTTAACCCGCTTCGAGAGGTTCATCGTCCTTGTCCCGAGTTTGGTTTTTGGTTACCCATGGATTGGTGTAGCCTTGATCGCATTTCTCGCAAACATCACCGCCCTTCAGCGAATCATCAGCGTTCGCCAGCAAGCGCATAAAGGATAAAACAATGTCGTTCGATCAATACGGAATCCATATTGGATTCCTCTATCTTCGCTACTACGGCATGATTATTATGTTTGGGGTAGTCATGGCAACGTACATCGCGCGTTGGATGCTACGCAAAATGGGAAAGGACCCCGAGATTGTCTGGGACGCACTGACATGGGTGCTGATCTTTGGCATCATCGGCGCGCGCCTTTACCACGTCTTCACGCCCTCACGATATTCTGGGATCACAACTGCGGATTATCTACAAAACCCGCTAATGATCCTCACGACGTGGGAGGGGGGATTAGCCATGCCCGGAGCGATCATCGGTGGGGTTCTGGGTATCTACATCTTTGCTCGGCGCAATAAGATAGAAATGGGTACGCTGCTCGACGCTACCGCTCCTGGAATGGCCTTAGCCCAGGCGATTGGCCGCTGGGGGAATTTCATCAATCAGGAGCTCTATGGCCCCCCAACCGATCTTCCCTGGGGAATTTATATAAACCCCCAGAATCGCATTCCAGAATACGCAGCTTTTGAGCGCTTCCATCCGCTCTTTCTGTATGAATCCATCTGGAATCTACTTAATATGTTCTTCCTTCTGTGGATTTGGCGCAAATTCGGTGATCGGGGTAAATCCGGAGATCTCTTCCTTGTGTATCTAATCACATATCCTGTTGGGCGATTCCTGCTGGAATTTATTCGATTAGATTACGTTCCACTCTTTGGGATCAATTTCAATCAAGGGTTTATGCTTCTCATTGCGATCGCCAGTGCTTTGGTGATCTTTCTGCGCCACCGCCGGGAGAGTGCTGATTAATCGTTGGTTCGCGGGAAGGGGTTTAAACCACAATACATCAAGAATTACTTGCGGGCTGTTCAAAAGCTTTCCTTTGGGACAGCCCTGATCTGTTTGGGACGGAAGGATGATTGAAGGTTCGCGGAAGATCTTGCTATAATGCGCCGAGTTAAGTGATGAGTAGTATAGAAGCCAATTCCCTTTGCAAAAAATTTGGAACCTTCACGGCAGTGGATGATGTGTCGCTCCATGTAAAGCCGGGAGAGATCCTCGCGCTGCTTGGACCGAACGGGGCAGGAAAAACAACGACGATTCGAATGCTAGCCTCGATTCTTAAGCCCACACACGGCAACGCTAAAATCGCTGGATACGATATTGAGCATGAACAAGAGGCTGTGCGCAGCGTTGTAGGCTTACTGACCGAGCAGCATGGACTCTATAATCGAATGCGCGCAGGTGAGTATCTCGATTTCTTTGGGAGTGTCTATGGCTTAGATTCTTCCATGATCCAGCAAAGAATCAACACTCTCCTGGATGAGTATAAGCTGCAGGAATTTACCAATCTGCGCCTTGGTCAGTACTCAAAGGGGATGCGACAAAAATTAGCACTCGTGCGAGCTTTGCTTCATGAACCGCAAGTCTTGCTTTTAGATGAGCCCACTTCAGCAATGGATCCAGAAAGCGCGCATCATGTCCGTGGCAGTATTGTCGAGTTGAGGTCAGCCGATCGGGCTATCATCGTGTGTACACATAATCTGTTTGAGGCGGAAGCTCTCGCAGATCGAATCGCGATCATCCGTAGAGGAAAGATCATTGCGAATGATTCCCCGCTTGAACTCAAGCGGATGATGGTTGGCGATCCGGTTATGGAGCTGCGATTGGCGTGTTCTTTGGACGGAGCGCTTGAGCATCTTCCAGAGGGGATTGTAGAAATCGCGGCAGGGGATAATTGGGTTCGATACAGCACTTCGCAAGCAGATGTAGTTAACCCGGAGATCTTGTATTCGTTGGCGAAAGCTGGAATTCCAGTGGTTACGCTCTCCAGGGTCGAGCGGAGCCTGGAGGAAGTTTACCTGCAGGTGGTGAGCGAGGATGATTCACAAGAGGGGACGATTGATGGCCGCTGAGGCTTCGATCCCTACTACGCTGTTCAGTGGTGCATGGATCGTCGCCCGCCGGGAAATCAGAGATCAGTTTCGGGATTGGCGTATTCTGGCGCCGATTCTTCTGCTGACTTTATTCTTCCCGCTACTGATGAACTTCACAGCCAGTCAGGCGGTGGACTTCGTAGGCCGCTACGGTGCGCCAATCATTGGCGAACGCCTGATCCCTTTCCTGTTAATGGTTGTCGGTTTTTTTCCAATCTCGATTTCAATCGTTATCGCTTTAGAGAGCTTCGCCGGGGAGCGCGAACGACAAACTTTAGAGCCGCTTCTGGCGACTCCTTTATCCGATGGCCAGCTTTATCTGGGAAAGACGGCAGCCTCGCTTGTCCCTCCACTCGCGGCGGCATACTTGGGCATCACCGTCTATCTGATTGGATTATTGGTTAAAGTACAGTGGGTCCCTTCACTTCAGTTGTTGATACAGATCCTTTCGCTAACGACAATCCAAGCGATGGTAATGGTCAGCGGCGCGATCGTGATCTCGTCATTGACCACTTCTGTGCGTGCCGCGAACTTATTAGCTTCCTTTATTATCATTCCAGTGGCTATGCTGATCATGGGTGAAAGCATGATCATGTTCTGGGGACGCTATCACATTCTGTGGTGGATCGTGCTCGCCCTGATGCTCATCGCGATTGTCCTGACGCGGATGGGGTTGCGACTCTTCAATCGTGAGGAGCTCCTTGCCCGCGAGCTTGATGTGCTTGATCTACGCGGGTCAGGTAGGCGCTTTTGGTCTTCGTTTCTGTCCGATGCCCGGAATCCCGTGGAATGGTACGGCGGGTTGTTCCAGAAGTCATTCAAGCGCATCCGGTTTCCAATACTCATAACTTCAGCCATCCTCCTCATCGGTTTTTTTGTGGGTTATAGACAAGCTGCGGTGTTTAAATTGCCCGCTGAGATTTTTCAGATGAATGCGTTTGATAAAGATTGGCTGATGATCTTGCGCGAATTTGGGATGCTTACACCCAATGGAGTGGTTAAGATCCTCTGGGCGAACATTCGAGCGCTTATCTTGGCGACGATTTTAGGTGTTTTTACTTTCGGCGTCGTGGCGGAGATTCTCCTGCTGGTGCCCCTGGCAATCACGGGCTACTTTGCGGGATCCTTGACCCAGGCCGGGCTGGATGCCTCACAGTACCTAACAGCGCTTGTATTACCTCATGCAATAATTGAAGTCCCTGCTGCCATTCTCTCAGGTGCGGCTATCCTGCAACTGGGAATGGCTGCGATCAGCCTTCCTAAGGGGAGCTCGTTAGGAGAGGGCTGGACAACTTCGCTTGCAGAATGGGCGAGAATTTCAATCGGAATTGTCCTTCCCCTTCTTATTGCCGCCGCGATTCTCGAAGTATTTTTAACCCCGCGAATCGCTGTTTGGGTTCTTTCAGGATCATGAACTATGCCTGAATTAATCATCCTGGGTTCCGCTGCTGCGATTCCTAATCTCGAGCACGATAATACACACATGATGATCCAAACTGGGGAAGGTGTCGTATTGATCGATTGCGGCACCGCTCCTATGCTGCGACTCGAGCGTGTAGGAACCCCAACGAACGATATCACGGATATTATCTTGACCCATTTCCATCCAGATCATATCAGCGGTTTACCACTGCTTCTCATGAGCATGTGGCTTGCAGGACGGCGCAAAGCTTTACGTATATACGGGCTGCATCATTGTTTAAAGAGGGTTGAGGATTTAATGGGCTTTTACCAATGGGGTGATTGGCCGGAATTCTTCCCGGTTGCATTTCATCGCCTTCCGGAGAATGAGCGGATGATGGTCCTCGAACAAGGTGAGGTGACAATATACTCATCTCCTGTTTGTCATGTAATTCCGACAATTGGTTTGCGAATTGAGGCTAAGTCAACAGGGAAGGTGATCGCATATTCATGCGACACAGAGCCTTGTCAGGCGGTTATTAACCTCGCCCAGGGGGCATCTGTGCTTATTCATGAAGCCTCTGGCGAGAGCGTCGGGCACTCATCAGCCGTTCAGGCAGGGGAAACCGCCCGCGATGCAGGAGTGGATAACTTATATCTAATTCACTATCCTGTTGGTGACTCTGATATGGCTTCATTGGAAGAAGAGGCGAGGGGTGTTTTCTCAGGGGATGTCTGGCTGGCCGAGGATTTCATGAAGATTGAATTCTGACCAACATCTTGAAAGGGGGGGTCAGGGTTTTTCAGATGTCCGCACCAGAGTCGCGTGAAGATAATGGAAATCTCCTCGCGGTGGAACGAGATCGAATACTTCAATTACCTCAAAATCACTTGAACCAAGCGAGATTACATCTCCTTTGTGAGGAGGGGTTCCGCTGTTTAGAATCGCTCCCGGATGATCTTCTCCCGGAACGACGTAACTCACTTTGTAGATTGAAGGCATTCTACACCTCAGCGGTCGGCAAAGTGGCGATGACGGAGCTTGAAGGATAAGTCAGCCGCGATGTTGCGCATAACAACATACCCCAGGTGATGGTTTTTCTCGCATTCTTGCTCGAAGTCATCACAATGGATCACAAGAACCTTCGTTGGATCAGAGGCTGCACGCACCGTTGCCGATCGAGGGCCATGGTCCACTAGAGCCATCTCGCCGAAGATTTGACCTTTCCCGAGATGGACGATGGTACGGGGCGATTGCTCTGGCGCAGTTCCGCTGTGGAGAACTTCAACGAATCCATCCAGGACTATGTAGAGATCCTCGCCGGATTCACCCTGTTGCGTGATGACATCACCGTTGTTATATGAGATTTCTTTGCAGATTAGTGAAATCGTCTGCAGCTCGGCAGGAGTAATGCCTTCAAGTAACTCAACGGACCCCAGAATCTCTATATGGTCCATAGTGCCCTCCGACGTCGCACCAATGTGCAGCAAATCGATTTTCGTCTTCCTGAGATTGTACTTTAAGTTGCTTTGTATACCAACCCACGAGATAAAGCCAGCGGACCTCGCTTTGGTTTTGATAACTGCTTTTTGGAACGCTGGAAGGGTAATTAGCAAGGTGCCAATGATCCATCGCAGACCCGTTACGGTCGCATTATCGTGAGTAATTTGATGGTGGCCCGCTGTGGTAGAATGATTCATGTTTGGTTGCGTACGCTCCGAGAGGTGTGCGAATTATGGAAAAGGAGTACGATTCAAAACATCGGGTGGTAAAGATGTCGGGTGAGAATGATGCCTGGGATCAACAGGCCTTAGAAGGTTTGGGTTGGCGCGTTGTGCGGCGATCCCATGTATGGCGCCCCCCTACTGATGTCCTGGAAACTGATGATGCGGTTGTCGTGGTTGTGGAGATTGCAGGGATGCGAGGTTTGAACATATCTGTAATATTTGAACGTCAAATCTTATCGATACGAGGGACCCGCCCTGATACAAACATCTGTAAAACCTACCACCAAATGGAAATTGATTATGGTGAATTCGCTTCTGAGGTACAAGTTCCATTTCGGGTTGATTCTGATAAGATCGAAGCAACGTACAGCGATGGTTTTTTGAAGGTCGTTCTCCCCAAAGCATCCCCCCGTGAGATAGATATTAAGTGATATCGGTTAATTTGACATCAAGATCATCAGAGAAGAGAGATTGCAGGGGGTATCCTAATCAACTTAAACGAACCTATTTATTCAATGAAACACATTGACGCTGAGGAAAGCATGGACGATTTCTCGTCACAGATCCCCGTTCACGAAGGTGTAACTGGAGGAGAGCCGCAGGACGTCGAGAGTCAGCGACCTGAGGAATTGCAGATCCCAGAAGAACTCCCGATCTTGCCTCTCAGGGGGGTTGTTGTTTATCCACACACGGCCATGCCCTTAACGATTGGGCAGGCGCGCTCGATTAAGTTAGTCGATGATGTCTCCGCCAACCACCGGTTGATCGGGCTTGTCGCTTCTCGGAATCCTGAATTGGAGGTTCCAGGACCTGACGATTTGTATTCGTTCGGCACAATCGCGGCAATACAGCGGTTATTTAGAGCCCCGGATGGGACTATTCGCCTGATAGCGAGGGGAATAGCTCGTTTCGAATTGGGAGAATTCACCAGCCATGAACCTTACCTTGTCGCGTGGATCCATCTCCGACCCGAAAATGTGGAAGAGAGTGTTGAAATCGAGGCTCAGGTTCGGGCTGCGAAAGACCTATTCCAGCAGATCTCGGAGCTTGGTCCCTCACTCCCGCGTGAGATCGTAGGTGGTGTCCAGCTTCTTGAAGATCCGCTCCAAGTCGCGTACACGATTGCGAATTACCAGCGAATGGACCTGGACGAAGGGCAGCGTATTCTCGAGGTGGGATCGACGATAGAGAAGCTGCAAATCCTCACCAACTTGCTCAGCCGTGAGGTTGAGGTACTTTCGCTTGGACAGCAAATTCAGCAGGAGGCACGAACTGAGATCGAAAGAGTGCAGCGTGATTACTTCCTGCGTGAGCAGCTTAAAGCTATCCAACGTGAGCTGGGCGAAGGCGATGAGCAAACAGTTGAGATCGAGGAATTTCGAAAGCGGATAGCGGCAGCAAATATGCCGGAGGAAGCCGGGAAACAAGCCCGGCGCGAGCTCGAACGTCTTGCGAAACTGCCAACTGCCGCGGCTGAATATGGTGTGATCAGGACTTACCTCGATTGGTTAACCTCCGTTCCGTGGGCAATTGTCACGCAGGATAACCTCGATCTAACGCATGCGCGTGAGGTTCTCGATGAGGATCATTTTGGGCTCATCGATATTAAAGAACGCATCCTGGAATACCTTGCAGTTCGAAAATTGAAACTAGAACGCGGTGATACGATCGTAAGCGAGGCGATCGACGAAATCCGCCGGGAGAGAGAAGGTGTAATCCTTTGTTTTGTTGGTCCCCCGGGTGTGGGGAAAACATCTCTTGGACGATCAATCGCTAGAGCGACAGGGCGAAAATTCATCCGCATCTCCCTTGGAGGTATTCACGATGAAGCCGAGATACGCGGGCATCGGCGAACATATATCGGTGCAATGCCTGGGCGCATCCTTCAGGCAATACGCCGTGCGGAATCCCACAATCCCGTTTTCATGCTCGACGAGATCGATAAGATGGGGCGTGATTTCCGCGGAGATCCTGCCTCAGCCTTACTTGAGGTCCTCGATCCGGAGCAAAATCGGGAATTTCGTGACCACTACCTGGAAGTGGCATATGATCTCTCGCAGGTGATGTTCATCACGACAGCGAACTGGCTTGAGACGATCCCCGCACCTCTACTTGATCGGATGGAAGTTATCCGCCTCTCTGGCTACACAGAGAGTGAGAAGATCGCTATCGCTAAAGGTTATCTTATTCCCCGGCAGATTAGAGAAAATGGTCTGAAGAAAAATGAGATTAGTTTCTCAGATGCAGCTCTGCGCACGATCATCCGCTCACATACACGTGAAGCAGGTGTTCGGAATCTTGAGCGTGAAATCGGTCGTATTTGCCGAGGAGTGGCGACCAGGGTAGCTGAGGGTACGACAAAGAGGCTGAAGATCACCGGGCCGCGAGTGCGTGAATTTCTGAAGAAGCCACGCTTCTTCGGGGCTGAGGAACTGATCGAAAGAACATCGATCCCTGGAGTGGCGACTGGACTAGCCTACACAATGGTTGGCGGCGATGTATTGTTCATCGAGGCAACGGCAATGGCTGGCGGCGGGAAGTTCCAGCTGACGGGGTCGCTTGGCCAGATCATGCAGGAGTCAGCCCAAGCCGCACTCTCTCATGTTCGCTCGGTGTCCGATCGATACTCCATCGAAGAGGAATACTGGAGTGAGCACGACATCCACTTGCATGTCCCTGCTGGAGCGCAACCCAAGGATGGTCCATCTGCAGGTGTGACGATGGCTGTGGCGCTGACATCTCTGGCTACCGGGCGTCCGGTTCGTTCGGAAGTTGCGATGACCGGGGAGGTCACACTGCGTGGAAAGATCCTTCCGATTGGAGGTGTAAAGGAGAAAGTTCTGGCAGCTCATCGCGCTGGGTTAAAGACGGTAATGCTGCCAAAGAGGAACAAAATTGATTTAGAAGATGTACCTGACGAGGTCAGGAAAGATATTGAATTCATTTACATTGATACGATCGATGAGGCTATAGAGACTGCTCTTAAACCGAAAAAGAAACGCAAGGGTGGTAGCGCTTCTCGGAAAAAAGGAACCCGGTCCGCAAAATCAAAAACCAACGAGAAATCGTCAAATGGAAAAAGTCCATAAAGGGGAAACCGCCAGTCAGGCGAGAATGACCAGCGGATGAAGCGCGCCGATGCCTAAAGTATTGATTATTGACGACGATGAATCGATAACCTCGCTCCTGATAACTCTCTTGAAGCTCGAAGGATATCAGGCATTCGAGAGCAGGGACTTGGCAGGGTTACCGGGTATCTTGATCGATGAGAAGCCGGATCTGGTGTTGATGGACTGCAATCTCTCCGACAGGAACGGGCTAGAGATCCTGGCTGAAGTTCGATCGAATCCTACGCTTGTCGACCTACCCATTATTATGACCTCTGGGATAGATTTAAGTTATGAGAGTAAGTTGAAAGGAGCGGATGGCTTTATCTTGAAACCCTATTCGCCCGACCTGCTCTTGGAGACCATTAAGAATCAAATTTCTGGTGGTGGAACATAGGACGGTTCTTCCATCACCGCGATAGGAGAATATTATTTCGTGGCAAGAAAACAAAGTAAAAACACAGCTAAACATTGGCGATTGATGGATTTACATTTACACACGCCGGCATCGAGTGATTATCAGGATCCGAATGTGACCTATTTAGATATGTTACAACGGAGCGAAGCGCGTGGTCTCGACATCATCGCTTTCACCGATCACAACACTGTGGCGGGTTATCGACAGATGATGGATGAGATCCAGCAATTAGAGATGCTGGAATCCCTCAATAGGCTCACCGATGAGGAGCGAAGTCGGCTTCAGGAGTATCGCCGGCTATTAAAAAAGGTTACGGTTTTTCCTGGTTTTGAATTCACGGCTACGCTGGGTTTTCATATTCTAGGAATTTTCTCCCCCGAGAAATCTGTGAGAGAAATTGAGCATCTTCTGCTCAGTCTGAATATCCCACCTGAGCAGCTTGACAACGGCTCAGTGACGGTGGGGGCAACAGCGGACGTTCTAACGGCATACCGGCTGATCTATGAAGCGGGTGGATTGGCGATCGCAGCGCACGCGAACTCAACCCATGGGGTTGCGATGCGCGGCTATGGTTTCGGAGGTCAGACTAAGATCGCTTACACGCAAGACTCTCACTTGCATGCATTAGAGGTCACAGACTTGGGTCAAAAGGGCAGGAGAACCACGGCTGCGTTTTTTAACGGAACAAAGCCGGAGTATCCACGTCGAATGCACTGCATTCAAGGTTCAGATGCCCATAGAATTCGCACAGATCCGAAGAACAAGAAGAACCTCGGCATTGGCGATCGAGCCACCCGAGTATTGCTGCCAGAGGTTTCTTTCCAGGCGTTGAAAGAACTGTTTATCAGCCATGACTTCGCGCGCACAAGTCCACATTGGCCTGCAACCGAGGAGGACTTTGATTTTATTCAACGTGCACGCGAAGACGGACCGAGCATCAACCAAGATTTTCACGAGAGCATGACGGTGCGCGGGGGTCGGCTTTATAAAATCATCGCTGACGTCTGTGCTTTCGCAAACTCCAACGGTGGAACGCTTTATATCGGTTTACCGGCTGATGCGAAGAAAGAACCGGTGGGGATCACTAAAGCGAAGGCAAGTGTTACTCAACTCCAGCGGGAGTTAAGCAAACGCATCAGCCCCGCGCTCGACGTTCAAGTGGATACGATGGAGACCCGTGGGAAAACGGTTATTCGGGTGATCATCCCCCGCGGTGATGATCCGCCCTATGCTGTCGACGATAACAAAGTCTACGTCCGGGATGAAGCGGAGACAGGGCTTGCAGTCCGAGATGAAATCGTGAACCTGGTGCATGGAGGCAGGCTTGTAAAAGCGGAAGTTCCTGAGGAGCCGGAAGCCATAGAAGAGCATCTGACCGGCATTCAACACCCACGAACCGGGGTAGAAATCGTGGGCTCGGAAGAACGGAATGGGATCCAGTACTACACGATGCGTGATTTGCGCAATGGTAATGTAGTTAAGAATGTCACCCAAAGCTCGGCTCGGAGACTCTGGCATTACGCTATCTCGGAATTTCGTAAGTTACCCGAGGACCTGAAGGTTGCTAAAGTCTCTTGGAGAGGTGATCTGGGGGTGTTGAAGCAGCAGAAGCGCGGTACCCGAATGCGCTATGACTTGATCCAAAAGACAGCCCAGGGACACCGTGTTTACTTCGGGGTGACCGAAGACGGCATTCATGGTGATTGGAAAGCGCTGGTCGAACCAGAAGGGGGGTAAAACTGGCGTCATCTACAGGCATCTCCTAATGCTGCGTTGAATAGTCCGTTAATTTTCTGTGCGAGCCAGCCATCTCTGGTTCGCACAAGTCTTAATAATTGGTGCTGCAAGAATGAAAATTCGCGAATTTCTCTTTAAACAAGATTACGAAGAAGTGCGTATGCTCTGGGAATCATCGGGTCCGGGAATTCAGTTATCTCCGTCGGATACGCCGGATGAGATACAGAAGAAACTCCAACGCGACCCCGATCTCTTTCTTGTCGCCGAGCGTGATGGACGGATTATCGGTACGGTTTTTGGCGGTTTCGACGGACGCAGAGGAATCATCTATCACCTGGCTGTACTGCAAAGTGATAGACACACTGGGATAGGGCGCTCGCTGATGGTTGAGATCGAGAACCGCTTGCGGTCTAAAGGTTGCCGGAAGTATTATTTGCTGGTTACGAAAGATAATGAGGGTGCATTGGCTTTCTATGATTCGTTTGGTGCTGAAGTGATGGATCTATATGTTCTGGGGAAGGTGATCCTGTGAAAATTGCCGTTCTTACAGTATCCGATCGGTCTGCACAGGGAGAGCGCGAAGATCGGTCTGGCCCACTCATTCACGAGATTGCACTTCAGCGAGGGTGGGAAGTCATCGCATCCGATATCATCGCTGATGAGCAGGCTGAAATCGAGGAACGGCTTGCATCATGGTGCGACAGCGGTGAGATCGACCTTATTCTGACCACCGGCGGCACCGGCTTCTCGCCGCGTGATCGAACTCCTGAGGCGACTCGCAAGGTTGTGGAGAGGCTGGTCCCGGGTCTGACGGAGGCGATGCGGGCGCGAAGTATGAGCAAGACTCCTCACGCGATGCTGTCGCGAGCGGTTGCTGGAATCCGCAAGCAAACGTTAATTGTGAACTTACCCGGCTCACCGAAAGCAGTCAAGGAGAATTTATCCGTAATCATCCCTGCGTTACCTCATGCGATTCAACTCTTGCGGGAAGACCCGGAGGCGGAACAAGGTCATCAACTGCCCCCTCCACCTCGAGTGACCTGATCCTATGGAGGAGCGAATGTCATCAAACAAGAAGTACCGTTGGCTTGTTCTTGCAGTGTTCTTTGCCTTCATGCTCTTGCATCAGTCGGACCGGCTCCTCATCGCGCCGCTTACAACGCCAATCATGGAGACATTCGGGATAGACGAAGCACAGATGGGCGCAGTTGTGACAGGCGCTTTATTGGTTGGTGCATTTCTTTATCCAATATGGGGCTACCTTTATGACCGTTTCTCCAGACCCAAATTGCTGGCGCTCGCCTCAGCCATATGGGGAGCGACGACATGGTTGAGTGCCATTGCGCCAACGTATAAAACATTCTTGGCGACAAGAGCTTCCACGGGTATCGATGACTCCAGCTACCCGGGTTTATACAGCTTGCTGTCGGATTACTTCACACCAAGTGTGCGCGGCAAAGTCTACGGGTTTTTGCAATTATCCCAACCTTTGGGCTACATGGTCGGTCTCGTCGTGGCGACTTTTTTGGCTTCGAGCCTTGGTTGGAGGAGGATCTTCTATGTGACGGGTTCGCTGGGTCTTATTCTGGCGCTGATCATATTCTTCACGGTGCGTGAAGCGCCGCGTGGCAGCAGCGAACCCGAGTTCGAGGGGGTTGAGGATATTGGTGTTTTCAAATTCGAAAGAAAGCATGCCCTGGGTCTATTCCGAAAACGGTCACTGCTGTTGCTGTTCGCTCAGGGTTTCGTCGGTGTCTTTCCCTGGACTGTAATTACTTTCTGGTTTTTCCGGTATTTAGAAATCGAGCGAGGTTACGAGGAAAGTGCGATCCTACTTACGCTTGGCCCAGCTATTCTTATGCTCGCATTCGGCTACTTCCTCGGTGGGGTGGTAGGCGACTTCGCCTTCAAGCGAACACCTAGAGGGAGATTGCTCGTTGCGATGAGTGCTGTATTGTTAGGTGCGGTGCTGCTTACAATCACGATGAATGTTCCCATTGCAGAGCGTGGCCTATTCACGGGCATGATGATCTTGACGGCGCTGTTCATTCCATTTGCATCGGCGAATGTCGTCTCGACAGTGCACGATATCACGGTGCCTGAAATCCGCAGCACTGCTTTAGCCGTCCAGCTATTCATAGAGAACGGTGGAGCGGCGGTAGCTCCCTTTATCGCTGGTTTGATCGCGGTGCGCTATTCTCTGCACGATGCAATTCTGTGGATATGCATCATAGCCTGGGTGCTGGGAGCGATAATCCTGGCTTTTGCGGCTTACAAGGTGCCGGAGGATGTCTCCAGCCTGCGCAAAGAAATGCGAGAGCGAGCCTTGAGTGAGCAAGAAGTTCCAGCGCTCGGGAAGATTTAAGCATGATTCCCGTTCGAGCGATGGATCTGCGCGCCGCTCAGGCGTGATGAACTGAGTCAGATTTGTGGCTGATCGAAACAAAGTAATGAACCGGAAAGTCTTTGAGAGCGCAGAGAGTGCCTCCCCGGTGCTAACGCGGCTCATTGCCGGGGTTCTATCGGGTTATCCTGAGACTGTCTTTAACTTTAACGGGTTTGAGAAGATTGGGCTTGCCCTGCTTAATCGATTGCCGGTTGCGGTCGCCCGTGCGGTAGTCCGCCAGCAATTTCGATGGACAGCACTCCCTCCCCATGAAGCTGAAAAACTCCAGGTGGAGCAACTGATCGCTGCGCGTCTGGCTGATTATGATGGGGTTGGTGGTCAATTCGATGAGATCCTTGTGGGCAGTGCGATGGGTGGCGCCACGGCTCATCTCGCGGCGGTGCTCGGTGCTCCATTCCTTCCCCAGCCTTTCATTCTTGGCTTGCGAGGCGGGAGCCCCGAAGATAAAGTATCCCCTCACCTTGCGCTCACTTCGCGCGTTGCGGAGCGGATTCTGGACAGGAATCCGGAGGTCATGGCTATCGGACACTTTGATCCGATCCATGATGGGTGGCTCACCCGCGTCGTCAGTCATCTGCGGTTGAAACTGATTGATTTACCGCGAGGCTATCGGGCATTCCTTCAAGACAAGCTCAAACCAGGCGGTACGATCGTTTATCTGGACTGCGCTGCGCGCTGGTTGCAGTACAGGCTGGGTTCCCGACAGGTCTACCAAATCGGCGGTTGGGGTGGTATTTCATCTCAGGAATTCATTGAAGGAAGTGAACGGATCGACCGCGCGCTGGCGGAATCTGGCTCAAAACACCGCGGGGGATGGGGAATCCCGAATCGAGAGCCAGTCGAAGGGCCCGAATCGGAGTGGGGAAGTGAGCCGGGGTTCAATCAGGCGTTGGAAGTCTTCGCACGCGAGCAGGGATACGGTTTTGAGCGCATTAGCTTCGACGATCCGCAGGGGTTCTCGCGCCTGGCATTCCTCGCCCATGAGGAACTTTACCGCTGGCAGGGACGTGAGGCAGAGGGTGTTGTGGTGGAGACCTTCACACAGTATGACCCTCAACTCGTTCTCTCCTCGGGTTTACTGCCTCTTTGGTTGATCTTCAACACGACGGATAGTCGCGAGTTTCTTGAGACGCAGAGCGTGTTCTTCCCCCGCAGCAAACCCGTTTTTTTCAGCGGTCTGGTCACACTCTCGCGCACACCGGACATGGTGCCGTGGGAGGGGTGGGCGCAGGCTTTGGAGAATTTCTCCTGGACCAGCGTCGGGGCTCGTCCGTCACGATACCCCGAGGATCTAATCTCTCTATGGCAATGGTCGGAACGCCTCCGCGATCTCGCGCCACCATCAGAAACCGCCAAACCCTCCACATTGCCGCTCTCCGCGCTGCTCGATCTCATACCCCAGGTCTAAACGAAGCCCACGAACTTGACATATTTCATCCAATAAGATATTATTATCGCAAACCCCACCCCCACAGGGGGGGGTAAGATGGGAGTACACCATGGATCGCGAGGACACACTTCACCGTTTGAAAAACATTGCCGGCCATATTCGGGGTATCGAGCGCATGGTCGAGAACGATGCCTATTGCATCGATTTGCTCAGACAAATCCAGGCGGTTGAGGCGGCGTTAAACAAAGTGGGTGCGAATATATTGAATGACCATCTACATTCATGTTTGATCACCGCAGTGCGCGGCGATGACCCGGAAGAGCGTGAACGAGTACTAAAAGAAATCATTGAAGTCTACGAGACAGCAAGGAAAGTATAGAGTTCAGAAGCTGAGAAAGTACTCAAGGAGGTATAGGATGAGCATAGTTTCGTTTGAAGTACCTGGGATCTCATGTGGGCACTGCGTTCATACGATCCAAACCGAAGTGGGTGAGATCGAAGGCGTGAAGAGCGTAGACGCCTCGCAAAGTGATCGACGAGTGACGGTGGAGTTTGAACCCCCGGCGACAGAAGAACAAATCATACGCCTGCTGACGGAAATCAACTACGCACCAACATTGTAGTGGTTAATTCCTCATGGCTGGTTGAATAAGATGTACTGGACCTCGTAGCGCAGTGGCGTGACGTATCAGAGGCCACCTCGCTGCATTACTTGGCTGACAATAGCCCATCTTTTTTACCTTCACAGGGAAGGCCGCGATCGGTCAATTTCCATCTGACCGACCCGCGGTCGGATTAAGTAAATCCATGAAGAGGTAATAAGTATTATGGAAGAAGCGAAGAAGGCTCTCACACTTCCGATTATTGGAATGACATGCGCGAACTGTGTGGCCGCGGTTGAGCGCAACTTGAAGAAGCTCGACGGCGTCCAGTCTGCGAATGTAAATCTATCCTCTGAGCGGGCGAGTGTGGAATTTGACCCCAGTAAGGTGGATCAAAATGACATCATCGCCCGAATCAGGCGAACTGGATATGACATCGCCCTCGGTGAAGCAGACTTCGTTCTGAAGCGTTTGAGTGACGGCAACGACGCCCGCCGGTTGGAGGAAGCCCTGCTTGCAGCCGACGGCGTTGTCGGCGCTTCAGCGAATCTGGCCTCCGAGCATGTGCGCGTCCAATACATTCCGACTGTCGTGAGTCAGGCCGATCTACGCAAAGCGATCCGCAACTCGGGTTTTGAAGCGCTGAAGACATCCGATCGAATTGAGGATGTCGAACGTGCGGCAAGGGAGAAGGAGATCAACCACCAGAAGCGATTGCTCGTGACGGGGCTGCTTTTCACGATCCCCTTATTCCTGTTCTCAATGTTCAGAGATTTCGGGTTGTTGCCCGCGAGTCTCGCTGATGCGAACTGGATCCCGTGGCTGATGTTCGCCCTGGCAACACCAGTTCAATTCTACGTGGGCTGGCAATACTACGATGGAGCCTATAAAGCGTTGCGCAACAAGTCAGCTAACATGGATGTGCTGATCGCGATGGGCTCCTCGGCTGCATATTTTTACTCTATTCCGGTGATGCTCGGTTTGATCGATGGGCATGTATATTTTGAAACTTCGGCGGTTATTATCACCTTGATCGTCTTGGGAAAATTCTTGGAGGCGCGTGCAAAGGGCAGGACGAGCGAAGCGATTAAAAAACTGCTTGGTCTTCAGGCGAGGACTGCGCGCATTGTCCGCGATGGGCAAGAGAACGATATACCCATTGAAGAAGTCGAGGTGGGTGATATCGTCGTCGTCCGCCCCGGAGAGAAATTCCCGGTTGACGGCGTTGTAATCGAGGGTAAAACATCTGTCGATGAGTCGATGCTCACCGGCGAATCTCTGCCGGCAGGGAAAGGGCCTGGAGATGCGGTCATCGGCGCTACGGTGAACAAGCTGGGTCGTGTCAAGTTCGAAGCGTTAAAAATCGGAAAAGATACAGCCCTGGCACAGATCATCCGTCTGGTCGAGGAAGCCCAAGGAAGTAAAGCGCCGATTCAACGCTTGGCAGATCTGGTTTCCTCGGTCTTCGTCCCGGTTGTGATAGGGATTGCCATAATTACATTTTTAGCATGGTATTACATTGCATCAGCTCCGCTCGGTGAGATCTCTATCTTCACCCGCGCCTTGATCAATATGGTGGCAGTCCTGGTCATCGCTTGCCCATGTGCGATGGGTCTGGCTACTCCTACAGCAGTGATGGTTGGGACCGGCAAAGGCGCCAACATGGGGATTTTGTTCAAATCCAGCGCGGCGCTTGAGCGGGCGGGAAGTTTAACGACGGTCATCCTGGACAAGACGGGCACAATCACACGCGGCCAGCCTGCGGTCACCGACATTATCGTGAACGGATGGGGGGGGAGCGAGAGAGATCTGCTCAAGCTCGCTGCTAGCGCTGAGCGCGGGTCCGAACACCCACTGGGAGAGGCGGTTGTTGAAGCGGCTTCAGATCGTGATATTCCATTAGACGAACCGGACGGATTCAAAGCCATTGCCGGTCATGGAATCGTCGCCAGCGTTGGAGAGCGTGAGGTTATCGTTGGTTCGCCGAAGCTGCTCGCTGAACGCGGGATGGCGATTGATGGCTTACAGGTGGAGATAGAGCGCTTGCAGTCGCAAGCGAAAACAGTTATTGCTATTGCAATTGATGGTGAAATAGCCGGCATTTTGGGCATCGCCGATACAGTGAAAGATGGTTCGGTCGAAGCAATCGAAGACATCCAAGACATGGGCTTGGATGTCGTCATGATAACCGGCGATAACCGTCAAACTGCTCAGGCGATCGCTTCTCTTGTGGGCATCCACCCACAAGATTCGCAAGGGAACAGCCTCATCCGCTCCGAAGTGCTTCCGGCGGAGAAGGCAGAAGTGGTTAGAGATCTTCAGAGCGAGGGGAAGGTTGTTGCCATGGTCGGGGATGGGATCAATGACGCTCCAGCGTTAGCACAAGCGGATGTTGGGATTGCCATTGGAACCGGTACGGATGTGGCTATTGCAGCCGCTCCAATCACGCTTATAAGCGGGGATTTGCGTGGCGTTCCGCGGGCAATCACCCTGTCTCGCAGAACCCTGCGAACCATCAAGCAAAACCTATTTTGGGCGCTGATTTACAATGTACTCCTCATTCCTAGCGCAGCTTTGGGCTTCCTGAATCCCATGATTGCCGCTGGTGCTATGGCTTTCAGCTCGATATTCGTTGTAACAAACAGCCTGAGGTTGAGACGTTTGAAGCTCACCTGATCGTCTGCTGCACCAGGGTGAGAACAACGGAGGTTTCCCACCTTGATCGTTGGGGACGAAGGCGGTATGCTTCACACATTCAAGACGTGATGAATTAGACTGCCAAATGGCGAACATGATGGAAGAGAGACGGATTCGATGGATTTCAGCGGTCTTACTTTAAGCCCATACTGGGTTGGCATCTCGGCCCTTGCAGGATTGTTATCGTTTTTATCGCCCTGCGTTCTTGCTCTCGTGCCCGCGTATATCGGCTATCTTGGCGGGCGAACTGTATCACCCTCGGGCGACGTTATCACCAACCGCCGGACCACCTTCTCGCACGGAGTGGCTTTTGTCGTTGGGTTCAGCCTAGTATTCGTGTTGCTTGGCGCGGCGGCGTCTGCGATCGGTGTCATCTTGTATGATCTGCGAAATTGGATGGCACGCATCGGTGGAGTGGTCGTGATTGTCTTCGGGCTTCATACGATGGGTGTAATTACCATCCCCTTTCTGAATTACGACACACGGCGGCAGGTGCAGCCCAACCCGGGATTCGGTTATCTCTCCTCAGCGCTGATGGGCGTTTTTTTCTCCGCTGGTTGGGCACCGTGCGTTGGACCGGTCCTCGGCGCCGTGCTTACACTGGCGTTAAACAGCGCTCGAATTATGGAGGGTGTCATTCTCCTCAGCGCCTATTCGGTCGGTCTGGCGGTTCCTTTTCTCCTGGCGGCTTTGGGGATAGGACAAGCAGCAGAACTCATGCGTAAATACAGCAACGTCGTCCGTTACATCTCCATCATCACGGGTGTTATCCTGGTCATTGTTGGCGTGCTATTGCTCACTGGCCAGCTTGAGCAGCTTGCACGATTCGGTTCCTTGTTCAACTTCGGTCTTTAGGCATAGTATGCGTTCGGGATCTTCCACTCGCATTGCTGCATACCTCCTGGTTGGCTTTCTCATGGGTGTCGCTTTTGCATTGGTCTTGTTTCTAGGCTTCCCAAGTGCAGAATCAGAACCAAATACAAGCGTTCTGTCAACCACATCACCGGAATCGATCGAAGCACCGACTTTGGGAACGGTGGTGAGTAAGATTGCACCAGAGAGAGGTGCACAGGCTCCAGACTTCGCACTGCGCGACCTGGAGGGAGAGGAAGTCCGCCTGAGCGACTACCGCGGAAAAACGGTGCTTCTGACCTTTTGGGCGACGTGGTGTGGCCCATGCCGTGTGGAGATGCCAGCATTTGAAGGCCGCTTTCAAGTGTTGAAGGACGATGGTTTCACCATTCTGGGGATAAATTACGATGAGCCCATTGAGGATGTACGTGCATTTAGCGATGAGCTCGGTTTATCCTTTCCTCTTCTTCTCGACCCTGGTGGAAGTGTTCAACAGCTATATCGAATCCGCGGCTATCCCTCAAGCATCTTCGTTGATCCTCAGGGAGTGGTTCGCGTAGTCCATATAGGACTTATAACCGAGGGTCAACTCCGCGATTATCTGGTAGAACTTGGGTATTCCCTATGATACGTGTGACGCTTTACACCAAAGAAGATTGCAGCCTCTGTGATGAGGTGAGGTCGTACTTGATCTCGCTCGAGAAGGAGGTGCCGCATACACTCCAAGAGGTGGATATCAATGCGGACCCGGCACTTCGCAAGCGCTACCTCGAGCGCGTGCCTGTTGTCCAGATTGGCCCATACACTCTCGAGGCGCCCATCGCTGAGATTGATTTGAAAGTCGCGCTGAATGCGGCGGCGGATGGGCATACAAGCGTGAAGAACTCCTCGTCCGTTTCGCGGGGACAGGCAGTCCGGATGAACAAAGCACTCCTTTTCTTTACCCGCCATTGGCTTGCCATCTTCAATCTGATCGTTCTTCTCTATGTCGGTCTACCCTTCAGTTCTCCCTTTCTACTTAAGGCTGGCATGACGACTCCTGCCCATGTGATATACAAAGTCTATGGCCCTCTGTGCCACCAGCTTCCTTTCCGCTCCTGGTTCCTCTTCGGGGAGCAGCCTGTTTATCCGTTGGAGAGGGCAGGTTTGGATTTGATGAGCTATGAGGAAATCGCGGGCGTCAGTTCCATTGATTTATTGCGCGACCGAACCTTCATCGGCAATGAGAGTGTGGGCTATAAAGTCGCACTTTGTCAGCGCGATGTCGCTATCTACGGGAGCATCTTCTTGGCGGGAGTGGCTTTCACCTTCCTCCGGCACAAGCTAAAGCCACTGCCGATCTGGGCCTGGTTCATCATCGGCATCCTCCCCCTTGCGCTGGATGGGGGTTCGCAGTTATTTACCTCTCTACCTTTCGTGTCTTTCCCCTGGCGTGAGAGTACGCCCTTCTTTCGTTCGCTCACAGGGATGCTTTTTGGCGTGGCGAATGTATGGATGGCCTATCCGTATGTAGAGGAAATCATGGTCGATACCGAAACACTTGTTGCGGCAAAACTTGTTGCTGCAGGTGAGATCAATTGATCGATTAACCCTCTATAGAATCCCCAGAAAATTACGGGTTTATAAAGACCAATAATCTACCCATGTCTTTCTATATACCATGGTAAACTCTCACAATGGTCCGCACACAGACTGGATCCCTGGTTTATTACCAATTTAAGTCATTTATACAACCTAATTTGGTCCATGGTGTTTTCACGCGTCATGGTGGTTTGAGCCCTGATCCCTGGCGCTCGCTCAACCTTGGTGGCACCGTTGGTGATGACCCTCAAAGAGTAGTAGAGAATCACCAGCGGCTATTTTCCGTCTTGGATCGTCCAGTTAGTTCGGTTTTCGATGTCTGGCAGGTGCATTCCGCCAATGTGGTTATCGCCGATGGGCCACGCAATGATCGCCCGCATATCAAGGGAGACATCATCCTTTCAGACGACCCCAGCGTGACGCTCCTGATGCGATTCGCCGACTGTGTGCCCATTCTCCTCTACGATCCCCTCCGGAGAGCGATTGGAATTGCCCATGCAGGTTGGCTTGGGACTGCACGCCGAGCTGCGGAATTAGCTGTTCAGGCGATGGTGCAAACCTTCCAGTCGAATCCCGCCGACATTTTAGCCGGTTTAGGGCCTTCGATCGGGCCAGATCATTATGTAGTGGGCGCGGAGGTTGTTGAACAGATCGAGGCGAGCTTCGGATTGGAAGCCTCTCGCCATCTCGTTCGAAGGGATGGGGAGATATACCTGGATCTCTGGAGTGCAAATCAGGCATTGCTGCAGGGGCATGGGGTGGCTCACATCGAAATAGCCGAGATCTGCACAGCCTGTCATATTGAGAATTGGTACTCGCATCGCAGTGAGGGAGGGAAGACGGGTCGGTTTGGGGCGGCGATCGCCTTAAGCGAATGATCCCGAATCGGAATCTAGAGGAAAATAGTGGAACAGCGAATTGATGCGAACCTGCAGCTTGTGAATGAGCGGATTCATGAAGCTGCCGCCAGAAGTGGAAGAGATGCTGGAGCTGTTGAGTTGGTTGCTATCTGCAAGGGGCAGCCGGCTTCAATCGTACGCTCTGCTTACCAAGCTGGACATCGAGACTTTGGTGAGAATCGCGTTGTAGAAGCGCGCGAGAAGCAGGTTGAACTCACTGAATTAAGCGAGATCCGCTGGCACATGGTGGGGCACATCCAGAGCCGCAAGGCGAAAGATGTCGCGCCGCATTTCTTCATGGTGCATTCCATTGACCGTGTGAAGATTGCGCAGAGGCTCGATCGATTCGCCGCAGATTCTGGGCGGACCCTGCCTGTTTTACTCGAATGCAACACGTCGGGGGAGATGTCGAAGACCGGCTGGTCAGTATGGCAGAAGGAAGATTGGCCGGGCGCGGTCGAGGAAATCCAGGTAATACGTGATCTTAAGAATCTGGATATGCGAGGTTTGATGACGATGGCGCCCTGGGCAGCGGACCCCTCAGTTCTTCGTTCCACATTTCAGGGCTTGCGTAACTTTCGGGATTTCCTGGAAGAGAAACTCTTTACAGACCTGTCAGAGCTCTCGATGGGCATGACGGACGATTACGAGATCGCGATTGAGGAGGGGGCGACGATCGTACGAGTAGGGAGAGCGATCTTTGGACCACGTCTCACTGACGCTCGATAGAGTTGCGGTAAAATAATCCCTGAGGGAGAATCCCTCATTAGTTTTGAGATTTCTGACAAATGGTATTGGGTATGGGTAGCGACCCAGGCATATCGTTCTTTGGACGGGTGAGTCATTGTTCCGGGAACGAGATTCTCTGTCACGACGCTCCTCAGAATGACATAAAGAGGGAACCGGTCATGCAGAACGAAGAGAAGCATCTCGTTCTTTAAACGGAATGCAGGTTCTTACCGGGAGCGAGTTTCTTCGTCGTAGATCCGTGTTTGATACAAAATACTTAATCTAAAGGAGTGCCTTTGACGAGTCTAGCAAGTGCAATCATTATCATCATGAGAGCGTTCACCTTTATTATCCTGGCGGATGTTCTGGTCGGTTATTTCTTGGAAGTGTTTAACCCAATACGCCAATTCTTGGATGCGATTGTTCAACCATTTCTCGCGCCGATACGCAGGTTATTACCCCCTATGGGGGGACTTGATTTTAGCCCCTTGGTGTTGTTTTTTCTGGTTGAGCTAGTCGGTAGAGTGTTAGTGGGGATACTCGTTTGAATCAACGGACAAAACACAGGGATTTTAAACTTCATAATGGGAAAAGGGGGGCTGCGCTTACAGTTCGTGTAACTCCACGATCCCGAAAGACTGAATTTGGAGGCATCCTGGAGGATGGCACGGTACGGATCCGGGTCGCTGCCCCGCCAGTGGAGGGTAAGGCAAATCGGGCCGTGATAGCCTTCCTGGCAAAGGTGCTGGGTATTCGGAAGAACAAGGTCGAGATCGTTGCCGGTGAGCGGGGTCTGGATAAGATCATATCGATCGACGGGCTGTCTGCCGAAGAGGTTGAGAACCATATCAAAGCGAATCTAGACCGACCGAGCAAGAAATAACCGAACGAACACAAATAACGCTAAGAAATTCAGGGCTGTCCAAAGGTATTATTTGGACAGCCTTGTTCTGATTAATTGGCGAATGTTTGGATCAGGCAGATCTGGATCTGGATTGGGAGCGAAGTTCGACACCTGATGCTCTGAGCTGCCAAAGCGCTTCGTACGCCGCGTCCCTTAAATGAGGTTCAGGGGAGCTCAATGCTTGAAAGAGTTCCACTGCCAGCTCATCTCCGCCTGCCCAGATGATAGCTTCAAGAGCTGCGATTTGCTCATCCTCTGAACCTTTATTCAACGCTCGACGCAACATCTCCAGCGCTGCACGACCAGGTGCGACCGCCAATCCCTCCCTCTCGGCGAAGGCTTGAAGCCAGGGAAGGGTGGATAAATCATCAGTCGGAGCTTGGATTTTCCAGGGTGGGTTGCGGTGTTGCTCTAAGACCTCGGCTGCAGCGCCTCTTACGACCCATTGGTCATCATCTAGATGAATGGATTCGAGTATCTCCATCGCCCAGGGTTCTGGAACCCTGGCCAAGCCAAAAACTGCGGCTCGGCGCGTGAGTAGGTTTTCCATCTCCATCGCATCGCGTAGCATGGCATATCCTTCGTCTGGATTGCACGCAAGGGCTTCTGCCGCTGCGATTAGAACGCCTTCGTCGCTCTCGAGCAAGATGTGCCCTAGACCTTCGAGAGCTTCATCTGTCCCAATGGATGCCAACGCCAGACATGCAGCCTGGCGAGAGTGCAAATTGCGCTTGGTTTTAATCGTCTGGATTAGAAGCTTTGCCGAATCCTCGTCCCGCATGCCTCCAAGGCCCAGAGCGCCAAGGACTCTGCTGCCCGGTTTATCCGATTCAAGCAGCCGTCGGAAAAGCACGGCGACCGAATCCTCCTTCGCGGCGGAGAGAGCGTGAACTGTCCGCAATCGAAGTCCATAGGGGCGATTTGGATCGGACACCAGCGCGGCAAGGCGACGCAGGACATCCGCTCTCCAGGGTGCTTTTTTCTGTGCATCAGGTAGGCAGCGCGCTAAGGTCAGGAGAGGCAGCTCCAAGGGATCATCCTTGATCTGCAGATACCGCCCGCTGATGGCGGATATATCCCCAACCGCAGCCAGGTACCCAAGCGTAAGGTCTGCTGGTGACCATCCGATTTCAAGTGAATCTGGAGCAGAGCCGTTGTCTGCAATTTCTCGAGCGGCGAGGTATGCGCCGACATTGGGCTGTGAGAAGGTCAGACGATTCCCAGCATGGCGAGTGAGAATCCCCGCATCAACCATTTCATTGATGGGTGTACCACGGCGGATTGAGCGTTCTGAAAGAATCCCCGTCTGGCTTTGGATCCAGTTGAGAGCTGTCGTCATGGTTGATTTGATCTCGCCCGCTGAGAGCATGCGGTCGACATAAGCTTCCATGCTATCGATGATGCGATCTCCACGCACATCGCCAACGTATGAAGCCCAGGTTTGTAATGTGATTTCCAAAGGTGACCAGCCTCGGAATGTGTTCGTGAGCCAACCCGATATCAAGGCAGGATCGATGTCCGCAAGCCGGCGCTTGGGCAGCAAAGGGGCGATATGAGTCTGCCAGGCTTCAGCCCATTTGCGCATGAATACGCTTTGATCGTGCGCTGTCCACGGTGCAAGTTGAACGGGAACCAGACCAGCCCGCGTGAGGCCGTCGAAGTACATGACCGGTCCCGCGGCAACAATCAGGTTTCCAGGATATTTGTCTACCAAGCATTCAAGCCAGGTTGAGACAGAAGGGATTTCCTTGTTTGTGAATTCATCCAGTCCATCGAGAAGCAGAAGAGCACGACCGCGCTTAAATTCACTCTGAAGTTGGCCCGGGAGCCGGGAGGCGGCTGCGCTGGAAACAGATTCCTGGACGGCGGTTACGATTGGCTTGAGGGGATCTTTTTCCGAAGATCGGTCGAGAATGAGAGCTGCAGCGTGCAGGAAGACCGGTGTTAGCTCTGCGGCAGGACCAACTTCTGGATCTCTGATCGCGGAGCGGATGGCGAGATACGCGAGCGCAGTTGTTTTGCCAGCTCCTGGCCATCCGGTGATGAGGATGTTTGTCTTTGAGGATAAGGCATGTCCAATACTGATGGTCGGTGCCTGATAGATGCCAGATAAGTAATTCCAATCGGGCAGAGTTGGCAAGATAGAAAGTGTATTTTCAGGAGCAGCCCCCTCTTTCTCTGGATCCTGCGCGATCGGAGGGGCGAGCAGCCGGGGTGGAACGAGGATTTCCTCGAGGGAGAAGATCGCTTGGGTAACGTGCATCGATTGAGCCTTGGCGATTAGATCGGCTCGGTATCGATCTGCCGAGACCCTTTTCTGACGACTTCCCTTTTCTTGAGAACGCCCCTCGAACCAACCGGAGATCTCATTTCGAATAGGCTCCAGCTTGAAATAAAAGAAGGCACCGAGTATGCCGAGCACGATGCCGAAGATGAATTCGCCTATGTCGAAGTAGTTACCAAACAATCTAACGTATAAATTACGAATGATATTAATCATTAATGATCATCCTGCATAAAGTATGCGACCGCATTGATCACAATATACCAATGTGTTGCCGCTGCGGATATCTTGTTCCTTTGACCGTGCAAGGTCCAAGCCACAAACACCACAGCTGCCGTCGGTAAGGAGAGCCAGCGCAACCCCGCCGAAACGCTGCCGGTATTTTTCGTAGATCTTCAGGTCCTCTGCGTTGATGTTGCTGAGGGCGGCTTCCCTTTCGGTCTTGTTGCGCTCAATCATAGAGAGCAGATCAAGACGATCTGCGGCCAGGAGCTCGTTCTCGCCACTCTTTCTGGCGACAAGTTCAGTCAGTTTTTGACTTGCCAGGTCATGCTTGAGCTCGGCTTCTTCGAGGGCAACCATTGCCTCGAGCAGGCGGTCCTCCAGCGTATCGAGATAACGTTTCAGTGATTCGGATTCCAGCTGTAAATCCTCGAGCTCTTTGGGATTGGTGACGCTCCCGCCGTACAGCGCTTTCTGTGTATCCTCGATCTTGGCGCGTTGCGATCCTACTGCGTGGTCGGCGCTTGAGTTTGCCAGCCTTGCTTCGGCTAACTGTTCTTCCTTACTCTCTAAATCCGAGCGCGCTGCTTTAACCTCATCGTCATCCGCCAGCCGTATGTCAATTTCTGCGATGCGTTCGTGGCTGCGGTTGATTTCGAGGTCCAGTTCTTGTAATCGGAATAAATTTGATACCCGGCTCATAAAGCGATTATAGATGTTTCACGGTCGTCACCGCAAGGTACGGATGGCATACTGCGCTGGCCGAGTGAGACAATGTTTAGGGATGAAGGAAGGGAATAATGTTGGATATCCATGGGAACTCGTGAATTTCGCGGTGAGCTGCCCCTAAGTCTGCGCAGTTTTCCGCACGAAGACGCAAAGAAAAACCCCCGACCCTTGCGAGGCGGGGGGGGCTAGATATCAGGTTTGAAGTGATGCTCCTCACTCCGACGCAACTATGGTCCAAATGTACGTGCTAGCGCCATTATCCTGATATAGCATGTAATCCCAGGTAAGCCCCTCAGGTAACGGCGGCAAAGGTCCATCCTCAGGCCATGTTGGAATTCTTTCTCCAAGCATTGGTTCTAAGGCCAACCAATCCTCAACGGATTGAATATGCCTACAATCAGAGGTTCCACTTCCATCTCCTTTTGGTCGACAGAAATGAAAGTCTTCGGGCCAATCAGCCTTCGATGCGAATGCAATTGTTGGCTCAACCGGAGAGGGAGTGGCACATCCGATAATCAAGCTTGAACATATAAGCACCCAGACCCAACTCTTCATTTTGCTTCTCTCCTAGCTAGAATTAATACGCCCAACCTCGGCTGAGGTCGGGCACGATAACAAATGGGATGAGTTCCCGTTTCGATGTTGGCGTGTGAAGCACTTCACAAAATACAGTACATGTGGTTGCACTTCAATAGAACAAACAATCGCCCCCAACCAGAGGGGGCTGGCTGAGAAAAGAAAAATCCCCGACCCTTGCGAGGCGGGGATTGTATATGCGATCTGTGCTTGTCTTACCCTGGCGCATGATCAACGGCAGGAACACCTAGTTTAGGAACTTTGATTTGATAACGGCTCGGCGTCGATTGGCTCAATATAAATCGAATAAAAAGCAAACGATGAGTCGCCGGAAAACTCTAAGCCCGGAAAATCGGGGTAGTAACAGGACCAGTATTGCGGGGGGCAAGTTGATTGCCACCACCACACTGATAACCAGACATCGTAGCCACCAATGACCGTATTTTCTGCGTAATACTGAGCCCAAACAGTCTGCCACTCGCCGCCATAAGCGAATTTTTGGTCCGGTTCCCCGGATAAGTTCGTGTGGACGGATTTGTTGTAAGCTTCATTCTCCTGGCGTAGTTGAGCCATAAACCCACTTGGTAGAACCCTATCAAGAACCTTGAACTTTTTTTCCATGTGCTCCAATCTGACAGACGGGGATGTGTCGTGGAGAACTTGCAGCTCAAAACTGTGATTCTCCCATGTTGTAACAGTCTCGTACCCACTTTCCTTAACCCAGTCAAAGCCACTTACCCCATCTTCGTTAGTGAAGGGGTAGCGCCTATATCCTGCATCTCTTAGGGCTCCCTCAATATCACCAATTGCTACCGGATTCCAACTTGGCCTAGGCGTGGGGGTTGGATTTGGTGTGTTTGTAGGAATTGGGGTATTTGTGTTAGTGGGGGGTGGAGGAGTCTCAGTTTCTGGAGGAGATGTCGCTGTGATTACCACGACCACCTGTTCTGTAACAGTACATGCTCCTAACAGGATTGCCAGTAGGACAATAAGCACTTTCTTCATCGTAGTCCCTCACCTCGATATGCAGGAAGCCGAATAAACTCCTGTAGTTGGGCATTCGGTAACAGTATAGGGGATTGTGCAGCCCCGACATCCAGTTGTTCAGACAAGCACGAATATAATATCGGAATATCCGAAAAGCTTCAAGAATATAAACGATCGCCACTAATAAAAGGGGGACCGCTTTGAGCCTTGACTGCTGGTGCTAATCCACCTCTAATCCTAGATCTCCCCCGTCAGGATATTTCATACTTATCAAGATGCCACATACCGTTACCCGCACTGATTCTTGGGAGGTGAAATGCGAAGGGAAAATCCTAACGGCGAGGATAGATACTTGAAGGTTGTCACCGCAAGGTACGGATGGCATACTGCGCTGGCTCGACGTACAATGTTTGGCGATGAAGATGCCTAAATCATGGAAAGGCGCCGCCGGCTGGATCTTAGCCGCGCTGGCGCTCAGCCTGATCCCAACGATCTTCGCCTATTCTACAGCCCCGCAAGGGACGGTCTTCACTGGGTTCCTGCTAAATCCGCTCGACGGTTTCTCCTATCTCGCCAAAATGAAGCAGGGCGCAGACGGCTCCTGGCTGTTCTCTCTGCCCTACGCCGCGGAGCCGGGACCAGGCACCTTCCTCTTTGTCTACCACCTGTTTCTTGGGCATCTCTCGCGTTGGACCGGAATCTCCACGATCGTCATCTTTCACGCTGTCAGGATCATCGCCGCAGGTGTCATGTTCCTGCTGGTTTATCTGCTCTTCCATACGACGCTGCTAGAGAAAAACGCGCGGCGCAGTGCGCTGCTGGTCACCCTCTTTGGGTCCGGTCTGGGTTGGTTGACAGCATCGCTGTTTAATCTACAGCCCAGCGACCTTGTCATTCCCGAATCGATCCCCTTTCTCATCGCCTACGGCAATGCCCATTTCCCGCTTGCCGCGGCCGCACTCCTGGGAGGGATTCTGGTCCTTCTCCTGCTGCAAGATCGACCCGGACTTCGGCTGGCACTTGCCCTTCTATGCGGGACGATCATCGGGGCGGTGCTGCCTTTCTCCGCTCTGAGCCTTTTCGCGGTGTGTTTCGCCTGGTACCTCTGGGAGGCGACCCTGCATTTTCGGAAGATCGGCGCACCCGCATTCAAGCAATGGGTGATCCCCAACCTCGCCCCGATCCTGGGCTTGGTTGTTGGAGCAGCCCCATGGCTCCTCTATGATTTCTGGGTAAGTCGAGCCCATCCAGTAGTCTCAGCCTGGAACCTCCAAAACCAGACGCTCTCTCCGCCGCCCTTGAACTATCTCATAGGGTATGGTTTGGTTTTAATCCTTGCGTTGGTGGGGATCTGGCGTACGAAACCCGCACGGACGAAAGAGGGGCGCCTGCTGTTATCTTGGCTTTTGACCGGCGTGATCCTGCTGTACATCCCTATCCCGTTTCAAAGGCGTTTATCGCTCGGTCTCTTCTTTCCCATGGCGGCGTTAGCGGGGCTTGGATGGCATTCACTCGCTTCGAAGCTTTCCCGCTCACGTCTTCTAACGTCGATCTTCATTTTGCTCGTCCTACCCTCCAACCTGCTCGTCGTGTCAGCCGGGTTGCTCGGTGTAACACAGGGCCAGCCAGCCGTAGTCCATTACGCGGATGAACTAACGGCGTACCAGTGGACGGCAGAGAATCTGCCGCAGGGGTCGCTCATTCTGGCAGCGCCGGAGACGGGAAATCGCATACCTGCGTTCGCCCCCGTGCGTGTTCTATACGGTCATCCCTTCGAAACGCCAAACGCGGATCTTCAAAAACAAAAGGTGGAAGAGCTCTTCAGCACCGGAGCTACTGCATCTTCAAGCATGCAAATGCTGTTCGATGAAGGGGTTGAATATGTCTTCTACGGTCCACGCGAGCAGGAGATCGGGAGCCCAGCATGGATTCCGGATCTGGAGCTGATCGGTGATTTTGGCCAGGTTAGACTCTACAAGGTTAGTTCCCAATGAGCACAAAATCGCGAGAGTGGATGCTGGCCCTTGTCGTGATGGGGATCGCCGGCGCGCTGTGGATCCTGCCGCTCACATTGCGGCCTCAGCATGTGCCGTTCTGGCCGGGTGCGGGTTTCAGCGATCTGCTGATTTCTCACTGGCCGAATGCCGTTTGGATTCATCAATCGATTGCTGAGTGGGGGCAGATCCCACTCTGGAATCCAAACATCCTATCCGGCATTCCTTTCGCGGCGGACCCGCTTTCCGGTCTCTGGTATCCTCCAAATTGGCTGGCGGTGGCTTTTCCTAGTGCAATCGCTTTTAACACCCTCTTCTGGGTGCATCTCACATGGGCGGGTTTGGGGGCTTGGGCGCTTGCCCGAGAGGAGGGGTTGAGCAAGTGGGGGGCTGTACTCGTAGGCATTGTGTTTGGAGGTGCGCCGAAGTTCGTCGCCCACATTGCCCTTGGGCATGTCGGGCTGGTTAGTGCGGTTAGCTGGACCCCCTGGGCTCTCCTGCTTACGGTAAAGACCCTGCGTCAGATCCGAACCGAGGGTAGGTGGCTTAGATGGAGCGCCCTGGCGGGGGCGGTTCTGGGTCTCGTTTTCCGTGCCGATCCGCGCTGGCTGATCCCTTTGATCGGGCTTGCTGTGGCGTATGGACTACGCAGCACGTTGCGGGACCGGCAAACTGAACCGGAGAACTTGCGTAAGATCGCGCTTGCTGCAGTGGTTGCAGGAATATTTACGGCAGCGATCGCCGCGTGTTTGGGTCTGCCGTTGTGGGAATTCTTGCGCGAATCCACCCGCAGCGGCATCAGTGCGAGCGAACGGGCGCTCTTCTCGCTCCCGCTCGAAGGGCTGCTAGGGACAATCTCAATTCTGGATTACACGCCCGAATGGCTGGCGTATTTTGGCGCAAGCGTTTTGGTCATCTCCATCCTGGCGATCCTCAATACAGACCGTCGCCCCTGGTTCTGGATCGGCGTGCCGGTTTTCTCAACCATTCTCGCGCTGGGACCTGCAACCCCGCTTTTTAACCTCATAAGCGCCATCCCTGGGGCGGATGTCCTCCGCGTACCTGCCCGTTTCCTTTTTCTCAGCGCGCTCGGCTGGGCTTTCCTCGCTGGTTACGGTCTCGATACTCTGATTTCCTACAATGACGTTATTAAGACCAGGGCCGTGAAGATCTGGCTGTTTGTGATAACAAGCATCATCCTGGCGGTAAATATCGGGGTAGCGATCATCGGCGGGGTGAACTCAATTCGTCAACTTGGCCCCGTGATTATGGCATTCCTTGCATTCGCGCTAATAAGCACCTTCATTTCCGGCAGGATCTCTCTACGGAAGATCATCCCCCTGGTTCTCGGTGTTGTGGCCATCGACCTTCTCTGGGTCAATATCGGGCTTATCGAGCCGAAATCGACGAAAATTATCCTTTCAGACCGTTCCGGTGTGGTCAGTTCTCTCCAATCGGATCATGGCGCATCCCGTGTATTTTCCCCATCTTACAGCGTGCCCCAGCCTCAGGCCGTATTAAACGGTGTGGAACTCGCCGATGGGGTTAACCCGTTGCAGCTTTCAGCCTATCGTGATTACATGGAAGCCGCGGTGGGGTTGGATGCTGGAGCCTATGATGTCACCTTGCCATCCTTCCCGGATGGCAATCCCAGCACTCCGTGGGGCTTCCAGGTGGATGAAGATGCGCTCAGTCGGCTAAACGTCGAATGGATCGCCGCAGAGTACCCTCTTGAAGATGACTCGCTCAACTCTTTGGGGATCGTCGACGGCGTCTATCTCTACCGGCTCGAGGGATCGAGAACCAGGGCATGGATGGAAAGGGAGCGTGCTGATACCAACCAGGACTGGCAGTCGATCACAATCACACAGTGGACACCGAACTGGATCCGACTTCAGGCGGCCGGTCCGGGGGTCGTGGTTTTAAGTGAAGTAGCATACCCTGGCTGGCGAGTGCTCGTCGATGGAGAACCGTCTGCGCTCACAACGGTGAATGGCTTGTTTCGAGCTGTTGAATTAGATTCAGGAGAACACGAAGTCATCTTCCAGTTCTATCCGACAACCCTTATATGGGGGATCGCGATTTCCGGTCTTGGATTGCTCCTCCTGCTATATCTATGGTTCAGGCGATGAAGAGACAAGAACGAATCTGGTGCCTATGGTATGGGGTGATCCTGGCCGGGATCACGACGCTCCCTTATCTGATCGGGATGGCTGTTCAAGGGGACGAATGGCATTTCACGGGTTTTGTGTTCGGTGTCGAAGATGGAAATTCCTACATCGCGAAAATGCTCCTGGGACAGATAGGGGATTGGTTGTTCCGCACCCCGTATAGCACAGAAATCCAAAAAGGCGTTGTTGCCTTTCTCCCATACTTACTGCTCGGGAAAGTGGCTGCCCCTCCCGAATTGCACTTGCAACTCGTCGTGCTGTTTCATATCTTTCGGGTGCTCAGCATACCCTTCACCGTCTGGGTGATATACCAATTTATCAGCATTTATCTCGAGGACCTCCGCTGGCGGAGGTGGGCGACGATCCTGGCAACGATCGGCGGCGGGTTGGGGTGGGTGATACTCTCAACGGGTGGGAGCGGTTGGCTGGGGAGTCTGCCGCTGGAGTGGATCTCACCTGAATCGTTTGGGTTTCTCGCATACTACGGATTGCCGCATCTCATCCTCGCCCGTGGGCTTCTTTTTCTGGCAGTGATCCTTTTTCTGCGTGCCGAGGACAGCCCAAAGTGGGCATGGCTTGGAGGAGGCGTGATTTTGCTACTCCTTCTGGTCCAGCCTCTATCCGTACTCACGCTCGCCGCAGTGATCGGAGCGTATAATCTTCTGGTCCTTATGAATGGTCTATTGCAGAAAAAGATTCAGATCTACCGACCTATCTTTTTCAACAGCTTACGAATAATGGTCCCGCCGCTGCCATTATTTGCTTACTTCGTTTATTCCTTCTCGACCGACCCTTATTTAACAGCGTGGACAGGACAGAATCAGATTCTCTCGCCTCATCCATTTCATTATCTCCTGGCCTATGGTTTGATGATCCCTTTTTTGATTGTGCCTTTCCGAAAGAGGGTATGGAAAATCCACTCCCAATGGCTCTTACCGATCGGATGGCTGGCGGCAGGTTTATTGTTGGCATACTTTCCCCACAATCTGCAGCGCCGCCTTCCGGAGGGGATCTGGGTTGCGATCATCACGCTTTCTGTGCTGGGGATGGCGGAGTTATGGCGCCGCCGCCCATGGGGCCAAATATTCGTAAGCGTCTTCATGGCGTGCGCCCTCATTTCAAGCGCTCTTCTCTTGATCGGCGGCACGCAAGCAGTAGCCGAACCGCATCTCCCCATTTTTAGACCCGATGGGGAGGTGAGAGCCTTCGAAGAATTGGAGAGGATCTCGCCGCGGGATAGTATCATCCTGGCATCCTATAACACTGGGAACGCGCTGCCGGCATGGGTCTCGGGGCGGGTCCTCATTGGGCATGGTCCGGAAAGCGTAAACCTGGATGAGTTGTTGTCTATGGTTTCGGCGTTCTTTGGCGAGGGGTTGGATGATATTCAGCGCGAGAAGTTTTTGGATGAGCAACAGGTTGACTTTGTCTTCTATGGACCTTTAGAGCGCGAGTTGGGGCAGTGGGATCCTGATTCATCATCCGGTTTGGTCCGTCGCTACATCGAAAATGGATATCGTATCTACGAGGTTTCATTATCGCCGTGAAAATCCAGCGCAATCATCTGGTTTGGATCTTGATCGTCAGCGGACCGATCCTACTCTTTGGACCGATGCTCGTCAGAGGTGAAGTCCTGTACTGGGGCACGCCGATGCTCCAGTTCGTTCCGTGGCATCAGTTTGCGCTTGATGTGCTCAAGTCGGGCCATCTTCCGCTCTGGAACCCACTACTCGGGATGGGCGCTCCGCTGCTCGCGAATTACCAATCTGCTCTACTTTATCCCCCGAATCTACTGCTCTTCATCTTCGGACCGGAGTACGGGCATGGCGTTCTCGTAACGCTTCATCTCATTTGGGCGGGGATTGGGATGGCTTTGCTTGTGCGGCGTCTTGGATTAGGACACCTCTCTCAGGTTATCGCCGGTTTGAGTTACAGCCTCTCGGGTTACCTGGTTGCGAGGACCTGGTTCATCAGCATAAACCACGCGGCGGCATGGCTGCCCTGGATCATCTACGCGACGGACAGGCTACTTGAATCTGTGTCCCGTAAGAATCTCCGTCAACTTTATCCAACAGTCTTCCTTTTGGCGGTCGCCTTTGGTTTCCAGTGGTTGGCGGGACATGCGCAAACTGCTTGGTACAGCCTGTGTTTGAGTGTGGCCTGGTTTATTTGGCGCGCATTTTCTCTCCATGCATGGCGAGATAGACTTCGAGCTGCGACTGCGTTTCTCTCGGCCGGCGTCCTGGGTTTCGTTTTGACAGCCGTCCAATTGCTTCCAACCTTGGAGTATTTATTAAACACCCCGCGTGCGACGACCGTTGATCCTGAATTGGCAATGACATATTCGTTCTGGCCTTGGCGCGCTCTCGGTCTTCTGTTGCCTGACTTATTCGGGAATCCCGCCAGGGGGAATTACTGGGGGTATGCTAATTTCTGGGAGGATGCGATCTATATTGGCGTCATTCCCCTTATTTTCGCAATAGTCGGTATCGTGGCGAGCCTGCGAGGTAGAGCTTCACGTTCCGGCATGGGGAGATTTCTCACGCTTGTATCCGTTGTGACTGTATTCCTCGCATTGGGTAAGAACACGCCTGTCTTCCCATTCCTATTTGAAACTGTACCCACCTTTGACCTGTTCCACGCACCCGCGCGCTGGAATCTGCTCTTGGTATTCTCGCTTGCCCTCCTGGCTGCGATGGGCGCGGATCGATGGAGAACCCCTTCTGGTCGAGCACTCTACTGGGTCCGCCTTGGGACGGCAGGTGCGGCGACCATCGGTCTGGCGGGATATTTTGGGGCGCGCTGGATGGGAGACATTGAGCCGACCTTGGTCCGTGCATTTGCGATCGCCGGTGTCGGTCTAGTAATTACCGGATTGCTTACACTCTTTGTCGACAAATCCCGGGTGAGATTAACAATGCTTCTTGCCGGAGGGATTCTACTGATTGACTTACTCATCGCCGGAAGCGGCTTGAACCCTTCAATTTCACAGGGGGTATATGAAAGAGATGAAGCATCCGTTGCCATGTTCGGCCGTACCCACCGTCTGTATATGACTGCTGACCTGGAGTATGCGCTGAAATTCTCTCAGACCCACCGCTTCGATACATTTGACCCTGGTATTGACTGGCGGGTCGTCCGTGACATCGGCTTACCGAACACAACCTCGCTAGACAGCGTACCCTCGGCGAATAACTTCGACCCCTTTGTCCCAGACAGGTATCAGCTATGGATTGATGTTCTCGAAACCCTTCCCTCGACGGATCAGCAGCGACTCTTCCAGTTGATGGATGTCGGTTGGCTGGCGTCAGATGTTTCCGGGGATCTACAGGCGGTTCGCTACGAACCCATTGAGGACCCAGCCCGGGTGAGGCTGATCCCGAATGCCGTTTCTACCTCAAGCGCTGATGAAGCGCTTGAACTAGTCATTGATCCATACTTCAATCTGGATGAACAGGTCGTCCTTGAGACAAGCTCTGCATCCATCCCTCAAGGGGGGAGAGGTGGCACCTATCGCATCCTTGAAGAGCAGGATCCGAATCGGGTTGAGATCGAGGTGAAAACGCCAGGCGGCACCTGGCTTGTCCTTTCAGATGTTATGTATCCCGGTTGGCGTGTTCATGTGGATGGCGCAGAAACTGAGCTCTACCATGCAAATTATCTATTCCGTGGAGTATGGGTGCCGCAGGGCACTCATGAGGTGAACTTCTCTTATCAACCATGCTCATTCTGGGTTGGAGGAGCAGTGAGTCTTCCCACCTTGGTTCTCGTATTGTTTTTCTATATCCGATGGCGCAACGAGTAAAAACGTTTTGGCCTGCAGCCTTCACACTCATCATCTCCGGCGCCTATATCCTATGGCGCCTGACCTTGGTCAATATGGACGCCGCTGCCTTGGCGGAGATCGGCACTCGTTACGCCGAACTCAAACCGGATGGAAGCCCTGGATACGACGGACAATTTGCTCTATATGTAGCGCGCAACCCGAACCCGCAGAGCGTCGTCGAGCATCTTGATGTTCCTGCCTATCGTTATCAACGCATTCTCTACCCGGTCCTGGCACGTACCCTTGTTGGAGGTAGCCAAGCTCTCATCCCCTGGTCTCTTTTACTCCTGAACCTCGGCGCTCTTGTTGTGGCTACAGGGCTGCTTGCCACAATCATTGTCGAGCAGGGTTACCCCTCGCACTATGCGCTGATCTATGGGTTATGGGTGGGTCTTGTGGCCGCGGTGGGGTTGGATCTTCATGAACCCCTAGCGTATGGATTGGTGATCCTCGGGTGGTTCTGGCGTTTTCGAAAACGACCTGTATTGGGAGCAGTGGCCTTGGGTTTGGCGCTGTTTGCAAAAGAGACGACACTGCTTTTCTGGGTCGCAGCTTTGGTCAGTGACATTGTACAGCGCGGGTCGAAAGCGTCTAAATGGACATTGCTGGCAGGTGGAGCGCTGTTTGCCCTCTGGCAAGTGTGGTTGTGGTGGACATTTGGGGCACCAGGGATCGGCAGCGGCGGTGATATGGCTACGGGGTTTGAGTGGATCCCATTGATGGGATTGCTGCGCATCGGTACGGAAAGCCTTCCAGCGCTGGGTTTATTCCTGGTCATTCTCGGGCCGTCCATTGTTTTTCCAACGATTTGGGGTATAGCTATTTCGGCGAAAGCTCTCTGGGATGGAGCAAAAAGCGAGACTGTAATGGCGTTGTTCACAAACAGCCTGGCTCTTCTTTTTATCCCATTCTCAACTTTCAGAGAACCTTTGGGCATTGTACGCGTAGCGACTGGTCTCGTGCTGGCATTGGTCCTTTTCTCAGTGCAACATAAACTCAGAAAACCTTTGAACTACGCGATGTTCTGGATTGCAATGCTTGTGATTTTGCTAAACTCTTAGATTCGATAATCGTATAATTAGCGCAGACGAAGGTAGAGGCAGGCAATCATTTGCAGGAACAAGGTAAAATCGAAACGCATTTTACTGCAGGACCATCTTCCTAACCTTGCAGAGGAGAATTCATGGCTGAGATACAAGACATCACCAATCAACTGCTCGAAAACGTCGAAAAGGTGATCGTAGGGAAAACAGATGCGATCTGCTTGACGATCACGGGATTACTTTGCCAGGGGCATATTCTCATCGAGGATGTTCCTGGGACGGGCAAGACGATGCTAGCCAAAAGTATCGCCCGATCGATTGGCGCCACATTCAATCGTATCCAATTTACCCCCGATATGCTTCCGAGCGACGTGACCGGAGTGTCGATTTTCAACCAGAAAACGAACGAATTCGAATACCGGCATGGACCGATCGTCGCTCAGATCGTTCTTACGGATGAGATCAATCGCGCTACGCCAAAAACACAAGCCGCACTGCTGGAGGCGATGGAGGAACATCAGGTTACAGTCGATGGAAAGACCTACCCATTGCCGGAGCCTTTCCTTGTTCTGGCAACGCAGAACCCGATTGAATATGAAGGGACGTTTCCACTACCCGAAGCCCAGATGGATCGCTTCCTCCTTCGGATCAGCCTGGGATACCCGGCGACGAATGATGAGGTACAAATGCTGTCGAATCAACAGCTCTACCACCCAATCGAGGGTCTGGAGAAAGTAATCGAAGTCGCCGATTTACTCAAAGCGCAGGAGGCTGTGAAGCGCGTGACGATTACAGACGAGATCAAGCGCTACATTGTGGAACTGGTCGAAACGACTCGCGCGCACGGTGAAATATATCTCGGAGCGAGCCCGCGCGGCAGTCTGGCGCTATTTCGCACCTCGCAGGCACGGGCAGCGATACTTGGTAGAGAATATGTACTACCGGATGATGTTAAGGCATTGGCTGTCCCCGCTCTCGCTCACCGGCTGATTGTCGGCTCCGCAGCACGTATCCGCGAGGTTGACGCAGTTGATATTATCGAGGAAGTTCTCGAGAAGGTCCCAGTGCCAGGGGGTGAGGTTGGTTGATGTTTTCCCGCGCACGGGTCATCCTCGCCCTTTTCGCTATCAGCCTTCTTGGGGCTAGAGTTACTGGGCGCGATCTTTTCTATAGCCTTTCATATCTCTGGGGAGGTTTGCTTCTAGTTGCCTTCATCTGGTCGTGGACAACACTGAGAGGCGTGACGATTGTCCGAGAGCCTCGCTCAAACCGCGCTCAGGTAGGTCAGCTTTTCATCGAGCGCTTCACCCTTTCCAACCTAAGCCGAATCCCCAAGCTATGGGTGGAGACGAAGGATACATCCGACCTTCCGGGTTTCAGAGTTACCACCGTGGCGATTGGATTGGGGTTGGGAGACACATCTGATGTCGGCGTGCATCAAGCGGTGACGGTGGCTTCCGGGTTTGGACAAGGCCAAACGAGGCGCTGGCTGTCGAGGACACTTTGCACACGCCGAGGCCGCTACCGCTTGGGACCGATGACACTGAGGTCAAGTGATCCTTTCGGAATCTTCCCGCGCGTGCGTGAAATACCCGCTGCTCATCACGTTGTCGTATTACCGATGATAGTACCGCTGGAGGGATTCCCAATCCCAAGTGGACGACTGCCCGGGGGTGAGGCGTTGAGGCGTCGTACACATCAGATCACTCCGAACGCGTCCGGTGTGCGGGATTATGTGCCTGGTGATAGCTTCAGCAGGATTCACTGGCGATCAACAGCACGTCTTCGGAGGCTGATCGTAAAGGAATTTGAACTCGATCCGCTAGCCGAAATTTGGATCATCGTCGATGCTGCGCTGAGCCCGCATTTTGAACTCCAGAAGCCCGACGAGCGCACAAAGGTGATGGATAAAGGTGTATTTCAGCTTCCACCTTCAACTATCGAGTACGGGGTAACGGCTGCAGCCTCACTGGCGATGCATTTCTTGCAGCGCAATCGGGCTGTAGGGTTCATCGCTTATGGTGCAGCGCGCCAGGTAATTCAGCCCGAGCCCGGCGAGGCACAACGCTTACGGCTTCTGGAGTCCTTGGCAGTATTGAATGCTGAGGGGAACAATTCCTTGTTAGATGTGCTAAAAATCGAAGGTCCAAGAATCCCTCAGGGAGCCACTGCAATTTTCATTACACCATCGGTCAGCACCGACATGCTTGCAGGTATCCGCAGACTGCGGCATACAGGACGCCAGCCTGTGCTGGTACTGCTTGACGCAGCCAGTTTCGGTGGACCCGAAGGCTCGCATACAATTGCCGAAGCGGCCCGTCGGTCGGGGATAACAACTCAAGTTCTAGCTTATGGTGATGACCTCGGTGAGGTCTTAGGATCCCCAACTCGACATCTTCGCGCTCCGCGAATAGCTTGATCGAATCAAAAGCTCAGGAAGAGAGATAGGATGCGGCGGACTATATTGTTGATCGTAGTTTTCATCGCGGGGATGACCACGCTTGGCATCGAACTCACTGCTTCGCGCCTATTGGGTAATGTCTACGGGACAAGCAACATCGTGTGGGCAAACATTATCGGCCTCATCCTTGTATACCTCACCGCGGGGTACTTTCTAGGAGGGCGCTGGGCCGACCGCTGGCCGTATCCAACACCCTTTTACCGGCTGGTTCTCTGGGCCTCCTTCACCGCAGGATTGGTTCCGATCATTGCTCGCCCTGTCTTGCTAAGAGCGGCGATGGCAGTCGAGCATTTAGAAACCGGACTTATGCTGGGGTCGTTTCTTTCGATCCTCGTACTTTTCTGTGTACCTATCACACTGTTAGGATGCATTTCCCCATATGCTATTCGCCTTTCTATCGAGAATGCGGACCATGCCGGCCGCGTTTCAGGTAAGATCTACGCCCTCTCGACAATGGGCTCGATACTTGGAACTTTTATGCCGGTCCTCTTTCTGATTCCAACCATTGGAACGGCGCGAACATTCCTTGTTTTTAGTTTCGCGCTCATGGCTGTTTCCTATCTTGGATTGGGATTGCATGATTGCCGCCAGGCGCTCATCTACTTGTGGATGCCGATTGTCTTAGCGGGCTTGGCGTTTTTTTCGCTTGACGGTCCGATAAAGGCGAGTTCGGGTCAAATATATGAAGCTGAATCCGCGTACAACTATATCCAGGTGGTCGAAAGAGATGGAGTTCGTGAGCTGTTGTTGAATGAGGGGCAGGGGATCCATTCGGTATATGCACCCGACCTGACTGCCACATACGGTACATGGGATTATTTCTTGGCCGCGCCATATTTCAATCCGCCGGGTGAGGATACGGAAGTTCGAAGGCTGGGTTTAATCGGTCTGGCAGCCGGAACGATCTCGAAACTCTACAGCGAGGTTGTTGGTCCGGTACCCATCGATGGTTGGGAAATCGATCCGGAGATCGTAGAGGTGGGACGTTCCTTGTTTGATATGACGGAGCCCAATCTCAATCCGATCGTCGCGGATGGCCGTTGGGGACTTATGCATAGTCCACATCTTTATACGGTAATCGGGATCGACGCCTACCGGCTTCCGTATATCCCCTGGCACCTGACGACGCGTGAATTCTTCGAAGAAGTCCGGGCACACCTTGAACCAAACGGTGTGGTTGTGATAAACATCGGGAGGACACTAGATGACCGGCGCTTGATCGAAGCATTTTCAGGAACGATGGGTGTCGTTTTCCCAAGTGTTCACGTCGTGGATGTACCCTATACATTCAATACTATCGTGTTTGCGACCGTGATGGAAACGGGGCCCGAGAACCTTGTCGCTAATGAACTCGCTCTGGTGACAAAGGAGACGCATCCCCTGCTGTTAGATATTCTGCATCGGACGATCCAAAATATGCAGCCTACACCTGTTTCCAGTATTGTTTTCACAGATGACTTGGCACCGATCGAGCAAATTACCAATTCCATCGCCCTACGCTTCATCTTCGAGGGAAGCGTGGAAAGCCTTCGTTGAGGAGACGCGAATGAACTCCGTGAAACAATCCATGCTATCCAGATTGATTTACCGGCTTATCCAAGCTCTTCTCCCGATTGTCATTATCCTGGCGAGCGTGCGCCTGGTCCTTTACACGGCTGATGTTTGGGTCAAAGTTGAATACCGTATGCCAGGATTTCCCTCGGATCTTTATGGTTTCAGCATGGAGGATCGGATCTACTGGTCATCCATCGATATCGACTACCTGTTAAGCGATGCAAGAATTAACTACTTCGACAATTTCACGCTCGATGATGGTTCGCCCATGCACAATGAGCGTGAACTCAAGCATATGGAGGATGTAAAAGAATTGCTCGAAACGGTGTGGAAGGTGTGGGGTTCAGGAATCTTCTTTTTGCTCAGCCTCGCCGCGGTGCTGTGGTGGCTGGATGGCCGAGCTATCGCTCTTCGAGCGGTGATCGCCGGTTCAAAACTGACGGTCCTGCTGATGATCTTTCTTGTTATTTTTCTGTTGGTCGCATTTGGTGTTCTGTTCGTTGGATTCCACCGCATCTTTTTTGAGGGCAGCACGTGGCTTTTTCCGCTCTCCGACACCTTCATCCGGCTCTACCCTGAACGATTCTGGCGTGACATTTTTGCACTCCTCGCTGGCATCACGGTGCTTCTTTCGGGGTTGATTGGCGGCATCGCGCGATGGGGATTGCGGGTAAAATAACGCAGGAATTCTTCAAGTGCAGCAGGATGCATGGGAATCAATAAACCCTCCCGCTTAACGGGAGGGTAGTTCTTCTAGAAACGAGATTCTTCATCGCTTTAGCTCCTCAGAATGACGGTTAGATGGAGGAGCCTGGCTTATCATGCTCGTCGGTGGACTACGCTCCGAATTTACGTAACCTTCTTGCATGAGCCATCAGCAGGGGCATGATGTCAGTGCCAGGGAATGTTCCCAAGCCTCCCAACTGGCAAGATCGCTCACCAAAGGTGTCCTGTGAGTCCATTCTAGCTGTTTCTGGTGCCCACAACAGGAACGGGACTGGATGCCAGGAGTGAGACTTGAGTTTAGCTGGGGTGGAGTGATCTCCGGTCACTGCAAGAACATCGGGGTTGAGGTTAAGCAGCACCGGCAGCGCATTATCCACGTCTTCAATGACTTTAGCTTTCTTTTGGATGTCCCCATCTTCCCCGCTGGAATCGGTCTTCTTGATATGAATAAAGAAGAAGTCGAACGCATTCCACTGACTCGCCGCCGTCTCAAATTCCTGTTCAGGAGAGTCGCCGTCGAAGGGGATTACATCCATGCCCACCAGGCGGGAGACGCCGCGATACATTGGATATACTGCGATACTGGCAGAGCGGAGCCCATAGATTTCAGTGAACTGGGGCAAGCGAGGATCGCTTGAAAAACCGCGCAATGTCAATCCGTTCGCTTTCTTCTCAGTAGATAGCACTTCACCAGCCCGTTCGATCCAACGATTGAAATACTCCGCGGCTTTCTCCGAGGTGGGCTTTTCGGCACGGGCGGAGAGCGGCGGGATTCCGGTGGCTTGAGGGTCGGTATCGGCGATTTCGGGGTTAAGATCCGCGCCGCGCATCACAACCGCGAAGCGATATTCACGCACGTGCCGTACATCAAGCGATATTCCGGGGATCTCGATTTCATCAAGCTTCTGTACCAATGGTATTGCTTCGTCGGAGGAGATCCGACCGGCTCTGCGGTCGCTGATATTGCCGCTTGAATCCAATGTGCAAAAATTGCCCCGCGCGGCGATGTCTTCAATCCCAATCTCCATGCCAATCCCGGTGGCTTCCAGCACACCACGCCCAACATCGTATGCAAGTGGATCATATCCAAAGAGCGCCAGATGGGCTGGTCCCGATCCGGGAGTGATGCCCGGTCGGATCGGGATGAACTGACCAAGGGTTCCCTCTTTGGCGAGTCGATCTAAGTGCGGCGTTTTAGCTGCTTCCAGTGCTGAGTGACCACTTGGTTCAAGTGGTATGCCTCCCAGGCCATCCATGACAAGCAGAACAATCTTTGACGTATTCTTTTGCTGTAATTCCCGCATTAGCTTGAAATCTGCCATGAGCCTCACCCTCTGGTGACATGATAAAGCCCCGCGCTGGAACATCCGGGGGCTTTATTCATACATACCTCGTTATTATTTGATTCGGAGCTTCTCCCCTTTAGTTTCGAAGAGATGCATGTTATCCATGTTGAACACAACCTGAGCCTGATCCCCTGTTTTGTACTTCGTGCGCGGATCAATCCGCCCGACAAAGTTATCATCTCCAACGAGGAGGTAGGCGAAAATCTCGTTCCCCATGAGTTCGGTCACATCCACCTCAACTTCAACTGGCGCGGCCTCAATGCCGGGAGGTGTGAAGTCGGGATCATGGATGTCGTCGGGTCGGATACCAAATATAACTTCCTTCCCGGTGTGTGCCTGGTACATACTGGTTTTGCTGGCAGGTACGGGCACCTTGAATGTTCCCGCATCAACTATTAATTCGCCGTTCGCACGTTCGAGCTTGGCGTTAAAGAAATTCATCGCCGGTGACCCGATGAAACCCGCAACGAAGGCATTGTGAGGGAAATCATAGAGATTCTGCGGCGAATCGATCTGCTGTAGGATGCCGTCCTTCATCACGGCGATCCGTGTCGCCATGGTCATGGCCTCAACCTGATCGTGCGTGACGTAGATAAAAGTCGTTTCAAGGCGTTTATGCAGGCGGGAAATCTCAGCTCTCATCTGAACGCGCAACTTCGCATCAAGATTCGAAAGCGGCTCATCGAACAGAAACACCTTCGGTTCTCGCACGATTGCACGTCCAACCGCAACGCGCTGCCGCTGCCCACCAGAAAGCTGACGAGGTTTGCGGTCCAAGAGATGGTCGATGTCGAGAATATCGGCAGCATTTTGAACTCGCCGCTTGATATCTTCCTTGGGGGTTTTACGCAGCTTTAGACCGAAAGCCATATTGTCGTAGACGGACATGTGAGGGTAAAGTGCATAGGATTGGAAAACCATCGCAATATCACGATCTTTCGGTGCGACATCATTAACGACTCGATCTCCAATCCGTATCTCTCCCTCGGTGATCTCCTCCAGTCCAGCTAGCAACCGAAGGGCTGTTGTTTTTCCGCAGCCAGACGGCCCAACGAGCACGAGAAACTCCTTATCCTCAACTTGAATATCCATAGTATTTACAGCAATGACGTCTCCGAAGTGCTTACTTACTTTGTCGTACGTTACGCTGGCCATGGGCCGTCCTCCTTTTGTAGGGTATCGTGGCATTATTATACCCAAAAGAGTTCAATAGAATACTTGTCAACCCCATAATTCGTTGACGCTCCTCCACCCCTCTGGTATATTCGATGGTGTGAAATCAGGGACGGACAAATCGAGTTCAACCGGTCAGTCCAGGCAAGGTTGGCGGCTTCTTGTTCGCTGGCTTGAGCCTGGATTAGGTGTTAAGCGTTGGCTACCATTAATGGTCTTAGGCACCGCTCTTATCGGGCTGGGTGTTGCCGTTATCCTGCTCGATATATATTGGGCAAACCCAAATTCCCCTACGCTGGCGGCATTAAGCCTTCGTGTGGTTCCCCACTATCTTCGCGCTATTCTCCTTGGAGGCGTCGGAATCGTAATATTGGTTTATGCGGTTTTTCGCTTGAATCGAGTTCTGTTAGCGCCCTATGTCCGACAGGGTAAGCCCGTCGTTGAGGTTGTGTCAAACCATCGCCGTCTGGGGAGGGGACCGAAGATCGTAGTGATCGGCGGTGGAACGGGACTCTCAACCCTGCTGCGCGGCTTGAAGGTACATACCGCGAATCTCACCGCAATTGTATCTGTTGCCGATGATGGCGGTTCATCCGGTCGTCTCCGGCGGTCGCTGAACCTCCCCCCGCCGGGGGATATTCGTGCCTGTCTGGCAGCCTTGTCGGCAGATGAAGACTTACTTACCCAACTCTTTCAATACCGGTTCCGCAAGGGGGAGGAGCTTGATGGGCACTCCTTCGGGAATTTATTTATCGCTGCGCTATCCGGAGTCACAGGAAGTTTCCAGGAAGGGATCTTGGATGCTGGTCGTGTGTTAGGGATTCGCGGCCATGTTCTTCCTTCCACAGCGCAGGATATAATCCTAGTTGCCGATAAGGAGATGGCCTCAGCGGGTAAAGCTGTACGCGTTGAAGGGGAGAGTCACATCACGGAAGGTCTAGGCCGTATTCGTAGAGTACAGATTGAGCCAAGTGACCCCCGTGCCTACCCACTCACGCTGCAAGCGATTCTTAATGCGGATATGATCGTGATTGGACCGGGGAGTCTGTTCACAAGTGTACTTCCCAACCTGCTCATCCCGGAGATCACAAGTGCAATTCAGGCTAGCAAGGCCTTCAAAGTCTTCGTCTGCAATGTGGCAACACAATTGGGGGAGACGGACCATATGGATTGCTGTGACCACCTTGCAGCGATTGAGGCACATATCGAATCGAATCTCGTTGATCTTGTTGTCGTGAACAACAATCTGGATGTCAATCTACCAGACGGGATCGAGGCGGTAGATCCAACATTAGATGGATCCTGTCCTGTGCCACAATACGCGGCTGATCTGATCGATCGGACCAACCCCACACGTCATGATGAGCGTGTGTTAGCGGAAACACTAATCGCTTTACTTGAAGAGCGTACCGGACCGCTAGAGCTCTTGCCAATCGATGGGAATGGCTCGAACGGATATATTTAGCAGTAATCAAATCACAGAGGAGCAAGCATATGGCAACTCGAATTGGTATTAATGGGTTTGGCCGCATCGGCCGGCAAGTCGTAAAAATCATGAAAGAGAAGTACGGAGAGGAATTTGACATCGTCGCCTTTAACGACCTTGGTGATCTGCCTACAATGGCACACCTTTTCATGTACGACTCGAACTATGGCAAGTATGATGGCACGGTTGAGGTTAAAAAGGATGGGCTCGTCATCAACGGTGACTTCATCAAAGCACTCTCCATCCCAGATCCCGCACAGCTTCCATGGAAGGATCTCGGGGTAGACATTGTCATTGAGGGCACGGGGATCTTCCGAAGTCGTCCCGATGCTAGTAAGCACCTCGATGCGGGTGCGAAGAAGGTGATTATCACCGCACCAGCGAAAGATCCCGACTTAACTGTTGTCCTGGGTGTGAATGATCAATCCTACGATCCAGAGAAGCATAACATCATTTCGAATGCATCCTGCACGACCAATTGCCTCGCCCCAGCGGCGAAAGTTGCTCAGGATAACTTTGGGATCGTCCGCGGAATCATGACCACGATACATTCATATACAAATGATCAGCGCATTCTCGACCTGCCGCACAAAGATCTGCGACGGGCACGAGCTGCAGCTCTAAATATCATCCCAACGAC
>DAOUEQ010000085.1:0-4542 GCA_034430395.1 Anaerolineales bacterium | reverse complement strand
TAGATCGGGATGCTGGTTGGGGCCCTGCCAGATACTTTCTACTTGGATGCGGAAGTGCTCTGGCTCTTTCACCGCACATCACCTGGATCGTAAAAAAGATATGGAGTCAGGATCTCCTAAGGCCACTGTCTAATTGGTTGATCCGATTTCAAAACTCATATTCAATATCCAGGTTTCAGAAATGGTTCGCAGGGATCATAGTATGTCAGGGGAGCTCTTTTGTCGTCACACGGCGAAAGAGAAGAGTAGATATTTTCCTTACAATTGCGATGTTGTTCACGGTTGGAGTGCTTACCTGGATCGTAAGCATTGGAACTTGGTTTGACTGGCCGGATACAACTAATTACTTTCACCTCCAAGCTCAAGCGTTCAAGTCCGGGCAATTGCATCTATCAGTTGTGCCAAGCGACCAAATACTGTTGCTTGCTGACCCATACACTTTTGAGAATCGCAAAGAGATTCCCTATCTTTGGGATGCATCTTTGTATGACGGCAACTATTATCTGTATTGGGGACCAACCCCCGGTATTATTACAGCTGTATTCGAATCACTTCAAGAAACCGAAATCGGTGATCAATTCTTGGTCTACTTTTTTACGATCGGATCAATTTCCTTCAGCTTATTGGCGCTCAGACTGATTTGGAATCGATATTTTCCTAACCTTGCAGCTTGGACAATCTTGCCATTAGCCTTCCTGATTTGTCTTGGAAATCCGGCGCCCTGGTTGTTAGGCCGTCCAGCGGTTTACGAGGCCGCCATAGCAAGTGGACAATTCTTTTTCATGGGGGGATTATTATGGTTCCTCATGGGAATGAGCCCTGGCAATCGAAGAAATCTCTTTATTACGATGAGTGGAGTATTTTTTGTTGGCGCACTCGGATCAAGGTTTACATTGCTTCCCGGAATTTTGATATTAAGCGTAGTTGGATTTAAACATGTATTGAAGGATGACCACGGTAACGGAAAGGTACTGATCACCTTCTTTCGCCGTTACTCGATCTACTATGGATTAGTGTTTATTGGGTTGATTCTCTTAGCCTGGTACAACTATGCTCGTTTTGGGAGTATATTCGAGTTTGGGCACCGCTATCAGCTTACTTCTTGGGGTATGGCTAGTTCTTATCGAGATTTCTTCTCCTGGCGTAATATAGTACCAAACCTCTATAACTATTTCCTCAATGGATTTAGAACGTTGAGTGTCTTCCCATTCATCAAACCAATCTGGGGAGTAGCAGGTATTCCTTTTTTGAGAGCCACTGCTGTAGCAAATTATCATGCAGAGCAGGTTGCCGGTATCCTTTTCACTTCACCAATAATTCTGGTCGGGTGCTTCCCTGTGTTCCTGGCTTGCCGTAAAGTGTGGGCATGGCTAGATGAACCAGAGAAAAAAACTCGGGACGTATTTATGCTTTTCATTTCTAACGAGGGAAATACTATCTATGCAGGCATGCTCGTCTTGACGCTATCTTTGCTGCTCCCTTTGAGCTTGATAAGTTTTAATTCAATGCGGTACCTATTTGATTTTTCACTGGCAGCAAGCTTTACAAGCGCCATAGGTATAGGTATAACCTTTCTTTCAGAAAAGGTATCATCGATTTTCAAGGGTTTTATGGCAATATTAATTCTGGTCTTGTCCCTTTATTCCGCTTTCGTTGGAATTCTCCTAGGGATTACGAGTTATACTGCACGTTTTGAACACCTTAACCCGGAGCTCTTTGAGCAGATTACGCGCTTTTTCGCATTCTAATGAATATCTTGTTCTGCAAAACGTTGAATTGAATTTACTGCTTATGTAACTTTAGGGTATGTATGAGAATGGACCAAGTCTTAGTCACCGGCGGCGCAGGCTTCATCGGCTCTCACCTTGTTAGAGCTCTCCTTGCACGCGGCGATACGGTGCATGTGCTTGACGACCTATCATCAGGCTCAGGGGAAAACCTGGCCGGGTTAGATGTGGAGCTTGATGTAGAAGACATTCGTAATGATGCAGCAGTAGCAAGTGCAGTAGAAGGGGCGGACACGGTCTTCCATCTCGCAGCCTTCGTCTCTGTCCCCGCCTCAATGGAAGATCCAACTAAATGTTATGACACGAATGTTATGGGCACCTTGAATATCCTGCGTGGTGCACAAGAGACGGGAGTGCGTCGGGTTGTGCTGGCTTCTTCCGCGGCTGTGTATGGTGAGCGTGATGAGATTGTCTTTGAGAGTGATTCTCCGATACCGATATCCCCCTATGCCGCTTCGAAATTCGCCATGGAACAACTCGCGCAGATGTACTCTCGTGCTTATGGCCTCGAAACTGTCTGCTTACGGTTCTTCAACGTTTTCGGACCACGCCAATCACCCGATTCGCCCTATGCTGCGGCGATTCCGCTATTCATTCAAGACCTGATCGACAAGAATCAGGTAACCATCCATGGGGACGGAAGTCAAACGCGCGATTTTGTCTTTGTTGACGATGTGGTGCAGGGGATCCTGAAGGCGAATGAAGTCGAAGGTGCGGCGGGTAATGTCTTCAATCTGTCCGGTGGAAAATCGATCTCGATCCTCGAGTTGGTCGATATCTTGCACCGTTTCTTCCCAGAGGCCAAGGAGCCAAAATACGGGCCTGCGCGTGAAGGCGACATCCGCTTCTCTCAGGCTGATATCACCAGAGCAACTGAAGCGTTGGGATATCGCCCGGAAATCACTGTGGAAGATGGGCTACGTCGTACGGTAGAATGGTTCCGAGCTAACCGATGATTACTGGAAAATCTCGCCCTATCCTACAGATCCGCAATCGAACCTTATTGTTGGCCGACTTAGTGTTGATAGTTACAGCTGTACTGGCGAGCTTTGCGTTGCGCCTTGATGTGGGACCGTTATTCAATTACTACCTCCCCTCGATTTGGACGATGGTTGCTATCGCAATCATCGTTAAACCACTCGTTTATTACATCTTCGGTCTTTATCGCCGCTATTGGGTCTATGCTAGTGTGCGTGAATTACGGTTAATCTTTGTGGCCACACTTGCCGCATCTGCAGGCGTGGGGGTCCTTGTAGTCTCCATTCGAGCTCTGGGTGGATTTGCCCTTGGTTTCCCGCGTTCGGTGATCGGCATCGACTGGCTGCTCTCACTCTTCAGTGTCGGTGGCCTTAGGATCATTGTCAGATTCCTAGCCGAAAGCGGGCAGATCAGCCAAAAAGCGAGTGAGCTTCGCGGCGGCAAACGAGTGGTCATCGCCGGTGCTGGAGATGCAGGCGTCCTCGTGCTGCGCGAGATGCAGCGCAACCCGCAATTACTGATGACCCCTGTGGCCTTTGTCGATGATGATCCAGAGAAAATCGGGATGGAGATTCACGGCATCAAGGTCATGGGCGGGCTTGATGAAGTCGACGATGTTGTCGAGCGTGTACTGGCACAAGAGGTGGTGATCGCCATCCCGACAGCGCCCGGCCATGTAGTAAGGGTATTGGCAGAAGAGTGCCAGTCGAATGGAATCCCCTTCCGCACGATGCCCGGGATTTATGAGCTCATCGGCGGGAAGGTCAGCGTCAGCCGGTTACGTGAGATTGATATCACCGACCTGCTCAGGCGGGAACCGACGGAAATTGATGATAAGGCTGTTGGTCAAAAAATAACTGGAATGCGAGTTCTCGTGACCGGAGCGGGGGGGTCCATCGGTCTCGAGCTTTGCCGTCAGATTGCGCGTTGGAATCCGGGGGAGCTGATCCTGCTCGGCCACGGCGAGAACAGCATCTTCGAAGCGATGCTCGAACTACGAGAGACATTTCCCAGTTTACCAATTATCCCCGTGATCGCAGACATACGTGATATCGAGCGAATTCGAGATATCTTCGTCAGCCAGCAGCCGGAAGTTGTTTTCCACGCTGCGGCGCATAAGCATGTCTCGCTGATGGAACTCAACGTCGAAGAGGCGGTCACCAATAACGTGCTTGGCACGAAAAGCGTTGTAGATGCAGCTCTTGCATGTGGTACCGAATATTTTGTGTTGATCTCCACTGATAAAGCTGTGCAGCCGAAGAGTGTGATGGGCGCAACTAAGCGGGTTGCCGAAATGATCGTACATGATGCAGCGGAACGTTTCGGCAGAACATTCGTAACCGTCCGTTTCGGGAATGTGCTCGGCAGCCGCGGCAGCATCGTACCTATATTTAAACGCCAAATCGCCAATGGCGGTCCGATTACGATTACGCACCCGGAGATGAAGCGCTTTTTCATGACCGTTCCTGAAGCGGTCCACTTGGTTACGCAGGCTTTAAGCATAGGCGGAACAGGTGATCTTTTTGTGCTGAAGATGGGTAAGCAGATCCGCATCGTCGACCTGGCGGAGGACTTGATCCGTCTTTCCGGGCTTGAACCCGGGAAGGATATTCAAATCCAATTCACGGGTATCCGACCTGGCGAAAAGCTCAGCGAGGAGCTTTGGGATGAGGGATTAGAATACACAGAAACGGATCACCCCGACATCGTGCGGGTCGAAGAGGACAATGGGACTTTCGGCGATGCGCTTCAGGTAATGATCGATGAATTGGTTCGC
>DAOUEQ010000084.1:0-2088 GCA_034430395.1 Anaerolineales bacterium | reverse complement strand
GTAAAGAAGAGCGCGCCTTCATGCTCAAGATCGAACCGGATGCAATCTGGGACAACGACCTCGCCGACCGACTCCAAGCCCACGGCTTCAGCCCATCTGCGCAAACGATCCAACCGCAGCGCACGATCACCGTAGATCTCACCCCTGATGAGGACGAGATCTTGGCGCGCATGAAACAAAAGACGCGCTACAACATCCGTCTCGCCGAGCGCAAGGGTGTGGCGGTGCGACCCTGGAATGACGTCCTGGCGTTCGCGGCGATGACGCTGGAGACCGCCGAGCGCGATCAATTCGGCGCTCACCGCCATGCATACTTCCAGCGTGCCTATGACCTCTTCCACCCATCCGCAGGGTGCGAACTTTTCGTCGCCGAGGTCGAGGGTGCGCCGGTTGCGGCGATGATGGTCTTCGCCCGCGGTCAGCGAGCCTGGTACTTCTACGGCGCCTCGCTATCGATCCACCGTGAGAAGATGCCGACTTACCTCCTCCAATGGGCGGCGATGCGTTGGGCGAAAGCGCGCGGATGTGCATCGTATGATCTCTGGGGGATTCCGGATGCCGATGAGAAAACCCTGGAAGATCAATTTACCCACCGCAGCGATGGCTTGTGGGGCGTCTACCGCTTCAAGCGTGGCTTTGGCGGACAGGTCTTCCGCAGCATGGGCGCCTGGGACCTACCCTATAGCCCACCTCTCTCCCGACTCTACCAACTTATTATCCGCATACGCAGTCATGGATAAGGTTTATGCTCACCCTCACGATTGTTGACAATCAAGAGATTTGGAACGCTGCCCTGGGCACCCTCGATGGTGGCCACCTGCTTCAGAGCTGGCAGTGGGGTGAATTAAAAAGCAAGTACGGCTGGAAGCCTTCGCGCATCCTCTGGAATGATGACTCTCAAACTCCCATCGCCGCCGCCCAGCTGCTCTTCAGGACTACCACAGGGAATCTCACCATCGCCTACTGCCCGCGGGGCCCGATCCTCAATTGGCGGGATCCCGATCTCTACAGCCAGGTCTTGAGCAATCTTGCGGATCAGGCGTCTCAACATAGCGCTATTTTCGTCAAGATGGACCCCGAGATACCTATAAATAACAGCCCCGAGCGACTGGATCAGGATACGTTGAATCTCATGCTCGGATCTTGGTCGAATCTAGGATGGTGTAAGTCCCAGGAGCAAATCCAGTTCCGCAACACCTTCATTCTCAATTTGGAACCGGATGAAGAGACCCTGCTGGCGAACATGAAGCAGAAGACCCGCTACAACGTCCGCTTATCAGCGCGCAAAGGGGTTGTCATCCGCCGGGGGAGTCTGGAGGATCTCAATCTGCTTTACAAGATGTACGCCGAGACCTCACTACGCGACGGTTTCGTCATTCGTGATCCTGCATACTACCGCGATGCCTGGGGATCGTTCATCCAAGACAGTGTTGCTCAACCGTTCATCGCAGAAGTGAAAGATGAACCGGTGGCGGCCATCATCATCTATCGCTTTGGGAGAGCCGCATACTACCTTTACGGCATGTCGCTCGCTCTCCACCGCGATAAAATGCCCAATCACCTACTCCAGTGGGAGGCGATCCGCTGGGCTAAAGAAGCGGGCTGCCTGGTTTACGACTTCTGGGGCGCACCGGATCGCGTCGATCCCGGCGATCCCATGTATGGAGTCCACAGGTTCAAAGAAGGTTTTGGGGCGCAGTTCGTGCAAACTGTCGGCGCCTGGGATTTCCCGATCAAATCGCTGCAGTACCGACTATACAAAAACTTGATGCCGCGCGTCCTCTCCATCATGCGTTTCTTCGGGCGCGTGCGCACACGCGCGCAAGTAGATCGCTGAATTGATTTTCTAACCGGCAATAAGCAGGAGGGTATTTTTGTGAAAGTCCAACTCCCCCGCGTTCAACTGGCACACCTGCCAACGACTATTGAACCCTTGCCGCGCCTCAGCGCTGCACTCAAGGGTCCACAACTGTGGATTAAAAGGGACGACCAGACCGGGCTGGCATTTGGCGGCAACAAAACCCGCAAGCTGGAATACCTGCTTGCAGATGCACGGGCACAAGGGGCAGAGATGCTGATTACGCGCGG
>DAOUEQ010000083.1:0-3690 GCA_034430395.1 Anaerolineales bacterium | reverse complement strand
TCGCGGCTTTAGTCTTCTATTTCACATCAAGTTCCCGCCTCGAATCCGACGTAAAAGCGGCTGATCTAGCCCTCGCACGCGCCATTGCCCATGAAACGGATGCTACGCTTGCAGACGCCATCTACACAGTCCAACAGTTATCACAACAACCCTCTGTTCGCCAAGTTGAAGTCGCCAAAATGGAAGTGTTATTTGAAGACACCGCTAACGCCCGTCCTGATGTCAACCTTATATATAGGCTCGGGGCTGATGGCGTGATGATCTTCCATTATCCTGTGGGGCCAGGTTCTACACTCGGGGTTGATTTTTCCTTTCGTGAGTATTTCCAGGATGCTCTCCTTACGGACCAAGCAGTAATATCTAAGGGGCGAATTTCTCCTACAACCGAACAAGCTGTCGCTACCACTGTCATGCCGATCAGAAATACACCGGGGGAATTTCTCGGCGTAGTCGCGACCAATATTCGTCTTGAAAGTCTATCGGAAGCTCTCTTGGCTATCTCACGTGAGTACCAACCTGAAGAGCGATTTCAAGTAAGCATCATCGATGCGACAGGTCAAGTTATCGCCGATCCCGATCCAAATCGGCTACTGATACCGCTGAAAGACGACGTACCTGATATTGTCGCGAACGTACTCCAAGGCCGAGAGGGGAACCTTGTATTGAGGGATGATGAGGGTACCGAGTGGCTCAACACTTACGTCCCTATTCCTGCTGGGGATTGGGGGGTTATCGTACGCCGACCAACCGCTGTCGCCTTCGCTTCAATTAACAGTTTCCACATGAGCTTATTAGCTGCGATGGGTGTATTCATCGTTGGAGGTGCACTATTCTGGATATTACTCTCTCGCCAGGTTATCCGTCCCCTTGAAAATTTGGCAGCATTCAGCCAAGCAATCAGGCGTTCGCCACAACATTTAGCGTCAGAACGGACAAAGGTTGCGCTATTTTCGAAGCGTCCCGACCAGATGGGATCGCTTGTACGCAGTTTGATGAGTATGGAAGAATCCATCGAGGAGCGTTTATTCGAACTCTCAACCCTGCTGGAGACGAGTAAAGCCGTCGTTTCCACGCTCGATTTCCGTGCAGTTCTGGATCGAATCCTGGAACAAACGAGCCGCTTGATGGGTATTGATACTTGCGCCATCGTCGCGCTGGACGTTGCCTCGGAGGAATTCCGCATACAGGCCAGTAGAGGTCTATCTGCGTCTTATATTCAAAGACTTCGGATCGACCCCTCCGAACCCAATTCCCCCTCAATGCGTGCCATCAGAAGTGGTCAGCCCGTTCAGATCAGCAACACTGAGACAGATTCTTCATACGCCATGTTTCGATCGAGAGCTCTCAATGAAGGCCTCAGATCGCTTCTGGCTGTCCCACTTGTTACCAAGCATGCTCCACCCGCTGCCTTGATCGTATACTGCCCCGAACCACGCGTTTTCAGCGACCGTGAGATCAACCTGGTTTGGAATTTTGCGAACCATGCAGCAATGGCCATCGAAAACGCGGTTCTATACGCCCGAAGTGATGAACGTTTACAGGAGCAGACTCGCCGTCTGGAAGCCCTCACGCAGAGCCTTGCCGATGGATTAATATTGGAGGATCTTAAAGGGAAGGTATTGTATTGCAATCGCAGTGTATGTAACCTCGCCGACATAACGATCGAAGAGAGTGACCGATTATCTGCGCAGGAGATCCGCGAACGACTGATCGCGGCATCTCCTGACTCAGACGCTGTGCGGACCGCTCTAAATCAAGCACTCGGTGAACGAGGCACCCGAACGGTGGAGTGGTCGATTGATCGGGATGATCGTCCGATGACGCTACGCCTAAATACATTTGCGGTCACAGATGCTCATGGCGAAATTGTCGGTCGTGGTCAGATTATCCAGAATATCACGCGTGACCGCGAACTTGATCGCATGAAAACAAGTTTAATCACAACCGCATCACATGAATTACGGACACCTTTAGCAGCGATCAAAGGCTTTGCGACAACGCTTCTTGCTGAGGATGTGGAGTGGGATCGGGAGGCACAGCGGGAGTTCTTAACTGTAATCAGCCAGGAGACAGACCGACTAAGTGCTTTGGCGACCGACCTGCTTGATCTCTCAAAGATCGAAGGCGGAAGCCTGATTGTACAATGCAGTGATTGTGTTCTGTCTAACCTCATCACAAACTCCTTCGCGCAAGTACGACCTCCGCTCAGTCATCGCCTCATCCTCGATATCGAACCCGAGATACCCCTCATTTGTGTCGATCCGCGCCGTATTGAGGTCGTCATCAGGAACTTAATTGAGAACGCTGTCAAGTACGGCGACCCCGATACACCGATTGGCATAGCCGCCTGGCAGGAGGACAGCCAGGTAATCGTCAGAGTGGAGAATGAGGGTCCTAACATCCCGCCAGAATACGCGGACCGCATTTTTGAACCGTTCTTCCGACTTGACGAAGGCTTTACCCGCAAAGCCTCCGGTGCTGGTTTAGGACTGTCCATCTGCCGAGGATTCATACACGCCCATGGTGGCGAGATTTGGCATGAATCCAACGAGAAGGGTACGTGCATAGCCTTCTCCCTTCCCCTCAACGGCGTCCATTACGATGACTGATCCATTGGTACTTGTCGTTGACGACGAAAAAAACTTGCGAGATTTCGTACGCCATAATCTCGAAGCCCGTGGTTACCAGGTAAAAACAGCGGGAAACGGCTTGGAGGCGCTGTCGCTAATCAACACACACGCCTTCGATTTAATCATCCTGGACCTAATGATGCCCAATATGGATGGTCTTGAAACTACGAGACGCATTCGCCAGAACTCACTGGTCCCCATTCTTGTCCTCTCTGCGCTTGGGGAAGAGGCAGACAAGATTTCTGCGCTATCTCTCGGGGCTGACGACTACATAACCAAGCCGTTTGGGGTTGGCGAGCTTCTGGCCAGGATTCGAGCCATTCTTCGGCGAACGTCATGGGAAGAAACTCCCGTAAAGAAAACACAGAAATTGATCAGCCGCTCCGGCGTCGTTATGGATGTCGAGCGTCGTTCTGTTGCCGTTAATGACCAACCCGTGAGCTTAACCTCGCATGAGTTTGCCTTACTTTATCATTTGATGCGGGACGCCGGTAAGGTCCTCCTCCATCGCGATCTTCTCCAGCGCGTCTGGGGTCCTGAGTACAGCGACGAAGTGGAGTACGTACGGGTCTATATAAGCCGATTGCGTCGTAAATTGGAACGGGATCCCTCCTCGCCAAAGATTCTTCTTACCGAACACGGCGTGGGCTATCGATTTGCCTCAGGCTAAGAACATACCCTCTGTTTCGAATTATTTATAAATGCGACCACTCTGTTTACATCAGTTTCATTTTCATGCTCTATGATGGGTAAGTGATTTCTCCTCCCCGATGTTAAACGCGCAAGTGGAAGGAGGCGGTGTACCTGAATACATCATGTAGACAACCCTTATTCGGCAGACAATTCTCGATTAGATTTTTTCTCTATAAGGAGGAATAAACATGAAACGCCTAAGCTTTAAGTTTTTTATTCTTGTGACACTCTTTGCCTTAATCCTCCCAGCCTGCGCTCCAACGGAGGCGCCGCCTGAACCGGTTGAACCCACTGAAGCACCTTCAGATGTATCTGAAGAGCCAGTGGCAGAGCCAGTAGTAGAGCCGCCTGAACCGGTAACATTAAC
>DAOUEQ010000082.1:0-3616 GCA_034430395.1 Anaerolineales bacterium | reverse complement strand
AGATCTACGGTGATCGTGCGCTGCGGTTGGATCGTTTGCGCAGATGGGCTGAAGCCGTGGGCTTGGAGTCGGTCGGCGAGGTCGTTGTCCCAGATTGCATCCGGTTCGATCTTGAGCATGAAGGCGCGCTCTTCTTTACAAACCCGGTTTATGGCTGGGACCAATTCCGGTAGCCACGCCCCGACAGGCCCTTTTGGTATGTATGCCAGGGTGAAACCGAGCGGAAGCTTCCGGAACAGGATTTGTGCGCCGGCGCTGTCTGCCTGGACCCAACGCACTCTCCAGCCGAAGGAGGACTTCAACATGCCCCACGCTGAGGTCTGGAGTAAATGGGTTTGAGGAAATCCTTCTATGTAGTTGGTCCACTCCGTGGAGTCCATTTGCAAATCCATGGTCGGATTATATACCAAGCCAGATAGCAGTATTGTATTCTCCAGATGGAATAAACTGGTTGCACTGAATCCGAGACATTTTTATCTTGTTTTTTAGAACGAGATTAAAAATTGGGGCTACTCCAGTCATTAATATCATTTCTTTCTTGGATGTTTTCCTCACAGATAGGATGTGGCCTGTAGCGCCATTCCAGCGGTTAATGCCACTCCCTTTGTGGCGTTATTCACAATCACTCGTGCTTTTTTCTTTGACGCATCCAAACCGACATGGTAAACTTCGCCCGTTCTATCTATTCAACGTAAAGAGACTATAAAGGTCATAGATGCTCGAGCCGTGGGTTTTCATCGCACTACTACTCGGAGCGGGGTTGCTCCTTCCCGGTGTTGCCATTGCTGCCAACTGGCTACTTTCCCCTAAAAAACCTAACCCCATAAAACAATCGATCTACGAATGCGGCATTGAGACCGTGGGCGAAACTTACATCCAACTAAAGGGTGCGTATTACATCTACGCACTTATTTTCGTGGTGTTCGACATCGAAGCTGTCTTCCTATTCCCCTGGGCTGTGGCATACGATAAGTTACAGCTCTATATGGTCATGGAAGGCGTTCTCTTTATTCTCATCCTTGCCGCTGGCCTGGCCTATGCCTGGCGTAAGGGCGTCCTTGAGTGGGTATAACGCAGTAATTAGAATCGAGCTGGCTGATATGAAATTCATCAGCTATTTGTTTTAACACGCCGGTGCCCCTCCTATCAGACAGCGGTGAATAACGAACGCTGGAAGAGAGCCTGTCGGTAATCATCCAGTTCGGGAGGACGGGGTACCAAGGAGCAAATGGATGGTCGCATTTCTCAACGATCCATTTACATGGACAGGCAGCCTGCTGCGCGGCTGGCTGGAAGGTCTTGGGCTTGCGCCTGATCTAGTTACCTTTCTGCTGCAGGTGCTTGGAGCGCTCGTTCTCGGCACAGTGATGCTATTGCTGACCTTTATCTTGATCTGGGCCGAACGAAAAATAGTCGCCAGGATCCAGGATCGACTGGGTCCAAACCGAGTCGGACCTTTTGGCGTATTCCAGACTGTCGCCGATTTGCTAAAACTGGTCACGAAGGAACTCATAACGCCCACCGGGGCGGACATCATTCCTTATAACCTGGCGCCTCTGTTAGCAGTAATGGCGGTTGTCGGTATTTGGGCTGTAATTCCACTCGCGCCGACGCTCATTGGCGCGAATATCAACATCGGTGTCTTGTACGTCGTCGCCATTGGTGCGATCGGGACACTTGGGATCATGATCGCAGGGATGTCTTCGAACAATAAGTATGCCTTATTGGGCGCCTTCCGCACGGTAGCAATGATGGTTTCATACGCAGTGCCAATGATGATAGCCCTGCTCATCCCTGTTCTTTTGAGCGGGTCGATGGATATGGCGACCATCGTTGAAGCGCAGAGCCCAATTGCTTTCATTATTCTGGCGCCGATCGCAGCGCTGATATTCTTTGTAAGTTCGCTTGCAGAAGTGGGCCGAGCACCTTTCGATCTACTCGAGGCGGAGTCCGAAATCGTGGCCGGTTTCCATATCGAGTACTCGGGATTGAAGTTCGGGATGTTTTTCGTGGCGGAATTCCTGCACGCTTTCACGATATCGGCTCTGACCGCCACACTGTTCCTCGCCGGTTGGAAAGGTCCCTGGGTGGAGCTATACCCACTGCTTGGGCTGTTCTACTTCATTATTAAGACTTCCATCGTGTACTTTGTCGTCATCTGGATCCGCGGTTCATTTCCGCGAATCCGTATCGACCAAATGAATAACCTCAATTGGAAATTGGTTACGCCTTTAGCGCTGGCGAGCTTGATTGTTACCGCTATTGGCGAAAAGGTGGCCGTGGAGTATGGAATCAATCGGCCCATCATTCACGTAGGCGCTAACGCATTTTTGTTTATGCTCACGCTAGTATTGATTCGCTTTAATGCCCGCGCAGCACGTTCACGAGTCAAAGGAAATAGCGTGAATAAGGCAGTCGCGGCCTCCAGTGGGTCGTCGCAGGGGAGTTAGTTTAGTGAGAGTGTTTGAATGCTGACACTGACTCAAATTGTTTTTCTCATCGTTGCGGCTATCACGTTGCTCGCAGCCATAATGGTGGTCACCAGTCGCTCCATGGTGCACACCGCACTGTGGCTAATCATGACATTAGCTGGTGTTGCGGTGTTCTTCGTCCTGCTGAACGCAGGATTCCTGGCTGTTGTACAGGTCGCAGTCTATATCGATGCCATTGCGATCATGATCATCATCGTTGTTATGCTCACTCAACGCTCTATGGGGAGTCAAGATCGCCAGAGAAGCAAAACCTGGTGGGCGGCTGTAATCGCCGCTCTGCTACTATTTGGCGGTTTGGTATTGATGTTCGCACAAACCCCGCTCCTGGGAGCTGAAGCACCTACTCTCACTGTTGGACCGGAGGCTTTAATCGAAGAGCTTGGGCTGGCGCTGGTCGATGTAGATCGCTATATCGTTCCCTTCGAAGTCGCCTCGGTGCTTTTGCTCGCAGCGATGGTCGGTTCGATCATCGTCGCCTGGCCCGGGCGGATGAGCCAGGAACAGGAGGATGAGTCATGATCCCCTTATCCTGGTACATCATTGTAGGTGCGGCGCTTTTTAGCATCGGTATTTACGGTGCGCTGGCGCGACGGAATGCATTGGCGATCCTGATGGCGATTGAGCTCATATTGAACGCTGTTAATCTGAATCTGGTTGCTTTCTGGCGCTACCTGACGCCGAATATTGTTGCCGGCAAGGTGTTCGTGCTGGTAGTTTTTGCCGTAGCCGCATCTGAAGTGGCTGTCGGTTTAGCTTTGATTATCTCGATCTATCGGCGCCGACACACGATCGCCGTTGAAGAGATCGACATGATGAAGTGGTAGGCAAGGTGTTATGCAAATCGAGACCTTGATCTGGCTCATCCCTCTCCCGCCGATTCTGGCGTTTTTCACGATCGTGCTTTTGGCGAATCGCGACAACCGTTTAAGTCACATCATCGCGGTGGGCTCCATGGTCGTCTCGTGGGGCATAGCGATGGTGGTGTTTTTCAACGCAGTCACGATCGATGGTCTCGGACACAATCCGTTTCACTCATCGATAGAATGGATGCCGACAGGCGATAGCGCATTGCGAATTGGGGTGCTTATCGACCCTCTTGGTGCACTGGCTCTTTTCTTCGTTGC
>DAOUEQ010000081.1:0-28024 GCA_034430395.1 Anaerolineales bacterium | reverse complement strand
TAACACCTGAGTATCAAGAAATATCCACTGGATATCCTACCTGTAGGGGATTATTACGCCGTTCCTGTCTTCCTATCCCCCAATCTGTTGTGCTATGAAGAAAGATCACATGCAATATGTGAAAAGAAGAGGGATAGCGAGAGAAATAACCGTATTTGAAACCCCAATAATAGATTAGCGCATTCTCATAATATTCACAACAAGGGGCAATGACTCCAGAACAGTAGGTTACAGGTTCAATTCCTGTGCGGGTCACCTATATGAGCTGTTGTAAATGGTTACGCAAACTCAACATTGGAACCCTATTTATTGAGCCAGGCAGCCCCTGGGAAAATGGGTATGTTGAATCATTCAATGGGAGGATGCGGGACGAACTGCTCGATTGGGAGATCTTCTACACGCTGAAGGAAGCAAGGCGCTTGATTGAGATGTGGAGGTGTGAATACAACCATATCAGGCCGTACAGTTCACTTGGTTACAAACCACCAACTCCAGCTGCGCGGATTGCTGTCCAGGAGCCGTTTCAGGCGGTGAGTCTAACATAAGTAGTGGACCAAATAGTGGGAGCAGGTCAGTGTAGACAATATACTTGCCGTTCGGGCTCCAGGATGGATATTAGTCCGGCAATGTTTCTTATATAACTACTTTCATCCTTGAAGTTAGTTCGATGATTTCCACTTGTGGCTGGGTGATTGCGGTGAATTGATCATCCGGACTGGGCTCGCCATGCCATGTCCCCTGCGAATAGATCAGCGTTATTTTCTCACTCGTTTGTGATTGGATATGAAAACCTGATTTTGAGAAAGCAATCAGGTCGCAGTGGATTGTGTTGAAGTGGCCAATTTAGCGATCTCTGGCAGATTCGTTCTTCTAGGATCTATCGTAGATGAAGATATGGCTAGATGCCTATGTCCATCGCCGTGGCAATCATTGAATCAACTTCTCGCTGTGGGCATTGTTCAAGACGAGTTACTATGGGCAGAGATATGACGTATCTATCCAATAAGAGCCCCCTGGAAATTATTTTCAAGTCTCTGCCTAGCTGCTCGTTAAGAAGAAAAACAATGTGATCCCAATGACCACAACAAAGATTGCGATGGCGAGGATTACGGCAAACAACGGTGGGCGTTCTTCGATTTCGTTTTTGGCTTGCTCTTTCATCTCCATTGGATCCTCCATGCTGTTTGAATCTCGAACTCGAATGCCCTCTATTGAGTCTTCATACCCTCTGTGACTGCCAACCAAGAGGGCCTTTGCGATCATTCCATGTTGACGGCCAACAAATTTCGCTAAGTGCATTGTTGACAAGAGCAAAATTAGGCCTGCAGCGACAACGATGGGCGTGAGCTCGGGGGTAACGTAATACGCTTGCCCACCGAAATTAATCACGGGGGCATTTGGAGAACCGAATAAAAGCGGATTCACAATGAAACCCAACGAGAGCGCGATCAGCGTGATGAAAACGGTGAAGTAGATCATGCCTAATGGAAGCTGCAATACCATGTACGTCATTGCGGTCCAGGTACGTTTTTCCAGGAAGAGGGCTTTAACTTGCTCCCACCAGCCTGCTTGTCTGTTGGTGAAAAATGGGCGGCGCGGCATCCTCACGCCTAATAAGGCCTCCACGATTCTGCCCTCGACAAGCGCAATCGATCGAACTGAAAGTAAGAACAGCGCGGTAAACGGCAATCCTATGATCAACACCAACAGACTCAGTGATAATGAAAGGCCCGTTATCGCCCACGTGAAGTACACAATGCCTGTGATCATGGATAAAATCAGATACAGCAGTGCCCCCCATGCCCTTGCATCCGTGATTATGGAAAAGAATCGATTGAGGAACGGCTTTTCCACCGTTGGTTTCAGTTCTGCAAGCGCAGGTTGTGTTAGCGTCTCGATTTCTCGATAAGCTGAAGCAATTTCTTCAGGGGAGCCATATCTCTCAATGATAGGAATGAGCGCCTCTGCTTCAGAACCATCCTTCTCAGGTTCGGGCACTTGTTCAAGTGCATTTCTCAAGTGCTCCTCTGCGTCCGCGAGAGCGTCTTGGGTGATCGCGGGGTCGCTTCCTGCAAGTTCTTGCTTAAGTTTTACTAGGTATGCCTCTATGCTTTCAGTCATGACTCACTCCTTGTAACGAGGCTTCAACAAAGTCTCGGATCTTGCCCCAAATATCCATCCATTCCAACAGAGATTTTCGTCCAAGCTCAGTGATTTCGTAGTAGCGACGAGGGGGTCCAGAGGTGGACGGCTCAACCTGACTCTCAAGAAGACCGCTGCTTTCCAAAGAGCGCAAAACCGGATAGAGTGCCCCTTGTTTGATCATTGAGGTGCCTTCGCTGCCCGCTTCGATCTGCTTCGCTATAAGGTAGCCATACATTGGATCCTTCGCTTTCGCTAAGACGCTTAGTAAAACGAGAGAAGCCGTGCCTGATTTCATCTCTTTTTCGAATTTTTTTGTCGCCTTTATCCCTTCCATCGAGCAACCCACCTCTCTTCTGAACCACCGGCGGGACAACCTCTGGTTTTGCTAGTGTCCCGGAAGACTATTGGTTGGTATAATATAATAGCAAATGCATTATACCATTAACTTAATAATAGTCAAGTAGTAATTTCCCTTTATGCTCATGCTCGCGCTAAAACGCTGGGGCGAAGGGATTGGCAAGAGCCTCTCAAATGAGGGATTTGAGCATACAGCGTCTCAAAATAGGAGTATTGCTATGTGCTCTTCTCGTTTAGTGCACAAAGAAAACGACCGGATTCAAGAGCATTACATTGAGTTTCCACGAAGCAGAAGAGAAGTTTTACGATCAACGCAGGCAGTCCTCGTTCCTGCATGTTCCGGATGAAATCTTGCCAGGGGGCGCGGCGACTCATAAACCCTGTCAAGTCTCTACCTTTTGAGGAACCGGGGACCAAGGTTGGAACGATTGCGACTGCTATAGATAACGCGATAGAATAATGGTCTCTGGACCTCGGATCACCCTTCGAGTGGTTTCCATTCGGCGAATGCTGGGAAAATCCTCGATGAGCTTTGCAGAATCCTTCATGATTGATTAAATTCACCGAGGATGGGTCGAAAAATTCGGTTGTGAGGGTATGGATACTCACTAGATCCAAGGAGTTTTTTTATAATGAAGACCATCATCAAGAGTGAAACGAAGACCATCACCATCGACACCGACGGTCCGTTCACGATAATCGGCGAGAAGATCAATCCCACGGGCCGGAAGAAGCTGGCTGCTCAGTTGAAGGAGCGCAACTTCGATTACGTGCGTGCCCTGGTCCTGAAGCAGGTTGAAGCCGGAGCCGATATACTCGATGTCAACGTTGGTGTACCTGGTGAGGACGAGGTCGTATTACTGCCAGAGGTGTGCAAAGTCGTCATGGATGTGACGGATATCCCTCTATGTATCGATTCTGCCAACAGGGAAGCCCTCGCCGCGGCGTTAGCTGTTGTTCCGGGGAAGCCCCTGGTCAACTCGGTAAACGGCGAGGAGGCCTCGCTCGAAGCCGTGTTGCCCGTGGTTAAGGAATTCGGTGCGGCGGTTATCGGCTTGACGATGGATGATGATGGAATTCCCGGCGACCCTGAGGCGCGCCTCTCCATCGCCGAGAAAATTCTCGACCGCGCTTCAAAACTGGGCATTCCCGCCGATGACGTCGTGATAGATCCACTCGTACTCACGGTTGGGGCTGATTCCCGGGCCGGATTGGTGACGCTGAAGACCATCGAGATGGTGCGTGATGCGTTCGGTGTTAACGTCAATCTGGGTGCCAGCAATGTGTCCTTCGGTCTTCCTGAGCGTCATACGATCAACCAGGCTTTCTTGGGTCTTGCCATCGCCGCCGGTGCTACCTGCGCCATTACTGACCCGATGAAGCTAAGTCTGACAATCCGCGCAGTTGACCTTTTGCGTGGACGGGACGAATATGCTGGTCGATACATCAAGCACTACAGGAAGCTTGGGGCGGAAAACGAGTCGTAAATGACAGTCCTTGACAAATGGGACTTGCGTCTTGATGTCGACGCTGTATTGCGCGGTCAGGGAGCAGATCCATCAGCAATCCACAGGCGCAGCCCGCGTCTGGTTGAGTCTACCGAAAGAGCATTGGAGGAGGGCAGTCCGCTTCTCCAGCCAAGGGTATTAGCACGACGACTTCTTGTTGAAGATCAACACCACGAGCGGTTAAAGTTTGAAGGCGATGGGAGATTATCTGGTGGGCTTCTTACCAAGCATATGGGCGGCGCCCAGGAAGTGGTCATTATCCTTTGTACGGTCGGTGAAGCGCTTGAGCGCCGAGCTGTGGAGGTCTCCAGGGAGGACAACGTCTATGGGCTGGCGTTGGATGGTGTGGGGTCAGCTGGCGTCGAGGCGTTGGCTAACGCTGCATGTGCACTCTTTGAAAAGGAAGCGAGCGAAGCAGATTGCCAGGTCACCATCCCTCTCAGCCCGGGCATGGTCGGTTGGCCGGTTGAGCAGGGGCAACCTCAGATCTTCGACTTATTGGATGCCGCTGCTATCGGAGTGCGGCTAACCGAGAGCATGATGATGGTCCCTCGGAAGTCACTCACTTTCGTTTTGGGAATTGGGAAGGAATTGATCGCTGGGGGTCGAACTTGCGATTATTGCAGTCTGAAGGAAACATGCCGCTATCAAGATCACTATGACTGATCCCAAGAAAGAATCCCTCATCTACATCATCGATTTTGAGCCCATCGGACGGCGCGTGGAAATCACCCCCGGAGAATCGCTGCTTGAAGCGGCGCAGTCCGCTGGCGTCGAACTCGTGTCGATCTGTGGGGGTAAAGGGTCTTGCGATGGCTGCCGTGTGCGCGTAGTGAGCGGCAAGTTATCCTCACCAACCTCCGATGAGCAATCGTTTTTTACCCCCATAGAGCTCGAAGAGGGCTGCAGATTGGCCTGTCAGGCGAAGCCACTGACGGATGTCAAGGTAGAAGTGCCATCTGAGTCCTTAGCCACGACGCAGCGGCTTCAAGTAGAGGGCCAGCGTGTGAAATTGGCGGGGAAGGCAATTATTACTCCCGTTGACTTAGTTCTGGAGCCGGCATCGCTCACAGATCTGCGATCCGATACCGCTCGCCTGCGCGATGCACTACAAACAGAGGGTTATGCAAGCGTATCCTTCAACCCGGGTGTGCTCTTCAACTTTTCGGATATTTTAAGGCGGCAGAATTGGCGGGTGAGAGTTGCGCTGCGCTGCGACCGTGTGGTGGCAGTGCTTCCTGAGGGTGCACGAATTCTGGGTTTGGCCGTTGACTTGGGAACCACCAAGATCGCCGCTTATTTGTTGGACCTGGAATCCGGGGAGGTGCTAGCGGTAAGAGGGGCCATGAACCCGCAGATCAGCTACGGTGAGGACGTTATCAGCCGGATTGCCTACACCAATGATAAGGAGGGCGGTCGAGAGACGCTGCAGGGCAAGACAGTTGCGGTCTTGAACGGGATGATTGCCGAGATGTGTGGCGAGGTCGATGTTTCGTCGGAGCAAATCGTCGAGGCGGTGATTGTGGGGAACACGGCCATGCACCATTTGCTAGCCGGTTTGCCTGTGCGCCAGCTGGCGATGGCGCCCTACGTCCCGGCTGTCGGTGAGGCGCTCGATCTTCCAGCTGGCGAGATAGCGTTGAACATCAGCCCCGGTGCTTTCATTCATCTACCGCCGAATATTGCCGGCTTTATTGGTGCCGACCATGTCTCAATGGTGCTTGCAACCGACCTCTGGCAGGCGGAAAACACTGCAGTAGCGCTTGACATCGGAACCAACACTGAGATCTCGTTGGCAGTGGGTGGGCGGATGCTCAGCTGTTCCTGTGCATCTGGTCCAGCATTTGAGGGAGCGCACATTCGCGACGGAATGCGCGCTGCTCCCGGCGCAATCGAACGAGCAAAGATTAAAGATGGTCAGGTGAACCTGTACACCATCGGCGGGAAACCTCCGGTAGGCATCTGCGGCTCCGGCATCTTAGATGCCATTGCTGAGCTGATTAAAGATGGGATTATCGATCACCGCGGTTCCTTCCGGGAAGGGGCTCCGAATGTTAGAGAAGGGATGGGTGCGCAGCACAAAGAATTCGTTCTTGCCTCTTCCGGGGACACCGGCCATGGGAAGGACATTGTTGTTACGCGGCCCGATGTAAACGAGATTCAACTAGCAAAAGGCGCCATCCGTGCCGGCGTGGAGATTCTCCTGGAAGAGGGCGGGATTAAGGTGGAAAATATCGACGAATTTATCATCGCTGGCGCCTTTGGAACCTATCTGGATGTGGGCAGCGCAATAACGGTGGGCATGTTCCCGGAGTTACCTCGCGAGCGCTTCCGGCAAGTCGGCAACGCCGCCGGAACCGGCGCCCAGCAGATGCTCATTTCTGGCGAACGACGAAAGGTCGCCGACGAGATTCCTGGGCGTATTGAATACATTGAACTGACAACGCATGCTGACTTCGAGAAAATTTTCATGGAGGCGATGTTCTTTAACAGATGAAAAGAGTTCTAGCAGGAAGATATGCGAGTAGTCTTTCCTCGTTTTGGCTTGAGGTAGATGTTCTGCAATTCCGCCCCGTCCGGTGAAGTGCCAGTGAACCCTTGCCATACAACAGAAACAACGAACAGGCATAACCTCAGTACATATCTGCAGCACCTGGCTTTTTCCTCGTCAGAGACAATTCGTATGGGTAAATCCGTCTCTCGTGTTGAGCGTGCCTTTTTTTCCCTATTTCTTTGAGAACGTACACCCCGTTACCGCACAACAACTGCACACTTTCTGGTGGATGGGGTTTTTGCATCATGCAGCGCGCAACCGCCATATCTCTGGTTAAACAGCAAATACAGGTCCTTATTCATAACGAACTTCGAATTTAATTCCCCGTTCACGCACAGCTTGCATAAATTCTGCTGCCTGTACGGCGATTTCCATGGATATGCCGCCCGCCGGGATGTGACCGCGCGCCTGGAAGCCCATCATCATGGCGCAGTGCCAACCGGTCAGGCGTTCCATGGCAGTAAAGCCGGTCTCTTCGTCGTAATAATCGATCAGATCAATCGTGACGATGGTTTCTTCTCCATCTTTCTTTCCATAGCCCACCACGCGTATCACACAGACATCGCGAATTTCAGATGCACTGATTTTGGGCTCCAAAAGGCCATGATACACTTCGCGCCCGATGAGTTGGTTGATGCGTTCGGCGGCTTGAGTAGCGATTTCTTCACGAATATCCGCCATGATGATTTTTTGGGTCTCGCCGAATTTGGTGAGATCATAAGCCGCAGCGGTTCCTTGTCTTCCTGCTCCCAGGATGGCATACGTGTGTTGGCTTATATTCTCTCCTTCTGAATCTTGTATAAGATGAAGCTTACTATTTATACAGAACTTCCTACCTACGCGCTTCGACGCGATCCCGTGATCAAGAAGGATCACCTTTAATGATCTTGAGAAGTAATTTCGGGACGCCAGAAGAAACTCAATTTAAATATCTTTCCGATTACCAGTGTCTCGGTGGCGCGGACACCTTGTATGGTTTGGATTTGATTTGTAATAAATTTTGTGAGATGTTCACGATCTCGACAGAATACTTCCACCACTAAATCGTACGCCCCTAAAATCAAGACCAGATAACTCACCTCCGGAAGCTTCTCCAATGCACCCGCAACAGAATATATCGTTCCAGGCTCAACGGATATACCAATCAGTGCAGGTGAGTTGTACCCAACTGCAAATGGATCGATCACTGCAATGGTTTGAACAATCCCTTGTTCTACTAGGCTGGCATAACGGCTCCGGATCGTCGATTCCGCAACGCCAGCTTTTTTTGCAATTTTAGTGAAGGGCGTCCTGCCATCCACTTGAAGGGTGTTCAAGATAATCAAATCCAATTTGTCCATTTGTATGCTCGCTTTACGTTATTCCGTGACCCAAATTAAACGAATTGCTCATACCGAAACTCATAATACACCTAATATCGCAAAATTACAATGCTATTTACACGAATACAGGCCTAATATCTTGACATAATTGTTGTGATTCGTTATAATATTAGCCGTTGCGGAGTATGCACCATTTTCCTGGAAATGCATACTTTGTACCCATTCACCGAACTACTTATCATATTTAACCCCAAAAAAATGTTACAACAGGAGTTGTTCATGGATGAGCAAATTTACAGCGCAATGGCACAAAGCATCATCGATGGTGAGTCTGAAGAAGCCGAAAAGCTGGCCATGCAAAGCATTGAATTGGGCATCGATCCCCTGGATGCGATCAACCACGGATTTGTCGTTGGCGTTGACCATGTTGGCAACCTTTTTAGTTCTGGAGAGGCTTTTCTTCCAGAGCTGGTAATGGCTGGAGAAGCGATGAAGGCTGCCGTGAATATGTTAGAGCCTGAGATGTCCAAACAGGGTAAGGAACGGAAAATATTGGGCACGATTGTGTTAGGTACGATTGAGGGTGATATCCATGATATTGGAAAAACCTTGGTTGGGACGATGCTCTCCGTAGCTGGATTCAGAGTGTTCGATCTGGGCGTTGATGTGCCAATCATGACCCTGATAGAGAAAGCCAGGACAGAAAATGCCGATATCCTTGGTGTCAGTGCCTTGCTCACGACCACAATGGTGAAACAGCGTGATGTCGTTGAAGCGCTGGATGATATTGGGTTGCGTTCAGCGATTAAGGTTTTGGTTGGTGGGGCGCCTGTCACGCGCGACTGGGCTGAAGAGATCGGCGCAGATGGGTATAGCGAGGATGCAGTTGGTGCAGTGGTGGTTGCAAAAGAACTTCTAGCTGCCAAAGCACTTCAAAAGGAGTAATACCTTGCAGCCACAACTAAGGATCTTATCGTCGGAGTTAGTCTCCCAGATCATCGACGAGGCTTATCAATTGCTTGTCAATCCGGGGATCAAGGTTCAGCTCAAAGAAGCGCGGGCCTTATTGGCGGACGCCGGCGCCAGGGTGGAGGAAGAGCGTGAAGTAGTCCAGATCCCGGAAGAAGTTGCCCGCAAAGCGTTGGAAACCGTACCCCATGAGTTCTACCTCTATAATCAAGATGGAGAACCGAGCGTGCATTACGGAGGGGATTCGGTCCATTTTGATCCCGGCTCATCAGGGGTGAACGTGCTTGATGCCGAGACCATGCAGCATCGACCGGCAACCACCCACGATCTGATCAAGGTTATCAAAATTGCCGATTCGCTCTGGCAGTACGACGCGCAATCCACCGCTCTGGTGTGCAGCGAAATCCCCAAAGAAATTGGCGATCTGTACCGCCTGTATTTGGTGCTGCTGTTCTCCAAGAAACCGGTGGTCACCGGGGCTTTCTCAACCCAAAATACCGGTGCCATGATCGATATGCTGGCGATCTTCGCTGGCGGAGGCGATGAGCTGGTCCAAAAACCTACCGCGGTTTTCGATGTGTGCCCTTCCCCGCCGCTGATCTGGAGCCAGTTTGGCTCTCAGAGCCTGATCGATCTGGCGCGGGCTGGCATTCCAGCGCAGATCGTCTCCATGCCCCTGGCCGGGGTTGCTGCGCCGGTTACGTTGCTAGGCTCTGTGGTGCAGCATGCTGCCGAGTGCATCAGTGGGATGACCCTCCACCAGTTGGCCAAACCGGGTTCGCCGATTGTGTGGGGTGGCGCGCCTGCCATCATGGATATGCGCCATGGTACCACTCCGATGGGCGCGGTCGAAACCGCCATGATCGACGCCGCCTATGCCCAGGTAGGTAAAACATTCGGTTTTCCGACGCACGCGTATATGGGTGCCAGCGATGCCAAGCTGGTTGATTATCAGGCCGGGATGGAGAGCAGCACTACCGCCATGATCGGCGCGCTGGCTGGGATCAATATGATCTCTGGCGCGGGCATGCTGGATTTTCTGGCCTGCATGAGTTCCGAAAAGCTGCTGATCGATGCCGAGGCGATTGGAATGGCCAAGCGCATGCTAAAAGGCATGCAAGTTCACACCGATCCGTTGGCAGCCGATATGTACGAGGGGATCAATTTTAAGGGCGAATTTTTGAAGCAACGCATCACGCGCCAGTTGCTCAAGGAGGAGCAGTATATGCCCTCCGCGGTGATTGACCGTGGCTCTCACCGCACCTGGCAGCAGATGGGTGCGACAGACACGTTTACGCGTGCCAAAGCGCAACTGCAAGATTTGCTCAATACTTACCAGCCTCCAGATTATCCGAAGGAGCAAGTAGCCGAACTCCAGACCAAGGTATCGGATTTAGCCAAAGGAGCCGGCATGGATAAACTCCCTGAGTTTTGATGGCAGCACCCCTTCGGGGGTGCTTTATATTCCTGGTGTGAATCACTCCTAAGCCAGGACCGTGAGGCTTTGAGATGGTCAGGATTATCCATCCAGCCAGATAAATTTTTAGCGAGTACAAGCAGATAGGTGAACGTTATGGTCCCTTGGAAGGTAATATCGGCAGAAGATGTTGATGCCATCCATCAGGCAACTTTGCGGGTGTTGGGTGAGGTTGGCATTGTCCTTTCACATCCTGAGATGAGGGCGCAGCTTTTGGATGCTGGTGCAAAGCTTGAAAATGACCGCGTGCTACTGCCGCCCGAAATGGTCGAGAAGGCTCTGGCGGATTGCTCGAAGCAAGTTACTATCATTGGGCGCAATGGCAAGAAAGTTGTGCTTGGCGATGGCAGCTTGCACTGGCACAATCTGGGCGGAGCGCGGGATATTTATGAGCCGCGCAGCGGACAGTTGCACCATGCCACCGTTCAGGATATCCGCGATAGCACTCGCCTGTTGGATGCTCTGGATCAGGCTACTACGGTGACGCCCTTTTGCACGCCGCAAGATGTGCCGGGCGAGTTGATGTCTTTGGCGATGTACCGCTATGCTTTACCGCACACCACTAAACCTTTGCAGGGGCCGGGCGTGCAAACTGCGAAGGAGGTCAAGTATGCCGTACGGATGGCGGAGGTGATTGGCCCGCTGCAAACAACCCTAACGATGAGCGTTTCTCCGGTTAGCCCGCTTTCTTTCCCTGCAGATTTGGTGGAATCTATGGTGGAAATAGCCCGCTATGGGATCCCCTTTGGGCCACTGCCCTGCCCCACCGCCGGGACAACGGCTCCGTTTTCACTGGCGGGGGCGCTTACACAGCAAAACGCCGAGGTGCTGGCATCGATTGTCATTGTGCAAATGGTGAACCCCGGCTTGCCGATTATTTATTGCGGAAGGCTGGCAATGATGGAGCCGCGCACAGGGGCCTCGGTTTGGGGTGGAGTGGAGTTGGGCATCGCCTCGGCTGCCACGGTGCAAATATCGCAAAGCTACCAACTACCGGTCAATGTCTATGGTTTTTCGACCAACGCGCACACTCTGGATATTCAGAGCGGTTATGAGAGAGCCTTGAACGCGATCCTACCTGCTTTGGCAGGGGCCGATGAACTCTCTGGAATTGGCGAAATGGAAGCCGGCGTGATGGGTTCTCTGGCGCAGATGGTTTGCGATAATAGCATCGCTGCCAGTATCCACCGTGTGTTGCGTGGTTTCGTTGTGGATGAAGATTCGCTGGCCGTGGATGTGATCGGCAAAATTATGAATGGCTCACGAAACTTCATTGGCGAACGGCACTCTGTCAGGTATTTGCGTGCGGGTGAGATTTTGTTCGATACCTTAGGTGATCGTCGCACCTTTTCCGAATGGGATCGTGATGGTCGCAAGGGTTTGGCTGAGAATGCCCAGGATGAGGTAGACCGTATTCTGGCGGAGCATCAGGTGCCACCCCCGGAAGATGCGCAGGAGCGTGAGTTGGAAAATATCATGCAGGCTGCTGAGCGCGAATTAGTCAGCAAATGAGAAATCTCTGATTTTAGCATGCATCAGCAGTTGATTTATAGTCAGTAAACAGGAATTTAAGGAAAAGGACACATCCTTTTGACAAACTTGAGATACACTACTAAAAATACCAATATTTTGTGACAGTTATATCATTCTGCATGAGCCGAATGGGAAGGAGATGCCTATTTACGATACTATACAACCAGCCCACCCGTATACGCACGATCAAGAACCTTGTGTACCGTATGTTTCTCGATTTGCTTTAAAAAGAGGAGAGAAAGAGATGAAGCACAAATGGCTAAATTTCACACTGGCCATTCTGGTCATTTTTAGTTTGGCCCTATCCGCATGCACCCCTGCAGCGGACGAACCTGCGGCGGAGGAGCCTGCCGCCGAAGAACCTGCCGCTGAAGAACCTGCCGCTGAAGAACCCGCAGAACCTAAAGTTGTCACCCTTGCTTGGACACAAGAACCAGATACCCTGAACCGAACATATTCCAATATGTGGTATATGTCGGCTTTAAATCAGCTGTACAGCTGCTGGCCTTGGCAATTTGATGAAAATAACGAACCCTATCCCTATCTATTGACCGAAATGCCCAGTGTATCTGCTGATGGTTTAGTGATCACCATGAACCTGCGGGATGATATTACTTGGTCCGATGGAACAGCACTAACTGCGGAAGATTTTGTCTTCACTCACACAATGGTCAATAGCGAAGCCAACGCAGTTGACTCGGTTTACCCCTATGATCTTTTCGAAATTAGTGCTCCGGATGCACAAACCGTAGTGATGACCTTTGCTGAGCCCTTTACCCCCTGGATGGCTACCCTCTGGCAGAACTTGATGCCAAAGCATATCCTGGAACCAGTTTTTGAAGCTGATGGCACCATTGACGCCGCCGAATGGAATCTGAGCCCCACAGTTGGCTGTGGCCCATTTAATTTCACTGAGTGGGAATCCGGCAGCTACCTGCGCTTCGATAAAAACGAGAACTACTGGGGTCCGGAAGCTGTACTTGATACAATATTCTTCCAACTCGTTCCTGACGACGCCGCTCAAACTGCGGCTGTACTGGCTGGTGATGCCGACATCGCTTTCTGGCCACCTTACGAGGATATCCCCGCTTTCCGCGATGCTGGTCTTGATATTGTCACTCAAGCATCGGGATACAATGAGGGTTGGTTTTTCAATATGCGCGAGATGGCTTCCCCGGGGATTAAAGATTTGGTTGTTCGCCAGGCTATTGCCATGTCGCTTGACCGCCAGTCGAATGCGGATATCAGGCTTCAGGTTGTAAAACCAAATATGACCTTCTGGGACGCATTGCCTGCCTATGTGTCTCCAGACATAGAACCCTGGCCTTTTGATCCAGAAGGCGCTAAAACACTTCTTGAAGACAATGGCTATGTCGATTCAGATGGCGATGGTATTCGCGAAGATCTCGAGGGTAATCCGCTCGTCATTACGCAGGGTAATACCACGAAAGAGGAACGCCAGAACTACCAGGCAGTTGCCCAACAGCAGTTACTTGAGGTTGGCATTGACCTGCAAATCTATAGCTACGATGCGGACATCCTCTTCGGCAGCTATTCAGATGGCGGTCCAGCAGCTATTGGCGACCTGGATATCATGCAGTGGTCTGATGTGCCATACTTCCCAGATCCAGATACAGAATACTGGCTGTGCAGTGAGTTGGCAACGGATGAGTATCCTTGGGGCTACAACTACTACATCTGCGACGAGACCCTGGATGCGCTCTTCCAGGAACAGGTAGTAACCGTGGATGCTGACGCACGAAAGGAAATTTTCCACGAGATTACAAAATACATGCACGACAACGTATACTACCTAGGGATTTGGGATGATCCCGATGTCTGGATTGTCAGCCCCGACATCTCCGGTTACAAATTCTCGGGCATTACCCCCTTCTTCAATATCGCTGAATGGGATATCGTGCCCTAGTTTTGCGTTCCAAGCCCATAATATTGGCTGGGTCAGATTACCTGATCCAGCCAATGTTCTTTCAAGTGAAAAATAAAAAGGTATCCTGCTAAAATTATTTTAAATACTTCATTTGATCCACAATAGACAAAGGGACATATCATGACCAGATATGTGATCCGACGGTTGTTACAGGCGGTTCCGCTATTTCTAATCATCAGTGTGCTGCTCTTTATCCTGCTTCAAAGCAGTGGAGATCCACTAGCCACGATGGGTGGGCGCAAAGCTACACGCCCTGAAGATAGGGAACGCTTGGCCAGGGTGATGGGCTTAGACCAACCCATTTATATACAGTATCTGTACTGGCTGATCGGCAATGACTGGGTAGATGTGGACAAGGATGGTGATGGAATAGGCGATCAGCCGGGCACGAGGAAAGGGGTCCTGAGGGGTGACTTTGGCACTTCATTGGTCTCACGCGGTAGACCCGCTCTAGAGATTATTCTTGATAGATTACCGAATACTTTGATCCTTATGGTACCGGCTGAGATTATTATCCTGTCGGTATCATTGGCAATAGGCATCTATTCAGCTTTGCGCCAATACTCATGGATGGATCAACTGGTCACAACCGGTTCCTTTATCGGATATTCCATGCCAATATTTGTAATCGCATTGGGATCGATGTACATATTCGGAGTTAATTTTAAAAAATGGGGTTTGCCTTACTTACCAACAGTAGGCATGTTTGATCCGAAAGTGGGGAAAACAGTTTCTCAAGTAGCAATTCACATGGTGATGCCGATCTTCAGCATGGCGGTCATCAGTATTTCAGGCTACAGCCGCTATGTACGTTCCCAGATGTTAGAAGTCATGAGCCAAGATTATATTCGAACAGCTTACGCCAAGGGGCTATCAGAAAAAATGGTTTTTATGGGACATGCCTTGAAAAATGCAGCTATTCCCATTGTCACCCTAATTGGCATTGATATCCCTTTCCTTCTCGGCGGAGCAGTCGTTACTGAGACCATCTTTGGATGGCCGGGTATGGGGCGACTCTTTATCGACCATTTAGATCGCTATGACACACCTGTTGTGATGGGTATTTTGATGATGATATCTGTGGCTGTTGTTCTTTCCCAACTGCTGACAGATATTGCATATGGCTGGCTTGATCCGCGCATCCGGTATAGCTAAGCGAGGAATAAAGGCTGTGGAAACAACCGCTGGTCAAAATGGCATACTTTCGCTGGAAGGAATTGAATCCCCTCCACTTTCATTTGCTCAGCTTATCTGGTTACGGTTCAGACGTCATAAAATGGCTGTAGCCGGTGCCATTATCCTTACTTTGCTAATTATTTATTCAACGGGTGGGGCTTTGTTTCGTACAGAAGCTGATGCCAATTTCACGGATACCAGTATCAGATTATCGGCTCCTAATGCTGAACACCCATATGGCACAGATCCCATTGGTAGAGATATTCTGGCACGTACAATATTTGGAGGTCAGATATCCTTAATGATTGGTTTTGTTGCCGTGCTGGTAGAGGTCATCGTTGGTGTGCTTATCGGTGCCATTGCTGGATACTATGGCGGTGTAATCGACAGCATCTTGATGCGCTTCACGGAGGCCATGTTTAATGTCCCGCAGTTGCCATTGCTTCTTGTATTGGGAAAAGTGCTCTCCGACAAGGTTCCTCCTCTTAGCATACTCGGCAGAGAATTCAGTGGCAGTGTGGTCGTGATCATCGCAGTTATCGGTCTTACAAGCTGGATGGGTTTAGCTCGCATTGTACGAGCCAATTTTCTCTCTCTCAAGGAACAGGAGTTTGTCACCGCTGCCCATTGTACCGGTACCGGAAATGCATCTATCATCTTCGCTCATATCCTGCCGAACACCATGGCCCCCATTATCGTCAACGCTACTTTGGGTGTAGCCAATGCAATCATCAACGAGGCATATGTGAGCTTTTTGGGCGTGGGCGTGATGCCCCCAACGGCTACCTGGGGGAATATGCTCAATGGTGCCTACAGATACATAGATACCGCACCCTGGCTTTGGATTTTCCCTGGTGGCCTTATTGTATTGACAGTCCTATCGATCAACTTCATCGGAGATGGCTTGCGCGACGCCCTCGATCCCCGTGCCCTTGTCGAAGCCAATTAAGAGCGTTGCATGGAACACACCTTAGAACTACAGAACCTTGAAGTCAAATTCCACACTCTTGATGGGGTTGTGAACGCTGTCAATGGAGTCTCTTACTTTGCCGATGCTGGAAAAACACTCGGGATTGTCGGCGAAAGTGGATGCGGAAAAAGTGTCAGTGTCTTGTCAATCATGGGCTTGATTCCAGATCCGCCGGGAAAGATTGCGGGCGGGAAAGTCCTGTTCGAGGGCGAAAACTTGCTTGAATACGATCAACACCAAATGGAAGCCATTCGCGGCGCTCGCATTGGCATGATATTTCAAGACCCGATGACCTCCCTGAACCCCGTGCTGACCATTGGCAAACAAATCAGTGAAGCTATGGTGCTGCATCTCGGCTTCTCACAGGACGATGCCCGCAGCAAATCGACTGAACTCCTTTCTCTGATGGGCATCCCCAACCCTGAAGAGCGATTTGACGATTACCCGCATCAATTTTCCGGTGGGATGCGCCAGCGTGCCGTGATCGCCATGGCGCTCTCTTGCAGCCCTGATATTCTGATCGCCGACGAACCCACCACCGCACTGGACGTCACTATTCAGGCTCAGATCATTGACCTCACCAAGCGCCTGCAAGATGAAATGGGCATGGCCATCATTTGGATTACCCATGATCTGGCCGTCATTGCCGAATTAGCGGATCGCGTTGCTGTCATGTACGCCGGGTACATTGTGGAAGAAGCCGATGTTTTTGATCTTTTCCAGAATCCGCGCCATCCTTATACCCTGGCGTTGATAAATTCACTTCCCAGTGTGGATCGCAACAGAGTGCACAAACGCTTGGTCACCATTCCTGGATCACCCCCCGATGGTTCCGCCGTTTTTCCGGGATGCCCATTAGCGCCGCGCTGCCGTTTTGTGGTTGAGCGCTGCCTGCACGAGAATCCAAGATTAGGAACCATTGAACCAAATCACAAGATAGCATGTTGGGTCAACGTTAATACGGGTGAAGTACTATGAGCGAATCACAAGCATTGATTCAAGTGAAGGGCTTGAAAAAATACTTCCCCATCACACAGGGGATCGTTTTCCAAAAAGAAATCGGCGCGGTTAAAGCTGTTGATGATGTCTCATTTGAAATCCAAAAAGGTGAAACCTTGGGGCTGGTCGGTGAAAGCGGCTGTGGAAAAACTACAACCGGGCGCACAATCATTCAACTCTACCGCCCGACCGCGGGACACGTGCTTTTTGAAGGCATCAACCTGGCTCAAACCAGTGGCAAAGAATTGCGAGCCCTGCGAAAACATCTGCAGATGATCTTTCAAGACCCCTATGCCTCCCTCAACCCGCGTTGGACCATCTCCCGCATCATCGCCGAACCCCTGCGGGTACACAAGATCACCCAGGGCAAAGCGAGCATGGAGAAGGTTGCCGAACTCCTCGAATTGGTGCAACTCAACGCCAAATTTATGAACCGCTACCCTCACGAATTCTCCGGTGGGCAGCGCCAGCGCATCGGCATTGCCCGCGCCCTGGCCTCCATGCCCAAATTCGTCATCTGCGACGAACCCATCTCTGCCCTGGATGTCTCCATTCAGGCCCAAATCGTAAACCTGCTCGAAGACCTTCAAGAACAACTGGGCCTCACCTACCTCTTCATTGCCCATGATCTAAGCATGGTACGCCACATTTGCGACCGGGTCGCCGTCATGTATCTGGGGGTTATCGTTGAGCTTGCCAGCCGCGACGATCTGTACGACCACCCCCTGCACCCATATACACAAGCCTTGCTCTCCGCCGTGCCCATCCCCAATCCCCGCGTCACGCGGGCGCGCAAGCGCATCATCCTCGAAGGCGCCCCCCCCAGCCTGACAAAAACCTCGGATGGCTGCCGCTTCCACCCCCGCTGTGCTCTCGCCAAAGAAAAATGCAAAATGCAAATCCCCGAGTGGCGCGAAATTAAACCGGATCATTGGGTCGCCTGCCACGAGTGTTAGATTGAGAAAAGCATGCCAGATTATCTGGATTTAGAAGCTCTGCTGAACGTTCCCCTGGTTGACCCAGATTTGGGGTTTGATATCTCGCCCGACGGTTCGCAGGTGGCGTTTTCTTGGAACCGGAGCGGACGCTGGGAAATTTACGCCCTCGAACTTAAGAGAAAATCTCCCGCTCGAAAAATCACACATGGAAAAGGAGCCAAGTTCGCACCTCGCTGGAGTCCAAACGGTCTGCTGCTGGCTTACGCCCTAGATCTAGATGGCAGTGAAAATTATGATATTTATGTATACGATACAGAATCTGGAGAACATCAGAACTTGACACCCAATACTCCAGACGCCCTAATGACTTCGTTTGCCTGGTCACCTGATGGTCAACAGATCGCGTATTGTTCTGATAAGGGGGGATGTTTTGATACCTATATCATGCCATCTCAGGGTGGGGAAGGTCAAAAGGTTTTAGCTACGCCCCATCCAGACTGGGAAGTAGTTTGGTCGCCGGATGGACAGATGTTAGCGATTACTTCTGAGGGGAAAGCACAGGATAATTGGACATTTCTTGTACCGCTTAATGGCAGTGAGCCGTATCCAATCAGTATTGATGGCAGCCCGATTAGTGCAAAAGACGCCTGCTGGTCGCCGGATAGCAGGTATCTGGCCTTCGCCTCTGACCTGCAGGGAAAGTTCGAAATTGGAATCTACGAAATCAAAAATGATTCCCTATCCTGGCTGACAGATGGTGCTGGCGAAAAGGAACACCCCGATTGGTCCGATGATGGATTTCTGACCTATGTAGTCAGTTATGGTCCAAAGTCTGAACTGGCTCTTATGGATCTCAAAGGAAGAACAGTATCTTCACATCAAATTGAACCAGGGGTAATCTTCACCCCAAAATTTACTCCCTCAAATGATCAGATTATTGTTATATTTGATAACCCGCGGCATCCTGGTGACTTGTGGGTATTCAATCGTGTGGATAAAAAATTCCAGCAGCTTACCCGCTCCCTGCCGCCCGAGGTTGGGCAAACCCTTTTTATCATGCCAGAAGAGGTCTGGTACCCCAGTCTGGATGATGCCCAAGTCCCTGCCTTGATATATCGAGCTCATCAAGGGGATGAATTGCCACCGGCGGTAATCTATGTTCACGGTGGTCCCAATTGGTTGACCCAAATCACCTGGGATCCTCTTTTACAGCATATGGTCAGCCGGGGTTGGGTGGTTCTGGCTCCCAATTATCGCGGCTCTACAGGCTACGGCCGTGAGTGGATGAATGCCAACCGCTTCGATCTGGGCGGTGTTGATACTGCTGATGTCGTTGCGGGAGCAGATTTTTTAGGCGGTGGTGGAATCGCTGACCCCACAAGGATTGCCGTCACTGGAAGAAGCTGGGGAGGATATCTAACGATGACCTGCCTGACTCAATTCCCTGAGAAGTGGGCTGCAGGAGCTGCAGTGGTTCCGTTTTTAAATTGGTTCACCAGTCATGAGAACTCGCGCGAAGACCTGCAGCATTGGGATAGGGAAAACTTCGGCGATCCAGTTACCAACAGAAAATTGTGGTATGAACGCTCACCATTTTTCTTTTTGGATCAAATTCAGTCTCCGGTGCAGTTAATTTGTGGGGAAAATGATGTGCGCTGCCCAGCTAGCGAATCAAAACAAGCCTATAAAAACCTGATCAAACTGGGAAAAGTATGTGAATATCATCTCTATCAAGATGAAGGGCATATTTTTTTGAAAATCGAAAATCAGATTAGAAGCAAACAACAAAGCGCAGATTTTTTAGCGAAGTATTTGGATTAATTTTATAAGATTACAACGAGGATAAAATGCTCAACAAAGCAAAAGCGATTCAGTCTGAAATGGTGGCCTGGCGGCGGGATTTCCATATGCATCCAGAACTGGGATTCAAAGAGGAACGCACATCAGCAAAGCTCGCAGAAATCCTGGAAACATTTGGATACCGGGTGCAAACCGGGGTTGGAAAAACGGGTTTAATCGCCGAAATAGGGTCCGGCAAACCGATTGTTGCCATCCGGGCAGATATGGACGCTCTCCCGATCAAAGAAGCCAACCAGGTTCCTTATAAATCGAAAAACCAAGGTGTTATGCACGCCTGCGGCCACGATGTTCATATGGCGATTGCTTTGGGTACAGCCAAACTACTATCACAAGAGAGCTTTCCTGGTACGGTGCGTTTACTGCTCCAACCTGCAGAGGAAGTTGAAGATGAAGAAGGACTGAGTGGCGCCCCGCGAATGATCGAGGATGGAGCCATCGCAAATGTCGAATGTGTGTTAGCTCTGCATGTAGATGCTGCAATCAATACTGGCGAGATCGAAATATCTACCGAGTTTGCATCAGCTGGAGTAGACACCTTCTATGCAAAAATAATTGGAAAAGGAGGTCACGGCTCAACCCCGCATAAGGTAGTTGATCCCATCTTTATCAGTGGCTACGTGATACTGGCTATTCATGGAATCGTCTCTAGGCAACTCCGGCCCTTCGATCCTGCGGTAATTAGTATCGGCTCAATTCAAGGTGGTCAAACAGACAATGTGATACCTGAAGAGGTTAATCTATCCGGAACGATCCGTTTCTTGGACCCTGAAGTTCAGCAAAAAATCCATGCTGAGATCAAAAATGCCCTGGAAATCACACGGGCATTGGGTGGAGATTATGAGCTGAAGATCCAAGTAGGATATCCACCAATGCATAATCATATTGAACCTGTTGACCTGATAAAAACGGTTGCGGCTGATTTGCTTGGGGATGAAAAAATCATTCCGCCTGAACCAGATATGGGAGCTGAGGATTTTGGCTTCTTCCTGAAAGAGACCAAGGGCGCAATGTTTATGCTGGGCTGTAAAATTGAGGGAGACACACGTCGGCATCACGACTCCAGATTTGATGTTGATGAAACCTGCATGCCTATCGGCGCAGCTATTTTTGCCGAGACGGCCCTCCGAATACTTGACCAAAATGATAATTAAAGGGTCCTGGTCCCAGTTTTTTGAATGTACTTCAAACGGACACCTAACAAAGTTGAGCTCAAAACCGTTCAATTCCGCTGCTGGTCACCTGAAGAACTAAATTGAGCATGCAGAAGCTTAATAAAAGAGAAGTGCTGGGTGCTCTTCACGTTTAGTAACCAACAATGCCTTCCAGATTCAAGAGTCGAACACTGATTTTCCACGAAGCAGAAGAGCAGTTTATCGATCATAGTCCAGCGCTTAATAAATATAACGCTGGCGAGTTTGTCGATTATTTGCTCAAACAAGCGATCCTGATTGGCTTGCCGGAATGTTTGCTGGTTAATTGTCGGTTGTAAGTTAAGCACAAGGGTTTAGTCGGGAGATATTACTGATACGTTGACTTAACCAACTGGAGCGCCTTGTTTCAAGCCACTTGCTTCTGTTTGCTGGAAGCTCCTATTACCAGGAGTTTCCGCATGGGAGCGAAGTCGGCAGAACAACTGACACATATTCAAAGGGATACAAGATAAATTCCTATGCGGGTCACAACTCGCATCGCTCGATTCCAATAAGCGTTTTTTTTAGTTTGTGGCGTCTGTCAGGAATTATTAGGTTGGACCCAATCTGGGTGAAAAAAAGAACCTCACGCTTAGAAAGATGCAAACTAGCGGATATATCCAGGGGTATTATCTAGGGTGAACTGGGGTTCGCTGTCTCCGAGAATATTGACGATCGCGGATCTCAACTCCGCCGCCGAGAATGGTTTTGTGAGGTATGCGTTTGCGCCTGCGTTAACCGCTTCTGAGCGGTCTTCCTTGAGGTATTTAGCACTTGACACAATAACGGGAATCTTGGAGAGGCGTGGGTCCGCGCGGAATCTACGGACAAGCGTCAAACCATCCACGTCGGGCATCATGATGTCCACGATGATCAATATTGGGGTGACTGACTCCAACAGCTCAAGTGCTTGAGTAGCATTGAAAGCCTTCTGAACCGGGTAGCCGAAGGTGGTGAGAATCTCAGCCACAACTTCACAGAAGGGTTGCTCATCATCAATCACCAGGATCGTACCGGCTGGCTTGTTCATACTTTTCGTTTCTCTCACGTCAGGATCATCAGTCTGGAAAAAAGTTGTTCGCATAAGTTAATGGCTTACTAGACCTTAAATCAATGAGAAAGAGGGGGCACTTAGAAATCCCTAGTACAAATTATGCTCGGATGCTCGTCGGTAACAAATCTGTCTGGAGCTGTCATCGGGTGCGCAGCATGCAAGCCAGATCCATGCGGTTGTATTCTTAGGATCCTCCTTCAGCACCCAATTTAGTGCAGCTTCACCATTGCGGAGATCCCCTCGCTCCACGGCTTCAACTGCCATATCGAGAGCCTCTTCCACGGAATTAAAACCATCGGGATGAAAACTCGTTGCCATCATTACCGCTTTCTCAGAACCCATGAATGTTGTGAATGCATTCCACCCCATGCTAGCACGCGAATGCCATCGATGAAGTTACAGGAACCTTACAGACCTATGGTGGACAAATCTGGCTTGGCGTGAGGTTGATTGGAGATTACACTGTTCTCTGTGCGAGGCCGTTTTTCAAGTGTAGAGGGAGTGGTTTGAAGCTTCTTGTTGAACTTTATATTGTATTGCACATGCTCATGGGTGCTCCGCTGGATACTCTTGTTGACGCGCGTAACCCGCTCCCGCGCTGGTTTGACCCTGGTCCTCACCCTGATGCGGTTTCAGCGGTGGAAGACTTGATATCAGGGGCGAGTGATTCCGGCATTAAAGCCACGATCTATTCTGGATACCGGAGTTACTCGAGACAAAGCGTGGTGGTAGATCGGGAATGGAGTGTAAGACCCTCAACCGCGGAATATTACAGCGCCCCGCCAGGCTACAGCGAGCACCAGCTCGGGACTGCATTCGATCTTGTGTGGCCCGGGTTGAAAGTCGAGCACAGTGATCCAAGAAACGAGCGGCTTTATCTCTGGCTCGAAGAAAATGCACATCATTTCGGATTTGTCCTGAGCTATCCATTTAAGGAGATCGAGGAGTGGCCGTATAACAATCGATGGAGCCCACAAGTGACGGAGTTCATCTACGAACCTTGGCACATCCGATTCGTTGGGATATCGTTGGCAGAAGAAATATACGCGGCGGGGTATTTAGATCCCCAGAAGTCGGTTCTCCCCCAAGATTTCTATCATCCCTGGACATCGATCAATCCGTGAAAGGTTGCAGTCCAGAGATTCTATTCTGATATCATCCACTTCAGTTGAACCTGGGAAACCGCCATTCCGGGGTTCTACGAAAAATGCTGTGGAGGGTGGTCAAATGGCGCAAATCATCAGTTGCAGAAGCGGGTATTTGCAGGGCGGATAGGATCCGCCGGTTATTCTAGGATTATCCAAGTGTAGGAATAAAGGTTTGTTGCGCGGTTCGGTGGTTATGATACACTGGTTAGGTAATCCGAAGCATATTGGAAGGAGACCGTATGGCTGAAGACGCCAAACGTGTCGTTTGTATTGAGGACGAACCAGAGATGATCGATCTTGTCCGACTGATCCTCGGTCGGAAGGGGTTCAGTGTCATCGGTGCAAATGGCGGGATAGAGGGATTGGAAACGGTTCAACGTGAACGTCCAGACCTCGTTTTACTGGATCTGATGATGCCGGATATGGATGGCTGGGAAGTATATCAACAGATGAAGGCGGACGACGAGTTGCGCACTATCCCCGTCATTGTCGTCACGGCGAAAGCCCAGTCCATCGACAAGGTTTTGGGATTGCATATCGCCAAGGTGGATGATTACATCACCAAACCTTTTGGTCCACAAGAATTACTCGAGAGCGTGGAGAAGATCATCGGTGAGGTTGAGGTAGAATAAGCTCGAGAGACCGAGCATGTATTGGGCGGCTTCGGTCGCCCTGTTTTTATGTCAGGAGCAGGATGAAACGCTGGGTTCGTGTTCACAATCGGAGTCGTGAAAATTCACCCATAGGCAGAGCGCTTTGGTGCGATTCATTCTCATGCCGTTTGCGTGGATTGACATTTCGCCGGGAGATTCCTGAGGACGAAGGACTGCTCCTGGTTGAACGCAGCGAGGGGCGTATAAATACATCGATCCACATGTTATTCGTTTTTTTCTCGATAAGTGTATTTTGGGTGAGCTCAGAGGGGCTGGTCGTAGACAAAACACTCGCCAAGCCCTGGGGTTTCTACGCTCCGAAATATGCAGCTCAATACATCCTCGAGGCCACGCCCACGGTCCTTAACGAAGTGCAGATCGGGGATCAGCTAGAGTTTATTGATGAAGAATAGATTGAAGATTGTCCAGATTTTCATTCTCATGCTCCTGGCATTACCGGCAACCACTGTTCATGCCCAGGGAGGGGGGCCGACATACATTGTCGAACCTGGCGATACGCTTTCTGGCATCGCTCGTCGTTTTGGCACCACCGTTGATGCAATGGTTGCAACCAACGGGATTGAGGATCCATCTAAACTTTACCCCGGAGCAGAACTGACGATCCCGGGATTCGAAGGTGTTGAAGGTGTCCTGACACTGCAGGAAGTCAGCCTTGGCGAGGATCTGAATAGCTTGAGCCTTCGTTACAATTTGGCTTTGGATGAGCTGGCTCGCCTTAATCGAGTCGTCAGACCCGATCGACTCTATGTTGGACAGTCACTTATAGTCCCAGAATCCTCTGAAAGTGTGATTCCAGGGGATGATGTTGGGGCATTTTTTCCGTACTTAGGGGAAACCAGATTGGAAATCGCTGCCCGTGTTGGAATCAACCCATGGGATCTGCGGCGTTCTACTGTTGATCCACTGCGCTTTTGGGTAATGCCTGGGAATCCATTAACCGATACGATGGGATGGAGCGTATCCCTTCCTGAGCCATTTACTTCAATTTCGATCGAACCACTCCCGATGGTCCAGGGGCATACTGTCGTGCTAAGAGCCGGGGTGAGTTCCCCAATTCGTCTTGGAGGTTCGCACGGGGACCATCCGCTCACATTCTTTCAGAATGATGATGGTGAAATGGTCGCTCTGCAGGGCATCCATGCGTTGGCTGAGCCGGGGTTGTACGATCTTGAGTTGCGGATGGGATTGTCTGAAGGTGAGGAAACCAGCTATATCTTTAGACAACCGGTTATGGTCGAAGATGGTGATTATGGATTCCAGTATGTAGTTGGAGTTCCTGCAGAAACCGTCGATTCGGAAAACATACGGGCTGAAGAGGAATTCGTAAAGGACCTTCTTGCACCGGTTACTCCCGATAAGCTATGGGATGGACCTTTTGATTACCCCTCTCGATATTACACCGACGAGTTCATCGCACTATTTGGGGTGCGGCGCAATTACAACAATGGAGCTTTGATCTACTACCATACAGGGGTGGATTTCTACGGTAACAATATCCCTATTTATGCGCCAGCTCGCGGTGTGGTTGTATTTGCTGGACCTCTTCTGATTAGGGGAAATGCGACCTATATCGACCATGGTTGGGGGGTATATTCTGGATATTTCCATCAATCGGAGCTGCTTGTTCAAGAAGGGGACAACGTTGAACGAGGGCAGGAAATTGGAATCGTAGGAAGCACCGGGAGATCTACGGGACCACATCTACATTGGGAGATCTGGGTTGGTGGGGTGACGGTCAACCCTCTGGACTGGGTCAACCGGGGTTACCCTTAGTCCTGCACTTCCGTTTCGTCGACCAAGCGACCGCTGAGATAGTCTTCCAGGCACCGCTGTGCCTCACTTAGCATCTTCTCCGGTACGAGGATCTCTACCCGCGCTGATCGACCCACTCCAAATCCATAAATCGTTGCCGCAGCTTCGTAGGATAGGACAACGTCGATCTCTTGAGCTTCCAACATTCCGCGGATGATCTCGGCTTCAAGTATGCCAGATACCGTCTCGGCGACTACAAAATTTTCCGTCATGATGCAATGCCCTCTGTGTGTAGTATAATTGCCTTGAACTTCCCCGAGTAGGGCAATCTTTTTTAATATGGCATCCGTACTAAGTATTTCTCCTGAATCGTATTGGACCAGTTTTGAGGTCAAAGACGATGATATCGATTTCATTATCAACCTCCTGCTAGAACGGGAGGTTCCTCTCACATCTGATGAAATGGCATCTGCACTGGTTGAGCAGCGGATAATCCAACTGGAGAAAGAAGCTCAAGAAGCCGAACAGACAGAACACCCCATCTATATCCCAGCAGAAACTTATAAAGTAGGACAGGTCCTGGCATTCTCGGAGTTTGAGTTTGAAACAGCGGAAGTAATTGGCGTGCGTGAGGCCAATAATCCAGACCTTGATCCATTTTCTGTGATCAAGGTTGCTTTCGTAGGGGATGGGTCAGAGAGAGAATTCGCCTCAGAATTGTCGGATCATATTCTGAACAACCCTCCTGAGCCAGAACCTGAGCTCGAGGAGATGCGTAAGCCGGAAGCGATAATGGCCCGGTTTGGGGACATCATCATCGCGCAACTGGATGAGAGCCTGGACAAGGTCGATGACATTATCAGAATCGCAGGGAAATGGTTCCCGAGAGCGCTTGTGGCTGAAATCACCGATGGACACCTTAACCTAGCTGAGGCCGTGCTCGACGTCGAAGCTGGTGGTCCTTTACCGACAGCGGACCTGCTTGAGCATGTTGAACTACCCGCGTCACTCTCCGCTGGGTTAGCGGAGTTTTCGCTTGATTACGCGTTGCAGGAAGATGAGCGTTTCGATGAAGTCGGACCCGCTGGTCAGGTCCTCTGGTTTTTACGGCGGCTTGAGCCCCCAGAGGTATTATTCGCCCCCCCGCGTCTTGAGAGCCAAGAGAAGGCAGTTGATTCATCCAGCCTCACTGATGAGCTGAAAGAACTCGTAACGAAGCTGGACGATGAAATGAGTGATCTACAAGCTCCGGATGTTACGCCTGATGATATTACCGTGACACTGATTTTTCCTCATTGGCGAGTAGGAGCGCTGCCATTATCAGCCCGAGTTGAACCCCTTTTTCCGACGGCTTATGAGGCGCCAAGAATTCGATTTATCCTGATTGACGGGCACAGCGGGAAGAGATTCCCGGGCTGGGTTGTGCGTGAGCATGGATATGTCTTCGGTTTAGAAGACTGGTATCGAGAATACAAGGTTCCAGCGGGGGGGCTTGTACGCGTTCAGCCCGGTGACGCCCCTGGCGAAGTGGTTGTCGAAACATTTGATCGGCGCATGCGCAATGATTGGATCCGGACAGTGACAATTACTGAGGATGGTCAGATAGGATTCACGATGCTCAAGCAGCCGGTTGGGACCGCATACGATGATTTGATGGTGATCGGGCTAATCGACACCCAGGCACTTGATGAAGTATGGATGAAATCGCAGCATCAGAAGCACCCTCTGGATCGAACAGTAGCCCATGTATTTCGGGAATTAGCCAAACTGACTCCACAAAGCGCTGTACACGCGCGGACGCTTTATGCAGCTGTGAATGTCCTCCAAAGGCAGGCTCCTTCAACGATCTTTGCCGAGCTAATTAACCATTCTTATTTTCAACACGTGGGGGATCTTTACTGGCGGTTCGATGCGGAAGCTTGGAGCTCGTCGTGACGAATCAATCATCCTCAATCCTAGCTCGACAGACTTTGGACACTAAATTCCATATTGATTTTGATTATTGGGACCGTGCGGACCGGGATCTGAATATCTATCTTCGAAGCCATCTCTGCCCGGAACATCAGGAAGTGTATGCGGATGTCGAAGCCGATACAATGGTTGACAGTGTGAATCCAAAAACGGCGGAAGTCACTCGCGTCTTGGGAATTCAACACACGCTGATTTCACACTGTTCCTTACAGCCGGATTATTTGACACCGCAAACGACCCTGGTCAATGCTATCTTCCGGGTGTTTCTATCGAATGGAAACTCACCCCTCACGCCCAAAGACTTAGGTGAGGTCCTTAACCGCCCCGCGCGCACGATCCTGCGTATGCTCTCTGGTGGGAGAGTCTACAAAGGAATTCGACCCCTGCTTGAGGATTGATCCTCTAAGATCTTTACAATACAATTGAATTACGCCCCCGTAGCTCAATGGATAGAGCACCGGACTTCTAATCCGACGGTT
>DAOUEQ010000080.1:0-2809 GCA_034430395.1 Anaerolineales bacterium | reverse complement strand
GAATCGCGATGGTTGAAGCTGGGTCCAAAAAGCTGCAGTCCGATAAAGGAAATAGCATCGCCCCCTGCCCCACAGGCGAAACAGTGAAACACTCCCTGCCCTGGATCGACGCGCATGTTGGGGTTGCGCTGGTCCTTATGAAACGGACAAAGCACAAAGAACGGTCGTTCGATGTTCGGAGGTAGCGCTACCCCTGCTTTCTGCAGGGTGAAGATCAGATCAGGTTTTTCATCCATAAATTACGCTCCGTGGAGGCTCTCTACGGTTTGCAGGAGAGCTTGTGCAGAAACATCTTTGCCCGTTCCCATCAGAGCCACTCCAAAAATTCGTCCAGGTCAACGTTCGCTAACCTCAAAATGTTACTAAAAGTGCCCCTCGGAATTTCTCTCTTTCCAAGAGGCACAACAGTCACATCGTGGCCATCACCGGGCCGGGGTCGCTTTAGGGTTTGATGTCCCTTCTTTGACTTGTGGGCAGGTTCAAATCCACCCCGCAATAAAGCATTTATGACCTCCCGACTAGAATAGAGTTCCTTCTTGCTCATGGGTGAGCCTGTTCCAAAGACAATACTGTAGGTTGAACTCTGCTACCCGCTGGAAACCTGGCTCTTCGTACCTCCAGATTCGCAGGCTTATAAGAAAATACTTGCACGCCTTTTTCGTCTAATACTCGATGTGCTTCTCCTAATTCTTCTAGAGTGTTTAGATAGACCTCTGTTGCATCGAAAAGATTATCAAGAGCCTCATCCTCGTCGGAACCAAAACTAGATGTGCCCAATTCTTGGCATTCTGATACCCAATATGCTCCTTCTTGTTGAACCATAAATGTGAGAATAATGTACTTCATTTCCAGGTGCCTCCTTTGCAAGCGCAGTGTATCACCACACCCTGACAACTTAGATTAGAGATAATAACACGACATAATATAACATCTAGTTTACATCTCGACAACTATCTATGTTGTGTTATATACTAAGACAAGAGGTCAGAATGGAATCAAAAGATGCAGTCCACTATCTCAAAGAAAAGGTACGTCTCTATGAGAGTAAGATTAGCAAACTTATTGCTCAAATGGATGCTTTGCAGGCTGAGCGTAATCGCACCGAAAGTCTGTTAAATTCAGCCCGCATCCTGTTAAAGGATGAGCTAAGCAAGGAAAGCGTGTCGGACAGTCTTTCAATGAAGCAGCGGCCATTATCGGCCAGAATTCCTCTGCTATCCCTTTCTGATGCAATTACCGAGATTGTAAATTCTAGCGGAGAACCTATTCATGCCGATCAGATACTGAAGATATTACGGGAAGCAGGCAAACATCCAAGAGCAAAAAATCCGAAGAATTCCGTGGTTAGCTTGCTTCATCGTGGGGTGAAGTCCGGCTTATACGACAAAGTTGGACCAAACCTATTTGCTCCAACTCGTGAACGCATTAAAGATGGTAGTTGACATTCAATGCGGATTCCTTTCGATCGCTTAATAGGAAGGCCAATTCGACACCTGCACCGGTAGTCGTGCAAGGAATTGGCTGGGCGGCTTGGAACGGTTGAGGGTTAGCGTGAGATGGTATCGTGGCCGTGACATGCCAACAAAGGCAAGATTCCGCTCCTCGTCGAGATCCGCTCCATCCAGCGGGATCAGACCTTCCTGAAAACCGGGAATAATCACGGCATCCCACTCCCTGCCTTTTGCGGCGTGAAGCGTAGATAGCTGGATTCCTTCGGCCTCTCGAGGACGGCTCACCTCGAACTGCAGATAGTCAACGTAGTCCTTGAGTGCACCGAATTCCATGCTGGCTTCAATCAGGTCGATAACGGACCGTGTGGCATGGAAATCACCTTCCCCGTTGAGATAGGTTGGGATCTCGCTCAACTCAAGCAAGCGGCTGATGGTTTGACGCAGTGGAAGCTTAGCCTGAACGATCTCATCGTACTGCTCACGAAGATCAAAGATCTGCATGATGCGACGGATGGCTTGAGGGCGAATTCGTTCAGGATCTGCGACGGCCTTGAAGAGATGATCCCAGGTCATGCGGTCGTCCCCGCGTAAGACATGACGGGTACGGACTCCAATACCACGTGGCGGGAAGTCAATGATCCTTTCCAGCACACTGTCATCCATCGGATCCAGGGCGAGACTCAGGTAGCCAAGCATGGCTTCCGTCTCCTCGCGCTGGAAGATGCTCCGGCGTCCGCCCACGATCTGGAAGGGGATATCCCGCGCCCTGAGAGACATCTGAACGGTGTTAAGCATCGTGTGAACCCGAGTGAGAACCGCCACCTCTTCAAGCATAACCCCCTGCTCAAGCCACTGTGAAACCTGACGGCCCACATAATCGGCCTCGACCTCGGGGTTGAAAGCGTCGACAGCGGACACCGGCGATTCGACCGATTCGCGTGTCGGCAGCATGTTGTCTGCATCGGGACCCGCGAGCCGAGCGGCGGCTCGGACGATTTCTGGTGTGCTGCGGTAGTTCTCGCGCATACTTTCTACATCGAGATCCTCGGGGAACTGGTTGCACAGCTTCTCCCAACTCGCACCTCGGAAACCGTAGATCTGCTGGGATGGACTGGCAAACATGACAAACTCACTCGCCCCCTCACGCAGGACATCCAGGATGGGCCATTCCGTGTGCGGATTGACATCCTGGCCCTCATCGACAAATACACGCTGTCCGCGCAGGAACTCCCGCAGATCCGGATTTTCTAGCTCTCGCCGGGCTTCATCTAGAATCCCCGTGAAATCGAGCAGGTTGTCGGCAATGAGGATCGTCTTATAGCGGTTGATGATCTCGTGGAGCACAGGATGCAGTGTAT
>DAOUEQ010000079.1:0-2937 GCA_034430395.1 Anaerolineales bacterium | reverse complement strand
TTACCTCTTATTCCAACCTTCAAAGTTGCACTTGAGAGTTGAATCTGCGTTCCGAAATAGGGGAAAAGAGGAAACTTAAGTTATTCTTTCAAAAAGATGAGATATCAAAACATTGATCCCGCTAATTACGCGGTATCTGTTATTCACCAGGGGCTTGAAACCCCGCGTGTCCATAATGCTAGTTAGCTGTTAATCCACCGGAGAGAGGTGTTATACCTGTTCGTATACAGATTATTATATGAATCTTACGGCACTGAGCATAGTAGCGTCGCCAAGTAATCTGGGCTTGCCAGGTGCCATCCCGCGAGGTCCGCTGCGGAGAATTGATATGCGTTATCAACTTTGCTGAAGGATCTGGAATTATATTCCCCCCCGGCAAAGATTCTCTAGTGAAGCGAGCTTTCGCTCGCCTGGCACAATGGATAATCTTTTATTTTCAACCCTTCCACCAAGAGCCCTCCCCTGATGCGAAAGTACTCTGCTCTGACCACGGGAGCAGGACCCATGTCCGCCCCTTTAGTCTTCCACCTCACCAATGATCTTCCAGCCCTTCGTCAGAGCCACTTTCATCAGAACATCATCCGGATACACGGCCGTCGGATGTCCAACCCACTCCAGCACAGGAAGGTCAGAGGCACTATCGGCGTATGCGTAGCTCGCCAGCCGGTCAACCTTCTGGCCGTCCAGATAGCCCTGCACACGGGTGATCTTGCCCTCCCCCATGCAAACCGGAGCTTCGCTCGCTCCGCTATACCTGCCTTCCTTCATCCGCAGCGGCGTACCGATGACATCCTTGACTCCCAGGAATGCTCCGATTTCCCTGAGCAGCGGTTCCGGCGTTCCAGACACGAGGATCACAAGATCCCCCCGGTTCTGGTGGGAGCGCATGATGTTTACCACATTATGCCTGACCCGGGGGCCGACGAAGTTCGCCGCGATCCATTGGGAGACTTGCTGCACCTCACGCGGCGACATGCCCCTGAAGGCCCATCCCAGGTTCGCGGCCGAGATCCGGCGCATGCTGAGTTGGGGGATGATCCCTGCCTTCCAGAGAGGGAAGAGTGGGAGATGAAGCCCCATATACACGTAGAAGTAGAAACGGTTGACCTTCTGTGAATGGTGGTGGAGACGGATCCCTTGCGGGATATGCCCGGTACAAAGGGTTCCATCCAGGTCGAACAAAGCCAATTGCATGCAAACCGCCTAAAGGCTTAAATGCTCACATTATTTCTGCTGAGAATCATGGCGATCCGCATTAGTCACATCGGGCAGATGCACAGGCCCAGAGCTCCTGGTCCGACGTGAACAGAGATGGCTGGACTGATCCCGGTGATGAATTGCTCGACGCAATCAAAACGCTCCGCGACTTCCTCGGCCAGAAGGCTGGCTTCGTCCGGAACGCCTGTGTGAATCACCGACGCGCGAACCCTGCGGCCGGCGGCATATTCTGCGCCCACTTCCAACATCCGCTCGACGGCCTTGGACTTTGTGCGCACTTTCTCAAGGGAATCTACAATGCCTCCGTTGAGGTGAAGAAGCGGTTTTAGGTTGAGGGCGCTTCCCAGGAACTTGGACGCACCGCCGATGCGCCCGCCTTTATGCAGGTAATCGAGTGTGTTCACCACAAAGAACACTCTGGATTTGGCCGCTTCCTCCGTGGCGATCTCGACCACCTGATCGATCGACTTTCCGTCCTGTGCGGCTCTTGATGCCGCAAGGACTGCAAAACCCAATCCCATGGTGGTCAGCCTGCTATCAACCGTTCGGACTGGAACCGCGTGAAAATCATTGCTGGCGGCTTCGGCAGAATTTACCGTTCCGCTCAAGGCAGATGAGATGAGAACGTTCACGATGCCATCCACCTTGGGGGCAAGTCGCTGGTAGATCGCGAGGAAGTCCTCCGGGTTCGGCTGGGTCGTGGATGGATGCACTGGGTCCCTTGCCAGTCGTACAAGGAATTCGTCGGGGGTGATGTCGACGTCGTCAAGCAACGTCTCCTTCCCCCATATAATCGTCAGAGGCATCACCTCAATGCCTTGCTTCTTGACCAGATCTGGCGGCAAATATGCGGAACTGTCTGTAATGATCGCGATCTTAGACATCTCTATTTCTCCTAATAAATTGAATATATTCTGTAAAAAAAAGAGCCTTGCCTCACATCCCCATGATCTCGAACAAATCTCTTCTGAACTTAGACATCAATTTTCGGTGTCGGACACCCAGACTCTCGATGATGTCTTGGTAGCGTTTTGCGATCGAGAGCAGACGTTCGGCCGCCTCGGGGCCGCCGCTGATTTTCGAGATCCCGAAGCTGAGGCCCATGAGTGACGACATATCCAGCGCCTCCGACAGATTCTCCATACGTAGAGCCTTGGGAAGCCTGGTCTCACCCACCAGGTCCTTCATCGAGCGCATCCCCAACGCGATCAGCGCCGTCATATTTGCTACAAAGCTGGAGGGCGACTCTTCATCGGGGAGCATTAAGAGCAGTTCTTCGATGACTTGGTGATAGTCTTTTTCTTTGGTTTCTTGGAGCCGGTCGAGGATGCGCCCCTTGGTATCTTCCCAATCATCATCCTCCCATAAGCCATCCGCCAGACGGGAGAGCGTCTTGACCGCCGTCAGGGAGGGGCGGAATACGAGTCGGGGGCGTCCCGGTCCTCGCGACCCTCTCTTGATGGTGAATTCTGAATGCGCATACCCGCGTCTCTCCAGCAAGCATAGCATTTCATACGCCGCGATTGACCCGACGCCGACCCTCTTCGCCACCCGGGAGTAGTGAACCGGCTCTTGTTCCTCCTGGAACAGATTGAGGAGATTTTCGAGGAACTCGTGCTGGCGCCGCGTGAGTGGTTTCACTTCCGGATCCTCATTTCCTAATATTCCGAAGATATTCTAGCGTTCAATGATTTGTGTGTCAACACGGGCCACCCAGAA
>DAOUEQ010000078.1:0-38233 GCA_034430395.1 Anaerolineales bacterium | reverse complement strand
ATATTGCCGTTAGATTGGTGACATAGCCGGACGTGAAAGTGACCGCGTCGTCCGTACCCTTGAATGCCGCAATGGTTGCTTCCATCTCATTATGAAGGGTCAATGTGCCCGCCAGGGTCCTGACACCATGGGTTCCCGTACCAAAGTCATCAATCGCCTTTCGAGCGGCTGCATTGATCCTTGGATGCCCTATAAGTCCAAGATAACTATACGAAGCGAACATACTCATCTCACGCCCACCAACCAATGCCGTCGCCGTACCGTGCAGCTCCTGGATTGGTATGTTGTAGTAATAAAAATCCAACTGCTGAGCACCATTGACGCGCTCGCACATGGCTCGTATTCGCGCTTGTATTGGATCTATTTCATTATTTGGAGCCATTCTTTTTCGCCTTTCACCAAGAATATTACCCTCGCGTACCGCAGCACTTCAAGCTGGGTTCTACGGATGTCAATGACAAAGTTTACACCAAATCTTCATTTTCAATAAAGTTACCAAAAGCGAATAATGCGCTAATCAATGCCGCTTGTCAGGTGGCTTATTTCCCGTAGTCTGCCGTTGACCACTTCGCTGGTCTCATCCGAACCAAGATCTCTTTGTCTCCCGCTGTCTCGTCCACATATTCATCGCCTCGCTCTTTACCAAGATAGCGGCGGGCAATCGGTGTTAATTCTCTTTCGTGATCAGCATCCCCCATAGAGATTATTGGCCCTTCAACACTGACATACTTATAAGGGGGAGATTCGTCCTGCACACATAGTGTGAATCTCCCCTCTTGCCTTAAAAGGTTGACTTTCTTTGCGTCCTTGTTCGTGATGAATAAGATATCGCCCCCAGGTTCATATGAATACCATACAGGCACCAACACCGGGGCACGATTAGGGGCAGATATTCCCAGAATTCCTACATGAAGAGCTGCGAGGAAGGCTTCCCTTTCCGTATGCGTCATGGTGAATGTCATAATTTTCCTTCCGTTACTTCAGCCTGCCAAGTGTGACAATCAGCAACCAATGATTAAGGCCGTTTATCGTTGAGCTCACCTTCCCTAAGGTGTCTAATCCTTCAACTTCTAGGCATTAACAAATATACGGCTGCAGCCATCACAAATAAACCAACGACACGTTGGATCGTCAACGGAATAGGTTCAACGTTACCGATCCCGCGTGTATCGACAATAACAGAGACGATAAGTTGACCGAGGATGATCGTTGCAAGTCCAGCTGCAACGCCGGCTCGCTGGAGTGAGAATGAAAGCCCAGTGATGATCAATATCCCCAATGTGCCTGATATGGCAACCATTACTATCGTGGTGGTCGGGATCTTCCAGGCGCCTGAACCTTGTTGCCAGAAGAGAATGAGAACAACAACACCAGCGATTACGCCACCAAGAAAGTTGGTAAGCAATCCAGTTCGAATGTTACCGATTATGCCCCCTACTCGACTGGTTAATGTAGCCTGAACACCAATCGCCACACCTGTCGCCAAAGCACTAAAAGCCCCTACGATGATTGCAGTCCTCAATATAGCACCTCCTATATCTCGATGATTTGGATAATAGCTGAATTAAACCTCAAGGCATAACAACGGGGTGGTTGTGTGGCGCTGCTTATCGATCATGAGCATCCATGACTGGTCTGATCGCCTGTGGAGACATCCGGCATGCTTTAATCGAACGGTGTTATACCAAGATTTACCAACCACGTCGGCATAGGTCATAAAACACTGCGCTTGTTCCGTAAGACTCTGGAGCATCTCAACCGCAACCTTTGTCACAAAGCTTCCAGCTTATACTTAGACTTGCCCCTCCTCTTCAAAAATCAAACTGCAGCAAGTCAATGCGCCTTCGGCCTTCTGCAGCTCAGAGACGTCAACTACTCTTACCCCGATCCCCTTGTTCTCCAATCGAAGACGGGTCAGCGGATAATTCGTTGGATATACCAATTCCTCCCCAATGAGCAAAGCATTGGCAGCGTAGGGTTCACTGGGATCGATGTCAATGAAGTCCCTGGCGTCAAATGAGTTCGCGTCAACCCAAGATCTGTTGATAAGCAGAGTCTCATCACCCACCAGGGTAACCGCGGACTTTAAGTGCAGACAGCCATCCACTTTGACAACTTCAACCTTATATCCGTAAGGAGTAACGAACTCCAGCAATTGTTTAATTCCAGGGATATTTGAGCGAATTGAATTCCCTACGTACAAGGTCCTGCCGACATGCAAGACGTCTCCACCATCCAGAGTGCCCGGATCGACTATTTGATGTATCGTCCGATACTCCTTTAAAACTTCGGCAACACTTTGTGTTTCATTTCGACGCAGGATTGCACCAGGTCTGGTAATAACCGCCACATCGCCCAACACAATTGCCGTGTCTTCAACAAACACTGAATCTGGGAGATTGGATTCTTCTGATAACCTTCTGAGTTTGCATCCCAAATCTATCAACCTATGCTCATATTGCGCGTGTTGGGATCGTGCGAGGTCAACATCAATATCCTGCCGAGAAAGATGAGTCAGTTCACACTGCCCGATACTTGAGCTTACTTCCCGAGTAATTGCAATTCGCATAGTTCTACCTGCGTGATAACTGGATGTCTAAAACGACTTGAGACGTATAGCCCCCGATTGGAGAATCTCTCTTGGTCCATATATAGTTATAGTAGCCCTGCGGTGGACTGTTGCGCAAAGCGCAAGAGAAAAATGCCTCATGCAAATAAACGGATTGGGTATTGTTCATATCGTAGCGGCGACCGTTTAAAGCTTTACACAGAGCGGTCGAGGTATATCCCCTTCACACTGCACTCAAGGTTTCCTAGAATACACGAATTCCTAAATTTGCAGTATCCTCGGTCGCTTGAATACTTGGGCCTAATACTCTCTGAAATCCACTCGAAGCCTCTTGATAAATTGTAACCTTTAGGGTATATTATGAGTAATATACGTTACTTTATGGACATCTGGCGTTACTATAAAGGTATTCGTAATGTTACATAAGGAGGAGGCTTTCATGAAATCAAACATCGAAATGCTGGAAAGGAGGAGAATGCGATTTCTTGAGTTGTACTTGATCGGATTTGCAGCGTTCATCATCCTATCCGTTACCCGATTCTTCTTCCGCCTTGGTGGTCTTAACTCGCAACCTATTGGAACCGCAGTATTATTTGGCTTAATTATAAGCCTGATGTTCCTTGCCATCAGCGCTGTTGGATATCTGACACTTGGGAGAAAGATCAAGGATGATCCTGGCTTGAAGGAGGCTCTCAATGACGAGATGATCCAGTCACTAGAGTTGCGCTCCTGGAAAGCGGCATATTGTGGAGCAGTTGCCACAACAATCTTTTTTGCAGTGGCTTGGTTCTTCTATCCCGTGTGTGATCCGGTTATGATCGCTCTGACTTCAGTCATAAGCGGTGCCGGTGCATACCAAGCGACATTCTATTTCAAGTATAGATTCTTATGAGAAAGAAGGCTTTGAAAAACCAGATCAAGGTCTACCGCGCCAAGAATGATTGGACTCAGGAAGAGCTAGCTCATCGCGTCAGTGTAACCCGAAAAACAATCAACACGATAGAGAATGGGAAGTTCGTGCCATCGACATATCTGGCACTTAAGATAGCCAAAGTCTTCGGTGCATCTGTTGAAGATATATTCCAGATCGACGACGCGTAGGCAGGGACAATCTTTACCTCTATGAGAATATTACGCAACAGGCAGTTGATTTTGAACTTCGCTTAGCTAAGTAGACCGAAGCCAGATACTTCCCCAAGACTCCGGCTCGTATGGGAAAGATAACCGTTAAATCCTCCCGGTTTGTGGTTTCTTCCTTTTTTGCCACCCATAATAGATGAACAACAAACCTGGAGAGGCGAAGATCAGGAAGAAGGGACCTCGTGGAAGGGTGCCTGAAAATACATAATCAAGCAGGTAAAAGGCTGCCACTCCGCAGATCGTAGTCAATCCACCGAATAAATCCCACTTCCAGTCCAAGAGTAACCCCAACCACACAGCAAAGAACGCAATCATCATTGTGGTTTCACGAACCGTCAGATGGAGAATTGGTCCAAATCCATCTTCAAGAGCCTCACCGACGAAGATAAGCAGAATCAATGCGGCTGCCACCCCAGCAGAGATTCTCGCGATCCAGCGAACGACACGCACCGTTTTGCCACCGTTCGTGTTTGTTATATCGCCTCCTGAGAGCGGGTATTTCCCCACCACTTGTTCATCATCACTCATTGATCTCCACCTTCACTTGCAGATACCCCGAATTATCATATAAATCAACATCATTAATTCCGAGGTAGAGAATGCCGCTCTCGCCAATGGAATGATGGTATCTTTCACCGACCAGAAAGGGTTCATAATCACCGATACGACCAATTAATGCCGCATGGGAAACCCCCTCCATCACATTACACCTGCAGCGAGGATCTCCCCCTGACCCGATAGAATCGAATGCTTCACCTGGCCATGGTGACCATCTTCCGGACACGTATGTAATCGTTAGAAGATCTCCAGTCTCAACTTTGATATGGGTGTTATTCCATCCCTCCATCGCTTCGACTTGAATGATTTCAGCGTCCCTTGAGCCACCCAGGTCATATGAAATCGAACAAGCCAAAGTCATCAGAAAGAGCAATAATATTGGGGAAAGAAATGCGACGTGTCTTTTCATGGTTCCCTACTTTCTGCATGAATATTGGCTTCTCGCATTTAAGCTTCACAAAGTGCAGCGGATGAACCAGGCGGACAGCCACCCCGCACTCCACTTTGCTTGCTTTTCAAGATCCGCGTTCCTAAATAATTGCTACCAGATTCCACATCCCGTTGTCCCAAGACCACGGTCAGAACGGGGCAGTTATCCGTTATCGGTCGGCTTCGGTTGAATTTGGTGCTCCCGCACCGATTACCTTGCTCCGACGCTCCATCAGAATGGTATTTCGCCACTTACCACCAAGTTCACCAATCCTCTCCCGGAAACCAACATCTCGAAAACCGCAGGACTTATGCAGCCGAATGCTCAATTCATTCTCGGGAAACATGCTGCTTTCGAGTGTCCAAATACCTGCTGTTTCAGATGCCTCAATAAGTGCACCCAGCAATGCTTTGCCTATGCCTTCCCCACGGCAGGAAGCGGCAATATAGATACTCACCTCCGCCACACCCCTATAGACATGGCGGCTTGAGACAGGGCTCAGAGCCGCCCAGCCAACAATCTGACTTCCCCTCCGCGCAATAATCCGACAGCTAGAAAGATGCGACGAATCCCATTCTTCAAAGCTGGGGGGGGCCGTCTCGAGAGTGGCTTCTCCAGTTGCGATTCCTTCTAAGTAGATGGATCGCACATCATCCCAGTCATTTTTAGTCAGGGCTTCAATCTGAATATCCATATCCCATTATTCGTTTGTCCGCCAATGTATAAGGGATTTGACCTTAGCCAAGTGCAGCGCAACATTCCTGTGGTATGAGGCTGAAATTGGAAAGGCTGCTCTCAAATCCATCTTCTTACTTTCGACGTATATTGCCGCCACTCTTCTTGAAATGTCTCGTTAAGCATCTTTTCTTCTACCTTAATAAAAACAATCTCCATTAGGAAAGTAAACGCGATAACAACAATGTATGGCGAGATGGATCCAAGCAAGAACGTAATTCCCAAAAGGATCAGCACAAAGCCTAAATACATTGGGTGTCTACTATATTGATAAACTCCATCGGTTAATAATGTCCTTGATTCCTCATATGGTTTAACTGTTGTTTGATTTCGTTTGAAATCGCGATCAGCAATGAGGTTGAGCGCCACCCCAATCATAAGAGGTATTAATCCAATTAGATTCAAAGGAATCTGGACGATAGTGGCAACCGGAAAGGTGAAGTTAAGCGCTAGGATGAGAATAATTGCTACCAGCAAGTAAGTCGGTGGCAACACTTTCTTTAGCATGATCTATTCCCTTCTAACTATCAGATATTTGCACAAAGTCTGTGAATTGCGCAAACTGCAGCGGAGGTTCCCGACGGAAAGTGGCCAGGAGCAACTTTATTCAACATGATTTTCACCCGCTCCCTTTGGCCTCAACAACAATGCGGTTAGCCCTTATAAACCTTGATCTATGCATAGTATTCTTTCAAGAAATCGAAAATCTTTCGCCAACTGTCCTTATTCATGACGATCCCATTGTGCCCGCTATTGAATACAATGTGCTCGTAAGGATTGTCGAATCCCTTGGTTTTCAAACGATTCATAATTTGCTCGCCCATGCGAGTGGCTGGCCACAGACGATCTCGCTCGCCTGAAATCAGCATTATTGCTCCTTGAATATGCTCTACTTGGATCGTTGCTCCTTTTACCCCCACTTTATTCTGAAGTGCGTCTTCATGCATTTTCTTGAGTCGTAAAAATACTAATTCCCATTTCTTGATGGGAGATGGGTACGGGATAAATGGCAAACTTTCCCCTTGAAAAGACCAGGACGACTTAGGGTCTTTTCCAAGTTCAAATCGCTTTGCAGGGATACCTTGCCAGATGACGCTGCTCGGCGAAAAAGCAATCACAATCTTTACCTGCGGATATCTGCTGCCCAGTAAAAGCGCGGCTTCAGATCCTTTCGATCCCCCCAAGATCGCATACTCATCAGGTACAATCCCTGCCAGTGTTGACAACCAGTCAAATGCTTTTTCAAAATATTCAAGGGGGATATCTTCTAGTGAGTCTGGAAGGTTCAGTGACTTGAAATATGCAAGCGAGAGCACCGAATATCCTCGCTGAACAAGTAACTCAATGGGTCTCCTGATTCTGCTCCACGACTTTCCACCTTCTGATCCCCCCAATATGATTATTGCTTTCTTTGGTTGAATTGAATCGTCTGTGAAAAGATCTGCCACTAGTCCGTTCTCGGTCACTTCCTTTTTAATCACTCATTCCCTCCATTTAGAAAAATGCCATTGAGCCATAAATGCCGTGGGCTTGCGCCTCAAAAGTCATTGGCTCAACCTAATCTTCACCTAGCACGCCCCGCGGCTGGTGCAAATAACCTTGCACTTCTGCAAAGAACTTCCCTACATGCAGGGCATCCATCAATCCATGATGTCCTTGAACACTCAGCGGCATTTTCATGCCCTCGCCATCCTCAAAGAATTTTCCCCATGCAAACCGGGGCACAGAATCCACTGGGTGAAAATGAAGGGGGTGCATAAAGCTCGTGAAAGACACCCAAGGTATCGCGGTCATGAACAATAAATCGTCCTGTCCTGGTTCATCTGCAAGCTTCCGATGTTCTTGAACATACGCTATCCGCTCCGCCGCTCTCGTGGCAAACAACGAGAACTCCTCGTCATAGTCAATTGTACAGAAACTGAACAGATCTTCCTTCGTAAGAATCGTTGTGGATGGGTGTACGACCTCGTGCTCCACCACCTCTCCCGACCGTATGCGATACCGAAACTCCGGAATTGCATTCGCTGCTCGTGCAAGTGCATATACCACCGCTATGTTAAACGAAATGCCGCGCTCCTTTACAAAAGGATAGAAAACTGTCAGATCAACATTTGCACACAGATTGAAGTGTGGATAGTCAAAGGTTTTATAAACGTTGTAATGCTCACGCCTTGGCCATGTATTCATCTCAATTTGATGCATGCTTCGCCTCCAGCTCGTGATACATCTCTGAAAATGGATGTCGAGCATATCTAGTGCAACCTAATGGGCCTTGTGAAGGTGCATCCTGCGAGTTATGATCCAAAGAAATCAATCACTCCATCCAAGATCGGATGCTCTCGCACATCTCTTCAACTTCTTCTTGACCTCCAACAGGGCGATCAGGCCATTCAAATACCTTAAAACCCCAGAACTCCCTGGGCGTATTTGGGTACCGAGGAATAACCCAGATATGAAGATGAGGAACGTTGTGGCCTATAACGAATACATAAAGATGCTCGATTTTCAAGCTTTTCTTCAACGCTTTACTTACATCCCTGATTACTTTGCCTATCGTCTCCGCTTCTTTGTCATTAAGCTCCGCCCATGTAGGGAGATGTCTCTTGGGTTCGACAATAAAACCACCAAGATAAGGGGTTTCCAGATCTGAAACAGACCAAGAATGCCCAGAAAACACTAGATCATCCTCATATACAGGTCCGCCTGGAACAAAGTCTATGCCTTTGTGTTTCCGGCAAACAAAACAATCTTGGTCAGACATCATCATCCCTCATCAATTAACAAAGTCTAATGGCTTGCGGTTCACACGCCTGAGGGGTGCGAGTGACACTCGTGTTGTGTGCCGCACTCCAATTGCGCGGTCAGCTCCTGATATTTATATACGAGTGTCGTCACGTTGTCACCTGCACATAACGCGCTCGTCGTCCGATCCGTTCAAATCCAAGCCGCGCATACACCCGCGCCGCGCGAGGGTTGTTTACATTGACATCCAGCAGCACATGATCAACACCCCCTGCCCAGAAGCGATTTAACACCTCCTTCAAGAGTGCCGATCCGATACCTTGTCCTCGCCACTCTGGCCTGACTCCCATTTGCACAATCCACCTGTCGGCGCAGACGATGAATCCGACCGGGAAGTCATCATGGCAAGCCAGCAAAGACAAATCGGGACGAAATTCGTCATCATCCGTCGCCAGCCAGGTCAGCCATTCCTCCCGGCTCCAGTCCGGGCAGCCAGGTCGCTTACTGAAAGCTGCTTGGCAGACTGCGAAGAACCGGTCAGCCAGCACAGGGGTCCACATCATGAGTTCCATTCCGGAAGGGAGTTGAACATCTGGGAGAGGATCGGGGAGATCACACCGCATCACATCCTCTGCGAACTGCTGTTTAAATCCATGTTGCCCGAAAAGGCGATCAGCCGATTCGCTTAGAACCTCGGTGGAGAGTTGTAGAACATGGGGCCGATCTGGGGGACAGCTAGCGAGGAGCCTGTCAGCCTCGGCAATGCTCCACTCGAGCAAGTAAGTCCCGACCCCACGCTTGCGGTAGGCAGGGTGAACCTGCCCCACAATGTTAGTCCGGTACTCCTCAGATGTATGGTTCGGCTTTGCCGCCGCGCACGCGACCAATTCCCCACCCTTCCCGAAGGCGCCTATGGATACTCCCGGCCGCGTTGGCAAATAATCCTCCTGGATGTATGTGTCCGTGGCACCCAATGGGTTCCCCCCATCTGTCGCCATGCACAAGGTCGCAAGCGTTTTTATCGCCCCGACGTCGCCGGGCTGGAGTGAACGCCAGGTAAGCACGGGATCTGCCGGCGGTACCGGGTTCTCGTCTGGAGAATCCATGTTATTTCTCCTTAGAATCTAGGTTAATATCGTCACCCAACAGAAACGCCAGAGCCTGGGTGGCTATGGCAGATCCATAAGGTTTTCAAGCACCATTTTCGCGCGAGCCGTCAGCTTGCCGCCAGCGAATGGATAGCCCGTCTTTGGTTTTCCAATAGTTGTTCTCTTAATGCCACACCTATTTAAAGTTGTTTTTTAAGAAAGTAGCGCTGAAATCCAGGAGGAAAATCTTGTAGTTCACCAAAGACCTGATACCCATGCTGTATATAGAAGTCTGGCGACTGAAAACTGAATGTGTCCAAATATACGTTCTTTGCCCCACGTTGCCGCGCTTCATCTTCTGCAACCATCAATAGGCGATGCCCGTATCCGCGACCACGGAGTTCGTCTTTTACCCACAAAAGATCTAGGTAAAACCAGTCCCAATATGTCTCGCCTAGCAAGCCTCCTACAATTTCTTGGTCAGGTGCGTGAATGACGAAACATAGGCGTTGAAATTTGTTATCGCCTGCTTTTTGTCTGTTGTATTTACTAATGCCTTGTCCAATTATTCCCCATGCAGATTCTTCAGGTTTATCAACGTAGGCGATATGATATTCTTCATCCATATGCATTAATTCAGTCCCTTTCTTATAAATATCGATTCGTCGCTCCATGCTATTAATAGGTTCGACTGGTTTTTTTAAGAAATTTTCTTGTCTGAGACGTGCTAACATTTTTGAGCTCAGGCGCCAGGGTGTACCCCATTACCCACCCCCAGCACAAAAACCATCATACAACTTCGCTTCCAAGTGGCGCCGCATCCCTCACGAAGCACATTTTTAGTGGGGTTGCTTCCAACGAGTGGTTAGCCGGCGATCTTTTCAGCCATGTCCACGGGTTAGGGTTATTCCCCGACAAGATTGCCCCCTGGACTCATTATGAAGTCTGCAGAAAGCGGAATGAAGCAGAAAGGAAACCTACCATCATCTATGGAGGCAATTACTCGAATATCTCCGTTAGATTCACGAGGGTTATCCCAGAAAGCTTGTACCTCAATCTGATACGTTGCACCGCTCGTACCTTTTATCTCGTAGTTGAAAGGTACGCTAATTAAAACAGTAAGGTCCTCGTATTCCCTGGTACGAAAGGTCAATAGCTCGGAATTGAGAATCTCTTGAGCCTCTTGCTTATTCATGTCGCGCTTGTTACCCGCAATGTGCTATATCAGACTTTAAAAAGACGGGATGGTTGCGAACTCAACAATTGCCGCTTAACGGTTTTAAGTTCAGCGGTCCGGGAAGAGACTGCACGATATCAAATCACCTAACTTCTCGGGTCATCTAACGAAGATCCTGACGGTAATCTGGGACAGCAAAGGGTTAGGCCGCTGAACACATTATGGATTTGCTGATCTCAACTCCCACATATGTCGCGTGACTTCAATGTGCCCCAAATGTAACGCATTATGCTTTAAAACGTGGGATATTGACCACCCGATTGTGAATTCTTCACTATCCCTTGGCGAAATTCGAATTTTCGTCAGATCCTCAAGACTCAAGGTATCAAGTGAGTTCTGTATGTATGCAAGCGCATCATCAAGCCTGCGAGTAAGCTCAAAAGAATCCAACCCATGGGATTTAAATTCTTGATCTCGATTACGACCAGATGGTTCTTGCATTACAACATCACCAATCCAATATCGTTCTGCCCCAATCAGGTGGATTATTAGGACGCCGATAGAATTCATACCAGGACCTGGCGTCCAATCCAATGCATCTTGAGATAGCCCATCAATTGCTAATTTGCAATCATTGTGCGTATCACCCAATCGATCTAAGAAGTCTTCGAAGAACTTATTCATCTTACAAGCCCTTAATCAAGCATTGTGAGTTCAGCGGCCTAACGCTTACCATCAGCTGCCGAGCGGCAGTGAGGTAGACTCCACGGTGATGTTCGCGATAATCATTTCTCCTTTTGTCCGAAGTGCTTCAGAAATAATTGTTCCGATTTCTTGAACCCGTCTTCTGTTACATAAAAGGACATTGCCTTGATCTTTGGAGCGTCGATCCAGCCCTTCTCGTGGAGCCGATTCATCGTGTCCCAATCGAATCCCTTCCATGCCCTGGCGCCGAGTCCTTCCTGTCGTTCCGTTGTGACGAGATAGAGTAAGGCCAGAGTCATTTCATCAACTTTCTCCTGATCGTATTCCATTCGATCATCTCCTTGGCAAACGGTCTTGAGCTTTCGCAGATCCCCTGCTTTTTGGGGGAAGCTGCCCAGCTCGTACGCTGGCCTGCTTTCCAAGATACATCTTCCGGTGCCTGCTCATCCAAATTTCACCGTCCGCGGTATCGGCTGACGAAGATCCCAGCGATTATCTGGGGCCGCGAATTGGTTAGGCTGCCCCTAATCGTGTTAGAGCTGCGAACAACTGGTATATACCTAGAATTGCTAGGATAACAGCCGAAATAAGGATAAGTCCGCGTCTACCACTCTCGCTCAGAAAGCGAGTTGTGCCAAATACGATAATGGTGCCTGCCAGAGCTAACACCATTACCCCATAGAATGACGAAAGAAGTGCTACTGCGTTAATTGGATCTACTCTCCATGCATTTACTGCTGCTGGTCCTAACACCAAGCTCCAACCGAGATACGGATTAGGATTAAGTAGATTGACCAGGGATGCTTGGAGAAGCGATTGAGGTATAGAATCCTCCTTATCGTTACTTGTTACAAGTGGACGCTTCCAATTCCGGAAACTTGACCATGCCAGGTAAAGGAGAAGAATACCTCCCCCCGCCTGTAGAAATATCCTCGTTAGAGTCGGCACCTGGTTAAGGAAGAGTAAGACTAGAAGAGCTATTGGACCATCACTTATAAGAGGGGCGAATGATGCTGGCAGTGTGCGCTTCCACCCTCTTTGTGCAACACTGGATAGCAGAAACGCCTGAAGTGGACCAGGTTGTATTGCAGAAGCTATCGCAAAACCACCTCCGAGGACAATATACTCCATTAAGCTCATTTAGCTTTCCTAATTAACTCTGGTGGCAGCCTAACGATTTTTAGCTTTCGCAGATCCCCTGCTCTTTAGGGGAAGCCGCCCTGCTCGGACCAACCCTTGCTATTCCCAATTCTGCATCATGAACCTTTAAAAGCAAATCGCCAAGCGCGTGGGGTAGACTGACGAAGGTCCCAGCGCTTTTCTGGGGCAGCGACTGGTTAGGCAGCATTATTTATAAGATGGTGCAGGCGATTAACGAATGATATGGCTATTATGATTTTGAGATCTTATGCGCATACGAAAGAACTAATATCCCTAGTGTAAAGAGTAAGAACGCGCCTGCCATTACTAAGACACTTAATACATTTTCCATAGCTGGAATCTCCTTGATGGTGATAGCGCTGCCGTTGAGTTAGTGTTGTTCTTCTTCCATTCCCTCCACTGGTTGAAGATGTTCGAACCTAAAAAGGTAATACCGCATGACGGTTGCGTGAGTGGTGTGGGACGATTGCAAACAGCGTAACTTTGGAAACCCACTCATCTGCCCACAAGCCTGAAAATCACCCCGTTCCCCCCTCGCCTGCTCGACGCGTGGTTAACTGGCTTGATGTCCTTTAGCATACTTCCTTTTGTTCAGAAAATTCTGATTAGGCAAACGTTTCATTAATCAGGCGCACCGCGTTTTCAATACCATTTTCGGAACGAATCTTCTCACCAAGGATGGACGCTGTAGCGTGCTGTTTTTCGTTCCGCACCAAGTCATCAAGGGAAGCGACCAATTCATTTGTATCCAGTTTCGCTCGCCGAATTGGTTGCGGGCCTACTCCTAACTCGTGAATATGCTGCCCCCAATAGAACTGGTCGGCGATATGCGGGATAAACAAGGCTGGTTTCCCTGCCCGAAGGCCAGCTGCAGTTGTTACAAATCCACCGTGGTGTACCACGCCAGCGCAATGCGGCAATAGCCAGCTATGTGGCAGGGAACCGGCAGCGTATATGTTTGGTGGCAGAGTCAATAGTTAGATCCCCGCTTCCCAACCCTGAATGATCGCTCGTACATCAGCTTGCTGAACAGCATTCACAAATAAGCTGGCAGATTCTAACCCATTACCATCACTCAGGCTCATAGCTCCCAAGCTTATCAATACCGGCGGGTCGCCATTATCAAGAAATGAAAGCAAACCTGCTGGTGGTCTCCATTCGCCCGGCGGTTCAGCAAACCAATACCCCACTACTCGATGACGGAATTCCCAGAGCGGATTAGGTGCGTAGACCGCTGGACTGATGGGTATAAGATTTAGAAGGGTTGAAGAAAAACTTTCTTCCCTAATGGAGGAAGTCCGTGCTTTTTGCGGATCCGGTTAAGCGGTCCTGTAGTAATCAAGTGGACCAGTCTATCTATCACGCCATAAACAAACCGGGTTGTTAATGGTCGATCAGGATTATCCCAAGGGATTGCCCAGGGCATTAGTGTTACGCTCAGGTAGGGCAGTTTCAATAGTTCTGCTTCGTTCTTGCCTGCCGCAACTGCTGTAGGGACAACTACCATATCTGCTTTCTGACACTGCGTCAGAATATCATCATGGGAACGTTTTAACATATCGAAGCCGAAGAGCGCATCCCTTGTATCAATCCAATGGCGGTGTTGCGAGCCTGATGGCGTATGGCGGCCACTTCCTGAACGAGGTCAATATCCGGACCGATTGGGGCAAATGTCACTCCATGGGACTCAACCAGTGGTTTCATCACAGGATGAGATGCCAATGTGACGCCATGCCCGGCTTGAATAAGACCTTGTGCAAGTGCGATAAAAGGCTGTACGTCCCCTCGGGAGCCAATGGCAGGGATCACGATTTTCATTTTTCAACTTCGATAGAACATAAAGTCTTGCACAAACTCGGCAGAATCTCGCGTCCGCTCCATTGAGCTGTTGGCCAGCGTCAATAATCTAATTCGTAGCCGACGATTTGAGAAAAGACTTCAGCTTGTTGCTGAGATGCTCGTCCTTTTCATGAAGGACGATCAAACCATTCCCAATGACATGGGCATCACCCTCATCACTCGGATCAGAACCCCACTCAAGATTGGTTAATCCATACTCAACTTCTTTTCCGTCAGTATAGAGGACACGAAGTGACGTGACCTTCCCCCAATCCTCCTGGACTATGGGACCAGGCTCTCCGAACTCAGAAATCCAGTCACGATCATTGAGATATCCCTCAGGATTTCTAAACAAGAGGATGAGATCCACATCTGATTCAGGGCTTGCCTCCCCACGTGCATGCGATCCAACAAGAGCTAGTGCCATAAGATCAGGCTCATTCTTCGCCCATTCAACAATGTTCTTTAGGAAAGTCTTGACATTCAAATCAATTACGGTATTCAAGTCAGCCGCCATAAAATAAATTAGCAATGAAGAAAAGGACACTGGCTAACGGTCTTGAACTCACCCATCTGAGACATGATTGCTCGAGATCAAATCGGCACCCATCCCTGGTTAGATGCAGTGGCTTGTTAAGCGGTCTCGCCTCAACGCTTGAAATGAGAAAACAGCACTTCATCAATTTCACTCCAAAACTCTTCAATCCTCTTCCCATAGGCTGTAGCTATTTTGCTCTCCAATTCATCGTGAGGGTACCGCCTTGACAGCAAACTCTTCAATAATCCCGGTTGGGTCTCCTCAATGTACCGTGTTAGCCAGTAACCGCGTGCATACAGATCCACCAAGGCATCCTCGTCTCCAATTCTCAGCTTCTGCTGCCCTCCAGGGCTGTGTTTGTCTGACGAACGCTCAAACACCTCGAGGGTTTCATACCGCACCGTCGGTTCTTCAAAGAACTTATCCACCATCACCATGGCCAAACCTTCCTTCAGCCAAGTTGGCAACTCGAGATGTGAGGTGAAAGCGTGGGTCAACTCGTGGCAAGTGATGCTTTGAACCTTCTCATCGACATTCTCCCTGCTGACAAAAAATCGGTCTCCGATCCTTTTGTCTGCAAGTCGCAAAATGCGGGGCGGTTTCACGCCAACTGCCCGCCTCTGACCGAATCTCTGCTCCCACCCACCAGCAAGCAACCAAACCCTCTTGGCGCGAATAGCCCATAGTGGCAAGGTCACTGCTAACAATATCTTCCAAGGCCAGGGCGCTGAGTGGAACATAAAGCCAAGCCAGGAGGTCATGATGTAGACGCGACAATCTTTTGGAGTGTCAAGCCCATAATGCTCTTGTATAAGAAGAATACTCTTCTCACAGGCTTGCCGAATCTGTGCAACAGTATCTTGGTCTTCCACCCCGAAATATAGGGTGAGACCATTAATTGACATCCTTTGCATCAATGAACTTCCTTTTTTAACAAGACGACGGACAAGGGCACACAACAGTCTTGAGTTGAGGCGCCAGGGTATTCACCCTGACCAGCAATTCGATCCGCCCTGCTCGTACCCCGGCTTGCTCTTCAAGATCCCCTTACCAGATCCTTCGTTCCCAAATCTCGCCGCCCACGAGGTCGGCTGACAAAGACCCCATGAAATTTGCAGGGCAGCGAATGTAAAAGAGTGGCAACTGTTACTTTATCGCTTCTAAAACAGCCTCTTCAGCGTGAATAGAAGTCGTATCAAAGAGTGGGACGTCTGTATGTTGTTGTTGCACGAGCATCACAATTTCTGTACACCCCTCGATAATGCCTTCGGCCCCCCGGTCTCGCAATTCCTCAATGATCCTCAGAAACTCATCACGAGATTCATTTTTTACTTGCCCCACACAAAGTTCGTCATAGATAACACGATGGACGATTTCGCGGTCGGATTTCGAAGGTACAAGAACATCCAATTCATGCTTTTCGACCAAACGACCTTTATAAAAATCTTCTTCCATCGTAAAGCGTGTACCTAACAAGCCGATGGTTTTCATCCCTGCCGCTTTAATTCGTTCAGCCGTCGTATCGGCAAGATGTAGGATTGGAATACTAATCGCCTCCTGGACTTGAGGCGCAGCCTTATGCATTGTATTCGTACAAATGAGTAAAAAATCTGCCCCGGCAGCCTCTACTTGTTTGGCAGCCTGAGCTAGAACCTGACCAGCACTAGCCCACTCGCCGACATGCTGCATTTCTTCAATTTCCTGAAAATCAACGCTGACCATCGCAATACGGGCTGAATGCAACCCTCCTAGATGGGCATTTATTCCCTCATTGATGAGACGGTAGTAAAGCTCTGTTGATTCCCAACTCATTCCACCCAACAAGCCGATAGTCTTCATTTTGAACAAATCCTCAACTGAATTTTCCGAATTCCCCTAATTCTTGCTTCTCTTCGTACCAATCGTAGCCGCATAACGGCTTTAAGCTGAGTGGCGCGAGTTTGCGAGTGGAGCGTCCGACTTAAAGTGCCTTGTTATGTGTGGCGCTAATCAACAATAAAGAGCTTGGCCCCTACTGCTGTTGAGGAGCGATGAGGCTCTGCATTATCAGCAACTTGATAGCTCGTACCAGGCTTGAGAATAAACTTGCGACCATCTTCAAGCTCTGTGTGCAATTCTCCCTCAAGGCATAATAAGATATGTCCTTTACTGCACCAATGATCTGCAAGATAGCCTGGAGAATACTCAACCATCCGGACTCGAATATCTCCAAATTTCTGCGTTCTCCAATAAGCAATGCCGGTATCACCTTTGTGTTCAGTTCGTTCGATTTCTGGCCAATTCGTAATACCGAAAGGCGTATCAGTTATTTGCATGAATTCTTCTCCTTAGACACATAACGGTTTCGAGCTGAGGCGTCGGGGATCTCCCGACTGCTAGTTTTTTCCTAACGCCTATTATTCAACCCTGCTTCCAAATCCGCGCGTATCCCCGGTATCCTCCAGCCAATGGCTGTAACGCCACATATCACGCCAAATCAATTTCATCAGCCGAGATTAATTCCACATGCCCCTTACTTAATTCCAGATTCCATTTTTCGATAGTTTTTCGAGCATCCTTCCTGTAACTACTATGACCGTCTTCAACAAGTATTACCCGGTAACCCAATATATTTCCTCCAATACATGTAGCTCTTACGCATCCCTCGGTAACCAATCCTGTAATGACAATACTATCGATTCCTCTGGAGTCGAGAATCTCTTTAAGATTGGTTTCTTCGAATGCATTGCCGTGCACTTTATGAATCACAATATCAGAATCCTTCATCCTGAGATCTGGATGAAATTTCCAGTCAGTTGAATTCTTGATGAGCATCTTGTTGTTCGAATGTTGGATATAAACCGCTAATCCACCAGATTGTTGCCACAGTTCAATAAGTGAGTTTATGTTTTGAAGTAGATTAACAGCTTTATATATTGGTGTGGGTCTAGAAAAGAGCGCCCTCTGAACATCAATGACGAGAAGAGACGAATGCTCTGGATTTAACACTAGTCTATCTGTATTACCTAGCATTGTTTGCAGTCCTGGTAAGGGAAGATCCCCTAATTATTATGGTGGTATAACGATAAGCGCGTCAACCGCAACCGGGTGAAACAACATGCCCGACTTGACCCAAGGCACTTGAAAAACGAATAATGGCAGAAAAAAAGCTCTCGATCAAGCGCTCCTCTGCAGTGGATTGGTAGGGAACTTATAATCTCTTACTACATACCCTTTGTTTTCACCCACTTTATCACCCCGACAGTCACACCTATTAGCAAAAGTGCAAAACCACCAACTACTAAGATCCACTTCAACATCGTGAAAATCGATGCCAATATATCCAAGACCGCCGTTGAGCTCGGGTACCGCACCATCACCAAAGAAGTTGATATGTTCTCGAGGTAATCAAGAAGCGCCCCCAAGACCGGTACAAGATTCGCTCGCTGCCACGCACTGTTTGGAGCAAAGGCTTTTTGGTTTAGCCAACTTATCGCGGTGCTAAGGAATAGTGCATATACTAACGGCCAAATTAGGTCAAATGAAAAACGTGCCCTAATGTATGCCTCTCGCCCCTCCTCTCCATACGTATCTGCCATTTGATAGAGATCATCAGGCGTGTAATAGAACGACATATCAGGCGAACCAGCATCTCGATAATCCGCCTCCGAGGTTGAAGTTTGACCTGGCAGCACAAACGCAGTGAAAAGCAAAAAGATGACCAAGGCGGAAAATGTTACCCAGCCCTTGGAAGCCCTGTGTATCCAATCAGAGAGCCGTTGCCACATCAAAGATCCTCCGTTGTTTTTAGTAAGCGCTGCCCCATGGTATTGAACTCATCCGCTCCGCTTGTATCATCTCTTGTCAAGAAAATCCTTGACGGTTGCTGCATACTTCACTGGTTCTGAAATGGCCACAGTATGTCCCCCTCCTCCAATAACGTGGATCTGAGCCTGGGGATAGATGTCCAGCATTCCCCTTCGACCTCTCTCGGTTCTGAGATGATCGTTCTCTCCCCAAATGACGAGTACGTCTCCACGCCAACTGCTCTTCTCGCCACCTGTGTACACATATTTAGCCTGTGCATCTCTAGTCGTCTGAAAGTGGCTCAAGATATCCGCCTTGGTCAGATGTCGCCTAAACAACTCATTGAGGTAAGCCTCCCAGAATGCGCGCTCTGACTCCTGAGCGCTTACCACCGAAGATATTCCTCTCCTGTAAATACTCATCACTACCCGTTCAGGAAGCAGTGTTGCTATTGCCAAGAGTAGCTCGTTGAGGTTTTTTTTCCACCTCAGCGCTATCAATGGTGCTGTTCCACTCAAAATGACCTTCTTCACTCGCGACGGATAGCGTTGTACCAACACTTGAGCTACTGCTCCACCATATGACTGGCCCAGCACAAAAGCCTCTGACACCGCTTCCGCTTCTAAAACCGCCGCGATGCCATCAACTAATTGCCCCATCGTGTTCAGCGGCGGATAGGTTGGCGCAATCACACGGTAAGTATCCTCAAACATCTGGATGAAGCCAAATGTTGCCTCGGCAACCCGCATCCCACCAGGCAGCAGCAGCAATACCTCCGTGCCATTGCCGCACGAGATATATTCCCACGCTACACCAGCGACATCGATGCGTTTATAGGGATGCTGAGACCTAAACTTTAGTAAGCGTTCCATCTGTTCTTGAGGAACACCCTCATAGCCTCTATTGAAAGTGGTAGTCATATCTTTTCTCCTTAACAAGACCTGCTCACCACAGACAGCCCGTCTAATTGGCGCATCAGCTGCTAAAGGCGGAGGCTGAAGACTGTAGTTGAAGGGTTAGCTGTATGCGCGGGTTAGGCAAAGCAAGTATCACACTCGAAAGCTCTTCGGCAAGAACATCCCTGTCTTGCGTTGATAACTCAAATACACCTCTCCAAACTCCTTTATTAGAATCGCTTCCTCCCGGTGTGCTTCTCCCACCAGGATGATTGTTTCCACGATTAACCCTGCCAAGAGGACATAGGAATCCAAAAGTAAGACTAATGAGAGGACTATGAGAATTAGCGATAGATAGAATGGGTGTCTCACCCACCTGAAAGAGCCTTCTCTGATGATGTGCGTAACCCTTCCACCTTCTTCAACTGCTTGATTGAACGCCGCATGAGAGATGTACCCTAAGATACCTCCCAACACAAATAGAACTGCTCCAATACACACTGATACCCCTTGAACAACCCCATTGGCGCGAAGAAAAGCAATTTTGAAGATGTCGGATTTGACCCACACACCAAAAACAAGATCAATGGTGATACTCACCAGCAGAATCACACCGAAGACACCTCCTGCGTGTATCTTGGGCTTGTCCATTCTCCATCCAATTCTGCTGTGCCTAACAGCCTCAAGCTTCGCGAAGCATCGTTCGTCCCGATATTCTTACGGGACCCCGTAGCATAGCGGAGCGGGGAGCGGCTCTATAAAAACTACATTCCCGTATTATCGCGCCTAGCGCGGGGACCGCTCTAGCGAGACGCTAGGTGGCACTCCATGTGGATGTCGCAGCTCTTATAAGCCGGATTACTTCATCTGGATGGCTTGTTGAGAATGAAATATCTCGCACAGGCCCTGCCCTTTTCTTAAGAGATATCACGACTCTGGGATGCTCAAGGAAATTGAAAGAAGCACGATATCTCCCTTGAATTAGCATAAAGTGTATCCCTGCACCACCATACTTCATCAGTATAGGTAGATCATCCTGGCGACATTCGTCAATATTGTCTAGTTCTATCATCCATGTGAAGATGCCGAACTTGAGCTTCAGTGATTCCGAGTCTAGATGGATAATAAGTATTCTGTAATTTACCGAGTAGAAAAAGAAAAAGAATATGAGAAAGAGGAAAATTGTACTTAGAAAACCAGGGCGATCAGTACCTAACCGCCAAATAGATAGGATTAAGAAGAGAAGTGTCAAACCAATAAAAAGCACTTCTGTCTTATTGGAAAATAATCTCTCCTCGTAAATATTGTTGTCTGACATGAGCGCCTCTTCATCTACCGATCGCCCTGACTAGACTCAAGAGAATCGTCTTATCAATTTGAGAGTGCCACCTAACGGTTTCGAGCTTAGCAACAAGGGACCGAAGCGCCATTCTCCAAATCGACGCGCATCTCCGGTCCGTTTAAGCGATTGGTTAGGCGCCGTTCTAATAAGTTGGCAGCCTTCTCGATCGCCACCAACATACCAAGAACAGTATTCCAGGAATGGCTATCACCAACAACATAAGATATGGAATCGCTGAGCGAGAGAAATCTTGAGTGATCGGTCTTTGAATTAGAAGCAGCAAAAGCGTCGCCAACAGGAAAATAAGGGAAATCGCTCCCCCCAATCTCTCCCAACGCCAGGCGATGCCTAATCCCAGGACACTCAGAAACATCAAAATTGGGGGCAATGCTTCTACGAGAGGATAGCCCTCCACTGCATGCGGGTCTGCTGTTCCGGTTGTCACCCAGTTCCATGCATAGCCGATAAACATCATCAGGGAGTAAACAATGATCGGAGAGGACCAAATACGTGCAATCCAGCGAATCCATTTCGTGACACGATCACCGGTGTCAATAACGTTTGTCATTGTTTATCCTCCTTGTTTGATACGGTGCCTATCGGTCTTGAGCTGAGCGGCCCCGCAATTCTATATCAATCCAATTTCGCGCCTCGCGCGGGGTCCGCTCTCCCTAGAACCCCGGTCAAGAGATGGGGACAGCAAGACGTTAGGCGCACATCTACCAATCTTAGAGTTTCTCATTTTCTGCCATGCGAGCCAGGATTGCTTCCCATTCCGCAGTACCTCGGATGATTGAGAATTCTTCCTGCTCTTGTGTGTATGCGGTATTTGACCATCCTTGCTTAGCAGCAGCGCTTAGGTGAGCAAGCGCTTTCTCACCTTTTCCAATGAGAGCCCAGGCTGATCCCACAAGATGGTGGTAGTAGTCAGGGTTCTCTTGTCGAAGAGTGAATACTTGCTCGTAATATTGCACGCACTTTACGTAGTCGCCAAGCCTGTAGTAATACCACCCGAGTTCAGCCAAATGATCAACAATGTCATACATGTAGTAGTAGTATGCGTATTCGAGATTACGCTTGAAGCCCACTTTCTCCGCAGTCTTCCAAGAGCCCACATTCCCCGCATTGCAGTGCCATCCAACAATTGTGAAACCGTTGCGTAGGCAATCCTCCACCGTGGCGGCCACAACTGCGGAAGCCAAGCCTCTTCGCCGGTGGGCAGGATGAGTAAATACACCCACATCTATTCGACTCCCAGCTATGCAATCGGGATTGCACCAGGCCACTACTTCTCGGTCAAAGATAACTACATAGCTAATCGCATTAGTTAGGAAGTTCTCCTCAGTCCACCACATCTCCTCGATATCCATCCATCCACGAACTTGGCCAGCAAAGGAGACTTCGCCTTCTTGCAATAAGGCTTGATTGATCCGCTGGACCGAGTAACCCTCTGGGATACTCTTGCGCCAATCGATCATAAGGGCATTACACTGGTAGTGATAGCGTTCAAGCTTCTCTACTTCATGAGCTGGGATCAACTCCGGTAGTTTAGCCTCCCACGCCTCAGGGTGAACTGCCAGAGACATCGAGGTATTCCCATTGACGAAGACCTCGCCAGTAAAGATCCTATTCTCAAGCAGTTGTCGCAAGGATGCGTTTTTTCTAGGATCTTCATATTCCCCGGTCAGTAGATACCCCTCAACGGTAAGTGCGATTCCGAGCTTAGGATTATGGGCATCATCTACGAAAATGCGGCCCGGATTGTTTCCTAATATGGCTGCCTCTATCGATAGACTGTAGTCAAATCCCGCGAAGAGGGGACGGACTCCTTCAAATTCAGTAGCCTTTAACTCAACAAGCATTGCTCCTCCGGAATATGGTTAGTGTGCCTAACAGCATCGAGCTGACGAAGATCCCCGTTCTTTGGGGGAAGGCACCGGGGGACGCCTATTAACCTGGAATTCCCGACCTGCACACACGCTTCGTCGATTGCCAATCGCGCCGCATCCCTCGCGAAGCACACAGTAGGTGCGGCCGCCTCCCGCGAGACATTAGGCCGCTTCATTTTGGGAGCAACTTACCTGTGCGTTGCATATATATCTCATATTCACCGCCGAATTCCTCGATCATCATCTGCTCTTCCTTCGTGATTCGAAGGACTAGATCTGTGGTTGAGATAATCAGAAAGACAATCAACAACCAGTTGGCGGCAACAAGGGTGATACTGGTCATGAAAAGTATTAAAGCTAGATAGATTGGGTGGCGTACCCGGGAATAGGGTCCAGCGGTTACCAACAGATGTCTTTCGCGCAGTCGAAGATCAGATGACCATTCCTTTCCAATTGTCAATCGCGACCAAACATATATCACAAGACTAGACAAACCAATTATTATCCCGACCCAACGTAGCCAAGCAGGAAATGGCACTGAGAGCAGACCAAGCCACGGCGCATTTATTGCAGAAAGCAAAAGAAAGACCACCAGTACGATCGAGCGAATTGTGCGGACAAGTACTGCCCAACTACCCTCACGCTCAACCAACCTGCAATCCGCTGATGCGTGCTCCTGAGTCCGACGTGACGATAGGGAAAAACAGACCTGTATGACGATCATCACACCGAAAATCAGCCATAAGGCAATGCGAAAGAATGACTCCTTGAACATGGAAGAGATTCTCCTTTTTACCGGAAGCGGTCTAACAGCCTGCGATTCAGCCGCCGCCGACTCTGGCTAGACTTCTTCCAAGAACCAGAGCGCGGGCTGCCTCATGGCGCACACATACCCGCGCCGAAGGCGGTCGGCTGCAACCGCTTGTTGGGCAGCTTCGTACTTTGCACAGTCATCATTTCAACTTGCCCGCTTGTTCTAGGGCCTGCAAAATTCTAGGATCAGACCTGGGATCCTCCTCATGAAAAAAGGTTGGTCCTGGATAACCTAATTGGATTTGAAGTACAGGATGCTCCTTTGAAGCACGGATGGTATCGATGACAATCCCATCAAAACTCAAAGAGGAGTATCCGACCCAAAAAGCGCCAGCATAGATTGGCTGATCATCAACACAGACAGCGAATGCCTTTCCATTTAATGGGACAGATAAACTAGCAATCCTGTTATAACTGGTTGTGGTCAGTTCAATTTCATGCGTCGCCTTCCTGTAGGAAACAATGTTATTGATTGACAATAAGGGATTCTCTTCGAGTTCGAGATGGCTTAGAATGGCGAGCTCTTGAGGAGTTGTATCCTGAGTAAGTAGATAGATTGAAAACCCATTTTCGATAGTTGGCGTTATGGTAGCTGGTGAAAATAGAGTAGGCTCGACTACCACCGACGATGGAGGAGGCCGTGTAGAAGTTGGCGGGGCAACTGGAGATGCAGGCGCTCTGGCGCTACAGTCGACCAAGGTTACGAGAACCAAGGCACAGATTGCAAAAACTGAAGTTCTCATTCTATGCCACAATCTTCTATGGAATAACCAATCATTGGTAAATGACACAGGAAAACCCTCTAACAATCATATTGTCATCTCCGGCAAACGCTCAGTTGGTTTACGATGACAGGAATATAACGCAAGAGCGTGGCAAATCAGTGATATGACTTTGGTAACTCAGTTACAAAAGATTTGAATCCCAAAGACAAACTGAGCATAGCTGACTAACGACGACCCGCCAATAAGCAGCGCCAAAGCGCCTTCAGGATAAGCCTTCCCTCGCGCCGGAAAAGCCGGATTTAGGCGTCAGCTTCATTGGTTCGATAAGCCACTATCTTGGGGAAATGCATCTCTCTATCATAAATCCCTATCACAAATTTTCCGGGCGAAATCAGGTCCGAATTTTTTCGCTCAAATCGTAATCCCAGGCACAAAACTTATCCCCTTTTAGAATCGACTGTGTGATTGTACATTTTTTGAATTCAACACAAAGAATGGGTTCCCAAAATTGCCGTGCCCATCCGGCTGCTCGATAACAAAAGATCGGATCCACTTTTGGCGCTTTCGCCTCTCTAATTAACGTACAAAAGCAATACGCCTTCCGAATTTCTTCAGGTGTCTTTGCTGCGTCATAGGCTTTTCGGTTGTAAGCTACTTTGCTTAAATGTAATTTATCTTTTTCAAACCACGGCGGATCAATAAATCTTCCGGTAGGTGATTTCCCTAACTGTTCGTTCTGTGCCTCTAATACCGTGTCTACATCCCCTGTCTCATCATATATCTTTTTGTACTTCATCACATCTTCAATCGGTCGGACTAAAGCCACACGCGATAGAATATCGAACTGTTGATCCTGATTTGTGTGTCGTTTCAAACGCTCAAGCGATTGAGCCACCCATTCCGCCCTGTCATCCACGAACGTAAATGGGGTGATAGTCTCCCCCCCCATCCAGATTTCATCCGTCAATTCAGGCTCTAAAACCCGAAGAAGTTGCTCCTTGTACACTTCTGGCCATGCCAAAAAAGAAACCTGCGCCTCAATAATATTTTCATCCTGGTTATCCGGATCGAAATTATGGTAAATCTCCATAAGTTCCAGTTCTGAAGATAATCCAGTTTTTCTCATGTGCTCAAGGATTTTCAAAGTCGAATTTCTAATCGTTTCTACCGGACCCTTATGCAACAAAGAAAAAAAGTGCAATTTCCGCAGTGTGTGTGTGCAAACCTCACCCGTGTTCACTTCTGATGTAACCGGAAAACCAATCTCGGAATCAAAACCTTTTACGGGTGTATCAAACCGAAAAATGTGTGTCAGTGGCCCGGAAATCCTGTTTCCACAAATCTCAGTAACCTTCTTAATTCTAGGGATGAGTTCTTCCCGACTTTCGATGGGTTTTCTGATGCCTGCAAATAAGGTTTCTTTACGAATAACGTGTTTCACATGATTTTCTCGTTCCATGGCCCGCCTCAATTTCTGTTTTCGGAGACAACCAACCGTGAAACCAAAACAAACACATTGTAAAACTTCCTTTTTTACGGCCTAACGGTTTTGAGATTAGCGACCCGCCCTCAACTTCGATGATACATCAAGACTTGCACAAACTCGGCAGAATCTCGGGTCCGCTCCATTGAGTGGTTAGGTGCATTAAAGTAACCTCAGCGTTTATACCTTTAAATTAATTGTAACGATTCGCCATTCTCGTGCATATAGTATATAGAGATGTCAACATGCTCAAATTCAAAGACCTTTACTCCATGTATGCCCAAGACGTTTATCGCTTTGCCTTCTGGCTCTCGGGCAGTAGCGAGGAGGCGAAAGATATCACCTCAGAAACATTTGTTCGCGCGTGGATGAAGCTTAGTTCGATACGAATGGAAACACTTAAGGGATACCTTCTGAAAATTGCACGTAATGTGTACCTGGTTCATTTAAGAAAACAAAGGAAGCTTACCGAATTGGAGGATACGCACCCTGATCCGTCACCTGGACCAGAAAAATCCGCTGAAGTCCGCAGTGAACTAGCCCGCATCCAAGCCTTTCTAAAAACATTGCCTGAAGTAGAACGTTCCGCGTTTGTCATCCGCATAAAATACGAATTGCCTTACGCCGAGATCGCACGGATTTTGCAGATCTCCGAAGCCGCTGCAAGAGTGAAAGTTCATCGTGTGCGGAAGAAACTGATCTCCAACCGAATGAATGAGGAGGCGACCTAACGATGGATCCAATCGAAAACGGGATAATTTCCCCAAGGGATGAGCGGCAAACAGGAGGAAAAATGGAGATAACGAGGGATGTTGTCGTAGATTTGCTGCCTCTGTATATCGCTGGTGAAGGGAGCGATGAAACGAAGATTATCGTCGAAAGGTTCTTGGAAACGGACCCCTCCCTGGCGAGTATGGTCGAGCATGCCACTAGCATCGGGTTCAATGAAGTACCAATTCCACTTTCACAGGAGGAAATAATGGAAGCTTATAAGAAAGCAAATAAGATGATGGTAATTCGAACACTAGGATTGGCAGTTGTAATTGCCGGCACTTTACTCGCCGTATTGTTGATCGTGCCCCTCATCTATCTCTTTATCTTCTAAGAAGAAGATATTGGCCAAGAAGAGTGGCTTGCCTTAAGGTTCTTCCCAAAGAGTCCATATCTTGTGAGGAGAACATCAGTAGTGCAGCCACTCTCTCTTTCAATGTTTTCGAGCACCTAACAGTATCAAGCTGATCGGCCCAGCAACTCTACCTCTATCGATTTTCACGCCTCGCGCGGAGTCCGCTCTCGTTCATCCCAATGCATTTATGGGACAGCGAGACGTTAGGTGGCAAGTACCAACATACTCAATGTGAAGTGATATTTAAAATCGTTGCAACGATAAAAAGAACCGTATAAGCAATCCATAAGGGTCGACTAAGTCTTGCTAGCGGCCACCAATAAAACATAACTGTCGCTAGGTATAAAAACACATAGGGAAACACAATCGACAAACGCAATGGATTCCGCCATTGAATCTGCTTTATATAATCTATCCAATAGCCATAAGCTGCATAGACAAGGAAAAGGAAACCAGCTAACCAGAAGTACCAGCTTTTTCCACCGAGTAGTAACACAATGCTAATCACTGTAGCCGGAATACAAAGCGCGTAGACAAGCCATCCATACTTCAGTGTATAGCTCTCGAATAGGCGTTTTCGCAATGCAAAATGAACGATAAGGACAATTTGGAAAAAGAAAGACCAATAAACGAACAATTTGTCTAGATTATCCAAGTTCGACATAGTCTGCCTCCCCACCTGGAAGTGAGCAATCTATATAGGCATTACTTGCCATCTAACAGCCTCGAGCTGAGCGGCTCTGAGCGAAGTCGAAGAGTCTGGCTGGAGCGGGGGTAAGGCGCTTTCTTCTTCTACACCATTGATATCAATGCACTAATAGCATTTGAGAGACTGTGCGCTAACCATCCAGGCAATATGCTGTCTGAATGATTACGTAACCAACCGAGTAACCATCCAGCCAGAAATTGCACTAATATTATTGGCCAGAAACTCATACTGACCAATAGTAAAAGTAGGTGTGGCAACAAAAATATCAAGGATTGCGCCACATTACCAATGGCAAAACCATATCGCCTTGTAAGCCAACCACCAAGAAAGCCACGGAAAAAGATCTCTTCTCCCAGAGCAACATAGATAGCTTCTCTCAACCATACAAGAAGAAAAGTGGCAACACTTGGGATCATGTCAGCATACTTTGAAATACTAACATTGGGATGTTGTAAGACATCTTGAGGAACCAACTGGAGAGCTAACCAACCTAGCCCTGCTACTAAAATTATTATTCCTATGCTCCACAGATAATATTTTAACTTACTGCTTTTCCAACCAATTTGCCCCAATACTTCTCCCCACTTTTTTTCTTGTCGTTTTTGGACAGCAATATAGATTACAGATGGAATACTCAAAAGAATGAGTTGCAAAGGGATATTCATTTCCTACTCCATGGCAATCTTTATATAGTCTGAAATTATTATTATTTCCGGTCATGATGTAGCGGCCTAACGGCCTCGAGCTGAGGTGCCGGGGGATACCCAGCAGCCAATAATTCCCAGCCCGCACTCCCACTCCACCGCCTGCAAATCGCACCGCGTCCCTGGTCGCCTCCAGCGAGACGTTAGCTGGCGTCCAAACTGCCAATTTTCACAAATAGAAATTTAGGCAAATTCTTCTTTGTTAAGGTGAACGATAACATTGCTGACCATTACACTATTCGGAATTACGATCTTCTGAGAATTCGAGCCAATGAGGGTAGTATAGCCAAGGGAGATAGCTTCAACCAATCCACTCTCTTGCCCTGTCGGCGCATCAACTCTCACAATATCACCAATCCGTATAGGACGGTAAAGAAGCAAGGATACTCCTGATATGAGATTTCCCAGTGTGTTCTGAGCTGCCAAACCAAGCACAATTGAGGCAACACTTGCAGTCGTGAGAATTGCTGTACCCAGAGATCTAAGACTCGGAACGAGGTGGAAATAGAGGATTGCAGCGACAAGGAAGGATGCAACCTGTACCAACTGAGAGAGGAATACGACTGCAGTTCGATCAGCAGATGGCCTATGATCTTGCTCGAGAAACCGATGAACAATCCTTCGTACGATAGTCGATGTGATTGTCGCCAGAATTAAAAATAGTCCTGCATAGAAGATAGCACCAGGCAAAGTGGCAGGATTGAGAACGTCTTGTATGAGAATGGTCTCGATATCAATCATTGATTTCTCCGTATGAGGGATTTTTGGGGACTAAGAAAATAGCTCGCTTAAAAAGATTATCAACTAAATTGGGTAAAGTGCATGAGAACTTTACGCCAACTAACAGCCTCGAGCTGCGAAGTCCTGTGCGTTCTTTGCAGGGAGCGGCCCCGCAACGCTACCCCAACTGATTTTCGCGCTTCGCGCGGGGTCCGCTCTCGTTCATCCCAATGCATTTATTGGACAGCGAGACGTTAGGCAGCATTAGGGGCTACCATAGTGATTGCGCGCAGCACCTGATTCACCCCGCTTGGGCTCCCGTGCCAGCGGTCTTATTGACCAGCACGATCCGGTAGCGTACTCGGTTCTCCTTCATCTTCTGGATAGCCTCGTTGACATGTGACATGGGCATTAGCTCCACCATCGGCGTGATACGATGCTCCTGCGCGAACGAGAGCATCGCCCGCATCATGGTGGGATTACCGATGAGAGAACCAACCATGGTAAGCTCATGGGCCACGAGGTCTGTTGAATTGAATGCCACATCTGGGAAGCCGAGCAGGATTAGTTTTCCCCTCTTCTTCAAGGTACTGAGAAGCGCTTCCCAATGGACATCGGCATTTGTTGTACAGATCAGCAGGTCGTAACCAAAGTTGACCTTCCGCATGTTGGCACTGTCATTCACATTGAGGAAATGCTTCGCGCCAAAGCCAAGGGCTTGATCCTTCTTCGCTGGCGAGGATGAGACTGCCGTGACTTCGCAGCCAAAGGCGTACACGAATTGAATGGCCAGGTGACCCAGCCCCCCTACACCGACGATGGCAACCTTCAGTCCAGGACTCGTCACGTGCGTGCGGAGTGCCGAATAGACCGTAAGTCCGGCACACATGAGTACCGCAGCAAACTCGGAGGGCATAGCTGGAGGCACCGGATACACGAATCGGTAGTCAGCGACAACAGAAGACGAGAATCCCCCATACGGGACCATCACTGTCGTGTCTTCGATCTCCATGCATAGTTGGGTCTCCCCCTTCAGACACCACTCACATTTCCCACAGGACCGCCCCTGCCATCCGATCCCGACCCGGTCACCTTTCTTTAACCCGGCAACCCCAGGCCCTATAGCGGACACATGCCCTACGATCTCGTGACCAGGAACGAAGGGGAAGGTGGTGATCCCGTAGTAATTGTCGATGGCTTGGATGTCAGTATGGCACAAGCCACAGTGCGTTACCGAAACCCGGACATCATGCTCCCCTAGTTCAGGCAGCTCGTAAGTAAATGGCTCAAGTTGTTGCCCCACTTCCATTGCTGCATAGCCCTGAATATGTGAAGGAGTCATTAACCTAACCTTCCTTTCTGAATTGATCCGGTTCACACCCATAGAGGTGATTGCTGCCTAATAGTATCGAGCTGAGCGACCGGGGCATTCCCGACCGCTATCCTTTCACCTTACACCCATCATACAACATTGCTATCAAAAACCCGCTCATCCCCGGTCCGTTCCAGCAAATGGTTAGACGCACGAGAATGACAGGGAGCGCTGTAAGAAGGCGGCCGACTCACGGAGCGGGCGCGCAATCAACATGCCGAGTTGACGCGCCTGATTTCCGCCAAGCTAGGAAAACGACCGCGACCTCGATGAACGGCAAGGCCGGAGCTCCTCCCCGCCAAATCCCGTCCGCGAGAGCGTCAAGAAGGTCGATGGTAATTGCACCTATGACGGCGATAGGCCTGAACCCAAGACAAATAAGCTCGATGGCGGCGGTACTGCTAATTTGCAGATCGCTAATCCCTACGATATGAATGATGCGACCATCGATTGGCACAACTAGTGCTAGGTATAGTCCTCTAGGGAAATGCGCCCTCGTAGAGAATTATTCGCTCAACCTTGATGGGTGGAGAGCATTGTTCGTTCCTAATTACGCTACTGAGTCACATGCCATATGTACGGTAGGACCAGTCTTAGGCTCAATCCAACCTCTGGTAAACAATGAATCCACTGTTCTCATAGATCGGAAACAAATCGGTGTTGTCTACTAAATCATCCCTCAACTGGGTGCTATCGATTGGAACGATTAGCATCGCTATATCCTCTCCGAGTGATTCGATAAACTGATTCACACACGAAACATCCTGAGCACTTATGCAAGTCCTCAGCTCCTCCATCCGCGCCAGTTGCTCATCGTAATAGCCGGTCCATTCCGCCCCCCACGGCGAAATCCCCGGGGTTCGGTGAGTCAAAAAAGGCAACCATTCTTCCGCGTCGTGTGTCCTTCCCAGGTAAAGATACTGGGATTCTGCTTGTGTGTGCTTATCGATCCAATATCCAACCTCAACCAGATCGTTGTTAAGCTCCACTTCTGTCCACTGGATGCCACGGAAACCTAGCATTCCAATTGGGCCAACAGCCAAAGCCAAGAAAACCAAGCCGCCGACGGTCTCCCGACCCAAGAGCTTGGGCCATCGTGTGATCTTCGATGCGAAGCGTGAAAGGTCAACCAGTAATTCGCCAGCCAATAGCCCACACAACAAGATCTCGAAACGGTCGGTCTGGCCCAGACTCGCCACGGTCACCATGATCCAGGCTGGAAGGAGCCAGCGTCCTCGCATAAGTCCATAGGCGACGCTCACGATGGATACACCTGAAAGGATGGGTGGCCACCACATCCGGCCCAGGTTTACATACCAACGCAGCATAGTCCGCACAAGCCCAAGCGGATTTGCGCCTACGGCTGCGACCAGTCCCCCCGTACCGTGGGTCGAACCGGCATTGAGAAAGACCACTAGACCATAGCGAGCGATCACTGTCCCCCACCATGGGGCTGCCAGGACCAACCCCACGACTCCGATCACCGCCATCGTCCTCAATCGCAGCAAGAGAGGTCGGCGCGTGGGCAACAGGAAGGCTATTAGAACGATGCCAGGTACAAGAAACACGGCGTAAGACAAGTGCGTCATGGCAGTCAGGGCGAGGAATGTCCCGGCGATGGAAGCATGCATAAGTTCTCGCCGGTCAACGTCATATGCCCGAAGGGTAAAATAAGCACTCAATACGGTCCATAAGAGCGCAACGCTGCGGACCGAGCCTGAGGCGGTGGCGTGGAAGGCGTAAATAGGTTCAGCCGAGAAAACAATGACCACGGCCACAAGCGCCTTCAAACGGTCTCTAGTGAGTTGATAGCCGATCAAATAGACGGTAACCATGACCAGGATGCAGAAAAATGCAGGTGCCCACTTCATGTAGGTAAGCATCGGTATGTAAAACGATCTCACAAAAAACGCGGCGATGTAGAGAGCGACGGGGGGATAGGCAAAGGGAATTCCTCCCGGTCCGTAGAAGGGGATCTCATTCGGTAGTGGGAATGGGGTCCTAACAAGCATCTCCGCCATGAGCGAATAAAGTCCGGCGTATCCTGCGGGGTATGTGAATCGCCACGAGTTGTAGAGATACATACCTGCCATCGACAGGAGTGTGGCGATCTCGAGGAGAGGCGAAGGAAGAAGGCTCCGGCGGCGGTGGTTAGAGCTCGCGGTTTGCAGATGGGATTCTAGCACTATGGCTTTCCTCATTGGCGTGTAGTTTGTGGATGGATCTCTAGCACAGTCTTTCGCATTGCTACTCCGGATGGGAGGAGTTTTCAACGTCAAGAAATTTTATTGTCTCGGAGGTATGAAATTCCCCTGAGATTACAGGAATTCCCGCCCCGCACTCCCGCTCCATCGGAGGCAAACCGCGCTGCATCCCCGGTCGCCTCCAGCGAAAGTCTGTGTGAAAAGTCCGATTTTTTCGGCTTCAACGGGCCAGGGCCCCACTAGTTTGTAAGAATTTAGCGAATTTACGGGTTTAGGCCCGCTAATTAGCTTGATATTTGCTTTTTCCTCCCCTCACTAATATGTTATTCGAGTTTTTACACAGTCTGGCGAGACGTTAGGCTGCTGCACTAATTTATTTGCGTTCAATGTATAGCTGTTTCATCAGCGTTCGAATTGCATGAGTTCGATCGGCGCGCCATCGTGAACAATCATGGCAACTGCTATCCCATTTGAAGGAGAGTAAGGTAATGTAAGAACATCTTTACCAACCAAGACATTTTCAAGATCATCAACCACAAATGCAAGATGTGGAACTCTCTGTATTAGCTCGGGAACTAGGCTTTCGGGTTCAAACCTCATCCATTCCACCCCATATGGGCTGGCGCGAAATCCCGACACATACATCTTGAATTCTTCAAGATATACCTCGCCAGGTCGAGGGATGTCGGTAGGAATACCAAGATGATGATAATGCCATCCCCAATCAGAAAGAGCCAGCGGTAATTCATTATCTTCTCGTTGGGCTGCCTGCATATTCATAGACATATTCTAAACTCCATCAGAACAAAGCAAAAATTTCAAGAAAGAATCACCCCGGTTTCTAAATCGATCCAGCAGCCTAACAGCCTCGAACTGAGGCGCTGGGGCAACCCTTTCGACCAGGAAATCTAGCCCTGCCCACCCGACCCATCGCCTGCAAATCGCGCCGTATTCCCGGTCGCCTCCAGCGAAACGTTATGCGGCACACAATCCAATGAGCCTTCAATATCTAATCAGATCTGCAATACTTCCGTAGCCACCGATACCCTTGACGATCAGCGGGAAATCCCAAAGAACATGGCTCCCCGAATGGCTGGATGAATGTTCATAGATTCTTGCGCCGATACTGAAATCGGGGGACTTACAAGTCTTCTGTGATCGTATCGAAAGTTTCAACACTCACTGCGGGTAACGTGGAAAATCCTACGCCTAGCTTTTTTGACAACGCTACCGATGTTTTCATGGCTTGCTCTATATTGGGTAGATCCACTATTAAGACCAGATCTTTTTCACCAAGCAAAGCATAGGCAGCCGTCAATTTCCCACCATGCTTCTCTATCAATTCCTTCGTCTCATCGGTGCGCTTCGAACTTATTTTCCTAATCGCGTCATGCGAGTAACTTCCGAACATAAAATACGTCGCCATGATTTACCCTCCTTGGTCTATAGTTCGGTCTACAGTACGAGCCCAATCGAGTTCCTTGGGATTTCCCTAACTTAGTATGTAGAAAATATTACTCTCGGTTTCGACAGTATGCCTTATAACGCCTTGAGCTCATCGGCCCCTCATGACAGCATACTACAAAACGTCCCGTCCAGCGGGGTCCGATGCAGCGATACGTTATACAGAAGAGGTGTCTATTTGAGTTCGCTCAGGTATGGGATCAGATCAGGATTGATGCCTCTGGTCAGATTTACACGTAGGAAGAGGACCGGATCAAACTGATCTCTCCAGGTCATCTCGATTCTGCACTCGATTCCAAGGCGCTTGACTGGCTCATGCTGAGCACCTGTGAGGATTACAACCCTGTCAGTGGAAATTACATCTCCTACTGTTTAGTACAGGCGGTGCTGATCAACGTAAGGTAATCCACAGACAAGCCCCACGAATAGCAAAAAAATAATTCCTCGGAGGTGAAAGCACACCCCGAGGAACTGCTCTATTTATGCATTCGCGGGGTGCCAAATCGTCGATCGAGGTCGCGTGCCTACCAAATCCCCGGAACTAGCCGATAGCGAACCTTGTTCGTGTAATCCTTGTAGCCGGGAAGTTCTTCCTGGAGAGTTCGATCTTCGAGTGACGTACGCAAGATGAGAGCCACCAGAATCAGCAGGGAAGGGATGGCAACCCAGTATGAGCTGAAGAAAAATGGGATCGCGAAGTAGACCACAAGAGCACCTGCATACCCCGGATGCCTTATGACGCTGTACGGGCCGCTGCTAACAACGGAATGGCCGCGATCTGTCTGGATGCGGACGTGCGAGGAGAAGAACCGATTTATGTGAACCGCCCACTCTGCAAACAAGGTTCCAATAAGTATAATAGCCAGCGAAACCACCTGGATGGCAACCGGCAAAGAAGGCGACCATCCTAAGCGAGCATCCAATCCAGCTGCAATCCAGACGCCCAGCGGACCTATGCTAGCGATCAATGGTACAAGAATCTTATCCCACGATTTGACATTCTCGTGTTGCGTGGCTTCCATACGTTCGATTAGCATATCCGGATCTTTCTTGAGTATATACAACCGGCTCGCGACGAGCATGCCCATGGTCAATGCAACATAGGCCCAACCCTCCCACCAGTCCAGACGCCCAGCAGCCAGAAACAGGACGACTAACATAAAGATTGTCAGGAAAACGAAACGAATGGCGACTGTCCGGGAGGTTTGAGTAACTTTGCCGACTGTATCATGAGACTGTGTTTGATTGGTCATGCTTGGGGTCCCTTTCCTGAACTGCTTCTAAATGATTTTAGTACTTGCGTGCTGCTGGGTTCTGGATCGCATTAGGCATGCTGGCGGGCCAAGGGCCGCGTCATGACCCGGGATGTCACCCGGGAGTAACCATCATGATCAAGGATACTCCTTATCTCATCTACTGGCAGACACTGAGCTGGTACTTTCTGGACACAGCAAGCGTCAGGGAATGTCAGGAAACATGATGTGGTATGGGGAAGGAGATGTGAAATCTTCGCTCGCAATCAGTCTCCTCCACCAGGAAAGGTTGTAAGCCTTTCCGTTCCTGTAAGATCTGTCTACTCGGCAGAGGGAGAAGCGAGGTGCTTGGGAAAAGATGCTCCTTTAGGGCGACGCCACTAGATCGCTTTGGCCTGGAACCGCTCCTAGAACATCAGACCCCATCAGATGGTCTGTTTTTTGATCATCAGCAGCTGCAATTTCTTTCGATCTGCATAACAGCCTCGAGCTGAGGCGCTGGGGCATTCCCGACCGCTATCCTTTCACCTTACACCCATCATACAACATCGCTATTAAAAAAACCCACGCATCCCCGATCTAGTTCATTCGGTGCCCGTTGTTACTCCCGCCCAGCAACACTGAACAGGTCTGCTGCGGTACGGTTCGAGAAGAAGTCCAACAGCATGTGCCCGGTGGTCATGCGAATTTCAGGATGATTTGTCCTGAACTGAGATAATCGCGGAGTGTGGGGCCCCAATACGAGGCGGGTGAGCCAAGGCGGAATCTCCTCATCAAACCCCAAAGGAGCAGCGTCGGCTACATGAAACAGCCACCCGGAGTTCGTATGGACCGCAATGCCACAGTGCCCCCGGCTGTGACCGAAAAGCGGGATCATCCACATCTCGATACCAAGAGGGAGAGGGATTGCTGGGAAGTCGAACCACTCGTCGCCACGCTCTGAGTGGAGCAGGAAATGCGGATTGTGAGCGGTGTGCTGCCGCACATAGGCGAGATCCGTCCAACGTCTTGGCATCCCAGTGAATGCGTGGTACTCGCGTTCGTGAACGTGCACTGTTGCGTTTGGAAAGTCCGGTATGCCACCGCAGTGATCAAAGTGCATATGAGTGAGAACAATGTGCCGCACATCTTCGGGTTTGTACCCTAGCTGAGCCACTTGCCGCAGGGCGGTTTCCTCAGACAGCAGAGGGACCTTAGTGGCAACCTGAAATGTACGGATGATCGGAGGGATCTTGGTGTAGTCGCCCAAGCCCGGTCCGGTATCTACGAGAATGAGACCATCATCTGATTCGATGACCAAGCAAAGAGTCCCTGTTCGCCAGTGGGATGGGAAACGAGCATTGCAGGTAAAGCAATTGATGAGGTGAATTATCATTCTGTTTCCCCGATGCTTGAAATAACCAATGCTACTCCTGAACTGCAGGTGATATGGCATCCTTACGATTTTAAGCTGAGCGGCCGGGGCATTTCCAACCGCAACCTTTTCTGCCCACTCACATCATACAACTTTGCTTCCAAATCGCGCAGCATCCCCGGTCCTTTCCAGTGAATGGTTAGCTGGAAATCCTATATCCAATTCTCCTCAGTCTTGGTCCGTTCACCAGCCACGTCGCCGGTATTCACTGTCCCTGCCGGCTCTATTAACATGATCTGACATTCATCTTTTGCGACAGGTTTGTGCTCAACACATCTGGGAACGACACACAGCTCACTCTCTGATAACTTAGTATGAAAATCTCGAAATTCGATACGCATTTCTCTTGAACGAGCGGCCTAATAGCCTCGATCTGAGTTGCCCCGCAACGTTACCCTACCTGATTTTCGCGCCTCGCGCGGGGTCCGCTCCCGCGAGACGTTAGGGCACCTTCTTTAAGAGAATATCTAATCTACAACCACTTTCGTTTGTGCCAATACCAAAGAATAATCCCGATCGGAACTACTGTAACAATTATCACTGAAATAAGGAATGTAATTGTTAGATTTTCTGGATGTTGCTTTATATGTATATATTCAATTACGTCCGTGGCTGTGACAACTATTGTGACCATGAGAAATAATCTTGCAGGCAGCTTCATATTGATCTCCTTTTGATCTCCTTGCCTGTCAAGTAATCCATTCAAGGTTAAGTGGATAAGAGTCTTTAGACACGAAAATACCTCAAAATAAGGTGGACTCCTCCTTTCTACTGATGAAGGTACGCGGTACCGGACAATCCCGGTAATAAAGGTCGACCGGTGTTCGATAATCCAGTGCCTGGTGCGGTCGGTCGAAGTTGTAGAAGTTGAAATAGCGCCCCAGGTTCTGCTGAGCCTCGCGGGGGCTGCCATAATCATGCAGGTAGACCTCCTCGTATTTGACGCTGCGCCAGAGCCGTTCCGTGAAGATATTGTCTACCGCGCGGCCGCGGCCATCCATGCTTACCTGGACTCCAGCCGCCAGAAGTATTCCGGTAAAACGCGGGCTGGTGAATTGGCTGCCCTGATCAGTGTTGCAGATTTCCGGGGTGGCCTGCAGCAGGGCGCGGTTGATCGCCGACAGGACGAAATCAATCTCCAGGCTCTGGCTAAGCTCCCAGCTGACCACAAACCGCGAGAACCAATCCAGGACGGCCACCAGATAGAGCCAACCACCCCGCAGGCGGATGAAGGTGATGTCCAGACCCCAAACCTGATTGGGGCGTTCGATCACCAGGTTCCGCAGCAGATAGGGATAGATCTTATGCCCAGGATGGCGCTGGCTGAGCCTGGGAGCTGGATAAATAGCCGTAATCCCCATCTCGCGCATATGGCGCTGCACCGTCGGCCGCGAAATGCGCATCTCCTTGCACAGCAGGACCGTGATTTTGCGCGAGCCCAGGAAAGGATGTGCTGTGTAGATCTCGTCGATGCGCCGCTTGGCCTGCACTTCTCGGGCCGAGGGGGCTTTTGGCCGGTAATACAAACTTGAGCGGCTCAAGCTCAAAAGCTCAGCCTGGGTTTTCAGAGGCAGCATGTTTTCTGTGCGTTCGATCATCGCCAGGCGCTCATTTCTCGAAAATGTCGAGGCCAGATTTTTTTTTGAGCCAG
>DAOUEQ010000077.1:0-16298 GCA_034430395.1 Anaerolineales bacterium | reverse complement strand
GATTTATTGAAGGAGATGAAATTCGTCCAGATGCTCGTCTCCATGGGCCATGCAGCTCGGAATAAAGCCAACAGGAAACTGCGTCAACCCTTATCCGAAGTTGCTTTCGCGGTTGTAGATTCAGAGGAGCGTGCGATTGTTGATCGTTACGATGCACTAATCCGAGATGAACTAAATGTCAAAAAAGTACGCTTGCTCGACGCCGCTGCAGAAGCCGTGGAGTATCAGCTCAAGGCGCTGCCAAAGCAGTTAGGGCAGAAATATGGCTCACTCTTCCCCGCGATCCGAGACGCGGTTGGGAAGCTTAATCCACCTAAAAGTGCATCGGTTCTGCTAGCAGGGGAGTTGCTCGAGGTGAAAATCGAAAGTCAAGTCATCCAGTTGTCGGCGGACGAGGTGGAAATTCGCATCGAAGCTCATGAGGGTTTTTCCGCAGTTGCGGAGGGACCTTACGTAGCAGCGTTGGTTACGGAGCTGACAGAGGAGTTGATCCTTGAAGGTTTGGCGCGAGAGTTCGTACGCCGTGTCCAGGACTTGCGCCGGCAAGCGGATCTTCAGGTGGATGACAGCATCGATGTGCAATATGCGGCGAGTGAAAAGCTCGTTAAAGCCATCGATGTGCACCGCGGTTATATTCAAGGAGAAGTCATTGCTGAGCGTATGCAACCGAGTGAAAAACCCCAGGGTGTGATCACGACCGAGCATCAATTCGACGGAGAATCGCTGCTGGTCGCACTACGAAAAGTCGAAGGTTAGTAGTTATCAGGAGAGAATCTCTCGCCAATGCATGGGCGCATGCGGGTTTCCCAGGATACCCTCCGGGAAACCCGCTTCTTGAATCCCAATTGACAGGGCATTACGGTACAATCAGGTCCATCTAGTGAAGGAGGTCACAACTTGAAGTGAAACGATCCTTGTTGCGTGATTATGGATTCCTGATCGGTATCGCTGGCGTTATCGTTGCCTTGGATCAGTGGACTAAATACCTCGTAAGAACAAATCTGGCAGTCGGTGAATCTTGGGTTCCATTTGACTGGCTTCGACCATATGCACGCATTGTCCATTGGAATAATACTGGAGCAGCTTTTGGGATCTTCCCCTCCGGCGGTTCGATTTTCACTGTAATTGCAGTTCTTGTAATTGGTGCCATCCTCTATTACTTCCCCCAAATCCCTCGTGAGCAAGTGGCATCCCGCATCGCATTGGGGCTCCAGTTGGGAGGGGCGACAGGCAACCTGCTCAGCCGGCTGTATCACGATGGTACGGTAACAGACTTCATTTCTTTGGGCAGTTTTGCGGTTTTTAATGTGGCTGACTCCTGTATATCCATTGGTGCAGCGCTTCTTGTGGGGGCAATGTGGGTTGAGGAACGACGAAATAAGAAACGAGTTGAGGCTGACCCCGCCGAAGAGGATGGGAGTCAGAACCTCGAAGGTCATCCGGGATAATACCATTGGTGGCACAGACTGTTCGCTTCTTCGCACCAAAGCCGGGTGGTAGGCTGGATGTCTTAATCGTGGAATACCTGGCGGATCACTCCCGCTCTCAAGTGCAAAAACTCATTCGCAACGGCTCGGTTAGCGTTGATGGCAAAGTTGTTAAGAAAACAGGCTATCGCCTTGATGGCGGTGAGGATCTTCAAGTCACCATCCCCGAACCAATCCGCACGGATTTGCAGCCAGAAGCGGTCCCGATAGACGTTATTTATGAAGATCAGGATCTCCTGGTCATCAACAAGGGACCAGGTGTTGTCGTCCATCCTTCCGTGGGCCACCAAACTGGAACGCTGGTTCAAGCAGTCCTGGCGCATGCGCCCGATATTCGCGGCATCGGTGAGGAAGGACGTCCTGGTGTGGTCCATCGACTTGATAAGGACACATCTGGTCTCATCCTCTTCGCCAAGCACGATGAAGCGCATCAGTGGCTCCAGCAGCAATTTCAGGATCGGCGAGTGAAGAAAGTCTATTTTGCAGTCACGGATTCCAAACCACCAACCCCGTTGGGAAAGATAGATGCGCCCATCGGCCGCGACGCCAAGCACCGTCAGAAGATGGCGGTTGTGTCAAAAAGCCGGGGACGGGAGGCGGTGACAACGTATCACACTCATGAACAGTTCCTTGAGCATTCATTCCTAGAAGTCCGTCCTGAAACTGGCCGTACCCACCAAATCCGCGTTCACTTATCGTTTATTGACTGTCCGATCGTGGGGGACCGGGTTTACGGCCGGCGCAAACCTACTCTGCCTGTTGAAAGGCAGATGCTGCACGCAGGTCAACTGACTATTCGTCTTCTTGGAAATGAACAGACGACAACATTTAATTCACCGCTTCCAGAGGATTTCGAGTCGACACTTAATATCTTGCGCCATGGGTAATACCATCCGCAGGTTCAGTCTGGTGTGGGGAAGCAAGATGGGTAACGGATTGGATCGTACGCATAAACCTTAAGGAAGAACCAAAAGGATGACGGCAATGGAATGGATCGATTTGCGCTCAGATACAGTAACAGAACCAACCCCTGAAATGCGGGAGGCAATGGCGAACGCCGATGTGGGGGATGATGTTTATGGCGAGGATCCTACGGTAAATCATTTACAGGAAATTTCTGCGAAGATGTTGGGCAAGGAAGCAGCGCTCTTCGTGCCATCGGGCACAATGGGGAACCTGGCTGCCATTCTGGCCCATTGCGCCCGCGGCGACGAAATCATCATCGGGGATCGTTCGCATACTTATCTCTTTGAGGCTGGAGGCGTATCAGCGCTAGGGGGCATTCATACCTTTGTTGTTACGAACAGAGATGATGGAACGGTTCCACACGATGAAATCGAATCAGCCATCCGTGCAGATAACGATCACTTTCCAATAACTCGACTCATCTGCCTTGAAAATACACACAATCGCTGTGGGGGGTCGGTGTTGAGCGTAGGTTACACAAAGGAAGTGGGGCGCGTTGCCAGAGAACATGGGCTGTGCATGCATATCGATGGAGCGCGGATATTTAACGCCGCGATTGCCCTGGACGTATCCCCTGCAGAGCTGGTCGCATCCGCCGATTCGGTGACATTCTGTCTCTCAAAGGGATTATGCGCGCCAGTGGGTTCGGTCATCTGTGGCGATGAAGCCTTCATTCAAAAAGCTCACCGTGTGCGTAAAATGTTGGGCGGCGGGATGCGGCAAGCGGGTGTGCTCGCAGCAGCAGGCGTTGTAGCCCTTGAAAGCATGGTGGATCGGCTCAGAGAAGATCACCTCAGGGCATCCCGGCTTGCCGAAACGCTTACTGGGCTCCGCGGATTATCCTTGGATCATAAAATACCGGCTACAAATATGATCTTCCTGCGGCTCACTGCTGAGGCGCCGATTTCAGGGGAGGAGTTAGTGCGTCGATTTGCTGACAAGGGAATTAGAATCAGCGTTTCACGCAATGATCAGATGCGGTTGGTTATCCATTATTGGATTGACGACGATGCGTTGGCTCAAGTCACCGATGCCTTTATAGAAAGCTTCCTCCATGCATAGACGTTTCTTCCCTTATGTGGAATCGATTTTTGTTGTAATGATCTGGGCGGCGTCTCCGCCTTTAATTAAGATTCTCCTCGAGGATCTGTCGCCATCTGAAATTACCGGCATTAGATATGTCAGTGCTTTTCTTTTATTCATCCCATTGCTGTTTGCCTTTTCTCGAGGGATTCTGCGGGTATTAACAACAAAAGATTGGATTCTCCTTACTATTATGGGCCTCACTAGTTTTTCCTTCGGGGATCTAATGACGTCCAAGGGATTGGAAAATATCAATGCGACTACATCTGCTTTCTTACTTAACGGCATTCCCATTCTAACCTTTCTCCTAGGAGCAGCCTTTCTCAATGAAAAACCCGCCTCACTTCAATGGCTGGGTCTTGTTGTTGCACTTGCAGGTGGTGTGGTTTTCTTCGGTCTAAGTATTGATCTTGGTGATTTTTACTCGATTGCACTCACGCTAGTTGGTGTTCTCGCGTACACAGCCAGTGGCTTGGCTGGCCGTGCGATCGCTCGGAAAAGAGTGGTTAACCCCATAGCCCTTTCCGCCCTACCGATAGGTATCGGTGGTTGTATTATGCTATTCATTTCACCTCCCCAAGCATTTCCTCCAAGGGCGTCCTGGGGAATAATACTCTGGCTCATTGTGGTGGCTACCATCCTAGCGCTCCTGTTCTGGAATCACGCACGCCAGACACTGAAAGCATTTGAGATGAGCATTACAGTAAACTTGATACCCATTGGGACTGCACTCCTCTCACCGTGGCTGATCGGTGAGGTGATCCCAGGGCGAGCGTGGGCTGGTATGTTGGTTACATTGATGGGAGTATTACTTGTTGGCTTAACGGGTCGGCACTCTTCTGATTGGGTGACTGATGAGAGCTTTCGTGAAGGAAACCTCTTTCAACCCAAGGAGTGAGGCGAAGGTCGATGTTTTACCGGAAGGCGCCTGAAGATCTGCCCACGAGGAGATTGAGGTGGAACAACGTCCAGCATTCTTGAAGGCATCCGAATTCGACGCCAAAAAAACCTTCCGCATGATTACGCTCAATCGATCTGGGGAACGAGTGGCCTGGCTCTTGGTGTTTGTCTTAGGGATTCTGGACGCTGTGCTATTATCACGTTTAGGTTCCATCTCTTTGATTGCTCTCATCTTTACCATCCTCTTTCTGATTGCCGCACTGTCAAGTTCCTTCTCCAATTGGCTTGACCGGAATACGATAATTACCATCTCAGGTAGTGATCTTGTACATCAGACGCCTATACGCAGGGTGGAGATGACGTGGCGGGAGATCGACTCTCTTAGGTTGACAAGGAGAGGCGCAGGTTGGTATGTGATGGTCGTTGGTGATCAAAGGGTCTTCACTTTTCAAACTCCAACAACCATGAAAGGACCCATTGGACGAGAAGCGAAGACGGGAATTGAAAGCGGGGAGAAACTGGCGGCGATGATCACCAGGCAGGCGGATCTCGTTAAGCTTGAGCTGGAAGGCGATGTTTGGATGTGCCGGCGGGAACGATCGGAAAAGTCTGAGTGAACTCTAACTCCGGCATATGTTATGATTGCATAATCATGCGCAAGAACGGATTTAAGGGACGATGCAGCTACATCTATCACAGGGGCGTAGACCGCCCCCATTGCACGTTCGGCTGTATGTTCCCGTGCTAAGATCCTCAATTCTAAGGAGCACAAGCAAGCAAACCAAGCGTGGGTACATGCGGCCCGCGCTTGATCTTTTTTATGTCAGGATACTTATTGATACTTAGGAGCTGAAGGGATGTCTCAAAGCAAATCGATTGAAGAACAAATCGCCATCTTGATGCAAGGTGTCGAGATGGGGGATGAGAAGTTAAAAGAGGCGATGCAAGCCGAACTCAAAGAAAAGCTGATCCAATCCGCAGAGACGAAGAAGCCGATTCGAGTCTATTGCGGATACGACCCAACATCACCGGATCTTCACCTCGGTCATACCGTGACTATGAGAAAGCTCAAGCAATTTCAAGACCTCGGTCATCAGGCGATTTTCGTCATCGGAACTTTTACTGCATTGGTTGGTGATCCTTCGGACAAAGATGGTGCACGCCCGCGGTTGAGCCATGATCAGGTCATGGAAAATGCTAAGACCTATACGGATCAGGCTTTTAAAATCCTTGATCGTGAGAAAACAGAGGTCCGATACAACCATGAATGGCTTTCAGAGCTTTCCATGGAGCAGATCATCGAAATGGCGAGCCTTTTCACGGTCCAGCAATTCCTGGTACGCGACAATTTCTCAAAACGTTTTGAAAAGGGCGACCCGATCTGGCTGCACGAGTTCTTCTACGGCGTACTTCAGGGGTATGACGCAACACACTTGAAGGCAGATGTTCAACTCGGTGGAACCGAGCAACTCTTCAATTTACTGGCAGGCCGAAAACTGCAGGAGGCCATGGGCTTGCGCCCTCAAGTTGCATTAACCACACCCGTACTTGTAGGAACAGATGGGTATATGCGGATGGCGAAGAGCACGGGAAACTACATCGGGATCGATGAAACTCCCGAGGAGATGTATGGAAAGGTGATGTCCCTTCCAGATTCGGCGATGATGAATTATTTCCGTTTGGTGACGCGCTTGGATCCGAATGAAATCAACGAGATCGAGGAGGGATTAGATGAGAGCAGGCTGCATCCACGCGATGTGAAAATGCGCCTGGCACGCGAGATCGTCGCCATCTACAAGGGTGATGAAGCAGTAGAACCCGCTGAAGCAGCTTTCCGCCGAATTTTCCAAGAGCATGAGGTCCCCGAGGAGATGGCAGAGTACAGCATCAGCTCTGTAAGAAACATTGTTGATGTAATGGTGGATTCTGGGTTGGTTAGCAGCAAAAGCGAAGCCAGACGATTGATCAAGCAGAATGGCGTCCGATTGGATGGAGAAGTTCTCGATGATTCGGACATGGATCTCGATGTAAAACAACCCGCAATTCTGAAGGTCGGGAAACGTCGCTTCCTGAGGCTCTTGCCAGATTAACCCGAGTGGATTTACAAAAGGGACTGTCCAGATGTCATTTATGGGCAGCCCTTTTTGTTTCTAACGAAGATAATTGGCCTTGATTTACCCCTTGATCACCACGACGGGTCGAAGGCGAGCGACCTTGGCGGCGATACCAGCACGAACGACCACATCCACCACAGCATCCACGTCCTTATAGGCTTTTGGCGCTTCTTCAGCAAGGCCGGGCATGGAGCCCGCCCGGATGATAATGCCCTGCGCCTCAAGTCTTTGTCGAAGGTCTTGACCCCAAATTTCCCGCTTCGCCTGTCTACGGCTCATCACTCGTCCAGCGCCATGGCATGACGACCCGAAGGATTTCTTCATGCTCTCCTCTGTTCCGAGAAGAACCCAGGAAGCAGTCCCCATACTGCCAGGAACCAGGACAGGCTGACCGAATGGTCGGTAAACCTCTGGCAGCCCCTCGAATCCGGGACCGAAAGCGCGAGTTGCCCCTTTGCGGTGCACACAAACACGCACTTTTTCCCCATCCACGATATGGGTCTCGGTTTTACCCATATTGTGGGCAATGTCGTAAACCTGGTGAAGGTCCCAATTTGGCACTCTACCCGCGAGCACTTGCTCAAAAGATCGGCGGACATGATGCGTCAGTACTTGTCGATTGCAAAAGGCGTAATTTGCTGCGCATGCCATGGCTGCTTTGTACCGTTTGCCCTCCGGAGAATCCAGGGGCGCGCAGACCAGCTCACGGTCGGGAAGTTTGATCCCATATCGTTTCACCGCACTTTGAAATTCGCGGACGTAATCGGAACAAATCTGGTGGCCAAAACCGCGCGAGCCGCAGTGGATCTGGACGGTGAGCAATCCTTCAGCCAATCCCATGGCGTCCGCGGCTGCTTCGTGGAAGATTTCTTCAACGACGTCAATCTCGATGAAGTGATTGCCCGCGCCTAGAGTCCCGAGCTGGCTCTTGCCGCGCTGCTTGGCGCGGGATCCAATAACGGAAGGATCGGCGCCGCGAATCTGACCTTGCTCTTCGGTCCGCTCGAGATCATCCCTTCGAGCGTAATTGTTTTTCAACGCCCAAGCACTGCCCTGCCGGCAGACGTGATCCAGTTCTTTGATGGAGAGGCGCACACTTCCACCTACACCGACCCCGCTTGGGCAATTTGCATCGAGTGCGGAAGCAAGGTCGGGGAGTTCCTCTTGTATTTCCTCAACCGAAATTCCGCTTGCGAGCAGCCTCACACCACAATTGATGTCGTAGCCGATCGCGCCGGGGGAGATGATGCCATCCGGATACCGGCTTGCCGCCACGCCGCCGATCGGAAAACCGTAACCCTGGTGAACGTCCGGCATAACAACGACTGGACTCACAAGCCCCGGGAGAGTAGCGGCGTTAACCGCTTGATCGAAGGATTTATCGCCAAGTGCCGCATCGATCAAAGTTTCATCCGCGAATATCCGTACTGGAACGCGCATATCATCTCGATAAGAAGTGGGAATCTCCCAGGTTACTTCCGTGATTTTCATCAGATCTTTCTTCTCTAACATTCTCGTCACCTCCTCATTCTAAACATCAAAGACGATAATCGTCTCAAAACCGGTATCTCCTGTCCGAATATTAAGTTCGTTAAAAGTGACGGCTTTTATTTCTTTCTTAATCGATGCAATTTTCTTCAACTCGATCGTTGCTTTTAAGTGAGATTCTTTCAACGCTTCAATCTGGAAATCAACAACGACAACATCTTCAACCTCGATTGGGTAGAGCAGCTCTTCCAGCCAAGAAACCAGCAACGTTTCGGTGTCAATCGCCGTCAGTTCGATTAATCGGCTTTCTGTAATTCCAGGGACAGGTTCAATGTCGAGCAAAGAAAGCATGCCAAGAGCGGCATTGCGGAACAAATCGGTGAGATTTTGGCCGCGAACACGCAGTGCCCAATCGGCAGTATGCTCGATCTCTTCGTATGCAGATTGCATCACACCTCCAGTATATAGTACGAATTGCCCTTTCAACGGCGAACGGTGGCTAGGTATAATCATAAGAATGGAAGATCGATTAGTTCAGATTGAAAGAGCAATAAAGACAGCTCTTAAAACATCCCTGGGGCATCTCGATCTCCGAGATCTGCCTCTAGAAGAGTTTGCCCACCAATTTGCCGAAGAAGCGATTGGGGCTGCGCGCGTTGATTCTGATGGGCGCCAATTTGCCCCTGATCAGTTCACATTGAGCGTCCACCCGGTAGGTTTAAGACAAATCGGTCAGTTGCCGGACGATCTTCAAATGGAGATAGCCCAGGATTTAAGGCAAGCTCTTCAAGACGCTGGTTTTCTTTTTGGAAGAGAGGTTCATTTCACGCTTGCCACTGACCCGACCCTTCCTCAAGATGGGGTACGCATCATTGGCTGGCACAGCAGCAATCCGCTGGATGTTCAAGGTGAGATCACGCCGATCGAGGAGTACGATACCGAGAGACCCCCGGCGGGTGCTTTTCTCGTTGTCGAAGGTAAACGGCATTTCCAGCTCTCAACCCCGTTGGTCAAAATTGGCCGTCGTTTAGACAACGATCTGGTTATCGATGATCCTCGAGTCTCACGACAACATTTGAGGCTGCTTGCCAAGCGAGGTAAATATATCCTCCATGACCTCAATTCTACAGCCGGGACCTATGTGAACGGGATTAAGGTTCAGGAGCATTTGCTCCAACCGGGGGATTTGATTAATGTGGCGACTGTTGAATTGATCTATGGAGAAGATACAAGTGGTCCACCAGATGTGACCCCTCCGTATAAGCCGATGCCTGCACCAGAACCCGTTGCTGATCGCGTGACCCCCATGAATCTTAAGATCACAAGACAATTGAAAGATATTATTTCCGATCTCCCTGCTGAGAACGAATAAATCGCGGCTATTATTTATGCTATGATTGCACGCAGAATGACTACTTTTCCGGTTAAGGGACTCAGCAAACGTGGCTAATCCAATCGACCATATTGAGTCACAAATTGAGAGATTCGTCGAGGGAGCGTTGAGCAAAATGCTCGGGGTTCAGTTTTCGCCTGCGCTGGTCGCTGCCCAACTCTCGCGCGCGATGGATGAGGGCATCCGCAGGACGGAAGATGGTAAACCCTTCGTCCCTGATCAATACGCGCTCACGTTGAACCCTGATGATGCGAAGGCGATCCTGGATCAAGCGCCACATCTAAAGGACAGCTTCTCTCAAGGGCTGCTGCAAGTTGCACAGGATTGTGATTACCTGGTCTTTCGCGAACCGATTGTGACGATCGCAGTTGATCCAACATTGAGGCCAAAAGAGATGAGGGTTGTTGCCTGGCACAGCACTAGCCCGCTTGAGTTCACGCAGGCAATGCAAAGTGAACCTAAGACCAATCCGGGCGTGCTTCCTAAGGGCGCGTATTTGATTGTCAATGGGGATCGCCACTTTCCCCTGGATCGTCCCGTCGTGAACATCGGTCGCCGACTGGACAATCAACTCATTATCGATGATCCGCGAATCTCAAGGACCCATTCTCAAATACGAGCAAGAGAAGGGCGGTTTGAAGCATTTGATCTGGGATCTTCTGCTGGCACGATGATCAATGGGCGTTTAGCGAAGCATCATGTTCTACAATCGGGAGATGTTATCAACCTGGCGGGAAACAGGCTTGTATATGGAGAGGACCCTGGAGGACCGCCCGATGAAACGCCAGCTTATTCACCTCCATTCCCACCGCGCCCTTCCGGCGACCAACGCACCCGAGTAATCCCCAAGAAGAAAAAACAGAAGGAATGACTCCAGGATTAGTACTTCTCGTGATCAGGGTTGTTTTGAGCCTGATCCTCTACGCCTTTCTGGGCGTGCTTCTTCTTTTTCTATGGAAGGAGATACAATCCCATCGAGCATCGGGAACATACAGCCCTATGGCAGTTCTTGTATTGGCAGATGATTCGGATGTTGAGGTGAGACACTCTCTCATCGCACATAATAGGATTGGTCGAGCAGCCGATAATTCCGTGGTACTTCACGATGAAACGGCTTCCGCGCATCATGCGCGCTTATCCTTTCAGGATGGGCAGTGGTGGTTGGAGGATTTGGGCTCGCGGAACGGAACGGCAGTAAACGGGATACCACTCGAAGGACCGCTGGTCGTCACGTATGGTGACCAGATTGCCTTCGGTAGAGTTGAATTTCGAATGGAAGCACCCGCTGTTGAAGAGAACATGTAAAGGTAAAACAAAAATCTATTCGTGGTGTATGTCCATTTCGCGAATTAAGAAAATTCGTATAGCTAAATGAGTGACAGGGCAACCGTTGCATAATAGTGGAGATTTCCAACTCTAGGCTATGCTAAGATAGCAGGAAATAAGAGAGTGATTATGGATGATAAACCTGTTCTCGGTGTGATAGGTGGGTCGGGCTTGTATGACATGCAAGATCTGACTGACGTAAATATGCAAGAGGTTTCGACCCCTTTTGGTGACCCTAGTTCACCTGTTACGATCGGCAAATTAAATGGTCGAAAGGTTGCATTCCTTGCACGCCACGGGATCGGGCATATCTATCCACCGACTGACGTGAACTACCGCGCTAATATATATGCCATGAAAATGTTTGGTGTAGAGCGCATTCTTGCGATTAGTGCCTGCGGATCGCTGCGTCAGGATTATGTGCCTGGCGAGATCGTGATCCCTGACCAGATTTACGACCGTACAGTTTCTAGGTCGCGCTCGTTCTTCGAAAGCGGCTTGGTGACACATATAAATGTCGCAGACCCATTTTGCCCAGATCTCTCCGACATCTTAGCTTCCTGCACAGAGGAAGTGGGCGGAAGCGTCCATCGTGGAGGATGCTACATCACGATCGAAGGACCACGCTTCTCCACCCGAGCGGAATCCAATATCTACCGTGCGTGGGGCATGTCCATTGTAGGGATGACAACCTCTCCTGAAGCTTTCCTCGCTAGGGAGGCTGAGATGTGCTACGCAGTAATGGCGCATGTCACTGATTACGATGTCTGGCATCAAGCTGAGGAATCGGTCACGGTGGAAATGGTATTCCAGACTGTTAAGAAGAATACCAACCTCGCCCAGGATGTAATCGCTCATCTTGTTTCAGAACTCCCTGAAGATGTGGGCTGTGAATGTCACACTGCGTTAAAAAATGCCATTGCTACTAAACCGGAAATCATCTCAGAAGCGGTGCGGGGGAGGTACTCCCTCCTTGTGGATCGATATCTTCGTTGATCAAGGACGAACCCCCGAGGAGCGAGAGGCATTCCTGGGAAGCCTCGCGTTCCTCTTTTTACTTCTCACCGCCTTTGCTCTGTCCCTCTCAACTGCAGCACGCCTAAACCAATGGTCGGCTTTTGGGGATCGTTGGGGACATTTCCTTGTGCTTCCTGTTTGGGTTTTTGGTTTTTGGCTCACGCGCCGGGCACTCCAGCGCTCAAATCCTGAGCGCGATCCCATTCTACTGCCAACAGCTTTTCTGCTCACCGGTTGGGGTTTGCTGGTTATTTGGCGCTTATTCCCAAATTTCGGACTTCGTCAGACTGGTTGGTTCATCATTAGCATCATCATCCTCTATGCAGTTCTTCGTGGGAATCGGCATCTGTCATGGCTACGGCGTTACAGGTATGTGTGGATGACTGTGGGATTGGTGCTGATGGTATTAACATTAGTTTTCGGCACCCATCCCACTGGGGGTGAACCCAGACTCTGGCTCGGATGCTGTGGGGTTTATCTCCAGCCCTCCGAACCTCTTCGGCTGCTTTTAGTTGCCTTTCTCGCGGCCTTTCTGAGTGACAAACTGCGTTTCACATTCCATCGAGACGAGGGCCTCCAGTCGTTTTCAACGCTGCTTCCGTTGATTGTCATTTGGTCGCTCTCGGTTGTCCTACTGCTCGTTCAGCGGGACCTGGGGATGGGAATGCTCTTCCTGGCACTACTTGCCCTTCTCCTTTATATGGCAACCGGACGATGGTGGATCATCGTCCTTGCTTCGATTTTTGGGATATTGGCGGGCACATTGGGGTATTTCCTTTTCGATGTTGTAGGTCAGCGGATTACGGCATGGATTAACCCATGGCCGGATTCGATCGGAGGGTCGTATCAACTGGTCCAGTCGCTCATTGCTCTAGCCTCAGGCGGTGTAATCGGGCGCGGTTTTGGTTTAGGGTCACCAGGATTTATTCCCGCGGTTCATACGGATTTCATCTTCACCGCAATTACAGAGGAATTCGGTCTGCTTGGAGGCCTGGCCATCATCGCACTTTTAGCCGTTTTTGTTAGCAGGGGGTTGCGGGTCGCTTCTCATTCACGGAATCCATTCGGAGCGTTGCTTTCTGCAGGCATCAGCATCTCGCTCGGGTTGCAAGCAGTTCTGATTATTGGAGGGAATATCCGTCTACTTCCGCTGGTTGGGGTGACATTGCCGTTTGTATCCTATGGGGGATCATCGCTCGTCACGTGCTTCATCCTTCTGGGTATTCTGCTCTTACTTTCAGGAAAAACCGAGGGAAATGAAATCTTCACCCGTCCACTTACTGTGTTGCACTTTGGAAGCCTCATTGCTTGGGGAGTGTTGGCGATCACTTTAGGTTGGTGGACGGTTTATCGAGCGCCCATCCTGGTAAGCAGGACTGACAACCCTCGAAGAGCGGTAGAGGATCTGTACGCGAAAAGAGGGTCGATTGAGGATGAGACTGGCGAGCTGCTTGCTGAATCAACAGGCAGCCCGGGTTCATATCAACGCAATTATCCACACCCTGAGAGCGCGACGGTCCTGGGATATGACTCCTTTACCTATGGTTTATCCGGCTTGGAAAGCGTCATGGATGGGCTTCTACGGGGGAGTGAGGGTGATAATCCGATTTCGATATGGTGGTCACAGCTTACGAGTGGACATCCTCCCCCCGGAAGCGATCTCCGGTTGACACTCGACTACCACTTACAGGAGGCCGCCGCGGATCAACTCAACGGCTGCCAGGGTGGACTTGTCCTTCTGGATGCACAGTCCGGTGATATCCTTGCCATGGTTTCAGCCCCGTCATACGATCCAAATCGATTTGATCAAGATTGGCAGGACATCGCAACAGATCCCGCATCTCCATTATTAAACCGAGTTACACAGGGAGAATACCAACCTGGAATGGTTCTAAGTCCATACATTCTTGCATGGAGCATTCAGATGGACATCGCTGAACCTGGCGATTTGACCTCGAACTTGGAAACTCCCATAGAAGTGGGCGGCCAACCGCTTTCATGCTTGGTTAAGCTTCCCCAGGATAGCAAGGCAGAATACACAAAAGCTCTCCTGAATGGGTGTCCAGCGCCGTTCTACACGCTTGGCGAGAAGTTGGGTGTTGATGACTTCAATCATATGCTCGAGGTATTTGGTTTCCTTGAGCATCCGGATGTTCGCCTGCCGACCAGTGAATCGCCAAGTCCACGCGACCTTCCCAACAAAGAATCGTTGGGACTGGCGGCGGTTGGGCAGGGGGATTTAACAATTAGCCCTCTGCAGCTCGCCCGAGCATTTGCGGGATTGATTTCAGACCCGGGTTTACCAGCACTGCGAGTCGTGGATGCCTACCGACCCCGGGGAGGGGATTGGAATCAAATCCCATCTTTGGGTACAAGCCACCAGGTATTGGATCTAAACGTTCGAATGCCGATTATCGAGGTACTCAGTGATTCATTAGATCAATCCTTTGGTCAGCGCTCAGAAGCCCTAACGGGCGAAGCCGGTGAGGACCTCGGCTGGTATCAGGGTGGCCTCTTCATACACGGAAACAGCTATGTTGTGGTCGTTGTGATCGAGGGTCAGAATTCGATAGTTGCTGAGCGTATTGGTCGAAATATCCTCGATCTCATGCGTAGTGAAGGCATCCCTTGACCAAGGCCAAGGAGCAGGCTACAATTCTCCAGTTATAAAGTCGAATACGACTTACGACCCGCCGGACGGTCGCTGTTCGTAAAATGACCGATCGGCGGATTGCGTACTGGGGCAATTTACGAACGTGTTTGAGTCACTCTCGACTAAACTACAAACTGTCTTTAAAGATCTCAGTCGGCACGGCAAACTCAAACCAGGGGATATCGATGGTGCCCTGCGTGAGATCCGCCTGGCGCTCTTAGATGCAGACGTACATTACCAAGTTGTTAAAAACCTGTTGGAGCGCGTTAAGGAACGCGCTTTAGGTGAAGATGTCTCGCGCGCTTTAAATCCAGCGCAGCAGGTGATCCGCATTATCCATCAGGAGTTAGTCGCTGTACTGGGTGAGCCGGAACGTTTACAGCTCCAAGGCGCTAAACCACGCGTCCTCCTGCTGATTGGTCTGCAAGGATCGGGAAAGACAACAACAGCCGCGAAGCTTGCCCGAAAGCTCAAAGGGCAGGGTGAACGAATAATGCTCATCGCAGCTGATCCATACCGACCCGCAGCAGCTGCACAGCTGGAAATCTTGGGTAATGAGATCGATGTTCCGGTCTTCACTCGCACGGACCGAAGCCCAGCGGAGATCTGCGTAGAAGGCTTTGAGAAGGCACGCAAGGGTGGGGTGAGTGTCGTCGTCATCGATACAGCTGGGCGCCTGCAAATCGATGAGCCGATGATGGAAGAGCTGCGTAAGATAAAATCGGCCGTCGATCCTTCCGAGATTTTACTCATCGTTGACTCGATGACGGGACAGGAAGCTGTGCACATCGCGCAGGGTTTCAATACAACGGTGAACCTAACGGGTCTAATCCTGACGAAGATGGATGGTGATGCCCGTGGTGGTGCGGCGATATCGATGCGGGCGGTGACAGGCGTACCGATCAAGTTCATCGGTGTTGGCGAAGCACGAGATGCGCTGGAGACATTCGATCCTGAACGGCTTGCCTCACGAATTCTTGGGATGGGCGATATACTTTCCATCATCGAGAAAGCTGAAGCTGCGATTGAAACAGAAACAGCGGAAGTGCAGGCAGAGCGGCTTTTACAGGGAGAATTCACGCTTGAGGATTTCGCTCAACAGCTTGCGATGATGCGGCAAATGGGCCCGGTGGGCAAATTGCTGGATGCTTTACCGCTCGGCATGACCGGCAAGCAGATTGATAGCCGAGAGGCTGAGAGCCAACTGGTCTTCACGCAGGCGATCTTGCAGTCGATGACGACTCAGGAAAAGCGCAAACCGGAGATCCTGAATGCAAGCCGGAAGAGACGCATCGCCAGGGGATCGGGTACGAGCGTCCAACAGATCAATCAACTTCTGCGTCAATACCGTCAGATGCGGAAGATGATGAAGCAGATAGGGAAACGCGGCCTTCCAAGAATGGGATCCTGGCCGTTATAATCAAAGCCTGTTGGTGGTTGAAAGGTTAACATTTGCCTCCCTTCCGAGGCAGCCCCCTCTCGACCCCGAGACACGAACAGGCAAAACGAAAAAAGAGAGGGACGAGAAATGGTTCGAATTAGATTACGCCGAGTGGGAGCCCGCAACCAGCCAAGCTACCGAATCGTCGCCGCGGATAAAGAAAGCCCACGAGATGGACGCTTCTTGGAGATCCTTGGTAACTATAATCCTCGCACGGAACCATCCACCGTGGTGGTGGATGAAGCGCGTTTGTTCCACTGGCTTCAGCATGGAGCACAGCCGAGCGATGCCGTCCGTCAAGCACTTAACGCTTTAGGAACCTGGGAGCGTTGGGACCGCTTTAAGCAAGGAGAATCACTCGAGAAGCTATTAGAGGAAGCTGAAAAGGCTCTCCCAGAGATTGATCAGCGGACACGTCGTGATGATCTCG
>DAOUEQ010000076.1:0-5309 GCA_034430395.1 Anaerolineales bacterium | reverse complement strand
GGCCAGACGTTGAACCACCCAGCGTGCAGTCTATATCTAATGCCCGCATAAGAAAATTCGACGTGTCGGGAGTATAGATTTCTCCTACGGGGCGTTAATAGTTCTCTAGCGTAATTCGCCTATGATAGAGCTGTAGATTATCTTAAGAGGTGAAAAAATGGCGAAGATTATTGGTATTGACTTAGGAACAACGAACAGCGTCGTCGCGGTGATGGAAGGCGGCGATCCAGTTGTGATCCCCACCGCGGAAGGCGGGCGTTTATGCCCCTCCGTGGTTGCGTTCACGAAGAATGGCGAACGCCTCGTTGGTCAGACGGCTAAACGACAGGCTGTTGTGAACTCTGAGAATACGGTTTACTCCATTAAACGATTCATCGGACGGCATTTTGATGAGGTTGAATCCGAGCGAAAGATGGTCTCCTTTGAGACGATAAAGGGTCCTGCGGGCGGCGCCCAGGTGAAGATACCGGCAACGGGCCGCGAATATACCCCGCAAGAGATCTCGGCGATGGTTCTGGCTAAGTTAAAGAAAGACGCCGATGCCTATCTGGGTGAAGCGGTGATTAAAGCCGTGATCACGGTTCCAGCTTACTTCAACGATTCACAGCGGCAAGCCACCAAGGACGCGGGTAAGATCGCCGGTCTGGAAGTTATGAGGATTATCAACGAGCCCACAGCGGCAGCCCTGGCCTATGGTCTAGATAAGAAGGATAACGAGACCATCCTGGTTTTCGACCTGGGCGGCGGAACCTTCGATGTCAGCTTGCTGGAAGTGGGTGAAGGTGTTGTCGAGGTGAAAGCGACGAACGGCGACACGCACCTGGGAGGCGACGATTGGGATCAGCGGATCGTCACTTTCATCGCCGAAGAATATAAGAAAGAGCAAGGGATCGATCTGCGCGAGGATCGGCAGGCTTTACAGCGACTGCGTGAGGCGGCGGAGAAGGCCAAGGTAGAGCTCTCCTCAGTGACGGAGACGGATATCAACCTGCCCTTCATCACCGCAGACGCATCTGGTCCGAAGCACCTGCAAATGAAGCTAACGCGCTCAAAGTTTGATCAGCTAACCGAGGACCTCGTCAATCGCATCAAGGGACCTTTCAAGGCCGTGCTCAAAGATGCGAATGTCAAGACCGCGGACGTTGACGAAGTTGTGCTTGTCGGGGGAGCAACGCGGATGCCCATGGTGCAGGACCTGGTTCGTGAACTGACGGGAAAAGAACCCCATAAGGGCGTCAACCCGGATGAAGTTGTGGCCATTGGTGCGGCTATTCAGGGTGGCGTGCTTGCTGGCGAAGTCAAGGATGTTCTATTGCTCGATGTTACACCACTCTCGCTGGGTGTAGAAACCCTTGGTGGCGTGATGACGACTCTGATCGAGCGCAACACTACGATCCCAATCAAGAAAGCTGAGATCTTCTCCACGGCGGAGGACAACCAAACGGCAGTCGATATTCATGTCCTTCAGGGTGAGCGACCGATGGCCTCAGACAACATGACGCTAGGGCGTTTTCGCCTTGAGGGCATTCCCCCCGCACCGCGGGGTTTGCCTCAGGTTGAAGTGACGTTTGACATCGACGCAAACGGGATCATCAATGTAAAAGCCCAGGATAAAGCAACGGGGAAGGAACAGAAGGTAACCATCACGGCCTCCACGAATCTGGATAAGGATGATGTGGAGCGGATGGTTCAGGAATCGAAATCCCATGCGGCGGAAGATCGCAAACGGCGGGAGTTGGCTGATGCCCGGAATGAGGGTGATTCTCTTGCCTACCAGGCCGAGAAAGCTCTGCGAGATTTGGGCGATAAGGTGCCGGAGAAAGATCGAGAACAGATAGAAGAGAAAGTCACTGCGCTGCGTGAAGCAATCCAGGGTGAAGATTTGTCGGATATAAAGCGACTGACCGAAGAAGTAACACAAGCCAGTCATGCACTGAGCCAACAGATGTACGCCCAGGAGGCTGAACCACAAACCGAAGAAAATGACAGCCAGAGTGGTGCGGATGAGGGAGAAGTCGTCGAAGGCGAATTCAGAGAGGCTTAATCCGCCGCTCAGCAGTGAAGGATATGAAGTCCGCCCTAGCGTAACACTCGGGCGGACTTTTTTGTTCTAGAGATGGGGGGCGGAAGGTTCCGCCGCGTATCATCAATAGAAAGCGGTGCTTACAATCGTCATGATCGCCAGTCGTGGACCGGAGAGCAGCAGGTGTCGAGTATCCAATCGTGTGCAACTGAAAGTGTGAAGTAAGGATATGGATTCCTCGTGCTTGATCACCCCGCCCGGCGCGGTCTATAATGAACCTGCAACCCAGGACGAACATGCCAATTCCGCACAGCGAGCAAGCGTAGCAAATCCATTGCTTTGAGAAATCAATGACGATAAACAAGGACAGGCTTCATAAGAAGTATCAAAGGTTATTTTCTTGTCCGAACATCTGGGGATCGCGGATATGAGTTTTCATCCAGCGCGCTCGCGCGGGGTTGTGTTTGGTTTCGCAATCCTCCTGCTTCTCTTGGGAGCCGGTGTGTTTGGCTTAATTATGCTGGCGACGGATTCGATCTCGGTTTGGATGGTGTTGTGGGTGATTCTGCCTCTGCTCTCCTTCCCGCTGTCTATGGTCGTGGGCTATCGGGTCTACGGCTTGATCGCGGCGCGGTACTACCTGGATCGCGATGGTTTTTTCCTCCAATGGGGATCAGCGATTGAACAGATTCCAATCGCGGCAATCACCAGTGTGGATACGGCAGAAGCGCTCGGTGTTGAACTAAAAGCGCGTGGTGTCCTGGCCTGGCCGGGGCTCGTGCTTGGCGAATGCGAAAATGAGAAAGTTGGCCGGGTGGAGTTCTTCGCGTCGGCCTCGGCAGACCATCTGGTTGTGATACAAACGACAGCGCATTCATTTGCAATCTCGCCGAAAGATCGAGAGGGGTTACTGGGTGCCTTTAATTCAGCTCTGCGGATGGGCCCTTTGGAGACCATACCGGCGATATCGAAGCGTCCGCAGTTCGTGCAGATGGTGTTCAAGGTGGATCGTATGGCGCGCCTGTTAGTCGTGGCCGGAGTCCTCTTGCCATTATTTTTGCTTGGATACCTCGGTCTCCATGTAGTTGGTCTGCCGCCTGAAGTGCCCTTTGGGTTCGACCCCGAGGGGTTTATTGATACCTTCGCACCACCAGGGCGGCTGCTCTTGCTGCCGATGATCGGGGGCCTTTGCTGGCTGATCGATCTTGTCGTCGGATTCTGGTTGTATCGCAGCGAGAAGAATCGACCCCTGGCGTATACGCTGTGGGCGATGCCAATACTGGTCGGCGGACTGCTCTGGGGGGCGGCGCTGAAACTGCTCTCAGTGATCTAACCGATTGGTTTAATCAACAGGATTTCCTTGGTTATCCACAGGGAATCCGCAAGTTATCCACAGGTTGGGGCAATTTGCAGGGGATCGAGGGATTTCAACTTCTGCTCGGGGGTGTTTTGGGAATTGCCTTCGCTGCGGCTGCCTACACGGCAGGGGCACTCACGCTCGATGGAGCGTTCGGTGCGTTTGTGGTAGGCGGATTGACCTTTGGTTTTGGTGGGATTCCGCTCTCAGTCCTATTGATTGCCTTCTTTCTATCCTCAAGTTTATTGTCAGGACTCGGTAGGTCCCAAAAGCGGCGCTTTGCGGGGATGTTTTCTAAAAGCGGAAAGCGAGATCTCGGTCAGGTTTTTGCCAATGGGGGAGTAGCCGTTTTGTTCGCCGTTGTGTACGGCTTGACACAGGATAACTTCTGGCTCGCCGGATTCGTGGGTTCAATCGCGGTCGCTACCGCGGACACTTGGGCAACGGAGATCGGAATCCTCTCTCGCCGGCGACCACGTTTGATAACAACAGGAGAGCGCGTTGAGCGCGGCTCATCGGGAGCGGTGAGTCCTTTGGGATATTTTGCGATTTTGGGTGGATCTGGCTTGATCGGATCCTTAGGATGGGCACTGACGCGTGATTGGTGCTTATTGCCGGTTGCCCTCATCGCCGGGACCATTGGATCGACGGTGGATAGTCTTCTTGGCGCTACGATCCAGGCGATCTTTCTCTGTCCGGAATGCGAAAAAGAGACCGAGCAAAACCCGCAGCATACTTGTGGAGCAACAACTCAGCGAGTGCGAGGTTTGACTTGGCTGCGGAACGATCAGGTTAATTTCACGGCAACCATGTCAGGGGCGACCGCAGCGCTCTTGATTTGGCTTATCGTCTGACAAGTTATGTGCCCAAGGAAGGAGGCAGCGAAAATGGAGGTCAATGGCAGGGATGATATCCGTCGCTTGCTTAAAACGTTTGGTATCAAAGCCGATGAGATCGTGATCACTCATCTGGCACGAAACCCCGGCGATACGCCGCTGCAAATTCAACTCATTCTTGAGGATCGGAATGATTACGGCGACCATCCACCTGAGAAACCACTCTATCTAAATGTCGAGGGTGAGATCCGGCGCCGAGGATAAAGCATAGACATTAACGCAGAGAAATGAATCGTCCATCGTGGGATAGCAATGATCCCAGATATAACTACGATCTCAGACGAGTTGTTTTTATTTCTTGGTGGGATGGCCAAAATGAAAGGAGCTGTCTAAAGCGGGGATTTAGACAGCTCTCGTCGTTCTATGTCGAGAAAATCTAGTTAGATCTGCTGAGCGCTTGTTTTGAACTTGATGCGGGTCATGGAAAAAGCTGCCAACCCGAGGAATAGCGCGCTGAAGATCCAGAGCCAGCTATGGTTGGTTAGATCAATGAGCCATCCACCCAGGATGGGTCCGGTGATTGCTGCGGCGGAGGACGAGAAATAGTAGAGGCCAGTATAGGCGCCGATGCTCTCCTCGCCGCCGAGGTCATACACCATAGGCAATGAGTTGATGTTAATGAATGCCCAGAAGATACCCATAAGCGCCAAGAGAATCAGCAGCACGGTTGAGTCCCGGATGAAGAAACCAACCACGAGTCCGACGATCATGCCAGAGAGACCGATCAGGATCGTTGGTTTGCGGCCGATCCGTGTCGCCACCAATCCGCTGGGGATGGCGAAGAGGACCAGTGTGGCGGCGAAAGCTGTGAGCATCTGCGTGCCGGTTCCTACCTCGATTTCTAGAACATTGCGGGCGTAGATGGTGAAGAACGCCTCCATCGCGTTCCAACCTACGAACCAGAAAAAGATCGCGGCGAGAAGGTAGATGCCGTTTTTATCCGGACCGGTTGCTACCTGGCGTATGTTATCCAAAAGACCGGGGGCGATTTCTCGGTTGGGATCATTTCCATCAAGATCCGGCTCGTGGACGT
>DAOUEQ010000075.1:0-9512 GCA_034430395.1 Anaerolineales bacterium | reverse complement strand
CAGCGCACGGTTCAAGACCGACATCGCTTTTGACCGTACTCCCTAGAAAGGAGGTGATCCAGCCGCAGCTTCCGCTACAGCTACCTTGTTACGACTTCGTCCCAGTCACCAGCCCCACCCTCGACGGCTGCCTCCCTTTCGGGTTAGCCCACCGGCTTCAGGTGTTGCCAGCTTCCATGACGTGACGGGCGGTGTGTACAAGGCCCGGGAACGTATTCACCGCGCTATAGCTGACGCGCGGTTACTAGCAACTCCAACTTCATGCAGGCGGGTTGCAGCCTACAATCCGAACTGAGACCGGCTTTGGGGATTAGCTCCACCTCGCGGCTTGGCAACCCTCTGTACCGACCATTGTAGCGTGTGTGTAGCCCTGGATATAAAGGCCATGCTGACTTGACGTCATCCCCACCTTCCTCCCGCTTCTCGCGGGCAGTCGGTCTAGACACTTGTAACTAGACCCGAGGGTTGCGCTCGTTTTTGGACTTAACCAAACACCTCACGGCACGAGCTGACGACAGCCATGCAGCACCTGTATAGGCTCCCGAAGGTCGGTCCCCTTTCGGTTCCCTACTACCTATATGTCAAACCCAGGTAAGGTTCTTCGCGTAGCATCGAATTAAACCACACGCTCCGCTGCTTGTGCGGGCCCCCGTCAATTCCTTTGAGTTTTAACCTTGCGGCCGTAGTCCCCAGGCGGTAGACTTATCGCGTTTGCTTCGGCACTGATGGCTTTTACCCCACCAACACCAAGTCTACATCGTTTACAGCTAGGACTACCGGGGTTTCTAATCCCGTTTGCTACCCTAGCTTTCGCGTCTGAGCGTCAGGAACGGTCCAGGAGGCCGCCTTCGCCACTGGTGTTCCTCCCGATATCTACGCATTTCACCACTACACCGGGAATTCCACCTCCCTCTACCGTCCTCAAGTCCGACAGTATTGAACGACCTCTCCCAGTTGAGCCAGGAGATTTCACATCCAACTTACCGAACCGCCTGCACGCGCTTTACGCCCAGTGAATTCGGATAACGCTTGCCTCCTACGTTTTACCGCGGCTGCTGGCACGTAGTTAGCCGAGACTTATTCCGAGGATACTGTCCTTCCTCATCTCCCCGAAAAGCGCTTTACAACCCGAAGGCCTTCATCGCGCACGCGGCGTTGCTGCATCAGGCTTTCGCCCATTGTGCAATATTCCCTACTGCTGCCACCCGTAGGTGTCTGGTCCGTGTTTCAGTTCCAGTGTGGGGGACCACCCTCTCAGGTCCCCTACCCGTCATAGCCTTGGTAGGCCATTACCCTACCAACTAGCTGATGGGCCGCAGGCCCCTCCCAAAGTGGATTGCTCCTTTGCTCCATGGTCCTCTAACACCATGGAGAACATGGGGTATTAGCTCCAGTTTCCCGGAGTTGTCCCCCGCTTCGGGGTAGGTCACCTACGTGTTACTCACCCGTTCGCCACTAGGACACCTTCATACGAATACAAAGGGCCTCGTTCGACTTGCATGTATTAGGCACGCCGCCAGCGTTCATCCTGAGCCAGGATCAAACTCTCCATAGAGATTTTTACTACGTCCGAAGACGTAGAAGATCCATTATCGACCGGACTCAAGGTCATTTTTCTGTCGTTTTACTTACAGGGTTTCCTATCACTCTTCAGTTGTTAAGGTGCTTTTCTTCGAGCGGACGAAATGCTACCACCCGCCCCCATCAGAGTCAAGGGCATCAGGCGCAAAACGTCGATGTTCCATAACTCAACATCGACGAGGCTGGCCGACTTCTCAACCCGCTCATTTGGCCTGTGCTGTACTTGACTATTCAGTTGTCCAGGTCTTCCAAAATTCTTGGCGAGACCGTATGCTGTATTGCTCCCATTTTAAGGTCTCTGGAACAGGATGTCAAGGGAAAGACCCCAAACGATCCGTGGTTCTCACAGCCTTGATATTCCCTACCGTCCGCTTCCCCTCACGGGCACACCACTGTACCATACCCTACCCCCTGCATGTCGTTGGGGCTGGTTACATGTACCCCAAACCAGCCCTCCCCGGCGCTGCCGGCGCGATAGTAATCTTGGAAAACCTTTGTTTGTGCGCTGGTAAATACCACACTCTCCTGTGGCGCTTCGTTGCCATTATCCAGATACCTGTAAAAGGTCACGGTCGTCGGACCGGTGGTGGTTATCGAGAACTCCACATCAAAGGTCACTGGAAAAACACAGGGTGAGATGTTCATCGTGAGCGGGTCCATGACCACATTAACAGCGGTCACGATACTCAGCGGCGGTGGCAGTTTCGGCGCGAGCGCCAGGTCTCCAGTGAGGACTACCTGCTCCAAGGGGATCCAGCACAGCTTTCCCGGTCTCCCCGGGTTCTCGATTTGCAGCCAATCTCCAGATTGGTTTTGTCCGAGCACTTCTACCTGCTCACCCACCCGCACCACCCCCTCCAGCGAAAATTTCTCGCTAGGGCCAAATAGGCAGACCACGTCCATATCGTGCACCAATGCCGCTGGTGGTGCCGGTGTGTCAGTAGGTGTAGCAGTAGGCACCTCGGTGTCCGCGGGCTTCACTGTAGGCGATGGAGTTTTTACAGTCTCTACATCGGTGGGTGAATCTCTAGTTGGGACCGGCGTCGGAGTATCGACTGGCTTCTCAGTAGGTGTTGGTCTTGCAGCCGAAAGGTTGCATCCGGATGCGCCGAGGGCAATGACGATGGCACTAATGAAAAATGACCGAGTTAACCTATTCATGATCTTCCTCCAAAAGAGACAAGGAGTCTTAAAGACCTCTATATCTCGGATCTCCCCTGAAGCGCCTGGGAAAGCGTTGTTATGTCCGCGTACTCAAGATCCCCGCCAGATGGTAAACCACGAGCCAAGCGCGTAATGCGCACCTTGCACCCCTCCAGACTTTGTTTGATGTACATCGCAGTGGCTTCGCCCTCCAGTGTCGGGTTGGTGGCGATGATCAATTCCATAATCGCTTCTTCTTTAATACGCTCTATCAGTTCCGCGATGCGAAGGTCGTCTGGTCCAATGCCCTCGATCGGAGAAAGCGCTCCATGAAGAACATGATAGCGACCCGAGTACTCACCTGTACGCTCAAGGGCGAGAACGTCAAGCGGTTCCTCCACCAAACAGATCTTCGACGAGTCGCGGCTTTTGTCGCTGCAGATCAAACAAGGATCAGCGTCGTTGCTTGTGATGTTGAAACAAAGCGAGCAGAAACGAGTCTGCATCCGCATTTCCTTCAAAGCCTCCGCCAGTTCCAGACTTTCACTTTCTGGAGCGCGCAGGAGGAAGTAGGTCAGGCGCGAGGCCGTCTTCGGGCCAATGCCAGGTAGACGGGCAAATGCCTCAATGAGCCGTTCAACCGGCTTAGGCGCCGCGGATCTCATCCGCCTCCACCCAGTTGCCCAAGACCGCCAGCCAGGGGCCCAAGTTGTTTCGCTGCCAAAGCCTGTGATTCATGGACCGCCTGGTTTATCGCCAGGAGGATCAGATCCTGGATCATCTCAACATCACCGGCTTCTAAAAGACTGGGATCTATCGTCACTTCTTTACATTCCTGCGTCCCGCTCATCACAAGCCGCACAGCGCCGCCACCCGCTGTGGCCTCAACGGCTAGGTCCGCCAGATCTTCTTGTGCTTGAACGAGCTTCTCTTGAAGATCCTGGACTTGCGCCATGATGTTTTTCCCAAAGGCGGATTTCCCTTTGCCCATGCAATCCTCTCAATTTAATATTCGCGCAATGCCTGGCATTCTCGTGGGCTCAATTATCAATCGATCTTAACCAATAGATGGAATAAATGAAACTAAAAATATTAAGCCTCTGGAGGCCACTTTTCCACTTCGACAACATGTGCACCTAATTCTCGAATTGCGGTCGAAACCATCCCCCCATCTTCCATTGGCGGAGGTTGGTTATCCGCAGTGTCTCCCGGCTTCCATGATTCGCTCAAGATGCAGCGAAGGCCGATCTTTCCACCAAAGACTTCTTCTAAAGCATTGATGGCGATCTGCAGGTTGTGAGCTTTCTCCATCTTATCGCGGAGAAGATCGCTGCCGAATCCAATAATGAGCAAGCCCCCCTCAAGATTTAATGGGCGGCAGGAATTCAACAATGCCTGAACTCGTGGATCGTGACCCCGCGCGGCTTGAAGAACATCGCGCCAACGACTGACAACGATCTCGAAACTCAGCTTTCCCTCGATCGGCCCGGGAGCCGGGTTGGACTTCAGGTCATTGCTGCCCTTCCGGGGCTCCGGCTTCAACGTCTCAGGAACAACCTTCGTTTTAGCAGTTTTCGTATTATGCACTTGTTCTGCCTTCGGGGGAGTCTTCGGTTCTGGATTATCACCTTGTGTCTCCCCTGCCTCAATAAAAGCCAATTCAAGTGGCAGAGAGGTCTGCCAGGTAGTCTTCCGTTCTGCAGCCGCTCGGTTAAAAGCGCGTATCCCTACGAGGAGACGCGCAAGTTGAATCTCTTCCGACTGGGTGCGCATCTCTGACCGGATCTCGGATGTGGCTTCAACTAATTTTTCGTTCCCCATCTTTATGAGAAGCAGCCCGCGCAAGTACTCTACGACTTGGCGAGCGAGCTGCCTTGGATCAGCTCCGCCATCTAAGGTTTCATTGATCAGACTCAGACCCCCGCCCGTGTCGCCGGCAACTAAAGCGGTCACAATCCCGCGTACCGCCTCGCTAGCCGCGGTGCCCAGTACTATCTCCGCGTAATCTAAAGTCACAATCTCGCCGACTGAGCTGAGTTGATCTAGCAATGAGATCGCATCCCGCAAGCTGCCAGTCGCTTGCCTGGCAATTAGCTCGAGTGCCGATTCCTCAATATTTAATTCTTCCTCCTCTATCTTGGGTCGTAGATAGTCCAAGATGATCGCAACCGGCAGCTGCCTGAACTCGTGACGTTGGCAGCGCGAGAGAACTGTGGCTGGAATCTTGTGTACCTCTGTTGTAGCGAGGATGAAGATGGCATGCGCCGGGGGTTCTTCCAGAGTCTTTAACAGGGCATTGAAGGCCGCCGTTGAGAGCATGTGCACCTCATCGATGATGTACACCTTATAACGCCCTCGATTGGGGGAGAAGCTGATCTTTTCTCTCAGTTCACGGACATCATCCACGCTGGTGTTTGATGCAGCATCAATCTCAATCAAATCAAGAAAGCTTCCCTGCGCAACGGCTATGCAAGGTTCACAATCCCCGCACGGGCGATCGGCGGGTGAGTCCGCCAGGCAATTTACTGCCTTGGCGAGGAGGCGAGCGGTCGTGGTTTTTCCAGTACCGCGTGGTCCCGCGAACAAGTACGCGTGGGCGACTCGCTCCCCCCGTACCGCGTTCCGAAGCGTCTGAATGATGTGATCCTGTCCGACGACTTCTTCCCATCGCTGCGGCCGCCACTTACGATACAAAGCCTGTGTCATTTCCAGTCCTCGCAGATAATAAAAGTTGCTTCTTCAAAAACCCGGGGGAACCCAAAGCTCGACCAACCAATCCGCCCACGAATTCAAACCGGATGCGAGTTTAGCAGACGGTATTCCGCGGCGCAAGAGACTCGTTGGCAACAGGTTTCTAAGAAAGAGAAGGATGCTATAATTTAACAAGACGGACAAATGCCGGAGGGTGCAATGACGCTGCCGCGTGGCTGGGAATTAATCATCATCTTGATCATCATCGTCTTGATCTTTGGTCCTGGTCGCCTAAGCAAGATCGCCGGCGAAATTGGCCAAGGAATAAAAGAATTTCGGGCGGGTATTCAGGATGGCGAGAGTGAAGATGAGCCATCCGCGGAAGAAGATACATCGGACGGAGATTGATCTCTCCAGCAACACCACATGAGCAAAGCCGGCCGAATGGCCGGTTTTGCTTTCTTCACCAGAAACTCATGCAATTCAAAAATTCTACCCGCAGGATCATTCCACGCAGAATGCTTATTTGGAATCCCCAAAAGAGGTCCAAAGCGAAAGAACGTTTGAGAATGAAAGCCCAGGAGGTATTCGTTAATTTGCAGGGACCTTAAAAGAGGATACTAGATCACCGCTTACATTGCGAAGGTTGATCGCCGTACCCGGCGTCCATATTGCCTTGTCAAGCCCCCAATACAGATCAATCGTGGTATTTATGCCCGCTCTTGTATGGACGTCCACCGCCCCGGTGCTGTAAAAAGTGAAATCTGGGAAGTTGAACGAATTACCATTGCCATCGTCAAGCGTCCAGCCTGCCATAGAGACTTCATTCCCCGTGTTCAGGAGACGAACAGACTCCGTCTCCAAGTCCCCCGCGCCGACGATGCCATTGATCACAACTTGCTGGGCTGCAGCCGCGGCGGGGGTGGAAGTTGCTTCTGGAGATTGGGTCTCGTTGGCGTCGGGTGCCGTACCAGTCCCCTCAACTTCAGGGATGACCAGCACTTGCCCCACCGAGAGCTCGTTGGGGTCCTGCAGTCGATTGGCCGCCATGAGCTCTTCCATCGCGATGCCGAACTCATCGGCAATGTTAGAAATTGTGTCCCCTGCCCGGACAGTATAGGTGTTTGGCGTTGGAGAGGGAGGTTTTGTTGGAGTCAGTGTAGGAACGGCGCTGGCTACCTGCGCGATCACGTCGATGGTCGCCGTCGGCGTCACAATTTCAGGTGGGGATCTGCGATCCCATAGATTGAGTACGATGAGGACAGTGATCGCCGAGACGAGGATATTTACACCCAGATAAAGTAGATACTGCCTCCATGTAGCTCGCCGAACGCTTCCCATGGCCGCGCATGATAGCACAGCTTGCCACGAAAGGGAATTGCCACACGTCGAGTCAAGGCAGTAGAATGAACCGGCGGCATCGATCGATTTGAAATTCGGCACTGCGCCGCATTATGAATGACGGATATCCGCTCGCCGCAGTCGGGCAAAGAGAGATGAACTATAGAAGAACCCTATCCCAGCGATGGAGCCATAATGCCCTTCATCATCGATGGCCATAACTTAATCGCCGCGCTGTCTAACCTCAACCTTTCTGATCTTGACGATGAAATGCGACTTGTCGAGATGCTGCAGGGTTTCTGCTCACGAATCCAACGTCGGGCGATCGTATATTTCGATCGCGGCGCTCCGGGTGGAGAACCCACGACTACGAGCGGGAGGGTAGAAGTCAGATTCATCCGCCTCCCGCGAACGGCGGACGACGCCATCCGCGATCACTTACTCAAACTTGATAAAGAAGCTCCGAACTGGACAATCGTCTCCTCCGATCGTGAAGTCGTCTCTGCGGCGCGTCGAGCAGGCGCATCAGTGCTCCTTAGCGACGCATTCGCCCAGATGATCTCCAGGAGCGTAAACACTTCCGACCAAAACGACAAACCTCTGGGTACCCTGAGCGATATTGGTCTCGATGAGTGGGAGAGGTTATTTAAAGATCGGGACCAAGATTCAACCTAAGAACTCACCTTTTATTAATGTAATTATGACCCAATTAGGGTAATATTTGATCAGGACTCACCCACGTATTGGTAATGTGTTGGTTGAAGGGTTTGTCTTAGGGGTTTCCCCCATTTGGAAATGTGCCTCCCCGCGCATAGCCAGTGGGGGCCCCGAATATTCTGGAGCGTCCGGATGGTCCCCCACATCCGGCGTTCCTTTTATTAACCTGCGGTCAGCCACGAATATTCATCATGGCGCTTGGTACACTTTATATAACAAGAGATCCTCGCAACATGAGGATCTCTTGTTAGGTAAACTCAGTATTTTTATCAGGATGCAGTTGAAGGTCGCGGCGGGAAGTACACCATGACGCAGGTAATGTTATCGGGACCACCGGCCGCATTTGCAGCCGTCACCAGGGTTTCACAGGCCTGCTGAGGGTTTCCCGCTTGGAGGATGGTCTCATGTATCTCCTCGTCTGGAACAACACCCCAGAGCCCATCCGAGCAAAGCAGCAAATACCCATCAGCAGGTGTGGTGTGAGTTGCTACATCCACCTTCACGTCAATTGCCTTGCCCATCGCGTTCCAGAGAACATTGCGCTGCGGGTGTGTAATGGCTTCCTCTGCTGTGATCGTCCCGGTGTCAACTAATTCTTGAACCAGGGAATGATCACGGGTGAGCTGCTGAATGTTATCCTCAGTTATGAAGTAAGCGCGTGTATCACCGACATGGCCGATGGCCACTTGATCGCCAACAACCAGCGCGATTGTCAATGTTGACGCGCCCCCTTCAGCATGGGATCTAACTTCTCGATTCGCTTGCTGGATGGCCAGGCGGACGAGATCCTCCGTGGAGCCGGGTTGGCTCTCGGGTTCAAGTGCAAGAAGATCAATGATTGCTCCGCGGGTCAGGCTGCTTGCTAAAGTGCGCACCGAAATCGCGCTGGCGGCTGCGCCATGTTCTTGTCCACCTAATCCATCAGCAACGCAAAGCAATCCAAAATCCGGAGGTTCATCGTCGCCATCCGCACTTCCGACGATCACGAGAAGAGAGTCGTCATTTTTCTTTCTCTCAACGCCGATGGATTGTGCCGTTCCCGTCGTGATATGCCGACGAAGCTCCTCAAAGTAGGGGAATGGGACCATGTTGGGATCCAACGGCGCGGTGGAAGCCTGGTCAGGTGGCAGAGCTATTTTCTTGCCGAACAGTCGTCGGATGAATTCCATAGAGTATGTCTATCCTAGGTAAGGGAGTGACCAATTCTACATGGGCGAGGGGCCAACGGCAAGCATTAGACCAGTACTACCCACTCTCAACTCAGATATCAATTACTCGGGCTGGCACTATTTGGGTAATCGTCTGACTTGTAAGCATCCGGCAGATTGAAGCTTTTTCTTCAAGCTGGATATGGTCTTGAGTTTTCCTATGGTGGACTATTCCCTTGAGCTTAGCTGCCGCATTGGTTAGTGTGGCATTAGCTTGAAGGTTCATATTAGACGGGAATGCAAGACCCCGCACGTGGACTGGAAGGTCACGCCGCGCAGGGGAAGATAGTTCAGGCTGGAAATCTTAGGGTTAATGAATGGCACCCACTAACTTGCTAACCCCAGCCAGGATATTTTCCCGGCCTTCATCGTCCAGCAAACTATTGATTTCGATGGCGTCAACCAGTTGGAAGGAGCTTTCTTCCAGCTTGGGTACCAATTGTTTATTGACCATACCACCCCAACCGAAAGCGGAGAGCAGGAGCATGGGTTTTTCATAGGCGACTTTATGCAGTATTTCATCAATGATGTACGCCATCAGTGGAAAAACACCTGCCTCATAAGTTGCAGTGGCCAGAACGATAGCTTCGCTATCGGGAATTTGGCCCAGAACGTCAACTAAATCGTCGCGATATTCGTCAGTGAACCGCAATACTTCAGGATCGAAACCACGCTTTTTCAAATCGTCAATTACGACTTGTACTGATTTTTCTACAAAGCCATACATAGACGAGTAAACGATGACGACCTTTCCTTTTTCAGGAGTTCCAATAGCCCAATTGGTGTAGGCATCCATAATTTGGGACGGATTCTTGCGCCAGAGCAAGCCAT
>DAOUEQ010000074.1:0-51258 GCA_034430395.1 Anaerolineales bacterium | reverse complement strand
CCTGCAGCGTACATTTTGATCTCAAGAGCTTTTCTTTCACTACCTTTTAATCGAGCTGTCAAAGCAATCCTCATATTATTCTTTGGGTGCGCGGCTTTATACCAAATGATATTCATACAAAGTTACTATGTAATCCCCTGCAAAGAGCAATTTCGCGAGGCTGTATATCATGTAGTTGAGAGTAAACATGATCTTCATGCACCGATGGTAATTGGCCAAGCACGTTTTCCAGATTACCTGGATTATTACTTTCAGCGACGAGATACTAACTTGCGCGTGAACATGGTTGTTAATCGAGAGACAGACATAAGCGCCGCAATCGGTGAAATCAAATCGAAAAACCCAACCGCTATATGGTATCTCGCTGCGCACTACAATCCTGATCAAGAATTATTGGAGTTCTTGAAAGCTAATTACATCATAACCGAGCACATTCCATTATCAGGAGCCGAGGTTTGGCTCTTTACAAAATAGGTTATTATCAGCATCACTCCGTTTAACCTGATCTGATACTTAATGTGCATTAAACGCTCGCCGAGGTAGCTTAACTGGTAATGCACGTGACTGAAAATCAAGGTGTCACCAGTTCGATTCTGGTCCTCGGCACCTCGAGCCTCCCCCGCATAATTTGTGGGGTTTACTTACGAGGAATAGAACACGTTCTGCCGATTCAAGTTCTCATTCCAGCTTATTAGAGTCTCCTGAATAGTGCCACGATCCAAGGTTTACACCACTGCCAGCCAGAATCCTTCGGTGCCACTTGAGGCTTTCAAAAGTTCATTGATATTATATCTAAGGCATCTCCTGTAGCCTGTAAGTACACTCAAGAGGTGTAATATGTCCGAGAAGCAGATGAAAACTAGCTGTCAGTGTGCAAATGGAACTCTCAAAACTGAACTTCTTGGACTCCGTGCCAACCGGCTTCTTTTGAAACAGGTTTGACATCCAGGCTACGAATTCCTGCTCAGATTACCATCACCGTTGATTGACTATTTCCATGTATCATAGGATGTAACGATGAAATCCAATAAAGTCATCCATCCGCTCTTGTTCAGTCTCTATCCAATATTAGCTTTGATTGAAGTGAACCTAAATCAAATCAATTTTGATGAAGTCATCCGTTCGCTTCTCCTATCTTTTTTAACGGGGGGATGCATTTGGCTTCTCAGTCGAGTCATATTGAAGAATCCAAATCGGGCAGCAATCCTGGCGACCACGATGATCGCCATACTGTTTTCATCCGGACATATACACAATCTACTTGGCAATTATCATATATTCGATTTGAGGATTGGGAGAACCAGATATATCTTTCTAATGGGAGCCCTTATCCTTGGACTGGTCTTTTGGGGTAGCTTTCGCTACCGAAGTCACTTAGCGCAGATCAATTCTTCGCTCAACGTAATCGCTATCATACTTTTCGCCATCCCTCTCCTACAAATTGCCGTAGGAATGTCTTCTCAACAGCAAATTCCTGACAGTCGAGATAGGTCGAGTATTGGGCGGATAGATACAGATATTACGTCTATGCTCAGTGGGCACGAAGCGAAATCAGATCTACCGGATATCTATTACATCATTCCGGATATGTATACGAGTCAAGGGGTGATGTGGGAGCGGTTTAATTTCGATAATTCTGAATTTATCGAATGGCTTGAAGAGAGAGGTTTTTATGTTGCTGGTTGTAGCCACAGCAACTATCAAAGAACCGTTTGGTCGTTAGCTTCCAGCTTGAACATGTCTTATCTTGATGTGCTAGACGAACACCTCATGGCTACCAGTAAAGATCCTTACGCATTTATGCCCTATGTGAAGGATAATGTAGTACGACAAATCTTGGAGGACATAGGCTATTCGATCGTTGCTGTCGAGACGGGATTCGCCGTGACGGAATGGACTGATGCGGATTTCTACAGATCATTTTCCGGTACTGGAGCTCCACAATTACTCGCAGGATTGAACTCGTTTGAGACATTATTCTTGAGGACAACAGTAGGTTTCCCATTGCTTGATTCCGCAAATCACCTACCAAAAAATTGGAGAATAAGCTTTATCGACAACGCCTATATTAACCATCGCGGTCGAATTGTATTTGCTTTGGATGAGTTAGAGCGTATTAGCGCGATTGTGAAGGGTCCTAAATTTGTTTTTATTCACATCCTGGCTCCTCATCCTCCCTTCGTTTTTGGTCCGAACGGTGAATACGTAGAGCGAATTACACCTTTTACATTGGACAATGATGAGGAGTATTATGCCTGGGACAAGTTTTCAGACGGATACGTGGATCAGTTGAAGTACGTCAACCAGCGCTTCAAAGAAGTTATCTTGGAAATCTTAGCTTCATCGAAATCTGAGCCAATAATAATTTTGCAGGGGGACCATGGAGTTCCGAGACTTACAGAAAACTTGGAAAATGCTGCAATTCTAAATGCGCTTAAGATCCCGAATGCTGAGGAGTATTTCTATCCTACGGTTTCCCCAGTTAACACATTCCGAATCGTATTTTCTACGATTTTCCAAATTAATTTACCATTGCTGCAGGACTCCAGCATGTTTTCAAAGTCAAGGAATGATCCATACAATTTCCAAGCGTTCCCCTTTTGGATGACTACTTGCGAGATGAACTGAGAAATAGCTCTTCCGAACACACACACTAAGAATGCATTTTTGGTGGTCAGTAATCCAAACACAATCAGATGAATTCAGGTACCCCCAATTTTTACTGAATATTCCGCTCACACTATTTTGAGGAGAAGAAGCAAACAAGAATTGATTGCCAGGAGACTTTTGAGGATCTCGGACAAGAATTAACTTCCACGAGAAATTCGGTGGCCGGGAAATCGACCAAAGTATGCTCGAAGTACTGACTCTGAAGCTAGGCTCACAGATATTAAGTGTTAGCTGTGGGTTGGGAAAGCAGCGCATCGCAATTTATGATCATCTGGAAACCAAGTGTGAAGTTATTGGCGGTGACGGCTTGGAAGAACTACTGAAACATACGCGCGGAATTAAGTCCAAAGCTCCAAAAGCGCGGAGAGAAAATATGGAGACCGCTAATAAAAGCAGCCTCCACATGTACTCCCCTCACCCCTGATTATAGATGCTCTGCCACCTGATATGACACTTCGTAAGTTATCTGTAAGCCGTCTTAACGTGCTCTCATAGGATTGGTCAATCGGGTATAAATGATGCCTGGCTGCCACTGGACTCCGCGCCTGTCCCACAGAGCCGACCGAGAGAAAATCGGCGTTTTCGCCATCCCCAACCTGGCTAGCTCACTCCTGTTTCCCAAGTCCTGCGCGCAACTGCTCCCTTAGAACGTCTATTGGTTGAAGCTGGCCATCCTTCGCTTCAAAGTACCAATGATCCCAGCCATTACATGGGCTACCCTCACAGAGCTGCCGTGCAGCTTGATGGATTGAACCTTCAAACCCGTCGATTAGAAGATTCCCATCTGGCTTCACCTTCGCCACACACTCACGATCCTTGCGGAAGAAAAGCTGCTGCCCGGCCCGGATCAACCCGAGCTCCAGCAAGCGAGAGAAGGCAACTCGCGGCGCTTTCCGCTTCCGGTCGCCCACATCGAACACGCCCTCCTCGTAAGCCTCTACGTGGATAGCTTCGATCCGCTTGGATGCAATTTCTACATAACCATCATCGCGCTCAATGCCAATCCAATTTCGATGCAGACGTTTCGCCACGGCTCCAGTTGTTCCGGTTCCAAAGAATGGGTCGAGGACGAGATCACCAGGGTTCGATGAAGCCAGAACAATCCGGTATAGAAGCCCTTCTGGTTTCTGCGTTGGATGTGCCTTGCGTCCTTCTATCTTAATTCGCTCCTCGCCCGTGCAAATGGGGAGCGTCCAATCGCTGCGCATCTGTTTACCATCGTTCAGCGCTTTCATAGCATGATGGTTAAAGGAGTATTTGGAATCCTTTGATCGCGCAGCCCAAATCAAGGTTTCATGTGCATTCGTAAAGCGCACACCCCGGAAGTTCGGCATCGGGTTCGTCTTGATCCAGACGACATCATTCAGAATCCAGAAACCGAGATCTTGCATTATGGTGCCCAGTCGGAAGACGTTGTGGTAGGAGCCAATTACCCAGATCGAACCATCTGGTTTAAGCGCACGTCTGCAGGCAGAAAGCCAAGCTTGCGTGAACTGATCATAGGCCGCGAAGCTTGGAAATTTGTCCCAATCATCGTCGACTGCATCTACCCGGGTCATATTAGGGCGCCAGAGCTCAGCGGAGAGTTGTAGATTGTAAGGTGGGTCAGCAAAGATCAAGTCGACGCTGCGCTCAGGCAGCCCTTGGAGCATCTCAACACAATCACCCTGCAGGATTTGATTAATTGGAAGACCCTTTTGGTCATTTGCCATCAATATCTGCTCCTGGTGAGCGAGTGTATGATTTTTCCTGCCATCCCCGCTTGAGTACCAATCGGTTGAAAAATGGTCGTGAATGAAAAGCGGAACATCGAAACCTGTGTCCGCCAACATCGGGACAGTCTACTACGCGATCGCGTTTACTGGCAATTGTTCGAATAGAGGCGCCTGACTTCTGCGCAGGCAAACGACGAATCTTGACATTCAATACCCTTCACGGTATCCTTCGTCCGCAACCTGCGGGTGTAGTTCAGTGGTAGAACGTCTGCTTGCCAAGCAGAAGGTCGTGGGTTCGAATCCCATCGCCCGCTCTCAGAATCTCAGACGTTAACCATGGCGACGTAGCCAAGTGGTAAGGCAGGGGTCTGCAAAACCCTTATGCGCGGGTTCGAATCCCGCCGTCGCCTCAGCATAAGGGTCCTGAGAAAAGAGCGCATAAGGGTCTCCGGAAAGGAGGATACCCCTTATCCGCTTTTTTTGATTCCGGCAAAGGGTCCTGAAACACTCTCGCGGCTAAGGGTCTTGTCTCACAGGAAAAAACACAAATAACCACCAGGCAACACCAAACAACGGCGGGCAATTGAGGCTGGACATGGAGTATATACAATGGCTTGAAGAGGACGTGGGAGTGAAAAAACGTCTTTTCATACGCTAAGATTAAACGTTTCGGAGCTTTAGTACCTAATGGAAATCGTCAAATTACACCATGCCGCGCCATCCTGGCGCGGTGTGAGTTCCCTGGCCTAGCCCGCCAGGGCAGGCGAATCCTGAATCAGGGGATTGGACCGTCAGATCAGGCATTTTAGAGTGACCTTAGAATTTGCGGTTATAAAGAACCTGACAAGAAATAAACAAAATTCTTACAAACATTTACCTCAATGTTGCATTTTGCCAAATCGACAATCAGGTTACACTGGTAATTGAATCTACGTTCCTCGAAAGGTAGCCTGGGCGCAGGAGATAGAGATGGAACCGAAAGATTTGTTTACATCTTGGGTCGAAACCGATCTCAATGTCATTGAAAATAATATCCGTCTTATCATGCACATCACTCAGAGCGATGTAATGGCGGTAGTAAAGGCAAACGGGTATGGCCACGGTGCTATACCCGTTGCAGAAAGCGCTCTTCGCGGTGGTGCAACTTGGTGCGCTGTGTCTCAAGTTGAGGAAGCAATTATATTACGCCAATCTGGGTTGAACTGTCCGCTTCTTGTATTGGGCTTTACACCGAGCAACAGGCTGTCGGAGGCCATCAAACAAGACATCTCGTTGACATTCTGGAGCAAGAAACAAATCCAGGAAATAATGAAATCCGCCCAAGCAATGGGGCAGAAAGCAAAAGTACACCTCAGAGTCGATACCGGAATGGGTCTTCTTGGGGCTCAAGCCGAAGCGGTGGAGGATATTGTGCGCCTCGCATATGGGTTGGATGGCGTACAAATAACTGGGATGTTCACCAATTTTGCTCGGGCCGATGAGCCGGGAATAGACACGACCATTGCCCAGCTTAATACCTTTCTGAACATCCTATCACGTTTGGAATCTGCTGGATTGCGTCCTCCCATCGTTCATGCAGCGAATTCAGCCGCAACCTTGGTGAATCCCGAAACCCATCTCGATTTAGTTCGGATCGGATCCGCAATGTATGGTTTCCATTCTTCGCCAGAATGTCTTTTACCTGAGGGCTTTTTCCCTGCTCTCACGTGGAAGACGCAGTTGAGTCAGATTAAGACGCTGCCTCCGGGACGCGGTTTGAGCTATGGCCATGTATATATCACTCAGCGGAACGAGCACATTGGGACACTACCCGTTGGATACGCCGACGGTCTAAGGAGCTTTGATGGGAATAAAGTACTTATCCGAGGTCGAGAAGTGCCTGTCGTGGGTCGGGTTTGTATGGATCAAAGCCTAGTTCAGCTCGATAATGTACCTGATGCTGAGGTCGGTGATGAAGTCGTGTTAATAGGTCGACAGGGGGAAATGCAGATCTCCGCAGAGCAGGTTGCAAAGCGATGGGGTGTCATCAATTACGAGGTGACGTGTGGCATTAGCGCCCGTGTTCCAAGACTCTATGGTGAAGGGCAATCCCCTTCACTGAGAACGAACTGTTCGTAAAAGAATAAGTCTGGAATGGATTAGATGCTTATATCACACCAGGATTCTTTGCCCATTCCAGCCTGATTCCTGCTTATGCAGGTTACACATGCGGTGAAGATCCACATGCCTATCTCAACCTCTTAAGTATTCTTACTTCACCGCATGTATTCTAGGCAGGTATTCTAGCAAATCAACCAAACTCCCACTGAGCACAATCAAACCATTTTCCAGGACAAATGATCTCATAAAAAATTGATGCGCCATTCTCGCGTTCTACTCGACGAGCAAGTGATCGTTGGGACCTGTTTATGAACTTGTTATCGCTTCGAATACTATTAACTCCAACAGTGGTGCAAGGACCACTGAAAGCTTGTCGGTAAGCATCATTTCCTACCCACTTATAAGCGTGCACTCGACAACGAGTACCTGTTGTTCACCGTCATTCAACGTTCCAGCTTTTCGGCCGAGTTGCTCTTCAGAATACGGGGAGTCGGAGAACTCGCAATCGAGATCGTTTTCAATCCATCGTCTGGCCCTGAAATCCTGAAGTTACCGCGCGTAACTCGTTACTATCTCCAAAACCTTCAGATGAGCCATACACGGAAGTATGTCCACCTATGGGAGCAACTCGAGATAATTGTTTAGCGAGAACCGGATTAGGTTAATAGCCACATAACGACGGTATTCAAGGAGGTACATGGCAATGAACTCAAGCGAAAAGTTGTGCAGGTGCTACAGATAGAATAAGAGGTATCCCCTACTCATGACACGAAACCGTTAATAACTAGTTCCATCCAGCAGCAAATTACGGCGGCTTTCAATCTGGCCAACCAATCGACTGGACTCGTACCTAAACCTTCTAGCTTGCTAAGAGAAACCTGATCCCTATTTCAACACAATCCCTGGCAATCGGTGTAGTCCATCTCAGTCAAGACCATGTTTTTCGAGGAAATCCTTTAGAACGTCCAGTAGATTGGGTCGTCCGATCTCCTGAAGATCGTAATAAACCCTTGTGTGAGGTTTCTTGATATTTATAATGCGACCCAAATCAATGGGAGTGCCGATGACAACAGAATCGCAATCAGTATTGTTGATCGTTTTTTCGAGATCTCTTAATTGTTGATTGCCATATCCCATAGCAGGCAACAAAGTTCCAATTTCTGGATAGCTCTCAAACGTCTCAGAGATCTTCCCTACGGTATAGGGGCGTGGATCAATCAGCTCGGTTGCTCCAAACTTCTGTGCTGCTACAACCCCAGCCCCGATCGTCATCTCGCCATGCGTGAGGGTCGGTCCGTCCTCGACCGCAAGAACCCTCTTCCCCTTCACCACTGAAGGATCATCTATAGACAAAGCAGATGCCGCCTCCACAACAACCGCATTTGGATTTACAGCAGCGATGTTCTTTCGAACAGCTTGAATGCCGGATAGATCTGCACTATCAATTTTGTTAATGACCACCACATCGGCCATCCTCAGTGTAATCTCGCCTGGATAATAACGTAGTTCATGGCCGGGGCGATGTGGATCGGCAACAGTTACTAGGAGATCTGGTACATAGAATGGGAAATCATTGTTTCCTCCATCCCACAGGACAACGTCGCAACCTTTTGGGTCATTTTCGGCTTCATTTAAAATAGCACCGTAATCGACCCCGGCGTAGATGACGTTGCCACGAACGATATGAGGTTCGTACTCCTCCATCTCCTCAATAGTGCATTTATATTTTTCTAGATCGGACAGTTCAGCATAGCGCTGTACCTTTTGGGCAACAAGATCTCCATAAGGCATGGGATGTCGAATCACTACCACCCTCAAACCCTTCTCCATTAATATTTCTACAATCTTTCGAGAGGTTTGGCTCTTTCCGCAGCCCGTGCGAACTGCCCCAACAGCGATCACGGGTTTGGAGCTGTGTATCATCGTATCTTTAGGGCCCAACAAAACAAAGCTGGCACCCGCCGCCTCGACAATCGCTCCCACTCCCATTACGTGCTGGTAAGAGACATCGCTATATGAGAATATGCATTCAGAGGCCTGATAATCTTCGATAAGCTTTGGTAGATCTTCTTCAGAAAATATCGGGATGCCTTCCGGATACAGGGGGCCCGCAAGCTCGGTTGGGTATTTTCGACCCTCAATGTCCGGGATCTGGGCAGCAGTGAAGGCTACCACCTCATAAGCCTCGTTTTTTCGGTAATAGGTGTTGAAGTTGTGGAAATCTCTGCCTGCCGCGCCGATGATAATTACGTTTCTCCTCGACACATCTACCTCCGATTTTTTTCATCGCTTCAAATTTTGATGTCTATGCTCATGGTCCGTAATACAGATCCCTGGCCTAATTCGCCTAGGATTCTGATCCTTCCAAATGATAATCTCCTAATTCGCCCGAATGAATATGTTTAGATGTACCGGTCTAGAAACCCTCGATTTACTTCTGGATTAACCTTCACCGATCCCTTAAGGGTAGCCGTCAGCAGTCCTTCTTTGTGGGCTGCCAACAAATGACGCCACATCATAGAAAGAAACCGGAAACGAATTTCGACGCTATACCTATACGGCAGCTCCAATACTGGTGTCTCGCTTACCTCAAAGCACACCGTATTTATTCAAGTCCAGCACAACAACATTCATATTCGGCAATATGGTATAGAAGCTATACCGAGAGAGGATAGACCGACCGTCGATTCATTGTTAAGGCCATCCCCTCACACTCCAGTATCACCTCGATTGCGCTGGTTGTCTTCATTACCTTCTCAAAACCTGGCTGCACGTCTCCATCGTTCCGGGCTAAAATGGACAATGGCAATAGCGGTGTCTTTCATCATCTACTCAAAAAGTCATAACTCGAACTGCTCAGGATTTTTCCGGATCATAGGGCTCTCCCAGGGTCTTCGGCACTGCTACTCTCCCCACGAATCCGGCAAGAACGATGATCGTCACTAAGTATGGCGCCATTACAAAGAACTGATAGGGAATGGCTGCCCCAAAGGTTTGCATCCGCAGTTGTAGTGCGTCCGCTGCTCCAAAAAGCATGCAAGAAGCAGCGACGGCTATTGGATTCCAGTTGCCGACAACATTTGCAGCGAGGACAACGAACGCCCGTCCCCCTGACATGTTGGGCGCAAAATACCCAAGGTCTGTCAGTGAGAGAGCACTCCCACCCAAGCCGGCGAATGCACCGCTGAGAAGCACACCCACGAATTTTAACCGGAACACCGACAAACCAGCGTGATTGACAGCACGAGGATTATCTCCCACGGCTTGGACATTAAGCCCCCAACCCGTTCGGTATATAACCCAGCCAGACACCAGCGGCAAGATTAGCGCGACCCAGACAATTACGGCTTGGTCGAAGATCACTGGCCCGAAGAAGGGCACATCACGCAATCCGGCCGGGCTCAGTACAGGATATATGGCAACCCGCGCCCTTTCTGTTGGAAACAGCGCAGCAAATCCCATGTTTGTCACTCCGAGAGCAAAAAAATTGAGCGCTATGCCGGCGACAAGATGGCTAGTATTACGATTCACAGTGAGATAAGCCATAATGAGCCCCAAGAGCCCGCCAGCCGCCACAGCGCAGATGGTGCCTATGGCAACGCTCCCCGTAAAGAAGGTCCCGGCTACCGCCGCAAGCGCGCCCATCAGCATGCTGCCTTCTATGCTGATATTGACGATACCAACTCGCTCATTTATAACTGAACCTATGCTGGTCAGCATTAATGGGGCTGACAAGCGGATGCTCGCCTGGAGCCAGTTAGCGATTGAGCTCATATCCATTGCTAACCCCCTTTTCCATGTGTTTTCTCATGTGGCAGCTGGGCGAAGCCCCTTCGTTCGCCGAACCCTATAGCAATCACAAACAGCACCGAAAGTGCCATAATAACCTGCGACATAGAGGCTCCAACACCACTCGCGATCTCCATTCTGCTTGCACCTGCTTTTAGGCTTCCGAAGAAAATACCCCCGATGATTATTCCCAGCGGATCGCCTCTTACCATAATAGCCAGAGCAAGCCCCTCGAATCCAACAAAACCTTCGAAGTAATCAAACAGCTTAAGTTTCAGCCCCAGGATCTCGCCAGCGCCGGCCAGTCCGGCTAATCCACCACAGATTAGCAGAATGAGAAGAATCCACCGTACAACGTTAACCCCAGCATAGCGTGCTGCCGCAGGATTCTCTCCGATCATCCTGGTTCGAAAGCCAAAGGGAGTGTAGCGCAGCACAAAGTACAAGACCACGCCAAGGGTAACCGCCAAGATAAAACCGGCATGCAGGCTTGTTCCCTTCACTAAAATTGGCAGACGTGCACTGGGTAAAATTTGTGGGGACATGGGGTAAAAAGCACCTGCAGCTAGTGGGGTGTCATGCAAAAGGTAACTGACAAAATGGCCGGCCACATAGTCCAGCATGAGGGTTGTACACACTAGATTCACACCCCGATAAGCACAGAGGTAGGCAGGTACAAATATCCAAAGAACACCCCCGACGAATCCCGCCATAACGGCGAGGAGCATGTGAAGCCAGGCAGGCACAGGAAGAGGCATGATTCCCACAATAGTTGCAGCTGTTGCACCTAAATATATTTGTCCCGTTCCCCCGATGTTCCACAAGCCAGCCTTGTATCCGAGACCAACGGCGAACCCCGAGAGAAGAAGAGGTGCGGCTCGTACACCTGTATTTGCCAAGGCAGCAACGTTGCCGAATGCTCCCTGTAACATAGCAACATATGCAACGATTGGATTCGCCCCTCTAGCCCAGATCACCCCGGCTGAAACCAGCAGTGCTAAGGCAATTCCGATGACTGGCCTGGCAAATGAAAGTACGAACCGTTCCCGTCCGGGCAATACAATTCCTTTGCGTTCTTTAATGATTCCTTCGTTCTCTTTCATACGGCAATTCCCGCCACCATTCCTGCAACCTCGCTATGCCCCATCATTAGCTCCCCTATCAAATCAACGTCTGCACTTTCGCCATCCAATTCTCCCATAATCTGACCCTCGAACATGACGATGATGCGGTCACTTAGAGCCATCACCTCGGACAGTTCAGCCGAGATGAAAATCACCGCTGCTCCACGATTTCGCTCTCTCAGTAGTGCCATGTGTACACCTTCTATTGCACCGACGTCGAGGCCCCTGGTGGCTTGAGAGGCAACCACTAGTTTAGGGTTTCCGCTCAACTCGCGAGCTACCACTACTTTCTGCTGATTTCCACCGGATAGGAATCGTACTGGCGCCATGGAATTTGACGTCATGATGTCATACTCCTTGATGAGAGCATTAGCCTCCTGCCGTATCGCGTCCCCTTGCATAATGCCGTGCTGTATGAAAGGAGATTCTGTGAATGTTTTCAAGATCATGTTCTCTGCTACGCCAAATCCGAGAACTAGCCCCGTCTTGACGCGGTCCTCCGGAATGAAGCCTAACAGTGAAGGATCACGTATAACTCCCCTAACAGTCTTACTACATATTTGGATGGTACCCTTGGTAGGTTTACGTAGACCCGCGATGCACTCAGCCAGCTCCTTCTGCCCGTTTCCATCCACTCCTGCCACCCCGACGATTTCTCCGCCGTACACATTCATGCTCAAGTCCCTTAGCGCCCGGATGCCGCGGTCGTCTCGGCAACTGAGGCCATCGACCGCGAGCACGACTTGCTTGGACGTAGAGGGCAGTCGTGGTCGCCTATCCAAGAAGACTTCTCGCCCTACCATCATCCGCGCAAGCTTGGTAGATGTTGCTCCTTGGGGATCCACAGTCCCAACAACGCGACCATCGCGTAGAACAGTAACTCGATTGGCAATTTTTTTCATTTCTCCGAGTTTATGACTGATAAAAATGATTGAACGACCCCTATCAGCTAAACTCCTTATAGTCTCAAAGAGCCGCTCCACCTGAGAAGATACAAGGACGGATGACGGCTCGTCGAATACTAGTATTTGGACATCCCTGAAAAGCAGTTTGAGTATCTCCAGCCACTGCCGGTCTCCCATCGGAAGCTGCCAGATAGGGGTTGAGGGATCGAGGCCAAGACCGTATTCATTGGCCAGATCCTTAAAGCGGGCACGGGCTGAACCGAGATCGAGCAATGGTGGGCGCTTCAAGGGTAGCCCCAGCACGATGTTCTGAAGCACAGTCAGGTTCTCCACCAACATGAAATGCTGGTGGACCATACCAATTCCAAGGTTATTGGCTTGCCGTGGTGAAGCAATCTCAACTTTGTCACCGTTGATAAGAATCTCTCCGCTATCCGGCTGATGAAGGCCATAGAGTATGTTCATCAAGGTGGTCTTGCCTGCACCATTCTCACCCAGTAGGCCGTGAACTTCCCCTTTCTTCACGTCGAAGTCAATATCATCATTTGCCAAGATCCCTGGGAAAGTTTTGGTTATCCCCACCATCCGCAACACGATGTCGGCGCGATCCATCTCCTATACCTCACAAATAAGCCCCGCTCCACCCCGGCGGGTTCCGGGGTGGAGCAAGGGATATGTTGCTACGGTTCCACGTCTATCTCCCCGGACCTCATCTTCTCTAGTGCATCAAGAACCTTCTGTTGCACATCCGGAGGGGTAAAACCTGTTAGGTGGACATCAATCCCACCCGGGGTGTTTACAGTCACGGGAATCGTCTCGCCGGCTATCCCATTTCCACAGGCTAGCGAATAGACCATCGCACCAGGCGATCCCAACGTACTACCTAGGATAGAGTTTGGCCCAAGCGAACTCGAATCCCGGTAGAGGCCAATCGCCCATATGCCCTCATCCTCCGCTGCGGAGATTAGGCCTGCATCAGCGGTATCCAACATGTGCCACAGCACGTCTGCGCCATTGTCAATCAACGCCAGGCCTGCTTCGCGCGCCTTGGCCACATCCGACCAGCTCCCTGTGGCTATGTAATCGACCTCAATATCCTTGCCGCAGGTTTCTATTCCACGTGTATAGCCTTCTACGCCTTCGTCACAACATGGAAGAAGCTCTCCCACTACGTACGCCACGTGGTTTGATTCGGTCATGTTGCAAGCCAAGATACCCGCCAGATAGCCCATCTGACGGAAGCTGAGCCTAGAAGCAACCATGTTGGAAGTCAACGCCTGCCCATCCGTAACGCCAAACTGAATATCCGGATACTCCTTAGCTACTGTCGCAAGCGCGTCCTCGTATTCGCCTCCGTGGCCGATGATTATGTGATATCCTTCTGCGACGTAGTTTCGGATGACCTCAACCTGCTCATCTTGGGCAACTTCTTCGCTATAGCCGATGGCAACGTCGCACTCTTCCTCAGCTTGCTTAAGACCTTCGAAACCGAACTGGTTCCACGACTGATCACTAACGACCCCCGGGACCATTAGAGCAACTTTCGTTTTTTCCTCCTCAATTTTCTGCTCTTCAAAAGGCGCTTCTGTTGCCTTTGGAGCGCACGCTGAAAGTGCCAGTGCGAGCAACATTAGAATGGTAAATAGAATGCTAATGTGCCTATTCATTTTTTTTTCTCCTCCAATTGCTTGTATTGACTTATGATCCTAGCCGATCCGTACACTCAAATGACGATGTGCTCTCCAGCAATAGCCACTCCTTTCGCTCAGGGTTATGCTATACGATATGGGTTATGGCCCCAATTCTCTATGAGCAATTTCCACGAAATTGTGGTCCTGCACAATCTTTAAACGTGCCGGTATTTTCAAACCGGTTCTATATATGACCGGATAAACAGTGGGTCTATCCGGCTTCGCTTCTTGTCACGAGAGTCGATTTCCCAAAGCCCGTCTTCTTTCTTCTGACTTCTCCTAGTTTCCTCCAATCGAGATTAAAGGGATTTCCTTACCCGCGATGCTTGTGAATTAGAATCCTTCCACCTGCTTGGGTAAGTAATCCTCAAGGGTTCCTTCCCGGTAAACATCTGCCGTACAGCAGTGAAGTCCACCCCCAAATGGTGACACTTCATAGAACGGGACTGGAACGACTTCAAAACCATGCGCATCGAGCAACTCCATGACAGGGGTCTCACTGGCTTCAACGCAGACGGTCTTCGGATCGAGTACAAGACAGTTCATGTTCAACCACCAACTACAGAAGTCATATGGCCCTTTCTTCTTAAGAAGCGTTTTTGGGGGTTCCACGAGTTCCCAATCATTCTTCTTAAACAGCTCGAATTCCCTCTCGTCGAGAGGGGGTCGTGTCGGATTGACCAACGCAAAGCCAGGTCGTAGAGGAACTACGGTTGTGTCCAAATGCCACGGCAGGAGTTCCCTGCGGCCTACCTTATGGATTCGATGATTAGGAAAGTGGCGGCGCAACCAGTCAATACCAGAATCATTAGTAACCATTGACTTCTGGACAATAAGATCCTTTCCGAAGCGGACAACATCAGCAGCATCAAACAATGGCTCCTTTTCAGTGATTACCCAATCACCCTTTTCCGCGCGCTCAAACTGCTCTTCTTCACTCATTGAGTCCCATTGCTTCCACCAGTCTTTCTTGTAAGAGTGTTCCGTTAGGCGTGGTTTGGGCGCCGCTTCGAAACGAAAATTTGGATCTTCCTTGAAGTACTGCTCGAACAATGGTCGGTAGCAGATAAACTCAAACCAGCGGCTGTGGTAGGACATAGTGGCTTCCAGAATTTCAGTGCCAACCGTAAGCAGAATATCCCGAACGGGACAACAGCCAAACATCGTCTCTTGTACCCAGTCAGGAGTCTGTACTACCTGACTAAAGTCAATCGGAGTGGGTCGGTCCACTCGAATGCCGCGGCTTTCAAGGATATTAGCGAAATTATCCAACTGTTCATTGGCCTTCTCCTGCATTTCCTCGGGGTAAGGACCGTATTTGCCCAAGGGGAAACCGTCCTCCGGCCAATCTCGTTGAACAGCAATCTCAGGGGCCTGAATCATGGTCCCATCTGCCCGACCGATAATCACATGTTTCAGTGGGTCCCATTCATTCCAGGAATTGACGACTGTCTTCTGTTTTTCGCCCAACATGTTATTCTCTCCGAGGTTCTATAGATAAGCATGGTCTTCAACATAGTGATTTGATCAGCAGCTTTGATATGATATGAACCGTGCACAATCTAATCGTATTCCCTCTTGCCTGGGCTAAAGCGTATGACATTCAATCTGTTTCCCCCTTTCGCTTATCAAGCAAACATTGATCCCATCCCTCTTCAATGTGTTCTTTTCTCTCATTTTTCTCCTTTGCACATCTCTGAATCTGAACATAAGCTTTCAGACGACACACCAGTCATAACCCCATCTGCTGTTGCTTCTCTTCGATGATGTGGCTGGTGATCTCAAAAACCTCCATTAGATCCTCTTTTGTACCCTTGATATGACTCGCGGATAGCTGCTCTGCGAGATTGATGTTCCTTTCAGCGATCGCATCGAGCAAACCCCGATGCTCCTTAATCTCCCGTTGAAGCCGGGGGTTCAAGGATTTTGGATGACGGTAAAGGCCTTCATATAACATCCAATCCGGAAACCTGTTCCATACGATCCCACACAACCGCTCAAGCATTTCACTTCCACAGGCCTTGCAGATCATGCCGTGGAATTCCCTGTTCAATTGTCTTCGAGAAGGCATATCGTCCAGCGAGGTCATTCTTTCCGCTTGGTCTACGATGGTCCCAAGGTTTTTCAGTTGCTCTTTCGATATATGTGTGGTTGCCAATCGTACAACGATAGGTTCAAGCAACAGACGGAGACAATAAACCTCGGCAATATCATTTTCATCAATGATGGAGACACGAACTCCTTTATGCGTCACCCGTTCGGCCAGCCCATCTGCTACAAGTCGATCCAATGCCTCCCGCACAGGCGTATGGCTGACACCAAGCTGTTGAGATAATTCCTCTTGCCGAAGCCAATCTCCTGGTTTGAAGTAGCAAGAGAGAATCCTCTCTCGGATCGCCTCATGTGCTAACTCCGCTAGAGATTTGTGCTCGTTGTTAAGAGGCTTCAATTCGTTTAACATATCATTTTGTTTTATAACGAATTCCTGGGATATAAAGACTCCCACAAGATCTGCATTTCCATGCAACATGTGTATAATATATAATATATAATATTAATTACACTTGCGCAACCTTCGAATTGCCTCACAAATAATCTGCCTTTGGAGATATTCGTTACATCATTGAGAATCTGACCGATTGAAGGAAAAGAAACAGGAGTAAGGGGTGACAACTATCATTGGTGAGATCAGATGTGCATTCACCCTTGAGCATACCGCTACGTGGAGATCGGGGGTCGTTAAGCAAGAGGCTACAAAAAAAGGGTTGGTATGCACGAACGACATTCACCGGAATGATGAATATCTAGGATAGGAGTAAAACGATGTTGGCTGAAAATTTGACCTGGAAGGAATACGATGAGGAGATCGGAAAGAGGGTTGTCATTTTACCCTTGGGCTCACTGGAGCAACACGGACCTCATCTGCCGCTGAATGTTGATGCTATCATCCCAAGAAGCATGGCGTTGATGGTGGACAAGGAAATTGAATCAATGGTATTTCCACCCATCGCATATGGCTATAAGCCTCTTCCCGGCGGAGGAGGGCAAGAATATCCTGGTACCACGAGCTTAGACGGAACTACCCTGATACATTTAATTCTCGATATTCTTCGGTGCACATATCATCACGGAGCACGGAAATACCTTCTTCTCAACGGTCACTACGAGAACGTGGCCTTCGCAACAGAAGCTGTGGAGCTCTTCTTCCGAGAACAGTCAGACGCACATGTCTTGATTCTGTCATGGTGGGACCTTGTCTCACAAGCTGTCCTCGACGAAGTATTCAAAGATGTGGGGTTCCCAGGTTGGGATACAGAACACGCGGGTATTAGCGAGACAGCTCTTATGCAGTATTTCGCACCGGACCTGGTCCGGGAGGATAAGATCGTCGATGACGAGAGCGCACGGAAAGTGCCCTATCTGATTTTCCCGCCTCCTGACGACACCATCACGAGATCTGGCTCATTTTATAAGGCAACTTATTCATCAAGAGAAAAGGGTGAATTGCTGGCCCAATCGATTACGAGAAGGATCGTGGAAATCATAAAACAAGAGTTCGCATAAGGACGCTTGCTTGGTCGCATTAGTGGAAACTAGAAAACAAGCTCCTGTAATCCAAAAGTTGATCGGTGGACGAAATTTGTTGCATCCCAATCTACGATCAGCCCTGACTGGGGTACCTTAGAATTCGCTCAGAACGTGTTGATTTGAGAAATCAAACGTGCCCCGGGTGTGCAAACTATGTGCTTGCGGTGATCGTATCCTCGTCTTGTTTTGAGGAGAATATGGGAGAGATCACACATGAAAACGCCGACGTGATTTTGATAGGAGAGCTCAATCCGAGGCACATTTATCCCAACTTCATAGGGAAATAACCAACCAGTTCATCAAGATCCAATAAATCCCTAAGCTCAATGACCATCTCTCTGTACCGTTCTCACCTATAATGGCTTCTTCAACTCGATCGCACAGAACCATTCTATTGTACTGTGATCGGCATCCAGGAATATATATAATCCCATTAGGCGTGAGTATCCATCCGCTTACATTCGGGAAGGGCTCAGGCCAATTTACGTAATGCTTAATTGGCGAGGTTATCCGCGGGCTTCGAGGTGCGCGCCGTGCATCAGGTGACCAAGCCCGAGCACTAATTATCAAGTTTGTCTATCACTTCTACGCCACTTCGAGATGAAATTATCCGCCTGTATCAAGGTTCCAATTCTGAAGGCTTCTTTGTAGATCTCTTAAATCGTGAATGGTTTGATGCAGGTCTCCTGATCGCTCTTCACCGAAATGCTGATTGAACCAGACAGCTCGTATATCAGACCTGTTCGCACCGAGAATGTCTTCCTCGAAGTTGTCACCGACCATAATAACTCTTTGTGATTCAAGTCCAAGATCAGACAAAACGAATTCAAAGAAAGCGCGAGATGGTTTTTTATGACCGATTCGTTGATAACAGTACACCTTATCTACGAACTCGTTCAAATCAACGCATGCTAGCGCCTGTCGGATCTCGTTTTCGTTGGAATCCACCGCATTAGATGCTAAAGCGATAATCCAATTTGACTGAAATGTTGCGAGGGTTTCCCTGGCGTATGGAATGACTTCTATTCGGGGCCACTTAGCCATTGGGCCATCGAAACCTGGGAAGACGCGCATGAGCGTGTCTCCCCAATCAAACAAGATGCATCGATCCCGTGGTTTCGCTAACAAACCTCGGCCTCAACTTCCAGGTTTTTTTAGTCCGACTCTTCTTCGGCTTCTCCAAGCGCTTCTTCAAAAATCGCCAGCCCTTCCTCGACAAGCTCCTTAGAAATATTAAGTGGGGGTACGAAGCGGATCGCGCTTGTCCCACAACCGAGAAGTAATACGCCCTTCTTGAATGCTCGTTGAACTACATCATCTCGTAGTTCAGGATCTGGTTCTTTGGATACCGGATCCTTGGCAAGCTCTGCAACAACCATTAGCCCTTTTCCTTCAACGCGTATAATGGATGAGTGCCGCTTCTGGATTTTCGTTAATTCTTCTAAAAAGACTCCCCCCATTCGCGCCGCGTTCTGCATTAACCCCTCCTCGACAAGCTCTAATGTAGCCAGAGCAGCAGCACAGGAGAGAGGATTACCCCCAAAAGTGTTTGCATGGGTGACAGGACCCCACTTCATAATCTCGCTCCGGGCAATCATTGCTCCCAGCGGCATTCCACTCGCCAAGCCCTTTGCAACACACACAATATCTGGCTCAACCCCCCAATGCTCAACTGCAAACCATTTCCCGGTTCGCCCGATTCCTGTCTGAATCTCATCGGCTATTAGCAAAATCTCGTGCCTGTCACAAAGCTCGCGTAGCCGGGGCAAGAAATTGTCTTCAGGAAAGATATATCCTCCCTCACCCTGGATAGGTTCAACTATGATCGCGGCTACCTGGTTGGGTGACACCTTGTTTTTTAATACAGTCTCCTCAATGTAATCAACACAAATGCAGTTCTTCTTGCATTCAGCTTCATCCCTATGATGAGGACACCGGAAAGGGTTTGAGTATGGAACATGTGTCACTTCCGGCATAAATGGCGAGAAACCATCCCTTTGAACCGGCTTGCTGGCCGTGAAGGACAGTGCCCCCATAGTACGACCATGAAAAGCACCATAGAACGCGATGAAATGTGGTCGACCTGTTTGAAGCAGTGCAAGCTTAAGCGCGGCCTCGACACTTTCCGCACCAGAATTGGTAAAAAAATGCCTTTCGCTCCGCTCATCGGAACAATTTCTGCCAGCTTCTCGGCTAACTCAATCTGTTGTGGGTAATAAAAATCCGTCCCGCTCATGTGAAGGAAACGGTCTGCTTGCTCTTTAATCGCTTTTGTAACCTTTGGATGAGAGTGGCCAGTCGATATTACAGCAATGCCCGCAGCAAAATCGATGTAGCGATTGCCATCAACATCCCACACTTCCAACCCTTTGCCATGATCCATCACAAAGGGATATACGCGGGTGTATGAGGGAGATATGACTTCCCGATCGCGATCAAGGTAAGCACGCGCCTTGGGACCCGGGATGTTCATTTCTTTTGATTTAGATGTCATGTAAAAATTTTCCTGTTGGTCATAGAATACTTCTCTGGTATCAACAATAGTATTGTCGATAAATTCTTCACCTTTCCTAATAACTTGGACATCGTGATTGCCATGACGCGATAGACTTCTCATGGTCGCAGGCCATATACCTCTCCGTAGGATGAACTAGATACACCTCGCATCCCATGATCCGCCAGAGGCTCTGAGGTCTTCTTTATTGGAGAATATATCATGAACCCTGCAGTTTCTACTTGACTTTTCTCGTATAAAGCACTAATTTTATTAGTAGTTTATACGACTTTATTCAAGTGAGATGGATATATGAAGCTCGATACATTCTTCGCTCGGCATCCAATTTTTCGTGTAAAAGAATTAACTGAGTATTTAAGCACTCATGGCTCAATAAATCCTTCAACAAGAAAGGCATTGCTGGCTCATCATCAGGAGTCGGGGCGTATCCTGCGTATCCGTCGCGGGTTGTATGCGACAGTCCCGCCTGGGATCCCTGCGGAAAGTTTCTCTGTCGATCCGCATCTGTTGGCTGGAAAGATAACCGATGATGCAATCCTTGGATACCATACGTCCCTGGAGGCTCATGGAAGAGCGTATACGATATACGAACAATTCACCTATCTGACAAAGAGAAGCCTGGGCAGATCCTTTCAATTCCAGGGGGCGACCTATCAGGGGGTCTCTCACCCGAAAGCTTTGAGGTGTGCCGGCCAGGAAGAGCTCTATGTGGAAGTTCAAGACCGCTCCGGTCTGGATGTAAAGGTGACGAATCTTGAACGTTCCATGGTGGACGTCCTCGACCGACCGAAGCTATCCGGAAGCTGGGAGGAGATCTGGCGATCTCTGGAGAGCATTGAATTCCTCGACCTCGACAAAGTCGTAGAATATGTGACCGCGCTTGAGAATGCGACGACGGCTGCAAAAGTGGGCTTTTACCTTGAGCAACACCGAGACTCGCTTATGGTCAGCGACGAATACCTCGATCGAATAAAAACTCTTCGACCGAAAAGCCCGCACTACATGGACCGTGACTACCAGGATGATGGCCAGCTTCTCGCAGATTGGAATCTCATCGTCCCTGCCGATGTCCTTCAAAAGACCTGGGAGGAGATAAGGTGAGACCTTCGAAAGAGAGGTTGCTCGCCTTATCAGCCTCATCAGGTTTTAGAGGTAACGTATTAGAAAGAGCCGTCCGTCTGCTCAACCTCCTGAACGCGCTCCGAAGCCATCCCTTTCTAAAGGACCGGCTAGCCTTAAAAGGCGGCACAGCTTTAAACCTGTTTCTGCTCAATCTGCCACGGCTTTCGGTCGATATTGATCTCAATTACATCGGAGCTTCAAGCAAAGAGGCGATGCTATTGGAGCGCCCTCAGGTTGAGAAAGCAATTGAAGCTGTCTTGGGTCGAGAGGAATTGAGGATCCAAAGGAAACCGACAGAATACGCTGGCGGGAAATGGCTGCTGCGATATCAAAGCGTGTATGGCGGGAATGAGAATCTCGAACTCGATCTCAATTACATGTTCCGGATTCCACTTTGGCCGATCACAGTGCAAAACTCGAAGAAACTCGGCGTTCATCAAGCAGAGCAGATCCTGGTTGTAGATATCTACGAACTTCTAGCGGGTAAACTCGCTGCCCTTTTTTCTCGCCGTGCGAGTCGAGATCTCTTTGATGTTCACCACCTGCTGACAGACCGCTCATGGGAAAGAGATCGTGTGCGGCTTGGATTCGTCCTCTTCGGCGCCATGAACCCCAAGGATTGGCGGACTATCTCTCTAGAGGATATTAACTTCGACCCTCAAGAAATTGAGCATTCCTTATTGCCTGTTCTCAGAACGAAAACACTCGAAGGCATTAATAAGGATAAAGAGGGCTGGGCTTCCCGATTGAAGGAGGAATGCAGGGAAGCCTTGAAAATCGTATTGCCATTCACTGACTCAGAGCACGAGTTTCTCGATCAACTGCTTGATCACGGGGAAATTCACGCAGAACTACTCACGTCAGACAGTGTGACTCAAGAGAAGATTCAGTTGCATCCACTTCTCCAGTGGAAAGCCAGCAAAGTCCATAATGTCTAAAACAAGGAATGAGCGTCTGCGTCCAACTCTATCAACCGTTGAATTAGATCCTTCATGACCTTGCCTGTCTACGGATACATGGAAATGACCTTGAATCCATCAATGGCTCGTGATCATCATTTGGATTAATAAGCCTCCAATCTATGGAGTTTGCCTTATGAAGCAAACCTTTGTATCATGTGCACCAATTAACAATTCGGCTCGTTAGTTTGTTGCCGGGGAGAAACAAGGACGGCAAAGGGTCTTGGCCTTTTTCTCTCCAGGCAAAATGGAAACCCTTCACCGGGTTTGAGGCGATTACGGCAAAGGGTCCTGAAAAGTATTGGCGAGGACCTGCAAAACCCTTATGCGCGGGTTCGAATCCCGCCGTCGCCTCTCAATCACACGACCGCAGGCATAGCAGAATCCAATTTGTAAAGGGTGACATTGGGTCGCCTTTTTTATTTCAACATCTTGTGATCGGCCTAACTCTTCTGCACGGCTGCCCCCAACCATCGATTCACACGATCATCGTAGCAACCAATCTCGAGAGAACGCCCAACCAAGCCCAACGCCTATTGGCATCTCCTGTACCCTCACGCGACTAACTCCTGCCGCTTTCTGTGTACAAACCCCACTGGACCTTACAATTACTTGTCAAATCAACCGCAACCGTAAGATTCACGCTACCTTAAAGTACATCAAACAATATAAAACGGGTCTAAACAGCCGCAGGGATTGTCAAACCCTGTAAAACCACGTCAAATCGGCGGAATCGATTTGCGCCAGATGCGGGTATCGACCCCGCAATCACCACTTCTCCAGAGTGGAGTAAAAATGAAACACGATAGGAATCAACTTCTAAACGCAAAGCTTGCCGCAGAATACCTGGGCATCAGTTTATCCACGCTTGGCCGCATCGAGCGGGAGGGTAACCTGATCCCCTTCCGAACACCGGGAGGACACCGCAGATACCGCATAAATATGCTTGACGACTATCTAGAACGCAGCCGGGGCTTATGCCAACAAACAAAGTCCTTATCCAACGCGCAGATTTATTAGGATAACGATTGGGGATATACCATGCGGAAGGATAGCAGCCCATCGAGTCTTGCCCTACCAGGCGAGACGCTCACATCCCATCTAGAGGCTTAGGTTCATGGAACCAAACTTATTAGAACATCTGCTCACGAAACTCCAACTTGAAAGCACCCAAGTTCCAGATATTGAGACCTGGCAGGAGTTTCTTCGGGAAATCGAGCGAACATACTCGGACACGGAGAATGAACTCGCTCTTCTGGAACGTTCAAGTACGAGCTCCTCAAAAGAAATGCAGGAGCTATATGACGATCTTAAACAAACTTCGGAGATGCAATATCGACTCATCTTTGAGGGTGTGCAGGACGCGATCCTCGTACTTGCTTCAGACGGGATGATCCTCGATTGTAATTCGCGTTCAAATGAGATGTTCGGCCTGGACAAGGCTGGTATGCAAGGAAAATACTTGACCTCCCTCGTCTCACCGGAATTTTCCGAGGTGGTAATGGAGGAGCTCCGGGCCAGGGATCTGACCGATTCACCCTATGAAGCACTGGGTGTTCGCTCAAACGGAGAGAACTTTCCAGTCGAAATCACAGCTCGGCATCAAACCCTGAACGACATTTATGTCATCTTGGTTGTGGTAAGAGACATCTCTGAACGCAAACATGGAGAGGAGGCTCTCCGCGAGTCAGAGGCGAAATTCCGCAACCTGGCCGAAAAATCGCCGAGTATGATCTTCATTAATAAAGATGAACGGATCGTCTACGCCAATGAAGCTTGCGTTGAAATCATGGGATATTCACGAGAGGATTTTTATCACGAAGATTTCAATTTCCTGCAACTGATCGCGCCCGAGAGTCAAGAAAGCATCCGTGAGCACTTCCGTGCTCACGCTGCCGGCGAGGAGGTACCACAGTATGAATCACAGCTCATCACAAAGGACGGCCGGCGGCTTGACGCTATTCATGCCACGCGACTGATACCTTATGGCGGGGAAACCGCCATTCTCAGCGTTGCGACTGACGTGAGCGACCGCATACTTGCCGAGGAAAAGCTGAGGCAACGAGCTGCCGAGATGGAGCTACTAAATGAAATTGGAGGAGAGATCGCATCCGTTCTCAATCTTGATAATGTTTTGGAACGAAGCGTCAAACTCGTTCAAGAGCGGTTTTCCTATGATCATGTTGGTCTCTTCCTACACGACATTGAAACAGGCTTCCTTGTATTGAAGGCTCGCGCCGGGCAGTACGCGCCTTTATTCCCAGATAAACATCGTTTGCCTATAGGACAGGGCATGGTGGGCTGGGCTGCGAAATCATTCGAGACGGTCCTCTCCAACGATATTGAGACAGAGCCCCATTATATTAATCTCTTCCCGGATTTAATCCGGACCCAATCAGAGCTATGCATTCCAATCACCGCTGGCGATGCCTTACTAGGCGTATTAGACATTCAGAGCGAGAACCTGAACGTGTTCGAAGATTACGATCGTATTGTCATGGAAACGTTAGTCGATCAGATCGCAGCGGCGATTGCAAACGCACGCCTTTATGAGGCTGCCCAGAAGGAACTCAAAGAACGTCAGCGCGCCGAGGGGCAAATTCTCCTGCAAGCCACAGCCCTGGAGTCTGCCGCCAATGCGATTGTGATCACCGATTGTGAGGGCAAAATTCTCTGGATTAACCATGCGTTTGAATTACTCACCGGATTCCCCGCCGAGGAGACCGCGGGGAAAGATATGCGTATTTTGAATTCGGGCACACAAGATGATGCGTTCTTCAAGGAGATGTGGGAGACAATCCTTGCTGGTCGAACATGGCATGGGGAGATGCTAAACGTCCGCAAAGACGGAGCAACGTACATCGAGGAGCAGACGATCACCCCTGTACAGGACGAAACTGGCGAGATTACACACTTCATCGCCATCAAGCAAGATATTACCGACCGGAGAAAAGCCGAAGAAAGGATAGAACAACAAACAGAAGATCTTCAATTACTTAGCGCACTCAATGAGCAGATTAACCGCGGCGATACAGTCCACGATATTGTTGAATTCTTCTCACATGAGTCAATAGATATCTTCGACAGCCTGGGCACCACGATTTATCTTCTCAGTGAAGATGAAAAATTCCTTGAAGCTCAAAATCTTAGCCTCCCCACTTCATTGATTGATCGCATCGAGGAGAAGGTTAAAGTCAAAATATCCAACCATCGTTTAAAAATTAAACATGACAGTGAAATCGGGAAAATACTCGATTCACAAAATCCCTTGCTCGTTAATGGCGTTGATGGGATCAATACTATCTTTGGCGAGTTTGCCACCCTCATCGACCTGCCAATCAAGAATCTGGCATCTATAAGCAAGAAATTGTTTCCACCGATCCTGAATTTGATTAAGGTGCATTCAATAATCCTGATCCCTCTCATCTCAGAAGGCAGATCGATCGGGCTGCTAATAATGGGGCGAACGAAATCCTTCACAGATACCGATCAGGACCGCATCGTCTCTGTTGCCAATCAGGTTACGAGGGCGATAGAACGCAAACGCACAGAGGAGGCGCTGCGACAATCTGAATCAAATTATCGGAATGTGTTCGAAGGCGTCCAAGACGCGATATTCGTCGAGAGCATGGATGGAAAGATTCTGGACATCAATTCTCGCACTTGTGAGATGTACGGATGGTCACGTAAAGAACTGCTCATGATGACCGTTGAAGATTTGATCCCCGAGGGTCATCCCATCGTGCTCCCCCACGAGATGGTCGCCGGCGGGCTTTCCGACCAAATGCTCAGCACCATGAATATTAGGGCTTCAGGCGAGATATTTCCGGTTGAAATCTCCGTTAAACTGCAGAAATGGGGCAATCAAGATGTTATGCTGGTCGTCGTCCGCGATGTCACGGAAGCCCAAGTGGCACAGAAGCGAGCCTTGCTGCAAGACCGTCTCGCCGCCGTAGGGCAGCTCGCTGCTGGAATTGCCCATGACTTTAACAACATTCTTGGTACGATCATGCTTTACAGCGAATTATTGCTTAATGATCAGTCGATCTCCACACAAGGCAAGGAGCGGATTGACACAATCTTCAAACAGGCGAAACGAGGCTCAACACTCACCACACAGGTGCTCGACTTCAGCCGGCGCTCGATCATGGAGAAACATCCTTTCGATCTTGTGCCATTCTTTACCGATCTCGAGAAACTCCTCTCACGTACATTGCCCGAAAATGTCAAGATCAACATGGATTTCAATGGTGAATCAGGGTACTTCATCAACGCCGACCCAGCACGAATGCAGCAAGCAATCATGAATCTAGCTTTAAACGCGAGGGATGCGATGCCGAAGGGTGGCGAGCTTAGCTTTACGCTTGATCAAAATGAGGTTCAGGCTGAGCAGCCTCCCTATCCAGGGATGCAGACGGGAAGCTGGGTCAGCATCCGCGTCTCCGACAACGGTTCGGGGATCGATCCGGATGTGATGCTGCACATTTACGAACCCTTCTTTACAACGAAACCACAAGGCAAAGGCACAGGGCTTGGCCTCTCCCAGGTTTACGGTATCGTCAAGCAACACAATGGTTTTATAGATGCTGAAAGCACCCCCGGGGAAGGTACAACCTTTGTAATTTACCTCCCGGCGATGATAGATGAACAAATGGAACCCGATAACACCAAGGGAGATATCCAGACACACTCTGGTCGCGGAGAGACGATCCTCGTCGTGGAAGATGACAATGCAACGCGCAATGCGATCTGTGAGATCCTCGAATCGCAAGGGCACACTGTCTTCTTCGCCGAGGATGGCGCTGTTGCGCTTTCAGAGCTGGAAGCACGGGGTGGCGCCGTTGAGTTGATCATCAGCGACTTAGTGATGCCGAACATGGGTGGAAGGGATCTATACGATGAAGTATCAGACCGCTACCCGCATATCAAGATGGTACTGATCACCGGATACCCGCTCGGTGGTCACACACGAGAGTTGCTCGATCACCAGCGGGTAACCTGGCTTCAAAAACCCCTCACCTCGGAAACGCTGGCCCAAACGGTTCAATTTATGTTGAAAACGCAGAACCTCACCGTCTAACAAGTGCAGGCCTTACTTTCAATTCACTTTTCAGGAAGATGACCGCCTATTAAAGCGGTTTCAGATGGGTTGGCTCGATCAGAGCCCTGCGGACAAAAGAGTGGATCGGTGAGCTGCGGCGCTTAACCATCATCACGGTTACTTCGGCACCGCGCGCCACCCGTTCGGGGAAAGTGCCCACCAGGAAGTTCGTAAATACAGGCTCTTCCGTTGCGCCAATCACGATCAAGTCGTAGCCCTTGGCTGCTGATAGGATTGACTCCAGCGGATCGTTACCCTCTACGTACTTCGCCTCGATCGGCGCACCATCAACACCGTGCATGCTCTCGGCGACGGCTCGCTCAGCGCGGATTCGACCGACTTCATCAACACCCGGAGGCAGGACATGGATGATGGTCACCGTCGCTGGTTCCGGTTTCTCAGCCTGAGCCATGTTAACCGCAATGCGAACTGCCCGACGCGAATTGCGCCCACCCGTGACGGGAACAAGGACACGTTTCAAGGGACGCCACTGGCGGTGGCGCACGACAATAACATCGGTCGGCGGATTATCGACGATTGGATCGGCGATGGAGCCGAACAGCTTCCCCGATGATTTTGTGAAACCCGGCCATCCCAGCACGATCAGATCTGAGGCGTTCTCAATCGCCGTCTGACGGATCGCATGAGACGCATTTCGCCCCAGGCGGATGATCGTATGTACGGGAACATTACACGATTTTGATTGCTGGATGACTTCATCAAGATACTGCCGACCATCTTTGAGGAACAACCTGCCCTCAGATAGGTTAAGTTGGATGGGAACCTGAATCACATGCAGCGCGAGGACCTCCCCTCCCTTATTACACGCAAGCAGCGCCCCGATCTTTCCCAGGATGCGAGCCTGCTGTCGATCCGCTACAGGGACGAGGACAGAGTAATCCCGGCTTACCAATACCTCCTCCATAAGAATTTCTTTGGGTTTCTCCATCTCCTCGATCCGGGAGAAATAAAGGGAGTACGCCAGAAGCCCGATAGCAATCCAGACAACAGCAAAAACCCAGGCGATCGGGCTAAAGCGGAAGACATTTATCGCCAGGAAGGCATTCGAGAGTATTGCCAGAACCGGAAGGATCGGGAAGAGCGGTACACGAAAACCGCGTTCAAGTTCTGGGCGCTGCAGCCTTAAGAAAAGCGCTGCAAGGTTCACCAGCAGGAATAACAACAGGAACATAATGCTAGCCGATGAGGCAACATCTTCAAGAGGAAGTGTCCACGCCATGAGCGTCATCAGCACTCCCGTCGCTACAACCGCCAAATGCGGTGTATGACGCTTGGGATGGATCCGCGCGAAAAACGCTGGCAGGTTGTGGTCCCTCCCCATGGCGAAGGAGACTCGAGAGGAGGCATAGGTCGTCGCGTTAAGCGCCGACGTTGTGGAGGCGAGTCCGCTCAGCAATAGGATCAATCCGCCAATACCCCATGGGAAAACCTGTTGCGCTACTTCAATAATCGCGATTTCCCCCTTTTCGCCCAGGTACTCGTAGGCAGCAAGATCACCTGGAGGCGTGATCGCTCCGACAGCCACAGTGCCCACCAGGATATAAACTACAACTGCTGCGGATATTGAGATAAAAATCGCCTTCGGGATATTGCGGATCGGGTCGAGCACCTCTTCGCCAGATTGAGCTATGATTTCATAACCTTCAAAAGCAATAAAGGTGAACCCCATTGCGATGAATACACCGATAACACCGTTTGGTAAGAATCCCGTAGAAAAGCGGCTTTGCCAGCCATCCAAGCGAGACATCGCAAATACGCCGAAAATAACCAATAGCCCGAGGATGACGATCTTAATCAAGGTAAGTGTATTTCCAACACTCGCCGTCTCAGAAGAACCCATGTAATTAATGATGGTGAACGCGAGGATGATAAGCGTCATAAATAAGAGCGAAACCTGGCTGATGGTCAGACCATAAGTCGGCATTCCCGCGACATAGATCAATTCAGCGGCAAAGCGACCGAAAGCTAATGCGTACAAACTCCCCGCCATCGCCTGCGCAAACCAACTCATCCATCCGGAGACAAAACCAATGGTTCCGCCGAGAGCTTCCTTGATCCACTGATATCCGCCCCCTGCCCCCGGAAGAGCAGAGCCCAATTCAGCGTAGGACATTGCCGTGAGGGAGGTAACCATCCCGTTGAGCAAGAATGCCAGAATCAAAGCCGGGCCGGCGATTCCCGCGGCGATACCTGTGAGGACAAATATCCCCGCACCGATCATCCCGCCGATCCCAATCATCGTTACGGTAAATAGGCTGAGTTCACGACTAAGCGTGACGCCGCCGGAGTCAGATGATGCAGTTGGTGTCATCTCCGCCATATGCAGGTCAATCCATCATAAGGAATTCGCATAAGTTTACACCTTTTCATCAGTTTAGTGAGAGAATTCATACAATAAAAATTCCTGATGCCAAGGGAAGATTCGAATGAACAACTCACAACGACGCTTGTTGTATACTCCCTAAATCATCAGGGCGTAGGAGTAGAAAGTATTGACCCCAAATATGTTGTCGCTTTCTCGTAAGAAAAAGAACGGATTTCAAATCCTCCTCGTTCTAATCCTGGGAACATGGTCGATCGCCAGCATCTTGCGCATCCTTCAATTCACTTTCTCCCCCGCAGGCGCAAACGACCTCTACGTCTATTGGTTCGCTGGCCACTTCGTGCGCGAAGCCCAAGATCCATACGACGCTTTTCTCACCGACCAGAAGCCATCGCTGCCGATACATTATCTAGATAGAACGGTCACGGATCTTCGAGAGGTGGTGGTTCCGGATTGGGTCCCTGCTCCAGCGCTCACCTTCCCCTTAATTGCCATTCTCTCGTGCTTTTCCTATCTATCCTGGCCCCTCGCAAAGCTTATGTGGTTGGGATTCAACCTGCTCTTTATCTTTATGATTCCACCTCTCACCCTCCGCATCTTCGCTCCCGAAAGGCAATGGGGGAAATGGATAACGGCGACCTTCATTCTGGCTTTCGTTGGGTTAACCTCTACTCGCTACGCCGGAAGCAGCGGGCAAACGACATTTCTTGTACTTCTGCTCGCACTCGGCTCGATCCATTATTCGAAGAACCGCCCCTTCGCATCTGGTATCCTTCTAGGCATTGCACTCTCAAAATACTCCCTATCAATCGGTTTCTTCCTTTACCTGCTCCTCTTTGAGCGAAATTACCGGACTACGCTCACGGCTCTTGCGGTTCAATTATTGGGATTGTTGGGTTTGTCAATGATGAGCGGAACCGCGATGGTTGACATCATCCGTGGATATCTCTTCATGTTCTTGCACCACTCACAAATGGAAGGGGTCCACTTCGCCTCACTCTTTCCCTCAAAATCATGGGATATTCAGATCGCAATCATTCTCACACTGGCTGTCGGCCTGCCCCTCTTGCTATGGTACAACCGTAGTAAAGAGCACATTCGCAACCAGCGGCTTTCCCCTGCACACCGCCAACATCTTCTTTCTGTGCTCTCCCTATGGGCATTACTTGTGGGTTATCACCGCGCATATGATGCCGTACTGTACATCCTCTTCATCTCACTCGGTCTCCAGTTGTATCGATCGCCAGAAACCTGGAAACTCACAATGCGGAATCGGAATATTCTGCTCGTCTTTGTAGCGATCACATCCATTTTCTTCATGCTTCCTGCTGGCAGCGTTATCCGTGATCTCCTCCCAGGACAAATCAGCAGCGCCTGGATAGCCTTTTCAGTACATGTGACCACTCTTCTCCTGAGTGCTGCGCTGGCAATCACATTCTTCCTTCTCTTCCGACTTCGAGGCAACCACGGTATGGTCAATAAAATTATGGAGATGAGATCCTTTAGAGAGACATAGCTTTGTCCAAATCGTTATCTGCGCCACTGAAACTGATTTAATTATTGAGAGGAAGCGATGAGGCAGACTTTGTTGCCATCCCTGCAGAGACCTATGGAGTTTACGATCACGCGTTGCTCTTGATCTTCTCTGCCCGGGATTGGCAGCGGGATTCATCCACCATATTGAATCTCTTTGAGGACGAACTACCTTGTCGAGAGGATAGTGATCAGATTGAATCAGAGGGTTTGCAGGAATTCAATCGACATGTCATGTCAATCCACTGATTCTTGCGGAACCGTATCTGGGCCAGTTCTGCCATATTTGACCAGAAGGTATACATCAACGGCCATCAGCACAGCATATATCAGCACGAAGCTTATAAGGCTGAACAGGATAGTTCCCACAGTCTGTGTGGGGGATACGGCGTTCTCGGTTTTGAGCAGCCCGTGCACAATCCACGGCTGACGACCGGTTTCGGTCAGGATCCAGCCAGCAGTGTTGGCAAGGTAAGGAATAGGAATCACCCAAACCATCCACTTGAGCCAGCGAGCCCATTTTGCAGGCCAGTTCCCAAAGGTCATATACAGCGCAAACACCCCCAGGGCGATCAACAACAGCCCCATCCCAACCATAATGCGGAATGTCCAGAAGCTGAGAGCTACTAAGGGGACGTAGTCTCCCGGTCCGTACTTGGTCTCATATTCCGCCCGAATCTGATTGATGCCCCTAACTTCGCCCTCTGTCTTAAAGAAATACAAGAGACTAAGTGCCTTTGGTATTTTCAGGCTCCAGATCTCTTGTTTGCCAGTTGAGTCAAAGATCGCTACTACAGTGAATGGGGCCGGGTTGGCCGTCTCCCACAGTGCCTCAGAGGCAGCGGCTGCCATCGGTTGAACTTCGTGCAAATAGGTTCCCTGCACGTGACCTGCCACCCCAACCATTACGGCAGCGGCGAGAGCGATGATGGCTGCGAGGCGGAACGAGTGCCGGAAAAACTCCAAATTTTGCCTACGAGCAAGATGATAGGCGCTTATGCCCAGGATGAAGAAAGCCGCCGTGACAAAGCCCGCTGATATTGTGTGCCAGAAGAAAAGCCAGGCGCGGGGGTTGAATATCAGGGCGCCAAAATCCACTAACTCGGCGCGACCTGTGGCTTCGCTGATTACGTAACCGACCGGACTTTGCATCCATCCGTTGGCCATCAGAATCCACAAGGCAGATAAGTTTGACCCAAGGACAACCATCCAGATTGTTGCTGCGTGCAGGCCCTTGGAGAGTCGATCCCAGCCGAAAATCCAAATTCCCAGAAAGGTCGACTCAAGGAAGAAGGCTAACAGCGCTTCGATGGCTAACGGCGCGCCAAAAATATCACCGACGAAGCGAGAAAACTCTGACCAGTTCATGCCAAATTGGAATTCCAGGACAATCCCCGTTACGACGCCCATGGCAAAGTTGATCAGAAATAGTTTTCCCCAGAATATTGCTAATCGTTTATAGGTTTCATTATGAGTGCGGATGTAAATCGTTTCCCAGATGGCAACAAACCATCCCAATCCAAGGGTCAATGGGACGAAGAAGAAGTGATAAATGGTGGTAAGAGTGAATTGTAATCGCGATAGGATAACTGGATCCAACGGTCACCTCCTCAATGACATCTGATCTGCGCGCGTTATCTCATGGGCCAGAAACCGCTCAGGAGGGTACGCAAGAGCGTATCTAGGATCAAGCCCAGTATAAACAAACCTCCGCACATGCGGTTGTGAAAAAAAGCGAAACCCGAAAACCAAATCGGCCAGGCTGGGTAATCTTCCGGTGGCTCATCGGGTCGAGGCTTACTGAGCATGGTGATCGCCGTGATGAGACGTTTCCCTGCTAGGAAGACAATCAACATTACGGGGGTGAAGTAACGCGGTACGAAGATCAAGAAAGCTATTACGACATAGATGAGTACCAGGGCTGCAATGTTGATGTATCGTGCAGCTTTCTCGCCGAACCTCACCGGCATCGTACCCACCCCTCTACCCTTGTCGTCGGACAGTTTGTCGATGTGTTTGCTGATGTTTATACTGGCCACACTCAAGCCAAAGGGAACACCCGCCAAGGCTACGAGCCACGCGTTCTCAGTCCAACCACGAGCAAGGACGATGTACACACCGGCGATCATGATCGGGCCCCAAATTAAAAATATAAACAGTTCACCTAGAGCCAAGTATTTGAGCGGCCATGTGTAAAGCAATAGCACCAGCGCACCGAGAGTGAAAAGACCGATGACGGCGAGGGAATAATCGGTATATATCAACGCATATATACCCGAAAGAACCGCCAGCCCCCCGCTAACGGCGAACCATTGCAGCTGTTGGCGATTGGTCCAGAAGCCTTGCACGAGTGGGTGGACACCGTACTCAACACGAAAATAGTTGTCTTTATCCACACCGCGGTTGAAATCGGTGTAGTCGTTGAGCAGGTTGTTTGTGCCGTGAGCGATGAATAAACCGAGTGTGACGATCAACCACGGCAACCAGGTGAAAAACCCATCTCGCCATGCCAACAGCCCGGCGATGATACACGAGTAGAGAGTCACCACGGTCACTGCCGAGCGGGTGGCTATCAACCATTTAGAGACGATATCCAGTCCATCCCACTCTTCTTTCGATTCCATTTTGACCAGGGTTGAAAAGGAAGTCCTCCACATGGCAAAGTTAATCTTCATCGGATTATCCCTTCTATCTTCATGGTGATGTTGGAGTAATCCATTTTACTCGAAATTAGGGGACTAGCTCGCCGATACGATAATGTATCTCATTCTCATCTTAACCAGGTTGACTTACGACTAGGTTAGGTATGGGAATCCTTCAAAGATAACCAGCGTATCAAACGAAGCTAGGAATTTCGAGATGGTAGTCGATGTCGATTTATTAGAAAAGGTTATGGCCAGGGAATAATCAGGGGGTCGGTGTAACCGTGTTTCTCCACCACAAACAGAGATCCAGCTGATTCGCCCTCGCACGTTTGCTCGTCGGTAAAGGTATAGGACGGAGTATCCGTATGCACGGCAACATCAAAGAGAAAACCGTTTTGGCATATCCGCGCCTCGATCATGTAACCGCGATCATCGTCCTCAGTCATGTAAACCGCCGTCCATGACACGGTTACCTTATCGCCGTTGCGATCAGCCCAGACTTTTTCGGGGGGTGCGTAAAGCACAGACCAGGGTAACCGCCGGTGCATCACCACTACGGTGAAGATGTCGCCTTCCACACTGACTACCGTGGCCGAAACCCAGCAAGGCCACTCCTGTTTATCGGGTTTGATGAAAAGCCACGATCCATCGTAGTTGCGATTCCAAACGAGTGCGTGATCGCCAGCATAGAGATCGCCAGCATGAAGGTAGGCAATGCCTGGGCCATAGCGGCAGTGTGCCTGCTGTAATACGGTAACGTCTGGGAAATCGAAGGTCGCCGTTGGACTGATCGTTGGTGTGGGGGTAATCGTCGGTGTCGATGTCACCGTCGGCGTGGGTGTATTCGTCGGTGTATCTGTTGCGGTGGGCGTCAGGGTCACCGTCGGTGTGTACGTTGACGTGGATGTGATGGTAGGGGTCGGCGTTGCCGTAGCAAGAAGGGATGCCAGCGATGTTGAGCTGCACGCGGGAAGGAGAAGACTCATCAAGAGGAGTAACAGCAGTTTGCGTGGGTACCTTCGAGTAACCATTTGATTTAACCGCCAATGAATGCATTCTACGGCACACTTCGAACATATCGCAATGAAACGGGAGGGCTAGGTGCTTTCTGCTTGACCGCGTGTTAGCACTGCTAATCCCGCATTGCCAGTTTCAAGAATATCCTCACTTCAGGAAACCTCCTGTGGCGTACTCATAAACACTCACATTTCATTTCATCAGAGGAGGATTGTATAATCTCACCCTAGTCATGGGCATACAAGAGAAAGCTTCAAAAACTGAGTTCTCACTCGAGAACGAATATTCTTACAATCGATCCGGACCGGTACGCTGGATCATTTCCCACGCGCTGCGTCACCCATTCTTCCCGCTCGGTTTGCTTCTCGCGGCAGCGGGGAATAATTACGCTTTCGGCTATGTTCAGATTTTCATCGGGCGCGCATTCGACCTGATCACCTCGGCCAACTGGACGCGAGCAGACCTAACCGTTGCAGCGTTGACCGTCTTGGGCGCAGCCCTCTCCCAGGGTTTCACGGGGTTAATCCGTAACTACGCCGCGGAATTCATAGCGCAAGCCATCGAACGCGATGCCCGGCACGAACTCTACGTCAGCCTGCTTGGAAAGAGTCAAACTTTCCACGGACGTCAGCGCGTCGGCGACATTATGTCCCGCGCCACGAATGATGTTCGCTCGCTAAACCTGATGTTCAGCCCCGGTATGATGTTGATTACCGACTCTATTATGAATTTGGTTTTCCCTATTGCATTGATTGGGTTGATACGCGTAGAGCTGTTAATCGTTCCCGTACTATTCGCCATCGCGCTTGTTCTCACACTGCTTGATTACAATCGCCGCCTCAGCCCGGTCAGCCGCGAGATTCGCGACCAGTTCGGGGTGATGAACGCTGGTTTAGCCGAGGCGATCGCCGGAGTCGAAGTTGTCAAGGCGAACGTCCAAGAACACTACGAATGGGACAAATTCACTCATAACGCACGCCTGTTTCGAGATCTGTTCGTCCAGCGCGGTGAAATCCAAGCGCGATACTGGCCTATGCTGGCCTTCGCTGTATTTTGGGCAGTCGGCTTCTTTCATGCGCTTACCGTCTGGCAAGCGGGCAGAATCTCCCTCGGCGAGGTCGTCGCCTTCGTCGGGCTCATGGGTGGACTTCGCTTCCCGACCTTTATCTCCCTATTCTCATTCGACCTGGTGCAGCTGGGGATCGCCGGCGCGCGCCGCATCCTCAAATTGATAAACGCCGAAACCGAATTGGACGAGAATGTCGGCGGCGTCGCCCAAACAATCCGGGGGGAGGTTACATTTAAAAATGTCGGCTTCGGCTATAACGGGAAGCCGGTGCTAAAGGATATCTCCTTCACGGCTAAATCCGGCGAGACGATCGCCATTGTCGGTCAGACCGGCTCCGGCAAGACCACCCTCACGCACTTGATCAACCGCATCTATGATGTCGATGAGGGTGCGGTGCTTGTCGACGGCATCGATGTGCGGGAGTGGAGCATGGAATCGTTACGCTCCCAGATTTCCACCATTGAACAGGACATCTTCCTTTTCTCAACGAAACTCTCCGACAACATCTCCTTCGGGCGCGATGATGCTACCAAGGAAATGATTGAGACAGCCGCGCGCGAAGCTCAGGCAGACGAGTTCATTCGCAGCTTCGCAGACGGCTACGATACCGAAATAGGAGAACGAGGCGTGACCCTCTCCGGCGGTCAGCGGCAGCGTATTGCCATCGCCCGTGCCTTCCTCACCGACCCGCGCATCCTTATCCTGGACGATAGCACAAGCGCAATCGATAGCGAAACCGAGGATCAAATCCAGCGCGCCATGCGTAAGATCAGCCAGAAGAGGACGACTTTCCTCATCACACATCGCCTCAGCCAGATCCGTTGGGCGGATCGCATACTGGTTCTCCGTGGAGGGGAGATTATCGATCAAGGGACTCACACAGAGCTATTGGCGCGCTCTGCGGATTACCAGCGCATCTTCGCTCGCGTTAGGTCATCCGCTGATAACGGCTTCTCCGCTGGTTCACCGATAGACACCACGCCTGAGGCAGGAGAGTAACGGGGCATGGGGTTCATTCTCGACGGACTGGACACCGAATCTTACGATCGTGAGTATAGCGATCGCGATCTGCTGCGGCGGATTGTCTCCTATTTCCGCCCATTCGGCCGCAAGATGGCGGTGGTCGCGCTCATGCTCACGTTGAACTCTGTGGCTGGGAGCGGCAGGCCGATTGTGATCGCTAAAGCGATTGACATGGTCACCGAAATGCCCACCATCTACCGTATGGCATTCGCCGCGAGCCTGCTCCTTCTACTCGGCGCGGCTGCGTGGGTCACCAATTTCATCCGCCAGTGGCTCTCGGCAAGAGTGGTCGGCGACGTTGTTCTCCAGCTTCGCTCTGACGCCCTTGACGCCACCGTAAACCATGATATGCCCTTCTTCGATCAGCACCCAACAGGCAAGATCGTAAGCCGGGTGACCTCCGATACGCAGGATTTCTCCGACGTTGTTGGGTTGGTTATCAACTTGATCAGCCAGGTCTTGATAATCATCATCCTGATCATCTGGCTTTTCAACATTAACACCACACTCACCCTCCTTTTGCTGGGGATGTCACCCATTGCAGCCTTCATCGCCTTAAGCTTCAGGCGTGTCGCCCGTCGTGTAACCCAGCATGCCCGTCGGGTAACAGCGAAAATCAATGCCCAGATCCAGGAGTCGATCAGCGGGATCATCGTCGCCAAGAGTTTCCGCAAAGAACAGGCGATCTTTGAGACATTCGAACGCAACAACCGCCAGGCCTATCACGTGGGTCTGCGCCGCGGTCTGACTTTAAACACAATTTTCCCCATCATGGGGCTTGCGAATGGCCTGGCGACGGCAATGCTTATCTTCGCCGCAGGGCTGCGAATTCAGACCGGCGTCATCTCACCCGGCGAGTGGTACCTCTTCATGCAAGCCGTAGGTTTCTTCTGGTACCCACTCATGGGGATCGCCTCCTTCTGGAGCCAATTCCAAGATGGCCTGTCCGCCGCCGAGCGGGTGTTCGCATTGATCGATGCCCAACCAGATGTTAAGCAAATAGCAAACGAGCCAGTCGAGGAGCTCGAGGGACGCATCGAATTCAGGAATTTACGCTTCAGCTATTCGGACAAAGAGGTAGTCCTTCCGGACTTTTCATTGCTGATCCATCCCGGGAAGACACTCGCTCTTGTCGGTCATACGGGCGCAGGGAAGAGCAGCATCGCCAAATTGATCACTCGCTTTTACGAATTCCAGGAGGGTGAGCTGCTTATTAACGGTCGTGATATCCGCCAGTTGGATCTGGATATGTATCGACGGAATTTGGGCTTGGTCCCGCAGGATCCCTTCCTCTTCTCCGGCACTGTCGCGGAGAATATCCGCTACAGCCGGCATGAGGCGACGGAGGAAGAGGTGCGCCGAGCTGCTGAACATATCAGTGGCGGAGAATGGCTCGCCGATTTACCCAACGGGCTGGAGACCGACGCGGGCGAGCGTGGCGCCAATCTATCGATGGGTCAGCGCCAGCTCGTCGCACTAGCGCGGGTGCTACTGAAGAATCCCGCAATCCTTATCCTCGATGAAGCCACAGCCAGTGTCGATCCCTTCACAGAAGCGCAGATCCAGAGTGCACTGCAGCAGGTGATGCGCGGGCGCACCTCTGTGGTCATCGCCCACCGCCTGTGGACTGTGCAGAATGCAGACCGGATTATCATCATCGATCGCGGCAGGGTCATCGGCGATGGAACACACAGCTCCTTGATGGCAGAGGGCGGGCATTATGCTGATCTATACAACACTTACTTCCGCCACCAATCGCTGGAATACATTGAGAGCATGAGGATTTAATGCTGAAAACCATAGTCATTGGATGCCCTGCGATGCAATTCTCCGCAGCAGTGAAAGTACTTTCCTATTAATACGTAGGGAGCCACCGAAACTCTACGAAAACCCTTGCTTCGGCTATCTCTTGCCTCGCGGCCTGATCTCGACTACTCCAGGCTGCTCCAATTCACCCCGAATATCAATTTCCGCCGCGCCAAAAGCGCGGATGACCTCGGCGTTAGTGAGCAAATGGTGGGTGACTGTCGAGGTCCGAAATTTAGAATCCCCGTCGGCGAAAGCCAAAGGAAGCAGGAGTTGATCTGCTAGATATTCGTCGACAACCCCTTCTCCGCGCAGGAACGTATGAAGTGCATCAACGGCTTCATCGGCAACTCGCTCAGCCGACTTGCCCCGCGCACCGAGACCGAAATAGCAGGATTGGCCGGACTCAAACTCGGCTTGCAGTAGGAAAAGCGTCCCCTTCCCTGGAGAGGGCAAAGTTTGGACCTCAATTTCCACCTGGCAACCTAGATCATCGAGCCTTTTCAAAGCTCGATCCCGCTGCCGGTGAGCGATGCTCTCCGGTAGATTGGAAACTGTCGAAAAGCCACGGATCCGCAGAAGCTCCCCTCTTTGTAAGCGCTTCAGGGGTGCAATCCGCCTCTGTAAGGATTGTGCACGCACTCGGATCCGTCCTCCGCCCTGCGGATAGAATCCCGCTAGCTTCAACCCTAGGTCCGCTCGGAAGCCCAGCGATCGCATCGCAAGCAGCCAATTCCCTTCTAGATAATGGAAACATGGGCTCCAGGGCACATGCGTCCCTCCGCTGATTTCGATCTCCGACGGGGATCCCGCGGTACTCAGCGGTAGAAAGATCGTCTGGAGAACGAGCGAAGTCGAGCCAGCAGTAGGGATCTCGAAGCGAAAGGAGCCGGGCCGAATCGAAGCTGGCCTAAATTCGATTTCCCGCGATCCCAAACACACACCTTCAACCTGCGCCTGCCCCACAGAAGCTGAGGCATTCACACAGGTTAAGTGCTGGGCTCGCAATCCTGGCTTCGATCGACGCGCGCGAATATTCAGGATCCGGAAAGGACTGTTGGTCATGAGCGAGAGCGTCAACGCGCTGCGCAATATCTGCCCCCCGCCTTCACCTTTTGCTCCATCGATCTCGATCATCCTTGTTCTCACCCTCTTCACAATCCGTCTGATTCTCCCAAGCTTTCAGCCTCTTACCCAGTATACAGCCGGGTTCAAACGAGATTATTCATCGCTGCATTCTTCAGAATGACATGTAAGAGAAGGGTTCTGCACAATCAGATTTCATTTCGAGTGAGCCGTGCAGCGGCAATCGAGAAATCCCTAGGGTGTATGGCGAAAGGGATCGGCCCTTAGGTGTATGCAAATCGCGCTAATCTCTCCTCCCCCAATTCTTGGAGAATTATCAGTATTGTACGCCCCCATCCGCTGTCGCCTCATTCGCATCAGGATTGTATAATCCACCTTTATTCAACAGGAGGATATTGGGTGCCTAACGCCCTGCTGTATCTCATCACGGTACTCATCTGGGGCTCAACCTGGCTGGCCATTAAAATTCAGTTGGGCGTCGTGCCGCCTACACTCTCGATCGTTTATCGCTTCACGCTTGCGGCGGGAATCCTCTGGATCTATTCAACCATCCGTCGACTGCCCATGCGTTTCTCGCTCCGGCAGCATGCGGGCATGGTTTTGCAGGGCTTCTTCCTCTTCTCATTAAACTACATCCTCGTCTACCTCGCCGAGGGATATCTAACCAGCGGTTTGGTCGCGATTATCTTCTCCAGTATCGTCATAACCAATGTCTTTTTCAGTGCAATCTTCTTGAAGGACCCCATCCGACCACGTGTTCTCCTTGGGGGTCTTGTAGGGCTATTTGGCCTCGTGCTGGTCTTCTGGCCCGAATTGATCTCCTTTGACCTCTCCAGTGGCAGAGCATTAGGCTTGATCCTCGCCGTATGTGCTACCCTGTCTGCTTCTCTAGGAAATATTCTGGCGGCGTACAATCAACGCAGCGGACTGCCTGTCCTGCAATCGAATACACTTGGCATGACGTACGGAACGGCTTTTACAGTTCTGCTTGTGCTTTTGCAGGGCACCGGGTTGACCTTTGACTCATCTGCATCCTACATCCTTTCCATGGTCTACCTTTCGCTCTTCGGTTCAGTGATTGCCTTCGGAACGTACCTTACCCTGCTCGGTCGCATTGGATCGGATAGAGCAGCGTATGTACACATCCTTTATCAAATCGTTGCTCTTGCACTATCTACACTATTCGAGGGCTTAACCTGGAACCTACAAGGGGTGCTGGGAGTATTACTTATACTCGCTGGAAATGTGATTGCTGTATCCAAGATTTCGGCTGGGACCAAATAAAGCCAACGATTCGGGGGTCCTACCACCAGTCTGGCACAGCCCACTCCAGCTTATACCGATGCCAGGAGACACAAATTGAACGACAAAATCCTTCAACTCTACCCTGCTCCCTGCCATGAAGTCTCTTTACGAGGTCTTTACCTTGAACACCACCTTCGTCTGCAAGCGGAAGGACTCGACCGTGTTTTCGTATGCGCTAATTTCATCAGCAGTCTGGATGGGCGCATCGCCGTTCCGGATACATCCGGCAAGGGTGTTACCTTAGCCGAGGCGATCACGAATCCGCGCGACTGGCGACTCTTTCAAGAGCTGGCTGTACAGGCGGACATCCTGATCACCTCCGGGCGCTACCTGCGCGAATACACCAAAGGGGCTAAACAGGAAATACTGCAGATCTATGATGACCCACAGTTCGAGGACTTACGGGACTGGCGCTTAAGTAAAGGCATTTCACCCCAACCCGATCTAGCCGTGATCAGCAACCGACTGGATTTCGACATCCCCCTCACTCTGCTGGAGGGCGACCGCTCGCTGCTGGTTTACACGACGAAATCAGCCAATCCCGAGCAGATCCAACGCCTTAAAGCCCAGGGGGCAGAAGTCCTTTTCGCTGGGGAGGAGAGCGTCGATGGTCAAGAGTTATTTGACCACATGTCCGAGCTCGGCTACCAAACGGCATACTCGGGCGCAGGCCCAAAGGTGCTGCACCTGCTCGCATCCAGCGGGGTCTTGGACCGCCTATATCTGACTATTGCGAACCGCCTTCTAGGTGGCGAGCCTTACGCGAGCATCCTCGAGGGACCTCTGCTCAACCCACCTCTAGGCCTGCAGCTCAACACGCTATACTTCGACCCATACGGCATCGAAGGTTTGGGGCAGCTGTTTGCCTCCTATGATCGAGCGCGATAGCCATTCCAATCAGGCTTCATCAAGAGAGCGAATAGGATAAGACTGGTGTTCACCAGCATCAAAGATACTTTCAACGAATATCCTCGCACCTTCTGGACACTCGTCGGGGCTTCATTCATCGACCGTCTTGGCGGGACGATGATTTTTCCCTCCCCCCATGGTCATGATGGCTGCAGGTACCGCGTTGTATATGGTCGGATTGGCGATGTTTGGCTTTGTCTCGACATACTGGCTCTTCGTTGTCGCCATCCTGCTGCTCACCTTTGGGGAGATGATCGTTATGCCTGTTAGCCAGGCGCTAGCGGCACGTTTTGCCCCCGAGGACATGCGCGGTCGCTATATGGCTTTCTTCTCCCTCGCCTGGGCCGTCCCTTCAACCATAGGCCCATGGGCCGCCGGTCTGATCTTGGACAACTACAATCCCGACTGGGTCTGGTATGCTGCTGGAATCGCTTGTGCGATCTCCGCAATCGGCTTTCTAACGCTCCATCGGAGCGCACAGAAACGTTTCGCTGCAGCTCCGGCAGAAGAAGCTCATTGGGTTTGAGTGCATCAGGTTGATGGATATTACAGGTTCACTCCGGGTGATTGTTCAAGTTAACACTAGCGTCGTAAAAACGTAGGTTAATGGTCAGATAGAATAACCATTTTTTCTGTTAATATACTTTCGCGAGCCGCCTCCCCGAAAACCTACATGGTTGCGGGATCTCCCAGGCGGCTTGCGCTATTAACCATCTACCTTCCTTTGATAAAGAGTCCCATTTCTTGCTTCGGGACCGCCAAGCGTATAGTGAATAAATAAATCCCCCGCGCAGTTCCCCCAATTATGGGATTTTCATAACCCTGCCCCTGTGAGATCATCACACTATGGATGACACCAATTCTCACAACCGCTTTTTCATCTATCCACAGGTTCAGAGACATGACGAGATCCATACTGTGCTCGCAAGTATGGAGACGTTCTGCCAGTCACTGTGTGAGGTCGATCGAGATCTCGTTGGTATGCTGATTTCCCAAGTCGAGGCACACAGTTCACAATCTCATCTCCTGCCCCATCTCACACCGTTTGAGTTCGTGCTGTTTATCATATTGATCGAGCAGCAGAGGGAGCTCGCCGCTCAAAAGAAAGCACCCCCTCAGCCGGTACGCAAATTCACCCATCCGCCCTTCCCGTAAGACCCCATCCTTCATCGGATTCTAGGTGGATAAGACTTGCTTGTCCAGACAACCAAATACTCCTTTCCGAATACCTAAAATAGTGCTATTATTTTCAGCGAAGGTTGCATGCAAGTTCTGTCTGGAAGTCGAATGATCACGGCCTGAGCCGCATTATTCGCTCAGGCCAGGTTGGTTCATTGAACCCGACCACCGAGAACGAGACAGGCACCTCAGTATCTGCACAAAGGAGACAGAAAATCATGTCCGAGCGAGTTCAAGGAACGGTCAAGTGGTTCAATGATGGCAAAGGCTATGGTTTCATCGAACGCGAAGATGGGGATGATGTTTTCGTCCACTACACTTCGCTCCAGGGCGAAGGCTTCAGGAGCCTTAAGGAAGGCCAGCAGGTGGAGTTCACCGTCGAGCAAGGTGAAAAAGGTCCGCAAGCTGTCGACGTAGCTATTTTATAGAGAGAGGCATAAATATCATAAAAGAAGCCCTTGACGTTCGGGGCTTCTTTCTTATTTAACGTATTGATCTGCAATCGGGATGGATTTCACTACGGGCAAAGAAAATTCAAAGTCCAGCGGGAATGCCCTTCCACCGGCACGCCAGATAAACCGATATCCCATTCAATTGAATAACCATCTTTGTACTCGAGTTCGGTCTCGCTCGGGACCATAACTGGCATTTGAGTGATATTCATGCCTCCTTCACAGTGGATTATCGTCTCGACGTTGAATTCGTTATCTAATCCCACGATAAGTTTGTCCCGGCCATCTTCCACATCGACCATTGTTCCACTAAGAGCGGCATCCACTGTACCCGTGTTGGTCCAAGTGCATTCCGGTGCGGAACCCTGCCCTCCGAGAGGAAGCACTGCGCTGCCCGATAAAATTGCCGGATCCTGCGTGAAATCGATATTAAAAGGAATGGTTCCCTTGAGCGTACGTTCATCCGTTACGACATCCACGCGCATCATCTGCCAATAGTCGATCTCCAACTCAAGCTGCGCACAAAGTTCATGCCAGCTTATCTCTACAACCGCGGGTGGATCGATTGGCATCCTCTCTGGGATCAGGCTCAGCATTCTTGGATCGTGGTATCCATTGTTGGCGAGGTGATTTCGCAGGTTGTAGGTCGCTCGTACGACACCGTCCTCGAATTCTTCCTCACCCTTCCCGTTCGCCTCCTCCTGACGTGCTTGAAATCGAACCTTCGATTGCCCTTGGTGGTCCGTGAGAGAAGCTCCCCCTTCTGGCATATCAACGGAGCCATGCTCGCTGAGCACTTCCGGGATATCCCATACAATCTCCACACTATATTGCGGTCCAACCAATGGCGGATCCAAATTCACCAGGACACCGCATTGCGTTCCACCGACGGGGATATCCTGGGGAACATAGGTCATCATGATGGTCACAGTGAGGTCGATCACATCTCCGGGGCCGCCATGGCCCTCGTGAGCAGAATTCGGCGAAGCATCGAGTATTGCCTGAGCGCTCTGGGCAATGAGTAAGCCATGGATTGCGTAATATGCCGCTTCAGCATGCAGCAACAGGCCGAGATCCGTATTGGACTGGATAATGCCCCAGTTCGCTTGCACCTGTCCCCCAGAGATGAAACCGCATGGGCCACCCTGTGCTGAAACGGAGAAGACTCCTCTGCCTTGCACAAACGAAAACAAGTAGCCGCCTTTCACCGCCATTGATCCATTCGCTGGAACGAAGGTATCCAGCATCAACAGCCATTCCTGCAGTGGGGTCAACTCGATGCCTTCACGAAATTCAACATCCATCGCGCGGAAGAGCTGGACCAGGGACTTATCAGCATTCAGGGCATACGTGTCGCGATAGACCCTGATCAGGTCCATTGTTGTTCCCTTGAAACCAACAGCGGTCAGGCGTGAGATCGTCATACGAAATGGGCGTGGGTCCCCCTGTGCCAGGTGAGCAAGCAGAGGGAGTTCAAAATCATAAAGCCAGAAATCATGCTCGCTAAGCTCGGAGCCCGCTAAGATTTGCTCGCCATCACCCGTGTAAACGCCAATCCCCAGATTGGCCACCAACGACCACACACCAATACCTGCGTTCTCCGGATCGGCAAGGGCCTCTGCAGTCTCTATCGGGCTGAGCTTGATCTGATCAGCCGGTGGTGGAGCGGGTATCGAGATCCCGGTCGACTGGCTTGAGGGAGTATCCAATCTATCCATAACGCTGCAGCTGCAGCCAAAACCAACAATGATCAACACTCGAATAAAAATCGGAAATACTCGTCTCATGAGCAATCCCTTGGAATGATGTGGGGTAAGAATATCAGCTTATTGTGCGATCTACCGATCTATTTGCCATGAACTTGACCGTGGTGACTCTTTCCATTTATTCAATTCACGCATCGAAGTCATGAGCTCGGATCAACGCCTTGCTTATCTCCTCCGGCTCCGTACCAAGAATAGAAACAGCAGTATAAAGGTAGAGACCGGCCAGACCCATGCTAAATCGCCGGGACCGCCGGGTCCAGTAACCGCCTCCTTCCGCTGGATGCGGATCAGGCGATAGCTGTTCATTAATTTTTCGAGGTCCGCATCGCTGAGCTTCTTCGGATCTGCTCCGAAGAGCGGCCCGGCGAAGCCGCTGGCGATGATCACCTGTCGCAGGAGCTCCCCGCAATCTTTCTCATCCGATACGTCATCCGCCGTGCCAGCCCAGCGGCCATCCGGCAGCCAGATCTCAACCTGCGGGTTCGCAAGAATATTGCGATACCAGTCAGATATACTCCCAAACCCTGCCGTACAGTAGATATCCCCATCCACGACGGCGTAGTTCACCGGCGTGTAGCGCGTCAGTCCGGTCTTGCGTCCAGTATGCTTGATCACCATGATGGCGCCGCTGAGTTCTGGCCATTTCATCCAAGAGCCTAAGCCTAATCGCCAGAGCAGGAGCATGAAGCGGTTAAGGGATTTGAATACCCTGCGGAGGCGTTGTTCAGAGATTTGGGTGAGTTCCATCGATCACGCTCCAACGGATTCATCCTAACAATAGCACACAGCAGAAGATGCATCCATAGCAAACGTTGCGTGAGAATATCTCAAAGAGAGAATTCCAGGTCATCCTGGATGAAGGTGGATCTATTGAGTTCTTGGACATACCCGCCTATTTCCTGGCGTGGGAGTGACGTGCCTCACGATCGATTTGAACTATAAGCTTGATTTCAGCGAATGGACGGTGTACGCTACTGCTGGAACCCTGCCTCCGTACACGCTGCACTGCGCTTTACGGTTCTGTCGGAATTTAATCCATAATAGGTCTAGTAGAACATTGTCAGGAGATGGTTTTTTGGATCTCACTCTTTTTAGGTTGGCTCGGGTTTAGCAGGAGACCTCATGCGCTGCGTACAATGCGACGCCGAAAATGCGCCAGGGGCTCGCTTTTGCAGTATGTGCGCCCATCCACTGCCCCAAGTGTGTCCAAAATGCCAACAGGAAAACCCACCTGAGGCGCGTTTTTGTTCTGCCTGTGCGACGCCCCTACATGGTTCTGATGAACCTCACGACCTAGACCGCCTCGATCGCTTGCGCAAGCTCGCACCCGAGGGGCTGCAGGAGAAAATACGCCAGGACCCAAGGGGATTACCAGGTCAACGCAAGTTGGTCACCATCCTCTTCACCGACATCGTCGGCTCGACCGCTATCGCTGAAAAGCTCGACCCGGAGGAGTGGAAGGAGGTCGTGCAGGGGGCGCACCGGCGGGTGAGCGGCGCGGTGTATCGCTACGAAGGCACCATCGCGCAACTGTTGGGTGACGGTGTCCTTGCTTTTTTCGGTGCCCCACTTACCCACGAGGATGACCCTGAACGGGCAGCACGGGCGGCGCTGGACATCCAGGCCAGCATGACCGAATACCAGTCTGAGTTGTCCGGTTTTGTTGACGACTTCCAGATGCGGATCGGGATTCACGCTGGCGAAGTGGTATTGGGCGATGTCGGTACAGGGGAAAACGCAGAATATCTGGCCGTGGGCGATGCGGTGAACGTAGCCGCACGACTGGAGGGTGCGGCGGAACCAGGTCAGATCCTGGTATCGGAGATGCTCGCCCGTCGCATCGAAGCGGGTTTTACCCTGCGCGATCTGGGAGAATCCCCCGTTAAAGGTAAAAGCGCCGCCCTGGCTATGTTCGAGCTCGTCGAAGCCAAAACCGAGCCATCCAGTGGGCGTGGGATCGAAGGCTTACGTTCTCCTCTCGTAGGGCGAGACTCTGAACTACAACGCCTGAGTTCGGCCTTGGATTCTCTGCAGCAAGGGTTGGGTCAAATCGTTATCGTGTTGGGAGATGCGGGGATCGGCAAGACCCGTCTGGTGCAGGAAGCGATGCAGCAAGTAGCCCAGACTGAGTCGGAAGAAACATCGACGCCATCCTCGTCCCTGCGCTGGCTCGAGGGGCGCTCACTTTCTTACGGAAGCGCGCTTTCGTTCTGGCCCATCACCCAACTTATCCTGGCCGATCTGGGTCTTTCCGATGGCGATGCGGAAGTGAAGGTTAAAGCTGCGCTGCGGCGCCGTGTCAGCGATTTATTCGGTGACGATTCTGATGAGGACCTACCCTTTCTCTTCCACATCTTAGGTTTGAAGCAGGATGAGGCTGCACGAGATCTATTCCAGGTTCTCGACGGTGAGACGGTCAAACACCAGGTCAAGAAATCCGTCCAGCACTACTTCGCTCACGTAGCGGAGCAAGAACCCACGGTTCTTTGTTTTGAGGACACCCACTGGGCCGATCCGTCGAGCCTCGAAATATTAGAAGATTTATTCGGCGCGACCGATCGATGCTCACTCATGTTGCTCATCTTAATGCGCGTCGAGCGCGATCACGGTTCCTGGAGTGCGAAGCTCAAGGCCGAGACGGACTATAGCCACCGCTACACGGAAATCCATCTGAAGCGACTTTCCAAGAACGACTCAGATCGGTTAGTTAACAACCTACTCGAAGTCGCCGCTCTTCCCGATGGTATACGCCGGCTGATGATGGATCGCTCAGAGGGCAATCCCTTCTATCTGGAGGAGATCATCCGCAACCTGATCGATCAAGGTGTGCTCCTGCATGAGGGTGACACTTGGCGCGCGACGAAAGAAATCGCGCAGGTCATTATTCCCGATTCACTGACCGGAGTGCTGCAAGCCCGCATCGATCGGTTGGGAGAAGACGTCCGCGACACATTACAACTCGCTTCCGTTATTGGAAAAAGCTTCCTATACCGCATCCTCGAGTCGATCACCGAGGCGGAACGTGAATTGGGTGCGCATCTAGCCCAACTTCAACGCGTGGATCTCGTTCGGGAAAAAACCCGCCGACCTGAGCTCGAGTATATCTTTAAGCATTCCTTAACTCAGGAAGCGGCGTATGGCTCATTGCTGGTTGAGAGACGCCGCGAGTTTCACCGGAAAGTTGGCGAAGCTATCGAGCATCTTTTTGCGGATCGAGTCGAGGACCTGCTGGGAATCCTCGCTCACCATTTCTATCGTGCAGAAGAATTGGAGAAGGCGGGAGATTATCTGCTTCGTGCAGGTTGGAAAGCATTCGGGGAGGGCTCGATCCAGGAATCGATTGATCTTTTGCAGCAAGCCCTCAACGTGTATGAACGGCTGGAAGATCCTTTGAAGATAGGGCAAGTAAAAGCCTGGATCGGAACTTCCCATTGGGGACTTGGAGATCGACAGGCTTCGATGAATCTGTACGAAGAAGCCTTAGAGATTTTAGAGAGGCAGCCCGATTCGATCGAGTTGGCGGAAACACTATCTTTGATGTCTCGCTTGCATATGCTTAACGCAGAACACGAGCAAGCCATTTCCATGGGTGAGCGTGCGCTTGAATTGGCTGAGCGATTCCAGGGCGAAGATGTCCGAATTAACACGCTCAGCACGGTTGGTTGTTCAAGATGTGAGATCGGAGACGAGGAGCAGGGCTTTTCGTACTTATTCAAGAGTCTACAACTATCGCTTGAATGGAACGATCCCAGAGTAATCAATCGAGTTTATTTCAATTTAGTTGAGAATTTGACGGACCACAGCCGGAATAAAGAAGCCAGAGAACTCACCCAAGACTACATTCGATTTGCGAAAAAAATCGGAATTTTAATTATCGAGACCATGTCCTTTTTAAAGCTTCTAACCATCGATTGGTACGGGGGGAATTGGAAGACGGCGCTCAGCTACCTTCCGGAAATTGAAAGATTGGGTTTCGGAATATTCCAGATTTGGGCATCCAATTCTCTGGGGGAGATCGAAAATGATCTTGGTCGTAATAGAGAAGCGCTGGATCGTCTGGAGCGAACGTTAGAGGGTGCGATAAAAACTGGCGAGATCCAAACCGTGGCTCCGTACCTCGGTGAACTCATACGATCCTCCGCAGCCCTTGGACTGGAAACGAAAACTGACGAGTTCGTGGAGATGTTAATCCACCACGTTGATTCCATCCCGCTCCCCCCCCCTGATAGCGTCATGCCACTTTTGTATGTGTGCTATTGGACGCTGATGCACCGCAAACGTGTCGTGTTGAAAGATGGAAAGGCCTGCGTTTCCCGTATCAGCGAAGCGTTCCAGCAATTAGACTTGCCTAAGACAAAAGCCGCTTTAGCCGAAGCCCGGGGGTGCCTGGCATTAGCCAAGAAAGACCCCAATCAGGCATCCGACCATTTCCTCGAAGCGGGAAAGATCTGGGAAGAAATCGAACGCCCTTACAATATGGTGCGAGCGTTGAATGGTGTGGGAAGTGCGCTGATGCTGGCCGGTGATCATAATGGAGCAAGTGAGGCATTTGAGCAAGCCATGAGAATCGTAGAATCGCTTGCCGATCAATTAGTGGATCAAGAACTGAGAGAATCGTTCCTGTCTTCGCAGCTTGTGCAGCAAATTACGATTTCGCATTCGCAGTTGGCAAATGCCGATTAGATGTTATTGTCGGTCATCGGACCACGAGGACATCTGGGATCAGTGAAAGCATCCGGATTCGGTGTGGTGGAATCCATGAGGTCGACCGAGGCTTAAAATGACGTCAAATACGAAGCCAAGCGTTAGGCACTGCCATTGAATAGCACAGAGCTTCCCTCCGGCACCGTCACCTTTCTCTTCACAGATATTGAAGGCTCGACCCGGCTGCTAGCGCAGCTGGGCGATGCCTACACTGACCTACTGGCGGATCAGCGCACCATCTTGCGCGAGGTCTTCACACGCCATGAAGGCCAGGAAGTTGACACCCAGGGTGATTCCTTCTTCGTGTCCTTCCCCCGCGCCAGTCAAGCCGTGGCGGCTGCGGCCGAGATCCAGCGAGCTCTCCAAGCGAACGAGTGGCCGGACGGCGTTGAGGTGCGTGTACGCATGGGGCTCCACACAGGAGAGCCAGTGCGGGCAGCAGAGGGCTATGTGGGCATGGATGTGCACCGGGCGGCGCGCATCGCTCATGCTGGACACGGCGACCAGGTGCTTCTCTCCCCCACCACCACCTCCCTTGTTGAACATGATCTACCGGATGGTATTCGCTTAAAGGACTTGGGCGAGCATCGCTTGAAGGATCTTCAGCACCCGCTGCGTATCAGCCAGTTGATCATCGCAGGGCTCGCCTCTGATTTCCCTGTCCTGCAAACGCTCGACGCCTTACCGAATAATCTACCCTCTCAATTAACCTCCTTCGTTGGACGGGAAGATGAGATCGAACGCATCAAGGAACTGCTGAGCGAAGCCAGACTGGTTACGCTAGTCGGTCCTGGGGGTACTGGGAAGACCCGACTCTCATTGCAGGTCGCCGCTGATTTAGGAGAGGCCTTCCCACAAGGTGTTTGGTTCGTCGAATTGACCGCGGTTGAGACACCTGACGAGATGGTGCCTGCAATCGCCGAAGCACTGCGCTTTACGATCGACGTTCAAGTCTCCGATTTGTCCCCAAAAGAGCAGGTGATCGATTTTCTCGCCCGGAGATCTTGCCTTCTGGTCCTGGATAATTTCGAACACCTGATTGAAGGCGCCGGGCTACTCACCGAGCTGATACAGCATGCCCCCGATGTTCGCTTTCTGATCACATCCCGCGAGCGTTTGAACTTACGCGAAGAATGGATCT